>JBFFKK010000001.1:0-140736 GCA_041555445.1 Sulfurimonadaceae bacterium
AATGATCTCAAACAACTTCTAAAAGCTACAACACGTAGTCTCTAGGTCTCTCTTTCAAGCGACTCATCGTTTGTGGACGGGAATTATAGAGAAGTAATACTTAGAGGTTCCTTACATCGCGAAAGGATTTTTGAATTTCTTGAAATTTGCATTTTTTTGACTTTATAAATAACGATAGCGCTCTAATTCAGGCGGCTATCCGTTCAGCTTGTAACGTTTTTTTAGATATCGTGTATCGCTGTCATTGCGGTTGAACTTGTCTATCGCCAACAGCAGTACCGGCAGTATCAACAGGTCGGTCAATAGCGACAGCAGCATCAAGATTGCGCCATAGGCCCCTATGAGCTGCAACGACGGGACATCTGTTAATGTCAATAGGGAGAATACCGCCATCAAAACAACAGCACCGATGATCACCGGCACACCGGCATAAAAGAACATCACCTCCAAGGCGTGCTTTTCAGTACGTCCGAAAAAACGGCTTCGATAATATTTGAAACCGAAATGGACCGTTGCATCTGACGCCAAACCGACGGTGATCGTCATGGCTATTAACACCTCAAGGCTCAAAGGGACTTGGAAGAGTTCCAAAAAGAGCCCGAACCAAATAATAGGAATCGCATTGACGATAAATCCGACAAAGACCATCTCTTTGTTTCTGAAAATCCACCCCATGATAAGACCGATAATGACAAGGGCTGTTCCCAGGGATATGCCCAGGGTCATCAGCTTATCCAGCTTAGCGGTGCCGATGATAGTGTCTATGTCCGTAAAGAAGATCGGCAGTCCCTCGTAGTTCTGCAACCAGTGGATCACCTGATACTTGTCGATATCTTCCAGGGTGATCTTGATATGAAGCGACGTATCACTCATAACACTATCTTCGAGGGAGTACAGCTCCAAAAAGAAGAGTGACTGCATATAGTTTTGTTCACTGTATATATCTTCTTGCGAATTTGCCTTGTTGAAGAGTTCCATGATTGTCAGCAGCGATGTGACCTCTTTGACACCGGGATTCTCTTTTTTCAAAGCCGTCTCAAAATCATTGATCTTTAACAACAGCTCTTCATTCACCTCGTCATAAGGCAGCGACACGGTAATAACATCACTCTTTACTCTCTTGGCGAACATCTTCTCTTGCGCAAAGAAAAGCTGGTAGGCACCGATCAGCATTATAAAAGTGGACACCGCCAGAAAAATTTTCAAAAACTGCTTGTTATAGTGGATCTCTTTATTGGCAAAGATATAACAGTATCGTGCAAACTCTACTCTCGGATGGACGACATTGAAGTAACTGACCAACGCAGGCAGAAGTGTCAGGTTCAGTATATAGGCGAAAATTGATGCCAAGATCACACTCAGACTCAGCTGCTGGACAATCGATGAGTCGACGACAACCAGCGGCCCCAACCCTATCAGTGTAATAAACGAGGTCCAAAAGGCGGGGTGTATGTTACGGTTGATCGTCTTCAGCATAGCACGCGAGACATCTGCCCGATATTGCGAAACATGCCAGCGATAATAGAAATAGAGATAATCGATAAGGGCAATACTCAAGACGATCAGTGTCATCGCAATGTGCACATGATTGTCACCCGTTATGAAGTAGATGAGCGTAAAGGTTGTGACCATCGTCAAAACGATGACGAAGAGCCCTGCTATCGCCGAAATGTAATTATGGAACATCAGGCGGAAAAAAAGTACGATCGAGGCGATGACTGCCAAAACGGAATAGACATAGTCACTCAAGTTAGCTTCCATATTGGGTTCGGAATAACTATGTTTATAAGGAACCGAAATCGAACTGATATCAATTGGCTCTTGTGAATAGATAAAATAAGAGACTTTGGTGAAATCACTGTTCACAAAACTGTCATACTCGCCGCCATAGGCTTTGACAAACTTTTTCAACTCTTTGGCATCCATCAGTCCCAGCGGTGTCGCCTTGACCAGCGATGAGTCTTGACTATCGCCGTCGTTATAGATCCGATAAGCCCCGCACAAAGAGTCAACATGGCTCACACCTCTGATCGATTCCAGCTGAGACTGGAAACGGTTCAAGGTGGATTTTACATTCTCGTCAAATGCACCTATATGCAGATCCAGACGGCCTATATATTTGGCATCATAAGCCTGGGCCTGCGTACGTTGCATCTCTTTGGATTCGTTTAGCCAGAATGAAGCATCCGATGAGACAAACTCCGGTCTATAAAAAAAGAGTGTCAGCAAGGTGACAAAAGCATAGCTGACCACAATAGCCAGACGATACCGCTGTATGAACGTGACATATTTGTTGACTTTAGGTGTGTGGTAATACATACTTAATATTCTCGCTTTTTCTTCGGCTTTTTGACCATTATCATGTAAGGACGTTTATAGACATCGAGCTGCATTCCCACATCTGCGATTGCATTAACCTTCTTGGCCGTAAGTTTACTGTCCGACTGTTGATAGGGAACTTTTTTATGTCGAACCATCACGTCAAGCAGTGCTTCTATTGGTTCTTTGGCCTCGTAGATGGCGGCAACAACGTCTTCAGAATGCATGCGGGTCAAGGTGTAGAGATAAAAATAGTAACTGTAGCGAGAACGCATTTTCTCGCTCTCGGAGATCATCTCTACAAAGTCACGTGAGTGGGGGCATTTGGGATCGATAAAAACGTGGACTTTGACGGGACCGTTGCCCATGCGAAGTGCACTGTGCTCAATTTTCTCTAGAAGAGGAAGGCTTTCTGAAAGAGGAAGCTTTTTATGAGCTATCTTTTCATCCGCCATCATCGGCATGGACATAACAATCATAATGATGAAGAATGAGTAAAGTAAACGCATGCCGTAATATTAGCAGTTAAATATTACATCCGTACTACAAAAATGCCTATATTTTCGTCAAATCGCCACATAATTTCAATGAACGGATTTTTTGACTATAATCCGACCTATGAACAAGACACTTGGAGAGTGCCCCTATTGTAACGGCGGCAAAATTGAAGTCCGACAGACCACTGTTGATGGAAAGAACATCAAACTTTATGCCTGTTCAAACGCGCACTGGAGTTTTGAACATGATATGGCAGAGTTGACGGAAGAGTCCACCTGCTCTTTTAGAATCTTCCAAAACGCCCTGCTCCGATGGAACAAAAAAGCGATCAGCGAGAAAGAGATCCGGACCCTTCTCTCAGAGGAGCAGGTCAAGGTACGGCTCTACAGTTCACGTGCAAAAACAGAGTATTATAAATGGCTGGTACTGGATGAGGAATATGGGTGTTCGGTGGTCTGGGATGTTTTTATCGATCCCGATGAAGATGAATAAGATAGACCTATTCGTTATTAAGAGGTTGTTCCGGCTTCTCGCTGTTTTCTAATTTGTAAAAATTCAGGATATCTTCTTCTAAAACAAGACGGCAGAACTCAGGTTCTTTACCCATTGCCTCAAGTTCGATCACCAGTTCAATGATCTCCTGCTTCAGTCGGACGTCCGGCGGGACATAACCACAAGCACCCATAAGGTCTCTTACTGGCCGATGTCGGCAAGGGCTTTAGTGACAGCCTCTTTCAATTCCGGCGAGATACGGTCTGCTTTGTCACGGATCCATTTCAGGAAACCGGGATCTTTTTGCGCCACCTCTTCCGGTGTCTCACCGCGGTATTTGGCAAACGGTATGGTGATCTTGATCTGTGACTTTGTCTGCTCCATGATCGTCTCCATCGTATGGCGAAGGTCCGTGTCAAGATCAAAGGTATCGATCATGTACTGCAGTGAATTGCGGTCGTTGAGCGCGATCTCTTCAAAGGTCTTGCCCTTGTGTTTTCCGAAGGTCATGATGTCCAGCATGATCGGTGCCGAACAGAGTTCAATCATCTCCTCATGACTCTGATCATCGGCAAGCAGGTGGTCCAAAAAGAGTTTTAGAACGATGACATCACCCAGCGCATCGTGCGCACGGACCTCCACACCCAGTTCCTCGATCAAAGCAGGCTCTTTTTTGTAAAGACCAAGCTCATAGCGCTTGTGCTGCAGGCCGTGCGGTGTGTTAAGCGGATACTTTTTACGCAGTATACGGTAGGTATCGATCAGTTTCATCTGAGAGACGAACCCCTCTTTTGCCAGCATCGCTTCGTCAAATTCGGCATTCTGGATAACAAGGGTGTTTTCAGGGACATTGAGCTCGTTCAAGCGTGCAAACGCCTTGGTATCGACACAGGCCGGTTTGCCTTCGAGCATCTCAGGGGTAATGCCGTGAATGGCCATCGAGTCAAACTTGGTCGGAAGCGGTGCCGTACACAGATCGTCGTACATCTCCAGGATGTTTCCCTCCAGGTCGGTCACCAAGTAACTCAGTTGAATAATGCGATCTTCTTCGTCTACTCCGGTTGTCTCTGTATCTAATATAATATATTTCAAATTTGTATCCTTTTTGATTGCGACATTGTATCGCGTTTATTCCCAATCTTTAAACTTGGAAGAGGTGTGCTTGTCTTTTTTATACTGGCGCTGGTTGACACTCTTTTCGATCTGGTTCGCACTGTAGAGGACGACACTCTTGATCTCGTCGATCTCTTCGTCTGAGTCACGATAGCTGATAATCTTCTCTACCAGTTTTTCAAGTTCGTTGAACTCACCCTTGTAAAGTGCAATTTTCTCTGTGCGGTCGAGGTAGCGTCGGTTGTTGTCAACCTTTTTGTCGAAAACCTCTTTGGTCGGTTCTTCAACTTTGGTAAGGTAGTTGACGATACTGCTTGTAAAACGTTCCAATACACGGATGTAACGCAACCTCTTCGTATTATCTTCACGCTTGTTCGAGACTTTTGCCATTTAAAGTAATCTTTGTTATAAATTTACATTTTAATTGTACAATTATATCAATTTTATACAAGGTTCCCAAGTGAAATATATTTTTACATTGTTACTGCTTTTATCGTCTCTTTTACATGCGGAGTACCATCTTCAACCGTTTTCAAAAACATTGATCGACAAGAAGATACCGATCGTCGACATCAGAACGGTGGGAGAGTGGAAAGAGAGCGGTATTGTCAAAGGTTCCATCCCTATCCAGTTTTTTAACGAACGCGGTCAGTATGACATCCCGAAATTTTTAAAAGAGCTGAATACGAAGGTCGATACCAGTAAAGAGTTTGCATTGATCTGCCGTACCGGAAGCCGGACAAAAATGGTTGCTGTCTTTTTATCGGATGAACTGAAATACAAGGTTATCGACATAGAAGGCGGGATAATGGAGGCCTACAAACTGCATGCACCGATCGTCCCTTATAAAGGAGAGTAGATAAAGGCGTTAAAAGTACTTTTTCACATCCTGATTCGCGTCATGCTCGTGTTCGGCGCGATAGCCCTGATCGCGTATCTGTTATGGGCACTGCTCTACTGGCTGCTTACGTAATACTGTAGTCGGGTTCTACTTCCGTTTAAAACGGTAATCCATCGCTTCCAGATGTTCGCGCAGCTTCGGCTGAATATCCCCTTGAAACTCAAGAAAATCCTCACTGACCGTTCCACCGCAGCCAAGCTTCTTTTTAAGCGTCTTCAGCAGCTCTTTTGCCGCCTCTGCCTCTAAATGAAAGGGGCCGACCAACGTTACGACCTTGCCCCGGCGTTTCTCTTTTTGGAAGACCAATTGATGTTTTGAAGGTTCCAGGCGCTCTGAAAACGTACTCGTACGTTTTTCGGAGACGACATCCCAGCTGCTGTCGTCAAAATCGGCACCGATCTGAAGATCCAGTTTTTTACCGCGGCTCATTTTGACCCACTCACCAATTCAAAACGTGGCATACAGAGTCCATCCACATTGACGCTCTCAGTGAACATTGTTAAAGGACGTACCCACAGCCCTCTTTCGCCGTAGAGGGCCCGGTACAATACCAGTGTCTCTTCCGTCTCGGAGTGGCGCACGAGATCGATCACCTCGTACTGCTTGCCTTTGTAGTGCTGGTAAAGTCCCGGTTTGATACTGTTTGCTGTCATCTCTGCTGCCTTGCCTCGCTAACGCTGCTAATGCGCGCGCTTTACCTTCTGTACAAGGGCACTGACACCCGGTACATCAAGCTCGCCTTTCTGCGCCATCATCATGATCGGGTTTTTACAGTACAGCTCATTGTCGTAAACAACGACGATCACCTCGTCGCCCTCTTGCAAGAAGTTCTTCTCGCCATAAGGGGTGTAGCGCGTCGCACCGATGCTGACCACCATTTTTTCAGGAAAGCCCGCTTTTTCAATGTACGCAAGCAGCGGTTCAAGCGGCCCGTGATCGGTCTGGCTGTTGATCTGGTTGATCATCCAGTCGATCAATTTCTGGTAGAAGAAGCTGTAGCCGCTCAGTTCGACATCTTCGCCGTAACGCATAATCATCTCGCTGTTGCGGACAAAGCTGCAGATACGCCAGTGGTCCAGCATGCTGCCCTCTTCAAACTTGTCGATATCGATAAGCGTGGCGCTCAGACCTTTGCTTGCCGGGCCCCAGTTCTTCTTCTCAGAGATCTTTTTAGCGCCCTCTTTACGGATCGAACAGTCATTATAAGCACCGAACTGCTTGGGGGTAATAGCCGCCACTTTTCCGTTCGCATAGGTGATGTCACAGACCAGCCCGACTTCGGGTTCAGCCTGAACGTTCACCTCTTCATCGGGCAGGATGATGGTGTCGTCAGAGAGCGGGTAGACGCCAAGCTGGTTCTCAAACCCGGGAATATAAAAGGGAAACATCCCTTTGGGTCCGTTGGGATCCTCGGTGATGACATCCTTGAAATCTTCCATCTCGCCCGCTTGTTCCAGGTGCAGTGCAAAATTACCTGCTATACCAAGACCCAGGTACGCCTTATAAGTTTCCATTCGCTTTTGCCTCTGCGAACTCTTCGTATGATCCTTTGAAGTCAGTGTAGGTACCGTCGCCATGCAGTTCGATAATTCTGTTGGCAAATGCGTCCAGCAACTCGCGGTCATGCGACACACAGATGACGTTGCCGTCAAAGTTGTAAAGGGCTTCACCCAGTGCGACGATCGCTTCAAGGTCGAGGTGATTCGAAGGCTCATCGAGTACCAGGAAGTTCCCGTTTTCAAGCATCATCTTCGAGAGCATCATACGGTGTTTTTCACCACCGGAAATCTTCTCTACCGATTTTTCCTGCTGTTCACCGTTGAAAAGCATACGTCCCAGACAGTTACGGATCTCGGCGATATCACGCTTAGGATCGAATCCGCGCAGCCACTCGTACAAGGTACCGTCGCCGCTGATCTGATCCGCCGTATCCTGAGGGAAATATGACGGTTCGATCGTCGCACCCCAGTTGACTTTGCCGCTCATCGGTTTCATCTCTTCCATGATGATCTTACAGAGCGTTGTCTTACCCACACCGTTGGCACCGATCAGGGCGATCTTCTCACCCGGTTCGATGCGCAGGGTGATATCTTTCAGGACCTCAAGGTCGCCGTATGAATGTGACACGTTTTCCAGCCAAAGTGCTTCATCACCCATCTGGCGTTTCGGCTTGAAGACAATACTCGGGTCACGGCGTGAAGAGGGCTTGATGTCTTCGATATTAAGTTTGTCGAGCTGTTTCTGACGCGACGTCGCCTGTTTTGCTTTCGAGGCATTGGCGGAGAAACGGCGGACGAAGGCTTCAAGGTCCTCTTTCTCTTTAAGTTTTTTGGCGTTGTCTGCTTCGAGCTGTTTGGCCATAACGGTTGAAGCGATATACCAGTCATCGTAGTTCCCCGTAAATTCGCGGATCTTTTGGTAGTCAACATCAAGGATATTGGTAACGACGGCGTTCAGGAAGTGTCTATCGTGAGAGATCACGACCATGGTCCCTTCATGACGCTGCAGTTCATTCTCCAGCCAACCGATCGATTCGATATCAAGGTTGTTGGTAGGCTCATCGAGGAAGAGGACATCCGGTTTCGGGAAAAGAACCTGCGCCAGCAGGACTTTGAACTTATCCGAAGTCTTGAGCGACGACATCAGGTTGTAGTGCTCTTCTGCCGGGATACCGACATTTTCAAGTATCTTCGCGATCTGGATCTCGTACTCATAGGTCGGGTCCTCTTCGACACAGATCATCTCAAGTTCACCCAGGCGTTCGTTGACCTTGTCGTCTTCAAAGTCACCCGTGGTATAGAGCTCTTCTTTCTCTTTGACGGCATCATAGAGGCGTTTGTTACCGTAGAGTACCGCATCCATGATCGTATAGTCTTCGAAGGCAAACTGGATTTGTCCCAGGACGCCCACTCTAAGACCGCTGCCGATGATCACTTCACCTTCGTACTCATTGATCTCACCGCTCAGGATCTTCAAAAAAGTTGTTTTGCCGGCACCATTCGCACCGATAAGGCCGTAGCGTTTATGCTGGTCTAGCTTAATGTTGATATCTTCAAAAAGGATGCGGCTACCAAAGCGCATCGTCAAGTTCTGTGTTCTAACCATAATCTCTCTCTTGGTCCACCTCTGACGTCATCAAAGAGGCTGCCGTTAATATTTTCGCGATTATAGCGAAATCGAGGTAATGGTCCGGTTAGCCCACCATATTACTCTTTATATCTCATTTCTCAATCACCCGATTATAGTGCCATTTAAGCCATTGCTTGAAAATTTTTCATGATTTTTTCATGATTTTTTCATTTTATTAATACTATAAATAGATAGCAGAAGGATACTCATGCACCATTTTGATCCTATCAACCACACATTTCATGTATCATATCCATCCAAAAATGTCCTCGATGAGCAGATCAAAGAGATCGTCAATAACCATGTCATCTACACTACGACTAATCTCAAAGGGATCATAGAGAGGGTCAGTCCGGCATTTTGCGAGCGCAGCGGCTATACAAGCAAAGAGCTGCTTGGACGCTCGCACAGTCTACTGCGCGCACCCGATACCGACGACAGCGTTTATGCCGATCTTTGGGAGACCATAGAGAGTGACAGGATCTGGCGGGGCGAAATCAAAAACATTGCCAAAGACGGTCAAGCCTACTGGATAAAATGCGTGATAAGACCTCTTTTCGGCGAAGCGGGCAAGAAGGTCGGCTACATCGCCTTGCGTGACAATATAACCCGCGAAAAAGAGATTGAAGAGTACGCGCTGATCGATGAAGTGACAAAAGCCTATAATCGCAAGAAGATCAACCAGGACATTATGGTCGCCATCGAGCGTTATGAACGTTATGCTACGCCATGTTCATTGGTGATGCTTGACATCGACTATTTCAAGAGCTTTA
This sequence comes from Sulfurimonadaceae bacterium, assembly GCA_041555445.1. GTDB lineage: Bacteria > Campylobacterota > Campylobacteria > Campylobacterales > Sulfurimonadaceae > Sulfonitrofixus. The sequence continues at coordinate 9,226 of JBFFKK010000001.1, forward strand.
ATGATCAATACGGCCACCTTACCGGTGATGAGATCCTCATCCAGATCAGTGCCTTCATCAAGACACAGGTCAGGGCATCGGATATCTTTGCGCGGTGGGGCGGTGATGAGTTTGCCCTGCTTGCCCCCGGCATCAACAGTAGCCAGGCGGCACTACTTTGTGAAAAACTCCGCTGTGCTGTTGCCGATCAGACCTGTATGCTTTTGCAAAAAAGTCACAGTATTTCAGAACCCATTACCTGCAGTTTCGGCGTCACCGCAATAAAGGACGGTGATACGATCGACTCGCTGATAGGGCGTACGGACAGAGCCCTCTATCTTGCGAAAGAGCATGGACGCAACAGCGTGGAGGTACTCTAACGTACAGAAAAAGGGCTAACCGCAACACTTTTTGTATTTTTTCCCGCTGCCGCAGGGACAGGGTTCATTGCGCTCTATTTTCGCCGTATAGAGGGTACCTTCATCATAAAACCACTGGCCGTTTTCATGGACGAACGTACTCTTTTCATGCAGAAGCTGTATACCGTCTGCATCCCGGTAATAGGCTTTGAACTCCACGCTCTCTTCAGAGGCGAAAACAACATCAAGTCGTAACCACTCCACCGAATTCATCTGCATTCTCAGCATCTCAAGTTCATTGGGTGCATGATGTATCGGCAGAGATGTTTTATAGAGATACTCTGCATTGCCAACGGCAAAAGCGCTGTAGCGCGAACGCATGAGCTCTTCGGCTGTCCGCGCCTGTTTTAATCCGTCGTGCAGAGCTTCACAACAGTCGGAATATGCTTTAGCTGAACCGCATGGACAGACCATTTTTCGCCTTTTATACTTGCGTAAATATCTCGTAAGGCTATCACAATGAAGATTGAAGTAAGATAAGTCAAATCATGGTCTTATCTAGGAACTTGCATGTCTAAAACCTCCAGTCTCTACCTTGCTTCTCTTGAACCTGCAACGGGGACACTTTTTGTCAGTATCGGGCTGATGAACATTTTGAAAAGCCGTTACCAGAAGGTGGCGTTCTTCCGTCCGGTCATTAAGCAGAAGGGGCAAGACGATGGTGACATCACCTTTATGCGCGAACACTTTTCGCTGATACAAAGTTATGACGAGAGCTACTGTTTCGATTCCGGTGACGTTGAGAACCTCCTCGCGCAAGAGAAGGTCGACCAGTTGATCACCACCATTATCACCCACTTCAAGAAGCTCGAAGCGAAATACGACTTTGTCCTTATTGAGGGGCTTCCGCGATCTCTTTTCAGTGCCACCCTTGATTTTGACATCAACCTTCACCTGGCAAAAAATCTCTCGACCCCTTTTATCCCTATTCTCAACGCCAAAGAGAAGCCGGGCCGGGCCATCTATGACGAGATCAAACTCGAAGAGGAGATCGTCCAGAGTGCCGGGGTGAGCCATTTTGCCACCTTTGTCAACCGCATCAAAACCTCAGAACTGCAGGCGGTCAAAGAACTTCTTCAGAAAAACCCTACCCGTGCAATGAGTTTTTTACTGCCCAACAACCGTGAACTCGACACCCCTTCGCTCCAGGAGATCAAAATGGCTTTGAACGCTGAGATGGTCTTGGGCAGCGAAGACTCGTTGAACAATAGTGTCAAGCAGAGCAAGATCGCAGCGATGAGCCTGGAGCACTACCTGCCCCGTCTTGAAGAGGGCGACTTGATCATCGTACCGGCAGATCGCGCGGACATCATCATCGCGACATTCGTCTCTTTTTATGCCAAAGCATCGCCGAATGTGGCGGGTATCATCCTCTCCGGAGGGATCACACCGGACAAAAGCATGATGCAGTTGCTTGCAAACTTTCATGTCATCGAACTCCCCATCATGAGCGTTGAAGCCGACACCTACACCACCGCATCGCAAGTGGAGGCCGTGCGCTCACGTATCACCCCTAAGAGTACACGCAAAATAGCACTGGCAAAAGGGATATTTGACACCAATGTCAACAGAGAGCAGATCCTGCAACGGCTGCAAGAGAGCCATACCAATATCATGACGCCGATGATGTTCACCTATACACTGTTCGAACGTGCCCGCCAAAAACGGCGATGTATCGTCCTGCCCGAAAGCAGTGACGAACGCATTTTGCGTGCGGCGGAGATCCTGCTGAGACGAGATGTCGTCGACCTCGTGCTATTGGGCAATGAAAATGATATAAACTACAAGGCATCCCTGCTCTCTCTCGATATCGCAAAAGCAACGATTATCGATCCGGACAGTTCACCCTACAGGGAGCGTTTTTCTGAAACATTTTTTGAGATGCGAAAAGCCAAAGGGCTCACCCTGGAAACGGCCAGAGATGCCATGGCCCACCCCAACTATTTTGCCACAATGATGGTCCATCTCGGGATGGCCGACGGGATGGTATCGGGCGCCATTCATACGACCGGCGACACCATACGTCCGGCACTGCAGATCATCAAGACGACGGATGAATGCGACATCGTCTCAAGCGTCTTTTTCATGTGTCTTCAGACACGGGTCCTGGTCTACGGTGACTGTGCCGTCAACCAAAACCCCGATGCCCAGGAGCTGGCACAGATCGCGATATCTTCGGCGCAGACAGCAGAGCATTTCGGGATCGAACCGCGCATCGCCATGCTCTCATACTCTACCGGCAGTTCAGGAGAGGGAGACACCGTAGACAAAGTCCGAAAAGCGACAGAGATCGTCCAAAAAAGCCACCCCCATCTGCTTATTGAAGGGCCCATCCAATACGATGCGGCCATTGATCCGGAAGTGGCCAGAACCAAACTGCCTGAGAGCCGTATTGCCGGCAGCGCGACCGTCTTTATCTTCCCTGATCTCAATACAGGAAACAACACCTACAAAGCGGTTCAGCGGAGTGCCAAAGCCGTTGCTATCGGTCCCGTTTTACAGGGACTGAAAAAGCCGGTCAACGACCTCAGCCGTGGCTGCAGTGTCGATGACATCGTCAACACCGTCGCCATCACCGCTGTCCAGGCACAGGAGAAAGCGTGAACATCCTTGTCCTGAACGCCGGCAGCTCCACTCTGAAGTGGCAGCTCTACGACATGGAAGCATCCCAATCCATAGCGTCCGGACTTATCGAAGGCATTGCCGAGGGCAGCGGCTCTTTCCATCTTCAATATCAAAGCAAGGTACTCCATACGGCAGAGATGATTGCCGATCATCACGCAGCTTTCTCGCTGCTCTTTGAAACCCTGAAAAAAGAGAAGATCATTGATCTGGAACGTGACCTCTCTGCCATCGGCCACCGCGTCGTCCACGGCGGCGAAAAATTCGTGAAACCGACCTTTGTCGACAGCATGGTGTTGAATGAACTTAGCGCATTAAGCCCGCTTGCACCGCTGCATAATCCTGCCAATCTCCTCGGGATGGAGATAACGGCAAAACTGGCCCCGCAAATCCCCAACATCGCTGTCTTTGACACCGCATTTCACCAAAGCATGCCTGAACATGCCTACTTGTATGCACTGCCAAAACCGCTCTACGAAGAACACCGCATTCGCCGTTACGGTTTTCACGGTACCTCGCACCACTATGTTGCACGCCAAACAGCAGCTGTCATGAAACAGCCGCTTGAGCAGCTCAACCTTATAACCCTGCACCTCGGTAACGGGGCAAGTGCGTGTGCTATACGAGAAGGAATAAGTGTCGATACGTCGATGGGCTTCACCCCTTTGGAGGGGCTGGTCATGGGAACGCGCTCCGGCGACCTCGACCCGGCTATAGTTACTTACCTTATTCGACAACACGACATGAGTGCCCAGGAGGTCGACAGACTGCTCAACAGCGAGAGCGGCTTAAAAGGTATCTGCGGAGAGAATGACCTAAGAGTGATCATCGAGAGAGCCTCCGACATGGACAGCGAAGCCCAGCTCGCACTGGATATCTTCACCTATCGCATTAAGAAGTATATCGGTGCCTACATCGCCGCCTTAGGCCGCGTCGACGCGATCGTCTTTCCCGGAGGGATCGGCGAACATGCCCCGCTGATCCGTGCTATGGTGCTCGATGGGCTGGACGATGCGTTTGGCATCTTCTTGGATGAGAGCAAAAACCTTAACGCTCATAATTCAGCCATTCACCAACCTAACAGCCGTATTGAGCTCTACGTCATTGCGACCGATGAAGAGTTGGAAATCGCCATTGAAAGTGCCGAATTTTTAAAAAATCATAAATTAACATTATTTAATACTGGCATAAGTTAAGCATGCTAGAATCTCTTTAACATTATAAACTTTTATAATGCTGTTCTCACTCATTTCTACTACATAGGGTTGTGTGCAGTTGGTCCTATACCATTCTCGACAACTTCTATCTACGAAAAATCTTGAGATCTTCCCATGATTAAGTCACAAAAGTGGCTTTTTCATCAATGACAGACCCCTCCCGAACCCAGCATTTTAATATCATCTTTGTTACTATTACGCAAAGGATACTATTATGATCTATCAACTGACCGAAGAGTACATCGAGCTCTATAAGCTTATCAAACTGTTAGACCTTGTCGACAGCGGGGCAGATGCAAAAATGATCGTGGCGGGCGGTCACGTCATCCGAAACGGTGAAGTAGAGATACGCAAACGCGCCAAAATCCGTGTAGGGGACAAACTGGTCATAGGCGATGTAACGATCGAGGTCGAGTAACCTCCTCTTCTCGATTACGCAGCGTTTAGCGTATCCATAAAGCTATTGAAGGTGTCCGGTGTCACACTGTTCTCATCAAGAAACGACATCAATGCAGCCTCCGAAGCATCCACACCTTCACTCTTCTCAATATCCAGCAGTTTTGCATATAAGCCGGCAATCGTCTCTTTTGCTTTAGGTTGGACATTCGTGCGCGTCGATACATAGTTTCTAAAAGAGCCGTCTGGATTTGTTGCGACCCTTACCTGAGCCAGCACCCAGTAATAACCGCCGTCTTTACAGAGGTTTTTGACAAACGCATGGACCTCTTTGCCCGCTTTGAGATTGTCCCACAGATATTTGAATATCACTTTCGGCATGTCGGGATGACGCAAAATCGAGTGTGGTTGTTCGAGCAGTTCACCTTTTGTATAGCCTGATATTTTCATAAAAATAGGATTCGTGTAGGTGATATCACCTTTTTCATCAGACTTTGATACGATCATATCTACTGAGGTGACTTCATGTTCAACATCGGTCGGTGTCGGTCTTTGCATCTTTGCTTTCCTTACGGTGAATTTACGATTATACTATCATAATATAGGTGTTGAATGCAAGCTTTTTATATAATAATTTTTTATATTCAACCAAACATATCAGGGGCTGTTTTATACGGTGTTTCCTTGCTTCCGGCGATCTGTCAAATTACTCCTTGGAACAATACCGCTTAAAGAACGAAAGAGCTTCCAACACCGATCAGACCGCCGAAGACGCCGCCCCATACCACCAGCCAACCGAGGTGTTCTCGAATCAGATTCTGCACCATCTCTTTGACCATCTGCGGTGTAAGCTCGTCAAGACGGGCAGTGATAACCTCTTCGATCTTCGCCAGCATATCTTCGCTCAATGTCGAGTCGCTCAGATAGTTCTGCAGCTGCGCCTCGAAGCTTTCGCTGGCAACGATACGGCCGACAGCACTTTTGAGTTTGCGGGTAAAGGGGTCACGCAGAGCGTCAAGGGCCTTCTCCCCGCCAAACATACCGAGCATTCCGCCGAATGGAGACTCCATAACCGTTTTGCTCAAAGCATCAAAAGCCGGTGAAAAGTCGGTCTCTTCGATCATCGGTGCAAGATCGATCTTTTTCTCTTCATTGGCAAAAAAGTTGTCCAGCTGCTCTTTGGTAAAAAACTGCGTCATCATCAGCTCTTTTATCGCAGTTTTAAAACTCTCAAAGCGGTTGACAATGACACCCGACCCCACCAGAAACGGCACTTTTTCAAAGAGCATATGAATCGCCATAAGATTGGTGATAGCGCCGGAGAACGCAAAGATACCCCCGTAGAGCACCGCTTTTGAGACTGCCGGTTCGGGAATGACCGCCGAGAGAGGGATCAGGGCCAACGCTGTTGCGTTCGACGCAAAACTTTTGTTAATTCGCATTTGTATCCTTAATCATAAATATCGCTCTGCTTAATAAGGGTGGAATTATACAAGAAAGGCTACATTATGAAAAAATATTAAGATGAGCAGATGATACAGACAATCGGACAGATATTCGCAAACGGAAATAAAGAACAGATTATCGCTGTCTTGCAGACAGCCCTGAATAACAGCAACGAATCACCGATGTGGGTGGAGAAAAGCATTCCTCTGGCAACGGCTGTACTTTCGGTACTGATCCCGCTTAGAGAGCAGAACCTTCTTTTTACCCCGGAAGGTAAGCCTGAAGAGACATTAACCGGTGAACTGTTCATACGCTACTGCGATCTTGCCAACCTGAAATGGCTCGCATTCACTCTCCAAAAAAGCAATGATGCAGGTTCCCTGCAACGCACAAAGTACAGTGCCGATAGAACAACACTCTACGATATGATCGACCTTGCAGAACTGGGCAGTTACCTCAGCAGCTACACGGTCAACCTGGAAGACGAGTGGCTGGACTTCCCTATCGCCAACTACAACCTCCATATCGGTGTCACCGATCTTCTAAAAAAACTGGTATAAGATACTAACTAAAGCGCATATTGCGCCGACGATCTTTTACCAGGAGACGGATTTTCCGGAGCCGCGTTTGCCGATGATGGTCTCCCCTTCCCACCAGGCCAGTCCGGTCTTGATCTCGGTCAAACTCAGCATGAAGTAGTACTCCACCTGCTGCTTGCCGTCATCCATTCTGACATTGCGCTGCAGGATCTTGCCCGAAAGGCTCATGTCCGGGGCGATCATCTGCCCTTTTTCCTGAACGGTGCGCTGGTTAAATTCATCGTCACTGCGAAGTTCGCGTGCCTGTTTGCTCATCGCATCTTCCGGACCGTCGGCACTGACCGCCGTTGTCACGACGACCTTGCCGCTTTTGAGCAGTTCGACACGGATCTTCTTGACAAGCTGGTCGGTGTCGATATGCTGCATCGTATCGTTGGTCACACGCGATATCGCCAGGACATAACGGTCGCCGCTCTTTTTGTCCAGGGCACCGGACATCAGCATGGACTGCACCGCTTCCGCCGCAGCCTGGTTAAAGTCACGATAATCAAGACCCATAACCTGCTCACCCTTGTCGTTACTCATGTCGATGCGCTCGGTTTTGTCCGCACACCCGCTCATCAGACCGGCTGCCATCAGCGCACTCACTGTTATCTTCATTACATTCTTCATGGTCTTCCTTTATTTGTTGATAAAGAGACGGTAATCCGTCGCCTTTTTATTTGGGGCTACGATGTGGATCGTGAAGTTGGCATTTTTATAGACCGGCAGCTCCGTCCAGTTCTTGGCTATAGAGTCGATCTCGAATCCCTCTTCATCAAACCAGACAACACGGTAACGCAGTTTCATATACTCGTCTGTCTCATTCTCACCCATGACCTGAAGCTCTTTGAGACCGCTTTCACTGTTGATGCGTTCAGTGATCTTCTCAATAGAGATATCATCGCTGATCGAATCATCCACCACTTTTACATACGATGTTTTATCGGCACAGCCGCTAAACAGCAGTACAAATACCGTCAACCAGATCCATCTTCTCATACTAATCTCTCCCTAAAGGAATTATCGACACCGAAGGTATTGCCCCCGCTGTAGCCATTTTAACATAAACTAATACATGCTCTCTTAACGGCAGAGCTATCTCGTCCAGGCTCAATCCGGAAGATGTTTTGATCCTCAATCTTCCGTTCTCGGGCCGTTGCAGACGTATCAGATCAAAGCGTTTCGGCAGGGTCGTCCAGCTGCGGGTGTCTGCCTGTGCCGATGCGATCGTATAGACTGTTGTCGCAAGCGATGCCACGGCCCAGGCCAGACCGGCATTGCCATCGGAGTTCTGCGCCTGATGCTGCGTCTGATACTGTATCACGGCCTTGGTCGCTGCCGAAAAGAGAGCCCGCCGTACAATGGCAGGGTACTCTGTTCTAAACTCGGTCATGATCACCCTGTCCATGTCTGAAAGCAATTCGCTTCGGTTGACCTTCTCCCCGGTCTCGATCGAATAGCCTTCAAAAGCACTGCTGCGGGGATGCATACGCGGCAGTGCCAAAGAGACATAGTTGAGCTTGTTGGAAAATATCCAGACCGGGACATCCATACGCCACTCGGTTTTCACCGGCGCCTGGCCATCTTCGATGATCACCCACACGAAAGGGGTTTCAGTCTGTGCCGCGCCGTCCAGACGACTGTCGGCATAGGCAAGGTCTGCCGCGATATAACTGTTGCCTTGGTTCATCCCGTAGGCCTCTTTAAGCAGACCGAAGGCTTTTTGGCTGTCGCCTTCACTCAGGGCGAATATGCCTGCCAGGTAGCTGACCATCGGGTTGATAAAGTCAGGATAGACCTCAAAACTGTAGAGCGAAGGGTATTTCTCGTGCAGCACCTTCTCGGCTGCCGGCATCGAGGCATCCGTGTTGACGCCCCTATTGTCCCTGTACTGCTCTTGCTCGACCGCTTCCCTGTTTTTTTCGATCAATGTTGCGTAAAAGGCTTTTGCACGCCGTTGTCTGTCAACGGCGCGGTTGAACTCGACCCTGGCACTCTCTCTGTTGCCCTTGGCAAGATAGTCGATGGCTTTGTAGATGTTCGCCATCACCCCGTCATACTGGGTACCGATATAGGGGCGGGTCGTGTCATTGACGAAAATACTTGCGCTCCCTTGGCCGATGTCGGCACCGAGAAGCTGTTCACGGTACTGTTTTATCAGCCATTCGCTCTCGTCAAAAGCCTTGATGCTGGCGTTGTTGTCGTGACTGAAACGGTGTGCAAGACCGGCGTTAAGTGTCCATAAGAGATTGTTTCGTTGGGTCCGGTCCGCCTTATCGATCTCTTCTTCGGCGACTTGGGCCGCCTCTTTGAAAAGACCTTTTGCCACCAAGGTATCTGTCTGGACCATCGCCTCTTTGGGTGCACAGCCGCTCAAAAAGGCAATCGAAACAAGTGCCAGAAAAACGGTATGCATGCTGTTTTGAAACACAATCAGCCTTTACGATCGATCTCGTTTTGTACCTTTTTAGGCAAAGCATTGAAGACAAGCGCATAGGAGTCGTCGATCCACTCTTCGATGACGCTGTCGGCGGCCTCTCTGTTACAGGTCACGGTGTTCCAGTGCTTTTTGTTCATATGGTATCCGGGATTGACGCAGTCGTATATGGAGCGCAGTTCGGCCGCGTAGAGAGGATCACATTTCAGGTTTATACGCACCTCTTCGCTGACATCACTGCTGAGCGCGAACATTTTGTTTCCGACTTTGTAGACCGCCGTCACCTTGTCAAACGGATACGCTTTGACAGCACCTTTTTTCGAGAGGCAATAGGTTTCAATACGCTGATGTGTCATCATTACCTCCCTGGCTGCAGGCATCTATTATTTTGTATAGTTTATAATGCCATAAAAAAAGAGAAACTATGCAACAACACCAATCTATCAAGGCTGAACACTACCTGACGCCTGCAGAGATCGAAGCGCATCTTGATGGCGTGGAATACATTATAATGGCAGCACCGACGACGCGTGACAACCCGACAACGCCTATCCATTTCACTATTTTTCTCAACACCACGGATGAACTGCCGGTGGATATTCAGCAGGCGATTCTTGATAAATTTGCACAGCAGTATAAACTCACCAATATCGTCGATGTCTTCAGTCAGATCGACGCCGTCGCCTTTGCCAAGACAAACCTTGACTCAGTCATGCCGATGCACCTTTTTAAAGAAGATGACAAAAAAGCACTCGACCACGCATTTATGCACATACTAGATTTTGAAGCGGATTCGGTGGATTTTCAAGAGGCCAAGACCGGGTCGACCGGCTGGAGCTACAGCTACAACTAGCGGCAGGCCGCCTCTATCTCTTCGACACTCTTGGCAATCCCGGCTGAGAGGTTCGTACACCCCTCTTTGCTCACAAGGATATTGTCTTCGATACGGATACCGATGCCCCGGTATTTTTCAGGAACATTAACATCATCTTGGGGCAGGTAGAGCCCCGGTTCTATTGTCAGGACCATCCCCTCTGCAAAGAGCAGCTCCTCTCCCTTGTCATCACTGTACGGACAGGGGTCGTGCACATCCAGCCCCATCCAGTGGCCGATACCGTGCGGGAAATACTTTTTATGCGCCTTCTCTTTAATAAGTTCCTCCGTTTCGCCTTCCAGGATGCCGAATTTCACCATCCCCTCCGTCAGCAGTTTTTCAGAGTAGGCCTGCAGCGCCTTTTTCGAGCCGCCCGGTTTGATCGCGGCGATCACCTTGAGCTGCACCTCCAGCACCATGTTGTAGATCGCCTTCTGTTCCGGTGTGAACCGGCCGTTTACCGGGTATGTCCGGGTAATATCGCTGGCATAAAAACCGTACTCGCACCCTGCATCGACAAGGACCAGCTCGCCCTCTTTCAGCGGCTGGTCGTTTTTGATGTAGTGAAGGGTATTGGCACTGTTACCGCCGGCAATAATGGTGGTATAGGCGTCGCTGTATGCCCCCTCTTTTTTAAAGGTGTACTCATACTCTGCCTGCAGTTCATACTCCATCATCCCGACTCGGCATACCTTCATGGCATGGTGATGGGCCGCCTCGGTTATCGAAAGCGCCTTCGTGATCAGGGCAATCTCTTCTTCGCTCTTGATCAGTCGCATCTGCTGCGTCAGTTTGGTGATGTCGCTGTATGTCCTTGGCGAGCGTGTCACACCCCGGGTATGCAGCATGGTCTTGGCCATTGACCTTAACTCATCATAGAGAGCACTGTCGCTGAAGAGATCAAAATAGAGCAGCGTCTGCTCTTTCATCAGCTCTTTCATCTGCTCTTCAAAGCTGTCAACGGCATAGACCTCATCAACCTCAAACTGCTTCTTCGCACTCTCGACACCCAGACGCTCACCCGTCCAGAGCTCCATCTCAGGCACTTTCTGCTGCACAAAAAGAACGGTTTTGCAGCGATCGGCTTTTTTGCACAGAACAAGGATGCTGTTGTCCTCTGAAAAACCTGTCAGATAGTAAAAATCGCTGTTGGGTCTGAACGGATACTCCGTATCATTCGAACGGGCCTGCATCGTTGCCGTCGAAAGCACGGCAACACCCTCGTCCATCATCTCTAAAAGTCTGTCCCGTCGTTCTTTGTACACTGTTTCAATCATAGTGCTATTGTAACAGAAATCTTCTCCCCTTTTTCTATCTCTTTCGCAAAAAGGCAGTTGCATCGGCATCGTAAATAAGCTAAACTTATGCTATACTCAAAACAAAAGGAGTCAATATGTGCAATACAGGATTTTTCGACCGTTTTCTAAGAGTGTTTGTGGGGGCATTGTTTGTCTTTATCGCAGTTTTTACGGGATGGTTATGGGGTTATATCGGCCTGATCCCGCTGCTGACCGGTCTTTTCGGTTTCTGCCCGATCTATACGATCTTTAAGATCAATACAGGCTGCAAATAGAGCAGACCGCTCTATTGTTCACAACTGCTGTTCAAGAAGAGGTTGACCTCGGAAAGCAGTTCGTCGACCATCTCTGCGTACCCTTTTACGGCGCCTTCAACACTTCCTTCAATACCCTCTCTCTCAAGTTCTATCAGTTTCGAAGCGACGATGTTACGTCGATACTGTTCCAAAAGCACAAACTTCACTGAGATATTCAGTGTCGAACTGCCGTCTTTGTGGATTGTCTGGGAAAACGCATAGATGTTGCTCTCCAGAAGCAGATCATTCTTGGCGTACGACTTGAGCGCGATGACATCACTGAACATCTTTTGGCGTGTGATCGAACGGGTAAGCAGATTAGAGAGCTGTTCATTCACACTGGCCATCCAGCGTGCCTTTGTGTAGTTGTAGCTTCGGCCGCTGTCGGTCTCGTAGACAATGTCGTTTGTACTCAAAAGCATCGGGCTTTCGACAAGACCGATACGCAGTACTTTCTCTTGGCATCCCTTTGGCGTTGCAACTTTTTTGTCATCCGTCACTTTCAAAAGATATTTTGAGGTCGGCGGCACCTTGTTTTGCAGTGAACATCCGCTGAACACCATGACCATGGCTATTGCTGCCACCGCTATAACATTTTGTCTATACATCACTTCTCTCCTGGACCGATATCGGGCTCTTCACTCTGCAAAAAGATATCCGATGGGCTGTCTTGGTAACGCGAAAGCAGCAGCTTGATCTGCTCAAGCGTCGATTCCAGCTCTTTCATCGTGACAGAGAACTGTTTCATCGGCTCTTTTACGCCCTCTTTCACCGAATAGTCGCCGTTTGCATTTCGCTCTTCAAAGACCTTCATGGATGAACCGACCTGTGCGACACTGACCTGATATGCGGCGAGGGCCTTTTCAAACCGCTCTTCAAAAATGACCGTCCGCTCGGTCAGGTTATCGATCTTGGGTACGACCTTCTCCATCTTTTCAAACGTTCCTCTCGACGCACTCAAGAGCTGTTGAAAATCAGCGATACTCTGCGGGTTCATCGTCTTGTCCATTTTGGCCATAATCGCGGCGATGTGTCTCAGTATCCGGGTGAGCTCTTCCTGATTCTCTTCGCGCAGCAGCAGCTGTACCGATTCCATGAGGCTGGAGAGGTTGAGCGACACCGATCCGAACGACTCTTCGACCTTGACCAAGAATGAAGGGACCGACTTGATCACCATGCCTTCTTCGCCGTTTTCACAGAGCAGCGGCGCACTTTTGCTCCCCTGACTCAGATCAATGTAGTTGAGACCGGTAATACCCTGCGCTTTGAGCTTGGCGACCGTGTCCGTTTTGATCGGGGTGTCGCTGTAGACCGAAATGTCGACCTGGATCTCTTCGATATTCTCCTGATTAATGGACATCTTTGTCACTTTACCGATCGTCACCCCTCTGTATTTGACCGGCGAATCGATATTCAGACCCGAAACAGACTCCGTAAAGTAGATGCGAAACGATGTCAGATCTTCCTTGTCAGTCGGTTTGATCAGCCAAATAACAAAGACAAAGATCAGTACGATCGACATAAGCACGAACAGACCGACCATGGAGTAATTTGTTTTTGCGTTCATCCTAATCCTTCATCTCTTAATTGTTAAAAAAACGCTCTATGAACGGGCTCTTGATCTTTTTGATCGCATCAAGCGTACCCTCGGCAACGATCTTCTTGTTGTCGATGACCGCCATCCGGTCAAGTGTGTGGTTGATCGAAGTGAGGTCATGCGAGACCATCACCACCGTCAGATTCAAAAGATCCCGTAACTTTACTATAAGTGTATCAAATTCCCGCGCTGAAATCGGGTCGAGGCCCGAAGTGGGTTCATCCAGAAAGAGGATTTTGGGGTCCATCACCAGCGCACGCGCCAACGCCGCCTTCTTCTTCATACCCCCGCTCAGCTCCGAGGGGTACAAGGTGCCGTCAAACTGTTTTAGCCCGACTATATCGATCTTGAAAGCGACGATATCGTTGATTGCCTCTTGCGAGAGATTCGTATACTCCTGCAGGGAGAGCGCGATGTTTTCGGCAACTGTCAGCGAGGTGAAAAGGGCATTGGACTGAAAAAGCACCCCCCACTGCATACGAAGTCTCTGCGCCTCGCGTAGACGGATGGTCTCGATCTTCTGATCGAGCAGTTCGATCGAACCGCTCTCAAAACCATCAAGCATGATGATCTCTCGCAGCAGCGTCGACTTGCCGCAGCCGCTCGGCCCCAGGAACCCATAGATCTCCCCCTCGTTAACATGCAGGTTGACCCCGTCGTGCACAAGGTTTTCGCCAAACCGCGTCACAACATTTTTGACCTCTAGGACCTTTCTTCGACCGGGCATATCAGGGCGCATCATCAGTATCCCAAATTTGTAAAGATAATGGAGAAGAAGGCATCACAGATGATCACGGCGAAGATGGACTCCACTACCGCTTTGGTGGTGTTGAACCCGATACTCTGGGTGTCATTTTTTACCTGCAGACCGCGGTATATCCCGATAGTGGCGATCAGCAGCGCAAAAAACGGCCCCTTGAACAGACCGATCCAGAAATGTTTCACCTTCACCGCTTCAACGAACCGTTCCAGGAAAATCGTCGGCGTCAACCCCAGGTCGACCTTGGCGATCAGCATCCCGCCGATAAGGCCCGCGATGTCGGCAAAAAAGATCAGTATCGGCATCATGATCATCAGTGCGAGCATGCGCGGCAACACCAAAAACGCATAGGGATCAAACCCCATTGTCCGCATGGCATCAAGCTCTTCGGTGATCTTCATGACCCCGATCTGCGCCGCATAGGATGAGCCGCTGCGGCCGGCAACGATAATGGCTGCCAGCATCGGTGCAAGCTCGCGCAGGATCGAGATACCGAGCATGTCGACGATAAAGATATTGGCACCGTACAGCTTTAACTGCTCCGCGGATTGATAGGCGACGACCACCCCGACCAGGAACATGGTCAGTGCGATGATCGGCAGTGCCTTGATCCCGCTCTCATAGATCTCAAAGGTCATCTCTTTCCAACGCATATGCGGCAGATGGATAAAAGAGTGCATAAAGATCACGCTCATCTTGCCGAAAAAGCCCATAAAGTCTACCAGGTTGTTGACCTGTTCAACACTGCGTCGACCGACAGCCTCGAGAGGACTCACTCTGTGCGGTTCAAAGCCGGTATCAAAATGGGCGTGTTCCTGAGCCATGGAGAGCATCCTTTTGACCTCGCTCTCCATGGCACTGAAGATCACCTTTTGCTTCTTCTCCTGAGACTTGTGCACCTGTTTCGCGATCAGCAGGGCCAATGCGGAGTCCATACTTTCAAGTTTTGAGAGGTCCCACAGCACCTCTTCGCTCTTGGCTTCTTTTGCCGACACCGCCACCCTCTTTTCAATGGCCGCCAGCTGCTGTATTGTCGGCGCACCCTGCAGTCTAAAGGTCGTTCTTGCAGATGTCTGCGTTATATGAAAGTCAAACTTTTTCTGCGCCGCCACTCTTCAATCCCCCGTTTTTTCGAACAGTTCGTTTTCCAAAGTATCCGCGCCCAAACGCATATAGGCAAGACCGCAGGCGAAGGCAGGCAGGTTGATGTAATGGCACCTGCCGAATACGAGAGAGCAGTTTTGATGATGATGCCCCTCTATAAACATCGCATAACGCTCAAGGTCCTGTTTTCTGAGATGGTTGGAGATGAACTTCTCGAAGGTATACATCTCCTGACAGTCGTTTTTGCGCGCCAGTTTCCTGTCCAATGCGTTGATGATGAAATGTTTGCCGATCCCATCGATCAGACTCAAAAAGCGCAGGACAAAAGGGTTGCGGATGACTGCAGTGTAGAGACGGTAGCCGAGAGGCGCGTCAAAGTCACCATGCGCAATCGCAACAGCGCGGCCTTTGTATTCACACGGTACCGGCTGTTGCTGGATAGAAAAAAGTTTGACCCCGGGAAAGATCGAAGCCAGGTTGAAATCATGATTACCCTCAAGATAGACGATCTCGATATTGTCGCTAAGGGTATTAATAAGTTCAACGACCTCTCTGTTGCGCTCACGCGTGTAGGGTATCCCGCCGAACAGCAGGTCAAAGATGTCCCCCATAAAGACGATCTGCGGAGTCTGAAGCTCTTGCGAACGCACCGCTTTTAAAAATTCGAGCAGCTCCCGGTGTTTGAAGGAGTAGTGGGCATCACCAAGGAAGATCGCCCCCTCGAGGAGTTGCAGCGGTTTAGGGGACATAGGCGATATCAGGCACACCGGCATCTTGAGTGAGCCCCATCATCAGGTTGGCGTTGACGATCGCCTGCGAGCTCGCCCCGCGGAGCAGGTTGTCGATCGCCGCATTGATAAAGAGGGTCGAACCGTTACGTTTGACGAAAATGTCACAAAAGTTGGTCCCTGCGACACTTTTCATATCGACCGGGTTTTCGCGGACACGGACAAACGGCGCATCCTTGTAGTACGCTTTGAGGACCTCCATTGCGTCAAAATCACCTTCGACCTGCATATAGACGGACGAGAGCATGCCGCGCGTCATCGGCAGCAGGTGGGGGACAAAGTTGACACTGCTTTCGTCGATACCCAGCTTCTCTGCGATCTCGGGACCATGTCGGTGCTGCATAGGATTGTAGGCGAATGCATTATCGTTGATCGTCACATAGTGCGTGTTTGTCGAGAGTTTCTTGCCGGCCCCGCTGACGCCGCTTTTGGCATCGACGATCAGAGGCGAGCCTTCGATACGGTACGTCATAAACGGCAGTGCCGCCAAAATAGACGCCGTCGGATAACAGCCCGGGTTGGCGACAAGCTTCGCCTTTTTGAGTGCTTCGGCATTCATCTCAGGGAGTCCGTAAACCGCATGCTGAAGGTTTTCGGCATCAATATGTTCGACATAATGTGCCTCGTAGCGCTTCTGTTCCAGACGGTAATCGGCAGAGAGGTCGACCACTTTGACATCACGGGCCATCAGCTCTTTGACAAAGCCCATGGCCGTCTTGTGCGGCAGCGCCAGAAATGCCAGTTCGCACGTTTTGGCGACCTCGGCAGCATCCGCCTTCTCGACATCACACTCGTAGACACCCAGCAGCGACGGGTGCAGCTCGGTCAACTTGGTGTCACCCTCGCTGGTCGCCACATAGGCAAGTTCAAAATGCGGGTGTTTGACAATCATCTTGATCAGTTCAAGGCCGGTATATCCGCTGGCCCCGATCACGGCGACTTTAATCATGGCAGTCAAAGACGATCTCCTGGTATTTGACCTCGCTCACTTCAAACTCTTTCACGCCTCCCGGAAGACGCACCTTGATCTCGTCGCCCTCCTCTTTGCCAAGGATCTGTTTGGCAAGCGGCGAGTTGAAAGAGATCAGCCCGATATCCGGATTGCTCTCACAGCCGCCGACAATGGTGTAGGTCACTTCCTCACCGCTCTCCATATCTTCAAGCACGACGGTTGAGCCGAAACTGACGCGGGCATGTTCAAGCTGGCTCGGGTCAACGATCTGTGCATTGCCCAGCATATCGGCGATCTCATTCAGACGACGGTCGATGTTGGCCTGTTCCTCTTTACCGGCATGGTACTCGGCATTCTCTTTCAGGTCGCCCATGTCGGCCGCCTCTTCGATCGCCTTGATCACCTTGGGTCGTACCTCGAGTTTGAGGTGGTTCGATTCCGCCTGAAGACGCTCGTATCCGAATTTTGTCATCGGTTCTATATTCTGTTCCAAAAATCTCTCCATAGTCTCGACTGCTCCGCTGCGCAGCACAAATAGTATGTATTATACCCTTTGGAGGCAAAAATTGGAATAGTGCTTGATTTTGACGAATCACAGGGTGTATTGCAATTTATAATCGATTTGCTATACTTAATCAGAAGATGTGCATACCAAGGAGTAGTGATGACAATTGGTGAACTCTGTACCCGTGATACCTTTATTATCGGCCAAGACGACAATATCGTCGAAGCGGCCAAGTTGATGCGTGTGTTTAATGTCGGCGACCTGATCGTCGTAAACCAGAGCAGCGACGGCAACACGCCGGTCGGCATCGTGACCGATCGCGACATCGTTATCGGTGCCGTTGCGGACAGTGCCGATCTGCAGCGTGTTATGGTTGCCGAGATCATGAGCAAAGAACTGGTCACCGGCAGTGAAGAGGACGATCTCTATTCGAGCATAACGAAGATGCGCCGGCACGGTATCCGAAGATTGCCTGTCGTCAACAAAGAGGGGTACCTCAGCGGTATCCTCTCAGTCGATGACATACTGGAGTTTCTAGGCGAAGAGGTCAATGCACTGATCGGTCTTGTCTACAAAGAGCAGCACATCTAAAGTGTAGCCGGAATACGGCTACACTTAACCACAAACAGGAGAAGAACCATGGCAGTATTGAACAATATTCTTGCGGCGATAGACACGTCCGTAATGGGTGATGAAGTGTTAAAAAGAGCGATCGCTCTCGCGAAACAGGAAAAGGCACAGCTTACGGTCCTTCACAGCATTGACATTCCGATGTTTGACAAGCTTTTCGGCGATGCCGATGGGGAGAAGGCGGTCCATGACAAAATTGCCGCCAAGATGGGCACCCTCGACAAGGATGCCGACGTCGAGTACATCATCACTGTCACACGAGGCAAGCCTTCCGACGAAATCGTCTATGCGTCTGAAAGGCTTCAGAGTGATCTGATCATCATCGGGGCACACGGCAAGAAGAGCATCAAAGATACTTTTTTCGGCTCCACGGCGCACCATGTCGCGCAGAAGAGCCACCGTCCGGTACTCATCATCAAACAACCTGTTACAGGCGGCTACAGCAATATATTGGCGTTGACCGACCTCTCCGAAGCCTCTAAAAAAAGCATTCGCTTTACGCAACAGCTCTTTAAAGATGCCCCGTTGAACATCTCCTATGCCTACACCCAGATCAGTGATCTGAGTGTGGATTTTTACAACCTTGAGACAGAGAGAGAGGCCAATAGAGAGCAGGTCAGAGCCCAGGTAGAAGAGGATGTCGAAGCCTTTCAGCAGAGTCTCGGTCTGGACAATACCGAGGTGATCGAAGGGTTTGACCCTGTCGGCGAGATGCTGCTGGATACGGCCGTAGAGCAGCAGAGCGATCTGGTCATACTCGGTACCCACGGCGTCAAAGTCACCGACACCGTTTTGTACGGCTCAACCGCCTCCTACCTGATGAAAAAGCTCCCCTCGGACGTATTGATCTATGTGCCGTTAGAGCGGTAGCGAACTCCCTATGCAGGCTGCATTGCAGCCTTTGTTTCTCTCTGTACCCGCCAATCCTGTTACACTCTATCATCCCCATCTCTTGACTTTCATACGCTTCTGAGTTATCATGATTTATAACCATCTTTTATAACTCTACATAGAGGTTCAGACATGAGAGAGTTGCTACTGCTCTTACTACTGTTGTTCTCACCGATATTTGCATCCGATTCGATCGTCCTAAAAGTAGCGATTACAGGGGCCATCGGTCCGGCAAGTTCCACCATCCTTAACGAGGCGCTGGCCTATGCGCAGGAGCAAAATGCCGATGCCCTGCTGATTGAGCTCGACACTCCGGGCGGCCTCTCCTCTTCCATGCGCGAGATGATCCAGGCCATCACCAACAGCCCCATTCCCGTCATCACCTATGTCGCACCGAGAGGTTCGCGTGCCGCGAGCGCCGGTACCTACCTGCTCTACGCCTCGCACGTCGCAGCAATGTCGCCCGGGACCAATCTCGGTGCGGCAACACCCATCAGCCTGGTGCAGCCGCCCATGCAACCCGACAGCAACGTAAGCACCTCTTCCACGGCCGAAAAAAAGGCGATCAACGACGCCATCGCCTACATTACCAGTCTGGCACAGATGAACGAGCGCAATGTCACCTGGGCGGTCAATGCCGTCGCATCAGCCGAAAGTCTCTCAGCCGTAGATGCTCTGAAACTCGGGGTCATCGATCTTATCGCCGACGACACGGCAACGCTGCTTGAGAAAGTCGACGGCAGAGATATAAAGCTCCTGGGAACAGCGGCCAAGCTGCATACCCAAAAGAGCCGCGTCATCACATTTGAAGCCGACTGGAAGAGCCGTCTTCTTGCCATCATCACCGACCCGAACATCGCCTATATTTTGCTGCTCATTGCGATCTACGGTATCTTCTTCGAACTGATGAACCCGGGTGGGTTTGTCCCCGGGGTCATAGGCGTTATTTCCGGTGTCATCGCGCTCTATGCCCTGAACATGATCCCGTTCAACTATGCCGGACTGCTGCTCATTCTTTTGGGCGTCAGCTTTATGGTCGCCGAGGTCTTTGTCTCAGGGTTTGGTGTTCTCGGGATCGGCGGTGTGATCGCGTTTGCCTTTGGCTCACTGCTGCTCTTTGATGCCGACACACTCGGCAGCAGCGTCTCTCTGCCGCTGGTGATCGCATTCACGCTGGTCAGCCTTCTTTTTTTCATACTGGTGATGCGTCTCTTCATCCGTTCGCGCTCGGCCAGGGTGGTCAGCGGTGCGGAGGAGATGATCGGCGCTGTCGGCGAAGTGGTCGCTGCAGACGGCGATGCCTACCGTGTCCACTGCCATGGTGAGACATGGCAGGCAACAAGCGACAGCACCTTGCGCGTCGGGCAAAAAGTTCAGATCACCGAACGCAACGGCCTGACCGTCACTATTAAACCTATAGAGGAGTAAACCATGTTTTTAGATTTACCTATGATTACGGTCTATGTCACCGTCTTGCTGATCCTTCTGCTGGCGATGGCGATCCGTATTTTACGCGAATATGAGCGCGGCGTCATCTTTACACTCGGACGCTTTACCGGTGTCAAAGGGCCGGGGCTCATTATCCTTGTCCCTTTCATTCAACAGATGGTAAGAGTCGACCTCCGTATTATCGTCCTCGATGTACCGACGCAGGATGTCATCTCGCACGACAACGTCTCGGTCCATGTCAACGCCGTCGTCTACTACCGTGTGCTTGATCCGGAAAAAGCGATCATCCAGGTGGAGAACTTCAATGCCGCGACCAGCCAGCTCGCACAGACAACCCTGCGTTCTGTCCTGGGCGGGCATGAACTCGATGAGATGCTGGCCGAACGCGAAAAGCTCAATTACGATATTCAGGAGATCCTCGACAAGCAGACCGATGCCTGGGGGATCAAGATATCCAACGTCGAGATCAAACATATCGACCTCGACGAAAGCATGGTCCGCGCCATTGCCAAACAGGCCGAGGCCGAACGCGAACGCCGCGCCAAAGTGATCAATGCCAAAGGGGAACTCGAAGCGAGTGAAAACCTGCTGGCGGCGGCCGACAAACTCAGTCAAAACGACCTCGGTATCCAGCTGCGCTATCTGCAGACCATGAACGATATCGCCAACGACAAGACCAACACCATCGTCTTTCCGTTTCCTACAGAGCTGAACAAGTTTTTTAAAAACGACGCCAAAGAGTAGGAGAGAATGAGCGCACCGCAGCATCTGCTTCGTAAAATATCGATGCCCATGCTGCTTTTTTACGGACTGGGCAACATCCTGGGTGCGGGTATCTATGTCCTGATCGCAGAAGTGGCCAACACCGCCGGTATGTACGCCCCGTTCTCATTTCTGGTCGCGCTGGTCATCGTCTCTTTCACCGCACTGAGCTATGGCGAACTGGCCTCACGTTATCCTGATGCGGCCGGCGTCGCACTCTATGTCAAAAAGGGACTGGGTTCGACCAGACTCTCGGTCATCGTCGGTCTGACGATCGCCTTGGCCGCTTTGATCTCTGCCGCGACCATAGCGAGAGGTTTCACCGGCTATATGCAAGAGCTGCTGCCTGTACCGGAGTGGCTCTCGCTGATCGGACTGATCGCTACTTTGACGCTTATCGCCGTCTGGGGCATAGGCCAATCCGTCGCCATTGCCGTCACACTCACCTTCATCGAGATCGGCGGACTGCTTTTGATTCTATGGATCGGGCTGCCGGTCTTACCGACGCTTCCGGAGAGGGCGCTTGAACTGATCCCCCCGCTGGAGTGGGGTGTCTGGCATGCTATCGCACTGGGAGGCTTTTTGGCCTTCTACGCCTTTCTGGGGTTTGAAGATATGGTCAATATCGCCGAAGAGGTCAAAGCCCCGGAGCGCGCCTACCCTAAAGCGATCATGATCGCCCTCGTCATTGCCACACTGCTCTATCTGTGCGTATCGCTGGTCAGTGTGCTGCTGCTCTCTTCTGAGCAACTTGCCACAACCGCAGCCCCCTTTGCCGCTATCTACGAAGAGGCCACCGGGCAGAAGGCTACGTTGATTTCGGTGATCGGCACCTTTGCCATTATCAACGGGGCACTGATACAGATCATTATGGCCTCGCGCATGGTCTATGGCATCAGTAAAAGGGGTTGGTTGCCTTCCCCTCTCGCCTATGTCAGCGCAAAAAGAAAGACACCGGTCGCCGCAACGCTTCTTGTCAGCGCGATCACCCTGGCCTTTGCGCTCTGGCTGCCGCTTGTCACACTGGCTAAACTGACAAGTTTTCTGATTCTGATCGTCTTTACCGTCGTCAACCTGGCCCTGATGCGCATTAAACGCCGCGACCCCGACCCCAAAGGCATCTACCGCGTTCCCTTCTGGGTTCCCCTTACCGGTTTTGTTGTCAATGTACTCTTTTTTGGGGTACAGCTTTTCTCGGTCCAGTCATGATTTACGTTGCTGCGGTGCATCACATAATCTTATAAAATGTGCTAAAATGGTAGAGGTTTACTCTGCTTCAAAAAAGGAGATGATATGTCGATCGACAATGATAAAACGCATTCACTGCCTGCATTTATCGCCGACTGTCATCTCGGAAAGTTGGCAAAATACCTCCGCCTCGTGGGGTATGACACCCTCTATTTTTCAAAGATGGATGACAACGATCTTATCGCCCTTGCCATTGAAAGCGGGCGTATCATTTTGACCCGGGACAAGGCGCTTGCCAAGCGTCAAAATGCACCGGTGATCCTGTTGGAACCCAAAGAGACGAGGGCGCAGCTAAAAACCGTACTCAACCGTTTTGATCTTGCCGAGCATCCCGTTGCGTTCAGCCGCTGCATCGTCTGCAACACCCCGCTCGAAGTGGTGGACAAGGCCGACGTGATGGACCGGCTTCCCGAGAAGGTCAAACGCTGCTTTTCGCATTTTGAGCAGTGCCGCGTATGTGACCGCATCTATTGGCACGGTGATCACTACCGGCATATGCAACGGTTTCTTGAAAGCGTCTACCCAACGGCCTCATAGTTTCACCTCTTTTTACCGCCGTTCTTCTCCTGATGCGCGATCGGTTTTGGTCTCTCTTTTTTCGGATGCTGGAACGCTTTCACTTTTTCGGAAAGCGCCTGCAGACGTGCAACGACCCTGCCATTGACGGAACCCGAAGGGAAGTTCCCCTTTTCATCCGCCGCACCGGCTTCTACGCCGGTCAGGATCGCTATCCCCTCGTCAATGCTTTTGACATCATAGATAACGAACTTCCCTTTTTCAACAGCGTCAAGGATCTCTGCTTTCAGCATCAGGTGTTTGACATTGGCATGCGGAATAATGACGCCGTATGACGCTTCAGGGTCCTTGCGCATACAGATATCGAAAAAGCCTTCTATCTTCTCATTGACGCCGCCGATTGCCTGAATTTCACCGAACTGGTTGACCGACCCGGTCACAGCGATGTTCTGTTTGATCGGCAAGCCTGAGATCGAAGAGAGCAGTGCGTAGAGTTCGGTTGATGAGGCGCTGTCGCCTTCGATCATCCCGTAGGACTGCTCAAAAACGAGCGAAGCCGAGAGGCTCAAAGGCATATCCGACGCATATCTTGAACCGATATAGGCACTCAAAATCATCACCCCTTTGGAGTGGATGGGACCGCCGAGCTCCACTTTACGTTCAATGTCGATAATCTCGCCTTTGCCGATGCGGGTTCTGGCGGTAATGCGGACAGGGAGGCCGAAATGGTAGCTGTCCATCGAGATGAAGGTCAGTGCATTGATCTGACCGACGGCACTGCCGTCGAGATTGATCATGATCGTCCCCTCGTCGATCTGCTCATAGAGCCGCATCTGGATACGGTTCTGACGTTTGATCTTGGCGTTGATCGCCTGCTCGATATCGATTTTTTCGATCACCTTGTGCTCGCCTTTTTTCGACCAGTAGTCTGCCTCTTTCAAAAGGTCGGCAAGCGTTCCGAGATGCGTCGAGAACTTTGCACTGTGCGAGACATCGCGCGAACTCTGTTCGATGACACGCGCAACGGCGCCCGGGCTGAGCGGATGCAGGTCATGCCGCTTCGCAATCGTGCCTATCATGCGGGCATAGAGCTGGAGGTTCTCTTCACTCCGCGGCATATTATCTTCAAAATCGACGCTCACTTTGAAGAGCTCTTTGAAATCCGGATCGTAGTGATGCAGCAGGTAGTAGAATATACGTTCGCCGATCAGTACCACTTTGACATCGAGCGGGATCGATTCGGGTTCAAGCGACGTGGTACTGATGAGGGAGTACTGCTGTGCCAGCGATTCGATACGTATCTCCTTGGAACGCAGAACGCGCTTGAGCCCTTCGTAGGCGAAAGGCTGCATCAGCAGTTTTCGGGCATCGAGTACCAGATACCCGCCGTTAGCCTTGTGCAGTGCACCCGGTTTGATCATACTGAAGTCTGTCACCAGTGTACCGACCTGTGAAACATGTTCGATCCGGCCTATGAGGTTCTGATGGATCGGGTTGTCTTCATAGATGACCGGTGCCGTGCTCTTTTCCTCGTGCGAAATAAAGCGGTTGACCTTGTAGCGGGTAAACGAAGGGGTATAAAACTCCTGCATGAACGGCGGCATGCCCATCTCTTCGGGTTTGACCAAAAAGTCCCTGACATGGCGGATCACATCATCTTGAAGTGCGTCAAGATAGTCCACGATCTTCTGGACACCGCCATACTTTCCTCGCAATTCGTCAATCAGCGACTCAACGGCCTCCTGCGTGATTTTCCTATCGAGTGCTTTAAACTCTTTTTGCTGCCCTTTGTTGAGTTCGCCCACCTTGTGGAGTTCCTCTTTGACGATGAGTTCAAACTCGCTCATCTTACGGTTGATCTCCTCTTTTTGCTTCCCTTTTATGGCCTTGAACTCTTCTGCTGAGAGTATTTTGCCGTCGATCTCCGGTACAAACGTGACCCGGCTGGCAGAAGAGACATTCATCGCGACATCGTGCTTCTTGGCCTCCTCCTGCAGATGCTCAAATATCTCTGTCTGTGCCGCGATGTATTTCTGGTTGATCATCTCGCGTTGGTTGCGATAGTTATCACTCTCAAACACAGCCGGAAGGATCGCTTTCAAAAGCTCGATAAGCTCATCCATATCATATTGGAACTGCAGTGCTTTACCCGACGGAAGTTCAATGGCGATCGGTAAACGCTGATCTTTAAAGTTGTTGACATAACACCAGTCGTTGGGTACGGCTTCGCCCTCTGCCTTCTTCTCCAGAAATGTCATGATGGCCGAGTGTTTACCGCTTCCCGAAGGGCCCATGGCAAAGAGGTTGTAGCCGTCTTGTTGGATGTTGATACCGAAATCGACCGACTCAAAAGCGTTCTCCTGCCCGATAGGTTGTTCAAGCAGTTCCAGCTCTTCCGTCGTCGTAAATGAAAAAATCGCCGGATCACAACCGTGATAGAGTGCGGAGACATTCAGTGGACTGTTCATGTTCTACCTTTTGAAAGAGGAATAAGTAACGCGTGTTTTTAAAGTATAGCGTAAAGATTCGGGGATTATATTGAGATGCCCAAGAACACTTAAAGTGCCCTATTCTCTCTATGATCTTTAAAATTAGCTGATTTGTAAATTTAATTCATTTACTCAGATTTATCAAAATTTTTTTTGTTAAAATACGCGCCACATGAAATCAGCCAACGTACATATCCTGTCGGTTCTACTGTTCATCTTCACATTCTTTGTGGTTCATGACTATGTCATGTTTGATGCAGATGCGGACACGCAATATGAACTCTGCTATGCAGCATCTGATAAAACAGCGCTGGATCTCCCCTCCCTGATCCATGATCATATTCACATTCTGTCGGACACGCCCAACAGCCAGACCGCTTTTCCGCAGTCACTTTTTCCTTCTTCACGGCCGATCTACCGTCAAGTCGCGATCTACTCCAATATTAACTCCGTTCCTCAACGACCACCGCTCGCCTAACCCTTTTTTTCAATACGCAATAGCAATCCACACTAAAATTCAAACGCCTACACGTGCGTTTACAAAAAAGGTTATCTATGAAAATATTATCTCTCCTGCTTTTGGCAGCGATGGGACTTCATGCGGGTTCAGCCTCTTTGGAAGCCTATCTCACTGCCGCAGAATCAACCAGTGCCGTGACAGCCCTCAATGCGCAAAGTGCTTCCCAGGCTGCCGCACAACGTTCGCAGGTTCAGTCTGAAGGTTTTTTTCTTAACGGCGAGCTGGGATATGCCGCCGAAAAAGAGAGTGACAGAGACGCCCTTGAATACCATATATCACTCGAAAAAGAGCTCATCTTCGGCGACGGTGATGCCTATGTCAACGCCCTCAGCCTCTCCTCGGAAAAACAGCAACAGCTCCAGCTAAACCAGTTAAAAACCGTCGTGTATGAATACTACATCAATGCCTGTACGTTCCAAGAGAAGGTCGGCCTTCTCAAAGATGCGCTTGAACGCAACATCGAACTGACCGCGCTCATAAACGATGGGGTCGAAGGGGGTGAGTTCGACCGCAGTGCACTGCTGCGAAGCGAACTGGTCGTGGACGATCTGGCACTGCGTGTTCAGAACCTCGAAAGCCTCTACTACGAAGCGTTGCAGAGCCTGCAGCTCTACACCCAGATGGATGACGAACCGCTCTGTCGGGACCTCCCTCTCGAGATCTCGCTGACAGCAAACCCGGAGACAGACTCCACGCTCTACCAGCAACTTGAGTATGCGGTATCGGCCACATCTGCACTCAAGACCTTCAACGATACGACGATCCGCAATGTCACACTCGGCGTCGGGTATGATAACGAGATGGACCTCTCCCGTGCCGTTGTCTTTATGCAGATCCCTTTGACACCGGGGAGCAAACGCAGCAGCGAACGTGAAGCAGCGACAAAAGCGCATCTCTCTGCGCAACAGCAGCTTCTCTTCTCCAAAGCACAGATCCAGTCGCAGATCCGCATCTATTATACGGCGCAGCTCACCCGTCAAAATGCCCTCGCCCGACTCAATGATGAACTGATACCTAAAGCTTATGAGACCACCGTCTTGCTTCAAGAGCGTTTTATGGGTTCCGAAGGCAGTTATCTTGCCTACATCGAGAGCCAAAAGATGCTCTTTGAACTCCTCATCCAAGGTATCGAAACACGTTCAGATGCCCTGATCGCTCAAGCCAAACTCTATCGAACACTGGGTATTGACCCGCAAAAGGATACAAAATGAAACAACTTTTTCTCACATTCACACTACTGTTGACGCTGCCTCTCGGCGCTGCCGAACTGATCAAAGCCGGTTCACTCAATGTCACGCTCGCCTCACCGCAAAAAGTGACGCAGATCCCGATGGGAAGCTATCTTGGAAGCTACAACTACCCCTCGGCACACCGCTTTACGATCAGCGCCCTCGTTGACGGATTTGTTTCCGAAATTGCCGTCAAACCCTACGCCGCTGTCAAAAAAGGCCAAAAGCTCTTCGTCCTGCAAAGTCCCAAACTTCTGGATCTTCAGTCCGACTACATCGCGACCCTGATCGAGCTGGAGTTTCATGAAAAAGAGATGACGCGCCTTAAACCGCTCTCTGAAAAAGGGGTCGTGGCATCAAAACGCTATACCGAAGCCAAAAACATGTACGACCAGCTCAAGGCCTCTATTGTCTTCAAAAAAAGCCTGCTGAAAGCCTACGGCCTGACACAATACCAGATCAACAAGGTCACGGCGCAGCACAAAGCCTACCCGAGCCTCGTGATCACCGCACCGCAAAATGCTACGGTCAGTACGCTTGATGTGCAGGTGGGGACGTTTATTCATCAGGGGGCCACACTGGCTAAACTGGTCGACACCAGCGAGTGCCATTTTGAGATCGATCTGCCGTGGCAGTTGGCAGCGACACTGACAAAAGAGACCAAACTCTATACCCAGAACAGTACCTTCAGCATCTTCGCGATGTCGCCGGAAGTCGACCCTGTCTCTCAGACACGCAGGATCGATCTGCATGAGGAGAAAGGGTGTAACGCACAGGGCGGTGCAAGCGCCAACATGACCTTTTACCGTAAGACCGCTGCCTGGATGGTCCCTTCGTCCGCCCTTGTCGGTATGGAAAACGGCTATGCCGTCTTTGTCGCCGTTCAAGGCGGATACCGCATGCTTCCTGTGACGGTACTGGCCCAGCTCGAAGGCAGAAACTATATCACTGCACCGCTCAAAGAAGGGGAGAAGATAGCCGTCTCTTCTGTTCTGGCCCTTAAAAGTGCCGCGGTAGGGTCTTCAGAATGATCGATAAACTGCTCAGCTTTTCGCTTTCACAACGTTATCTTGTGTTGCTGATGGCGCTGGCCATTGCCGTCTACGGGGTCCTCTCGTACAGCAAACTGGTCATCGACGCCTTTCCCGATGTCTCCTCGACACAGGTCAAGATCATCATCAAAGCCCCCGGTATGACACCGGCAGAGGTCGAACAGCAGATCACCATTCCGATCGAACTGGAGATGAAAGGGATACCGCATCAGACCATGGTGCGTTCTATCTCCAAGTATGCCCTGGCCGATATCACCATCGACTTTGACGAAAGCACCGACCTCTACTGGGCACGCGACCGTGTCTATCAGCGCTTCAGTGCCATCAAAGCGGATCTGCCTCAGGGCATAGGCGGCGGTATTGCGCCGATCACGACACCTCTCGGCGAGATCCTGATGTTCACGATCGAGTCGGAGACCCTCAGCCTGATGGAAAAACGCACCCTGCTTGACTGGGTTGTACGCCCTGCACTCCGCAGTGTCAACGGTGTTGCCGACGTCAATGCCCTCGGCGGTGAGGTCAAAAGCTTTATCGTCAAGCCGGATTTTGCCAAGCT
Organism: Sulfurimonadaceae bacterium; assembly: GCA_041555445.1. Classification (GTDB taxonomy): domain Bacteria; phylum Campylobacterota; class Campylobacteria; order Campylobacterales; family Sulfurimonadaceae; genus Sulfonitrofixus. Next base: position 37,839 of record JBFFKK010000001.1, read on the forward strand.
TGCCCTCTTCGGCATCAGCGTCGAAGCGCTGCAAAACGTGCTTGAGAAGAACAATGCCAACTACGGTGCCGGACGGATCGAACGCGGTGACGAAGCACTGATCGTCAGGATCGTCGGCAAACTCGAGAGCATTCATGCCATCGAGGAGCTCGTACTGGCACAACGCGGCAGCAGCACCATCTATGTCAAAGACGTTGCCAACGTTTCAGTCGGCGCGATCACACGCTACGGTTATGTGACCAAAGACGGCAAGGGCGAAGCGGTCGAAGGGCTGGTCCTCGGACTCAAGGGTGCCGACTCCTCCCAGACCGTAACCGCCCTGAAGGCCAAACTCTCCGAGATCGAAAAGAGCCTTCCCGAAGGGACAAAGCTTGCTATCTTTTATGACCGCAGCGACCTCGTCAGTAAAGCCGTTTCGACGGTACAAAAGGCCCTCGTTGAAGCCGTCGTGCTTATTATCGTGATCCTGCTGCTGATGCTGGGCGATCTCATCTCGGCGTTGACGGTTGCCCTGATTTTACCGATGGCGATCCTGACCACCTTTATTTTGATGAACTTTTTCGGCATCAGCGCCAACCTGATGAGCCTCGGCGGTATCGCGATCGCGATCGGGATGATCGTCGACTCCGCTGTGGTCATGGTCGAGAACATCGTTGCCTGGCTCGCCCACCCCAAATACAAGAACGAAACCCGTGTCCGCCTGGTCTACATGGCGGCCAAAGAGGTCAGCGTACCGGTTATCTCGGGGGTCGTTATCATCATCACCATCTTCTCACCGCTGCTGATGCTGCAGGGACTGGAGGGCAAGCTTTTTGCCCCGGTGGCACTGAGCATCGTCTTCAGTCTGGGTGCGTCGATCTTCTTCGCCCTTTTCCTGATCCCGGTGATCGCGGAGTGGCTGATCAAAAACCCTTCCGAAGAGCCGACCTGGCTGGTACGCAAACTCACCGGCATCTATGTGCCGACGCTGAAAAAAGCGTTCGCCTATGAGAAGTGGATCTATCTCTTTCTGGTCCTCACCATACCGCTTACCGTCATCATGTTCAACAACATCGGTAAGACCTTTATGCCGACGATGGACGAAGGCAACATTGTCATCGGGATCGAGTCCAACCCCTCCATCAACATTCCTGCGGGTATCGCACTCAATACGCAGATCCAGCAGCAGCTGATGGCCGATGTTCCGGAGATCGCCTCCATCATTGCGCGAAGCGGTTCGGACGAGATCGGGTTGGACCCGATGGGGCTCAACGACACCGATACCTTTCTGGTGCTCAAACCGAAGTCCGAGTGGCGGCAGGAAGATCCCGAATGGCTGAAGGCGCAGATGCGCGGTATACTTGAAAACATCACCGGTATCGAGTTCGGCTTTACCCAGCCGATCGAGATGCGAACCTCGGAGATGCTCACCGGTGCACGCGGCGATGTCGTGGTCAAACTCTTCGGTGACGACACCGAAACGCTCAACACGCTTGGCGAATCGATAACAGAGATCATCCGCAGCAGCGCAGGCAGCGAAGATGTCTATATGCGCCAGAACGGCGGTGTAACCTACAACCAGGTCGTCTTCGACAAAAAACAGCTTGCCAAGTACGGCATGAGCCTTGACGAAGCGGCGCACATTATGAACATCGCCGTCATGGGCACGCAGAGCGGGAAGATCTATGAAGGGATGAAACAGTTTGACATCCTGATCCGTGGTGACTACAGCCTCAACAACCTGCCGCTGGAACAGGTCTATGTGACCACGCCAAACGGCGTACGCATCACCCTGGCCAACATCGCCCGCATCGAACGCGTCGACGGCAGTGTCGAGATCAAGCACGAGCAGGCCCAGCGTTTTGTCTCTATCCAGACCAATGTAACGGGAACGGACCTCAGTACCTTTGTCGCGCAGATACAGGAGCGCATCACTGCCGATGTAGCGTTCCCTGCCGGCTACCGTCTGGAATACGGCGGCGAGTTTAAGAACCAGCAGCGTACCATGGCGCGTCTTGCCGTCGTCGTCCCGATTGCGCTGGTCGTCATCTTTATGATCCTCTTTTTCACCTTCCGGTCCACGCGACAGGCCGCCGCTGTCTTTGCGACGATTCCGTTGGCACTTACCGGCGGGGTCCTGGGGCTCTTTATGACCGGGAACTACCTTTCGGTGCCCGCATCGGTCGGCTTTATCGCCCTGCTCGGTATTGCCGTGCTCAACGGGGTGGTCATGGTCAGTTACTTTAACGAACTGGTCAAGACAATGCCACTCGAGGATGCCGTCATCGAAGGGGCGGCACGACGGCTGCGTCCGGTACTGATGACCGCACTGATCGCCGCCTTCGGTCTCGTGCCGATGCTCTTTGCCACCGGTCCGGGTTCGGAGATACAAAAACCGCTGGCCGTCGTCGTCATCTTCGGACTCATCAGTTCGACGTTGCTCACGCTGCTGATACTGCCGATACTCTATCGACGTATCGAGTCAAAACATAACAGAGAAGCTTCTTTATGATGTGTTCCGGTTTTCGCCGGAACAGTCAGTCCGCACTGTTCAAGCGCTTGTGTTTCTCAGTTTTTTTTAAACAAAAAAGAACTCAATGTTATTTTTTTAATAAGTACAGTGTATAATTAAAGTAGCAAAATCAGGAGTGTGCATGTATCGATTAAAAAGAGGAATCACTGTTCTTCTATTCTCTTTTGCCACGATAGTAAGTGCATCGGGCCAATACCTCAAGACCATCGCTTTTGCCCAGGACAATATGGCCAACGATTTTCGAAAAGCGCAGGTCTTTGAAGTCAGAGATGCCGTCAAAAAGCGTCCGGACCTTATGTTCATCTACTCTGACGCCAAAGGGCGGACCGCACTGCTGATCCGTCACATCGAGCAGTTTATCGCCGCCGATGTCGATCTGCTCATTGTCGGAACAAATCATGCCGACGCCGTTGTCCCCGTTGTCTCCAAAGCCTATCTGCAGGGGATACCGGTGATTATTCTCGATCGCGGTATCAACAGCCTTGACTATACGACCTTCATCAATTCGGACAACATCAAAATGGGCAAGATGGCGGCCCGGTATCTTGCTGAAAAACTCAACAAAAAAGGGCGCATCCTGCTTTTTGAAGGCTTGCAGGAGGCCGATGTAACGCAGCTGAGGACCCAGGGCTTTATGGCCGAGATCGCTAAACACACAGAGATCAAAGTCATCAAAAGAACCGGGAACTATCTGCGCAGGGATGCGATCTTCGAGATGGAAAAACTCCTAGAGAGCGGTGAACATATCGATGCCATCTTCTCCGAAAGCGACAGCATGCTAAGCGGTGTACGTTTAGTGTTGGAACGTCGCCACATCGATCCCGCATCTATTGTCATGATAGGGTGTGACTACACCCGCGAAGCCAGAGAAGCGATCAGGGCAGGAACGCAGAGTGCTTCTATCCTCTTTCCGCTGGGCGGGGAGCAATCCGTTGATGTCGCGGTAAAAATATTGGCAAAGGAGAAGGTCCCGAAGCATATTGTCATCCCGGTTAAACTGGTAACCAAAGACAATGTCGAAGAGATAGGCCCGATTTTTTAACGATGAACAGATTAAACCTCTCCAACAAACTTTCACTGCTTCTTGTCCTGGCCGTTCTTCTCTCCACCGGTATTCTGGGACTCTATTTTGACACCTTTTTAAAAGACGATTATCTCCAAAGCACCAAAAAACGCATGAACCACGGCTACCATCGTCTTGCCGCCGATATCGTAAAAATTGAAAATGAGCTCAGTCAGGGGATCTCTTTCATTGAAACGGATGAGAACATTCTTGCCTCGATCGACCTGATCAACAACTATCAGGACAAAGAGAGCTATCATGCCGTTTTGCTTGATGAAGAGAAGAAGAACATTGTCCGACAACTGCTCTCCAAGGTCAAACTCTCACTGAACGACGACATCTCCCTCTATGACAAGCATCAGGAGCTGATCGCTTTTGTCGTTAAGAAGAACAATACCTACCATCTTAATTTCGTCTCATACGAGAACGGTACCAAGGTACTCTACAGCAAATGTGAGAATGATGAACGCTATGCAAAGTCACCGTTTAAAGAGCACCCCTTTATCCAGTTCCAACATATCTCATACTACGGTACGGATGATAAAGTCAACAACAACATCATCACCTACCACCTTTATGAAAACGATATCGTCATCAAATCACACCACAGTATCATGGACCGTTCCAACGAGAACATCCTTGCCCATATCGAGATGTCCCATGAACTCGGAAGCACTTATCTTGTCGCGCTCTCCGATGACCTTGACATGCATATCACGGCCACCCAAGATGAGCAATATGCACCACAGGCCCAGCCCCTCTTGAGCGACAAGGGAATTGATCAGATCAAGATCAGGCATACCCGTGAAGATTATTACGGCGTCGCCAGTCTTGAAACACAAGACGGCCATATCTATCTCGTTACCACCTTAAACAAGGCCCTCCTTAACACGGCCCTTAACGACAACAGACGAAAGTTCTTGATCCTGCTGTTGTTTGTCGCCGGTGCCATGCTGGTCATACTGCGTTTTCTATTGGCAAAAGGGCTCTCCAGACCTTTGGAGACCCTGATGGTACAGATCAAGAAGATCGAAAAAGGCGATTATTCCAGGTCGACACCGGTCCATACAGGTGATGAACTTGAGACGATCTCCAAAAACGTCAACAACTTGGCGACAACGATCCAGGAACGCGAATCCGCACTCGAGAGATCACAGGAGAATCTGGCCTACCTTTCGCATCACGACGAACTGACCGATCTGCCGAACCGCCGTCTCTTTTCGCTCCAGCTTGAACACGCGCTCAACCTTGCCAACCGGAAACAGACCAAACTGGCCGTCCTCTTTCTTGATCTTGACTATTTCAAACATATCAACGACACCCTGGGACACGACGTCGGCGACCTGCTGCTGAAGAGTGTCTCCCTGCGTCTCAAAGAGTCCCTGCGCAGCGCCGATACACTGGCACGGATCGGTGGTGACGAATTTAACATTCTGATCGAAGAGATCGACGATATTGAAGAGGTCAATGTTATCGCCAGGAAGCTGCTGGAGGATTTCAAAGCGCCTTTTTTCTGCAGTGACGAGGAGATCAATATCACCGTCAGTATCGGTATCGCTCTCTATCCGACGGACGGTACGAACAGCGTGTCGCTGATAAAAAATGCGGATCTCGCCCTGTACCGCTCAAAAGAGAAAGGACGCAACCGTTACAGCTTCTACTCAAAAAAATTCTCGGACATTCTTGAGACGCGGACCATGCAGATCAATGCCATGCGCTCCGCCATAGAGAGAGGCGATGAGTTTACGCTTCTCTACCAGCCGAAGATCTCGCTGCTCAACGAAGAGGTAACCGCTGTCGAAGCGTTGATACGCTGGAACAGTCCCGAGTTGGGGCTCATACCTACGGATCAGTTTATCAAGCTTGCCGAAGAGACCGAACTCATCATCCCGGTTGGTCAGTGGGTACTGCAACAGGCCTGTCTGGATTTTATGGCGATGCAGGAGCAAGGCTGCCGACTCGACCACATCAGTATCAACATCTCCAATATACAGCTCAAAGACGCTTCGATCATCGAGACACTGCAGGAGGTTGTCTCGGCAACAGGTATTCTTCCGCATCAGATAGAGTTGGAGATCACCGAGAGCTATATCGCATCCAACAAACGCAAGGTCATGGAGACACTACACGGCATCAGAGAGATGGGTCTGCGTATGGCTATCGATGACTTCGGTACCGGGTACTCCTCTATGAGCTACCTGCAAAAACTTCCGGTAACACGTTTGAAGATCGACAAATCGTTTGTTGACGGCCTGCCGGGCTCTGCAGAAAACCTTGCCATCACCAAAGCGATCATCGCGCTGGCCAAGACCTTCGGTCTTAAAATCACCGCAGAAGGTGTCGAGACGGAAGCACAGATGAAGCTCTTGAAAAAGGAACAGTGTGATGAAGCGCAGGGCTATTATTATGCCAAACCGCTGAGCATCGAGGCGTTTACAGCCTATTACCGCAGCCGTAAATAAGACCTTGGATATCCACCAAAACCATTCTAAAAAGGTTTTAGGCTAAAACGGCGGTATCCCCATAGAAACGCCAGCAAACCGAGTACGGCCACATAGACATCCCGCTTGTAGACGATAAAACTGTTGGTAAGGGTCACCCGTGTTCTCGGGACACCCATACGTGCCGGAATGACACGCTGTACCCAGGCGTAGTGGCTGTCACGGACCAAGACTTTGTTCCACATCACCCTGCCCACCTTTTTCACGTCCGTCAGCAGCATCAGGCGTCCGCTGTCCAGCGTAAAGAGCCTCTTCGAGGCGGTCGAGGGGCGTTCGTAAAACGGTGTGTTGTCCCGGACGACATTGACGATAAGGTGTTCCGTCTTGTAATAGACATCTTCGGCATAGGGCAGATAGTTTTTCGAGACCATCGGCAAGAGAAAATAGAGGGCCATGAAGACGGTGCCGCCGGCAAAGCTTCCTTTGAGGAACTTAAACACCCAGTGCGGTATGACCTGCACGTTCATACGCCGGTACAAGACGGCGGCCGCTATGAAAAAGAGGGCGAGCGGGATGTAGATATAGATTTTTAACACAAGCCCGGGATTCAAGATCAGCGTAGAGAGGTATTCGCTGTCAGCGATGAAGTAGCGCAGGTAGCGGGTGTAAAAAAAGTACGCAAAGACCAGCAGTGAAAGAAAGTAGACCAGCACCTCCAGTTTCTGCTTTGAGGAGATCGGGACAAAGGCATTGGCCTCCTGCCCCTTCAGTATCTCGTCACGCTCTTCCCACTTGCAGAGAAAAAGCGCCATCTTGCGTTTTTTGCCTTTGGGGATAAAGCTCTCCCCCTTGACAAAGGCAAAGCCCTGCTCTGTCAACGCTTTGCGCGTATAGCTTGAAACGGCGATCTCGTTGCCCTTGGCCTGCTGTTCGACACGCGCCGCGACATTAACGATATCGCCATAGACATCGTCCTGCTCAACGATGGCCTCTCCCGTATGGATACCGATACGGATCCTGATCGGAAAACCGGCATCCTTGGTGCGTTCCTGCCGAAGCGCCTGCTGCATGGCGATCGCAGCCGAGAGGGCATCTTCCGGCCGTTTGAACATCGCCATGATGGAGTCACCGATGGTCTTGATGATCCTGCCCCGAAACTTTTTGACCAGCGGGAAGAGGATCCTGTTATGGCGGTCTACCATCAACCGCCCTTTAACGTCGCCGTGTTTATGCCAATACTCTGTGGAGTCCTCAATGTCCGTAAACAGGATGGTCGCCTCTTTTCTGGACCGTGAGATCTCGTGCGTCATACTTTTTGTCAGTTCGCTCTGTTCTTTTTTAGGCATAAACACTCATTCATCATCTGCCGTTTCGGCATTAATCCCTGTTATTGTACACACTAAACCTTTACAGGTCTCTCCAGCTGCCTGACACCTAGGGCAGACCCATCTAAAAAGTAGAAAATCCAATAACTTTATGCCGTCAAAGGAAAATAAAAGGAATTGCCTAATATAATTCCAGCCTTTCAACACGATGTCAAGGTAGCTCAGCTGGTTAGAGCACTGGTCTCATAAGCCGGGGGTCGGGGGTTCAAGTCCCCCCTTTGACACCATTTCTTAAAACCATCACACTAAAAACCTTAAAAACAAACCTAAACAAACTATATCAACTGTCTATTTATATTTTTCCAGTATTATTACGCGCATAAAAGATAGACTATTTACATTATCTTACAACTACACAGTCAAAGGATACACATGAACTTTCAACCTCTCGGAAAACGTGTTTTGGTAGAGCGTACAGAAGAAGCAAAGACGACTGCATCAGGGATCATTATTCCTGACAGCGCAGCGGAAAAACCGTCTCAAGGGAAAGTCGTTGCCGTCTCTTCTGAAGTTGATAACGTCAACATTGACGACATCGTTGTTTTTGGAAAATATGCAGGAAACGAGTTTAAAGTCGGCGGTGAGACGTATCTTATCATCGATGTAGAAGACCTGTTCGGAATCATCAAATAATTTAACCCATAGTACTAACAAAATCAAGGAGATATTCAATGGCAAAAGAGATCCACTATTCAGACAATGCTCGCAACGCCTTGGCAGAAGGCGTTCAGAAACTTACCGACGCGGTAAAAGTAACCATGGGGCCACGCGGCCGTAACGTCCTTATCCAACGCTCATACGGCGCCCCGGTCATCACCAAAGACGGTGTCTCGGTCGCACGTGAGATCGAGCTCGAAAACCCGCTTGAAGACATGGGTGCACAACTGGTCAAGCAGGTCTCTGCAAACACGGCTGACGAGGCCGGTGACGGTACGACGACTGCGACCGTTCTTGCAAATGCGATCTTTTCTGAAGGTCTTCGCAACATCACTGCCGGTGCCAACCCGGTCGAAGTGAAACGCGGTATGGACAAAGCGATGGCAGAGATCCTGACGCACCTGACTGCCGCGTCGATGAAAGTTGCCGGTAAAAAAGAGATCGCACAGGTCGCCAGTATCTCGGCGAACTCCGACACAACGATCGGCGATATGATCGCCGAAGCGATGGACAAAGTCGGTCAGGACGGGGTCATCACCGTTGAAGAGGCCAAAGGTATCAGCGATGAGCTTGACGTGGTCGAAGGGATGCAGTTTGACCGCGGTTACCTCAGCCCCTACTTCATCACCAACACGGAGAAGATGACGGCCGAGATCGAACAGCCTTTCATCCTAATGTTCGACGGCAAGATCTCCAACCTCAAAGATATCCTTCCGGTTCTTGAGCAGGTCCAAAAGACAAACCGTCCGATGCTTATCATCGCCGAAGATGTCGAGGGTGAAGCGCTTGCAACACTGGTCGTCAACAAAATGCGCGGTATCCTGAACATCACGGCAGTCAAAGCACCGGGCTTCGGTGACCGCCGTAAAGCGATGCTCCAGGATATCGCGATCCTTACAGGCGGACAGATCATCTCTGAGGATATCGGCCGTACTTTGGAATCGACTACGATCCAGGATCTCGGTCAGGCATCGCGTGTTGTCATCGACAAAGACAACACCGTTATCGTAAACGGTATCGGTTCAAAAGAGGCGGTCGCTTCGCGTATTGCCGAGATCAAAACGCAGATGGAGACAACGTCATCCGAGTATGACAAAGAGAAGCTTCAGGAGCGTCTGGCAAAACTTTCCGGCGGTGTTGCTGTCATCAAAGTCGGTGCTGCAACTGAGACGGAAATGAAAGAGAAGAAAGACCGTGTAGACGATGCCCTTGCTGCAACCAAAGCGGCTGTCGAAGAGGGGATCATCATCGGTGGTGGTGCAGCCCTTGTACGCGCTGCTGCCAAAGTCTCTCTTCCGGAACTCGAAGGCGACCAGAAGATCGGTTGTGAGATCATCCTTCGTGCGGTCAAAGCGCCGATCAAACAGATCGCAGTCAATGCCGGTTTTGATGCCGGTGTTGTTGTCAATGCCATCGAAAACGCAGAGAGCGATACGCTGGGATTCAATGCCGCTACAGGCGAGTATGTCGATATGTTCAAAGAAGGTATTATCGACCCGCTGAAAGTGGCGCGTGTTGCTCTGACAAACGCGACATCGGTTGCGAGCATGCTTCTTACAACAGAGGCGACGATCCACCCTATCCCGGAACCGGCAGCCCCTGCCGGCGGCGACATGGGCGGCGGAATGCCGGGCATGCCGGGTATGATGTAAGAACGCGTTAAGAAAAAGCCAACTGCTTGGCTTTTTTAGCGTTCGCACCATAGGGAGATATGCGTAGCATCGACCGACGGAGTTAAAACGATAAGAAATTATCGTTTTTAGTCGGCGCACCCGAAATCGATGTACCATAGGTAGCGATGGAGGGAATTCCCGTTTTAGCGTTCGCACCATAGGGAAATATGCGCAGCATTGACCGACGGAGTTCCCACTAGAAACGTGAATTTCTTTACGTTTATCCGAACGAAACTACACGTTTACTTTTTAATTTTCGGAATCTTTTTGCAGACGTCTACTTACTATCAAACGTAAATTCCATCAACCTTTTTTCCATCTTCGACAAATCAAACACAACGATCTCATGGGCATTGCTGTTTGCGATGTAAAGCGCGCACCCTCTTTTACTGATGCCGCTCGGTTCATCCAGCCCTTCAATGAGCGTTCGTATGGAGTGATCGTCAGGGAAATAGGCTTTGACCTTGTTGTTGAAAGTGTCGGCGATAAAGAGGCGTCCGCCGCCGCAGCCGTCACCGACAATGCCCGCACAGACCCCCTGCGGATGCTGCAACAGTATCTCGCCCTCGCTGCTGTCACCATAGGTAAAGAGCCCCTCGCCTATCAGCGTGGTGAGCTGACCCTTTTCGATCTTTCGCAAGGACGAACTCTCGGCATCGACGAACCAAAGCACACCGTCCATCAACACGGCCCCGGAGGGCTGGGCCAATTGGCATTCGTCCGCTCTGCCGTCGCGCAAGGCTTCAAAACGGTTGCCGTATGTCTCTTTCAGCTCCAGTGTCTCCCGGTCATAGAGAAGTATCTGGTGTGCACCGGCCGAAGCGACGAAAAGATGCCCGCTGTCGACGGCGAGGTCATACGGGTTGCGAACACCTTCGATGATCGTCCTTCTCTCTTTTGTCTCAAGGTCATAGCCTGTGACCGTGCCGGAACCGCTTTCGCAGATATAGAGCAGCCCGTCGGCAGACGCCATCCCCATCGGGCGTTCCAGATTTTCGATAACGGTAAATACGTGCCCCTCGTAATCGCTCAGCCAGACTTCGTCCGCATTGGTATTGGCAACGGCTAGAAATGTGGGTGCGGCCAGAACCTTTTGCGGGAAGGCAAGCTTTTTGCCGCTCTCTTTTTCCTCCGGTTTTTCCATACTCGCCTGCAGACCGCAGGAGGCGAACCGCCCCCGCCACTCCGGAAGCTTCTGCTCTCCGCTGGCGTGATGGACAATATAGCCTCTGTTGTCGACCAGGATCGTCGTCGGCCACCCTTTGACGGCATACGCATCGGCAATACTATGCTCGGGATCATTCACCACGGCAAATGTTATACCCTCGCGCAGCAGTGCCTCTTTGAGCGCCTCCAGCTCTTTTTCATGCGCGAACTTGCCCGTATGGACACCGATGACGCAGAGCTCTCTGCCGTAGCTTGCATGCAGGGCTTTGACGGTCTCAAGATTGTTCAGGCAGTTGATACAGCCGAAGGTAAAAAAGTCGAGGAGGATATAACGGGCTCTCAGCTCGGAGATGAGCAGCGGATCGCTGTTCAACCACTCCAGGCCTTCGGCAAAAGCGGGTGCGCGGACGGCCATTACTTGCCGGTCAGCCGTTTGATGGCAAGCGAACACATGGTCAGGCCAAAGGCCGCCGTCACCGCCATAAAGCTTCCTTTGACCTTGACATGCGGCGGTTCGGAACTGAAGATGACGGGATACTTTTTACTGAAGCGTCGTTTTTTCAACTCATACCGGATCTTGGAGGCAAAACGGTCGCCATGGGTCTTCCAGATGGTCGACACTTCGATCTTGGTCGGATCAAGCCTCTTAGCAGAGCCCGTCGCCGAGATCAGTTTTTTGTAGCACTTCTGGGCAAGGGCCAGTTTGGCCTGGGTATCGTCTATCGCGTCCAGAACAAGATCGTAGGGTTCAAAATCGAAGTTCTCGACCCACTCGGCATCGATCTGCTTCTCGATCGCGATGATCTCGGGATAGTGCTCTTTGAGACTCATCACCTTTGACTCGCCGCAGTGGTGTTCCGACCACATCTGGCGGTTCTGGTTGCTTTCGTCATAGGTGTCAAAATCGATGATCGTAATATCGCGGATACCTGTACGGTAGAGGCAGTCCAGACAGTAGGAGCCGACGCCGCCGACACCGAGAAGCAGTATTTTCGCTTTTTCGATATCGGCGAACCCCTCGCCGAAAAGCATGCGGCTGCGTTCGTATCTCACAGCCACGCTTCCAGTTGTTTCATCGACTTGTAGGCACTCAGATCAAGCTGAACCGGCGTCACGGAGACAAAACCCTGCTCGATCGCCTCGAAATCGGAGAGCATCTCGTTTCCATCCCGGGGTTTGAAGTCGAGCGGATGAAGCCCGAGCCAGTAGTACTCCATACCCCGCGGATTACGGTGCAGATGGGCATCATTACCGTAACAGCGGTAGCCGGCATAGGTCACTCTCATCTCAGCCTCGCTGACATTGTGGGGTATGTTGACGTTCAAAAACTCACGCTCTGGCAGCGGGTACTCGCCCTCGAACACCTTCTCGACCAGTTTCCTGATCGTATTGGTTGCCAGCGTAAAGTCGGGAAGCGGCTGGGTAAAGTCCATCACCTGCGAGATCGCGATGGCCGGGACACCCTGAAGCACCGCCTCCATCGCACCGGCAGCCGTACCGGAATAGGTGATATCCTCGCCCATATTCGAGCCTTTGTTGATGCCGCTGACGACAAGATCCGGCCTGTTCTCTTCAAACATCGAGTGCAGCGCCAGATAGATACAGTCGCTCGGCGTACCGTCTTCAAGCTTGTAAAAGTCATCTTCCAGACTGATGAACGTCAGCGGATGGGCAAGCGTAAGCGAGTGGCCGCAGGCCGATTTTTCATTGGCAGGGGCGACGACAGTCACCCTCGCGATCTTGCGCAGCTCGGCTATAAGGGCATGCAGAGCAGCGGATTCGTACCCGTCATCATTGGTCACTAGAATATGTTTATCTTTTTTCATACCGGTATTATAACACTTAACTTCGAATTGAATTATGCTATAATCTTCCATTATCGAAGTATGCATGTCATATGTAGAAAGAAATTAGGTGGGAAATGAGCAATAATAACGACCCGATACGTGTCAAGAGCAATCTATCCGCATCAAAAAATTTTCAGCAACGCAACAATAAGAAACGTAACAGCAACTCTTTTGCCCAGAAAGAGGTCGACATCAAAGCCTATATCATTGCCCCCGAGGGGTATGAGGTCTTTATGTTCGCCATCTATTTTATCACGACCCCCTACCTGGCCGGTTTGACATTTTTATATCTGTTCGTCGCCAAGGCCAGCTTCAGCCACTTTCTAAACTTCAAGATCAGCTCGTTTTTTGTGATCTGGGCGATAGGGTACGAGATCATTGCCGTCTTGATATTGACAGCGATCGCCTACGCCTTTGCCCGGTCCTTTAAAAAATCAGTAGTGTAAATAAGCCTACTTTTTGATCGGTTCAAAAATGAACCGGTTTACACCATCGATATATTCGTACGCCAACGCCATATCATGCGCATGCAAAATGGCATCGACGAGATAAAGTCCCAGGCCAAAACTGTCCCGTGAATTTTCATCTTTTGTAAAGGGCTGTACATAATACGCGAGGGGGTGTTTGAGACGGTCGCCCCTGCTTTCAAACCATATCTCACCCTCATGTGTCGTGATATTGAGATGTTTGTCCGACGAATATTTCATCGCGTTGTCAACCATGTTCTTGATCGCCGTTGAGAAGAGGTTGAAGTCGGCCATCACTTTGATCTTCGCATCCACATTCTGGCTGACGCTCTCCCTCTCCACCATCGCAAGATCGACCGCGCCGTCAATAAGGTCGATCAACCGATACTCTTCGCTCTGTGCATGGCTAAAGCCTGTGGAGACCTCTTCCACAAGGGCAAACTCGTTGATCAGACTCTCCATCCGCAGGAAAATCCGGTTAAAGCGCTCTTTTTGTTTGCCGCTTTCAAGCATCTCGGCAGAGATCCGCCCTTTGGCTATCGGTGTTTTGAGTTCATGCATGATGTTACGCATAAAGAGTGTGCGCGATTCGATCAGCGTGCGGATCTTCTGACGGGTGTTTTCAAGTTCGTTGGCAATAACCGCGATCTCATCTTCGCCCCGCATCTTGAACGACGTCTGCATTTCACCCGCACCGAAGTCACGGATCTTCTTTCGCAGTTTTTGAAGCGGTCTCAGCCGCATCAGGATCAGGATATAGGAGATCGTGATACTGGAGATAATGACCAGGTAGGCATAAAGCATGTTCCAGTCACGATAGGGCTTGATCTTCTCGTCGAGAAGAAGCACACCGCGTTTTGGCCCCTGGAGCAAGAAGTAGATCAACCCTTTATGCTGCAGCATGGAGATTCGGATTTCAACGACACTCTGAGGGTTAAAGCGGGGACGGAGCTGAAAAGGTGTTTCATCATCCATCGCCTGGAAATTTTCGCTCTTTAAGACCTTGGCCTCATCGGTGATCTTTTTGGCCGCCGTCATATCCTCAATGGTATAGAGGCTGTAGAGTGCCAGGTTGGCTTCGAGCATTGTCGCAGAGGTGCGTGCCTGCATATGCTCGCGGTAGATCCGGCTGATGACGGTGTATTTCAAAAAGGTGTTGTTGATGTACTGTTCGCGGTTGAGTTTATAAAACTCCAAAAAGATATAACTGACGCTGAACAGGGTAACCGCGAAGGCGAAAAGAACCGTTAGGAGAACAGCGTGACGACCCATTGTCTCAATACTATTTTATAAGTTTGTAACCGATGCCGCGCACCGACTCAATCAGGGACTTGTCCCCCAGTTTGGTACGGATACGTCCCACCATTACATCGATGCTTTTGTTCGAGGAGTCCTCATTGATCGCGGAGACATTATGGATAATATCTTCGCGTGAGACGACCATCCCCTCTTTTTTGATCATATAGGCCAAAATACCGTACTCTGCATTGGTCAGATCAAGCGGACGGTTCTTGTACGAGATCTGCATTGCGGCTTCATCAAGTTTGAAATCGCTGCTGCTCTGCTGCGCCACCTCTGCCGCTTTGGCTTCATAACGGCGGAGTACCGAATAGATACGCGCTTCAAGTTCACGCGGGTCATACGGTTTCGGCAGGTAGTCATCGGCACCAAGTTCCAGCGCCGTTACCTTGTCCGTCACATCGGAGCGTGCCGATGAGATGATAATAGGGATATTCTGGCGTTTGCGGATCTCTTCGCACACTTCGAGCCCATCCATGCCCGGCAGGGTCAGGTCCAGGATCACCAGGTCAAACTCTTTGAGTTTTAAAATACTCAGGGCCTTGAACGGATCATCTTCGGTTTCGACAACGATCTCTTCTTGTTTCAGCTGCTCTAAAAATTCGGTGAGGATCTCGGCTAATTCGAGATCATCTTCTATCATTAATATTTTTATCATGCAACGATTTTAACTCAATATGTCTAACAATTGGATAACCTCCACCATTCGCCGTATAATCCACCCATGCAATTTGATTTAGATATACCGTCTGACCCAAACAGGCTCTTCTCACGTCTGCGTCGTTTGAGGCGGCCAGAGAGCCGCGCAAGAACGCAACGGCTAGATGATCAGTAGGGTCACCCGGTAGGCGATAAACGAGAGCACGTACGCCGTCACCGTCGTAAAGATAAAGAGATAGACAAAATACTTGATGCCGCCCGCTTCGCGCGTAAAGACGATCGACGCCGCCAGACACGGCAGATAGATCATGACAAAGACGATAAAGGCAACTGCCGAAGCGAAGGGGATGTTCTTGCTGATGGCCGTGATGAGCGACTTGTCCGACACATCAACATTGTCACCAATGGCGTAGAGAACACCCAGTGTCGAGACCACGACCTCTTTGGCAGCCAGACCGGTCTGCAGCGCCACCGTCATCTTCCAGTCAAAACCGAGCGGCGCAAATGCCGGCTCCATAAACTTGCCGATACGGCCAAGGTAGCTCAGGGCCAACTGCTCCTCCAAAAGCTTGTTGTTCAGTGCCGACTTCTCCGCGGCACTCTCCGCCATCTCGATCTTGTTTTCGTAGGATGCGACCACGTCATCGTTATGCGGATAGGTGCTCAAAAACCAGACCAGCACCGTGGCCGCCGCAATGAACGTACCCGCTTTTTTGAGGTACATCCAGGTCTTTGTCACCACCGTATGCCAGATGAGTTTCAGTGACGGCAGGCGATACTTGGGCATCTCCATCACAAACGGCTCGTCCACCCCTTTGAAAGCGGTTAGCTTCAGGATCTTTGCCGCTATCAGGCCGATAACCGCACCGCTGATATAGATGGCGAAAAGGATGTTGCCTGCCGCACTCTCGGCGAAAAAGGCCCCGGCAAAAAGGACATAGACCGGCAACCTTGCCCCGCAGCTCATAAAGCCGATGATGAAAAGCGTCAGCAGACGGTCACGGTCGTTTTTCAGGATACGCGCCGACATGTAGGCCGGGATAGAACATCCAAACCCCGTCACAAGCGGGATAAACGACTGCCCGTGAAGACCGAACTTATGAAAAAATCCGTCCAGCAAAAAAGCGACGCGCGACATATATCCGGTGGCTTCCAACAGCGCGATCCCGATAAAGAGTATGACGATGTTCGGTACAAACATGACAACGGCACCCACACCGGCGATAAGACCGTCGACGATCAGCGAGCGGGTCGATTCATGCGTGATGGTGTTGCCGACAACTCCGCCGAACCATCCGAAAAAGGCATCGATCCATTCCATCGGGATCGAGCCGAGCTCAAAGGTAAGCTGAAAAAGCGACCACATAAAGAAGAGAAAGATCGGGATACCGAACAGCGGATGGATCAGTACGTTATCAATACGCTCTGTCATCGTCTGCTTTTTGACCGTCAGGTTTTTCTCATTCACCACTTCTGTGATGATACCGCGGTTGAACGCCGCATACTCCTCGGCAAATATCTCTTTGATATCTTCACTGTCGTGGTGGAGTTCAATGTGTTTGTCCGCTTCGATCAACATTGGCTGCAGCTCGGTCCACAGCGGGTTGTCGTGCAGGACCCGATAGGTCTTTTTCTCGTTTTGCAGCAGGTTGACCGCGATGTTTCGGTTGGAGATAGTCGCCTTGAAGCGGTGGCGGTCAAGGTACTCCTGGATGTTTGCGATCTCCTCCTCAACGGCTTCCGAAAAGATAAGCTTCGGCTCGACCAGAGGTGCCTCATGCACCTCTATGACCGCATCGATCAGCGCATCAAGACCGAGTTTCGAGACCGCAGATACAGAGACCGCCGGCAGATCCAAAAGCTGTGACAGGTAGGGTGCATCGATCTCGATTCCCTCTTTCGCAGCTTCATCGCTCATGTTGAGCGCAAGAACCATCTTCTTGCTCATGGTCATCAGCTCTGCGGTCAGTTGCAGGTTTTTTTCCAGATTCGTCGAATCGACTACATTGATAATAAGGTCATACTCTTCATTGCAGAGGAAATTATGGGTTACCCGTTCTTCGATGGTGTAGTTGGTAAAAGCGTAGGTCCCGGGCAGATCGACCACGGTAAAATGGTACCCCTTGTAGTCGAAAAGAACTTCCGTCTTTTCAACCGTTACACCCGTAAAGTTACCGACGTGAAGATGGGCATTGGAGATGGAGTTGATCAGCATGCTCTTGCCCACATTGGGCTGTCCGACAAGGGCGATTTTGATGTGATTGGCGATGACCGGACAGGCCGGACCGTTATTGTCCCGCATTCTCTACCTCGATCAGATCCGCCTCTTCTTTACGAAGGGCCAGACGCATCTTGCCGACCTTGACCTCAACCGTACTTTTACGCGCTGAATATTCCAGCATCGTAACGCTCGCCCCTTTCATAATGCCGAAAGAGACCAATCGCTGTTTTAACGGACCGCTTGCATGAAGCTTCGTAATCGTCGTCTCGCACCCTTTCGGGCAATTTGTCAATATGTTCATTGTAATCATTTATGTAATTTCCCGTAATGATAATAAAAATCAAGTTAATATCGGTTAAAAATGGAAATGTAATCGCATAACCAAGCGTTAAAATCATGCCATGCATGATTGCCTGCACTGCCACGGCCGATAAGGCCGGTGCTTGTCTCAATACACCCGCTGCTGCGACACCCTCGATATGCCCTTTTACGTCGGACATCATCAACGCGTACGTTATCAGGAAGCGCCACTTCTATCCATCTTCTTTTCTCTATCAGCTTTTGCTATAATACCGCTCTCAAATATAAGGATCTAAATGAACTTTCTCTACCGTGCTGACAATCATTTTAACTTAGCCAACATGTTCACTTTCGGCAATCTTGCAAGCGGTTTGATCGCGATGTACCTTGCGACACAGGGCAATTATGTCTGGGCGGTCGTCTTTTTATGGATCGGCGGCGGCTTTGACATCTTCGACGGTAAGATGGCGCGAAAATACGGTCTCTCCAATGAATTCGGTATTCAGCTTGACTCCTATGCCGACTTTCTGTCGTTCGTTTTGACCCCCGTCTTTATTATCTTCATCTCGATTATCAACCAGCCGGATGTCTCGTCATTCTCATTTGTACTGGGTGTTGCGATCTCGCTCTACTACATCATAAGCGGTCTTCGCCGCCTGATACAGTTCAATATCAACGCCGAGGAGGGAGAGGTCGAAGAGTATTTTACAGGACTGCCTACACCGATGGGTGCTATCGTCTTATGGCTTATTTTTCTAGGCGGCCTCTATATCTACCCTGCTTTCATTACCGTTGCATTGATGGCGGTCACCGGCTGGCTGCTTAACTCAACGGTTAAGATCAAACACCTCTAAACATCGTCCTTTCGCACCTGCTGCGAAAGCCGATACGCAGCAACCGCATCGCTACAGACCCTTCCATGACCAGCCAAAACGACCTTATCTTCCTCGGTGACAGCCTGACCGCTTTTCACGACTGGTCGGCATTCGGTCAGCACCGCAATGCCGGGATCGCCGGCGATACGACGGACGGGATCCTCTACCGCCTCCACCACACCCTGGACAAAAAGCCTAAAACCCTTGTTCTGATGATCGGCATCAACGACCTGTTGCAGCACCAGGAGATCGATACGATAAAGGAAAACTACAAGAAGATACTGGAAAAGGTCGAAACGATCGACAAGGTTGTCATCCTCTCGCTTCTGCCGGTACAGACGGTACCGCAGAGAGACAGGATCAACGAACAGATCATCCGGTTAAACCACTTTCTGAAAAGAGCGTGTCATGCGAAGTGTTTTGACTATGTCGACGTGTACAGTCATGTTGTCGACAAAGAGGGCGGGATTAAAAAAGAGTTGACGACCGACGGTGTCCATTTGACAGCGCCGGCATATACGATCTGGGAACGCCAACTGATGGCGTTGCTACACTAACTCCTCTAGGGGTTAAAAACGGTATTTGGCCGTTGCCATTGCGATTGTCTCTTCATATTCATAGCGCTTGTCCGTCGACTTCGCCTGTCGGTAAAGCAGGTCTAATTTACCGTCCCAGTTGTCGGTGAATCTGTATTTTGTGTTGAAATACACCTTGTACCCGGATGTCTCCAACTTGTCCAACGTCGTCAACTGGTTGTAGGCATACGCATTTTTGTAATCGTAGCGGTAGTAGTTCAGCTTCAGTGCAGCACGCAGCTGCTTGTTGAAGCGGTATTTGTTGGCCCATGTGACACTATGGTAGAGATAGTCATTGTAGCCCTGATTGTCATCCTGTCGCATCGAAACAAGATAGTCCAGTTTCATACGATAACGTTTGGTCAAACGGTAGTTACCGAAAAATTTAAGATCGTTATAGTAGTAATTCACACCCGCCGGTCCCACTAGGTTGATATCGATCCCATTCGGGTCAATCTCATAGGATTTGCGGTCGGTATAATCGCGCATTTTGAACTCATAGTAAGCGCCCAGGTGCAGCATCTTCGTCAACTGGTAGCCACCTTGAAACTTCAGGCGTGCATAGGTCTGATCCAGGGGTGCCCAGGTGTCCGGGTCCGCGTAATCGCGGTACTCGTAGCGTCCGCGCACCTTGAAATCGCTCTTTTTGAAATCATATTTGTACTCCGCTTCGACACCCGCTTTTTTGTACTGGTAGCGGTTGGACTGGTCCCCGCTTGCGGTTATTTTGGCTTCGCCGTCGTCATGATCGACATAGATCTCGTAGACGTTGCCGACAAAGGCTTTGAGGTCGATACGGTTGATCTCGCGCTTGTATTTGTTGAAGCGGAAACGGACCCCGCCGGAGAGCTCAGACGTGTACTGGTTCGCATTTTTCAACGAACTGTCGGTGAAATATTTACCGCTGAACTTCAGATCGGAGAGCAGTCGTACACGCTGTGAATAGCGGTATTCGTAATCACCCCGCAGCAAGACAGGAACGAACATGCCCGACTGCACGTTCGGATAGACAATCGTATTGCCCGTAATATCGGCACTATAGTCAATATAGGCACTTGACGGGGTCAGGTAGGGGTTGCTGTCATAACCTAGCCCGGTTGCGGCATACCCGTCAAAAAGATGTTTTTCGATCTTTTTCTTCTTTTTCTTGACCGTCACCTTCTCCTGGAAGGCGGAAAAGCCTTCATCCTCGTTTTGTGCAGCCGCGGTCTGTCCCATTACGGCGACTATCGCGAGTGCTGCCAATCCTTTTAATTGCTTATTTCGATACATTTATTTTCCTTTGTTTGGTTTCGATTTTTTTGATCATCTTCGTCGCAGTGAGATTACCGGGATCAAGTCTTATCACTTTTTTATACTCCTGCAATGCGATCGTCTCTTTTTTCGAACGGTAGTACGATCTGGCATACGCCAGGCGTGTTTTGACATCCGAAGGGTTCTGTGCAAGCAGTCTGCTCAGTATCCTGATCGACTCGTCGTGTTGCGACAACGCACTGTAACTCTTGGCCAGCAGACGGTACGCTTTTTCATTATCCGGCTCCAGTGCGATCGCCTGTTCAAGCGCCTCTTGCGCACGCCGATACTCTTTTTGATGATAATGGACCAGGCCAAGGTTCAACCAGGCGATAAAATAGCTGCTGTCCTTGTCAAGGACCTCTTCGTAGATCGCCTGCGCTTTGGTGTACTCTTTGATCTTTGCATAGCGTACTGCAAGGTTGAGCTTGACGCGTATCTGGTCAGGCTTGATCTCAAGACTCTTCTTGTAGGCATCGATCGCCTGACGGTGTTTTTGCTGTTTCGTATAGACCACACCGAGATTATAGTAGGCCTGATAATATCTCGGCCGCTGGCGGATCGCCTCTTTAAAGGATGTTTCGGCTTTGGCATACTCTTTGTGGTTTAGGTACAAAAGCCCCAGGTTGTACTTCACTTCGGGGTAAACACTGCGCAGCGCCAAGGCCTTTTCATAGGCAATCCTCGCATCATCAACACGTTTCATCTTCGCGTAAAGGAGTCCCAGGTTGTTCCACAGTTCCGGTGTACCTCCGTCCTTTATCGATGCGACTTGTTTGTAGGCCGATAAGGCCTCGGCGTAGGCGCCTTGCAGATAATAGAGCCGTCCCATCAGAAAATATGCCTTTGAATTCAGCGGGTCACCGGTCAATATTGTCTCCAGTGTGACAAGTGCTTCCTGATTTTTGCCGTTGCGTATTAAAAGCTCTGCCACCTCTATCTGAAGCGGTACATTATTCGGCTCATGCAGCAACGCCTCTTTCAGCGTCCTCAGCGCAAGGCTGTAGTTGTTCAGCTCCCTATAGAGATCTGCGATCGCACGATAGACCGAAATATTGGCCGGCGCCAACTGCAACAACTCCTCCAGGGCTTTACGTTTCTGTTCATGTTGCGTATCATTGTCCGAATATTCCAGATCGATCAGTGCCAAACGCGATGCGATATGGTCCGGTTTCAGACGAATTGCCTGATTGTATGCCGCTACTGCCATCTCTGTCTGCTGGGGATCGGTCCTGGTGTAACTTTTACCCAGGAGATAAAATGCCTTGACCTTGGTGTCACCGCTGCTGAGAGAAACCGTCCTCTTAAACTCCTCTGCCGCAGCGCCGTACTCCCTGTTCTTATAAAAAAGCAATCCAAGGTTAAAGTGGCTTTTGACGTGGGCATCAAAACGCTTTATGACCGATCTGTAATCGAGAACGGCCTTGTCAAACTCATCCAGAGCACTATACGCCAAGGCTCGGTTATAATGGGCTCTGTAGTTGTTTGGGTCGATCTTGAGTGCGTTGGAAAAAGAGACGATCGCCTGGTTGTATTTTTCTTGCTTGAGGTAGAGCACACCCAGCCAATTATGGATCTGTGCCGAAGGCTCTTTCGCAAGGATGCTGAAATAAATACGTTCTGCTTTGTCAAATGCCTCTTCTTTTATCAGCGCCTGGGCTTTGAGAATACGGGGATCTTCGCTGTAGTCGGTCTCCTCAACCGTGTACATATCATTCTCTGTCATGCTCTCGACGGATGCCTGCAGCGAGACCTCAATATATTTGGAACGCTCGGCATCCAGACTGGCCCGGTATTCGACAAAAAGCAGTACGATAAAGAGACCGCCCAACAGAAGCAGCACCGGCACAATACTCTCGGTCAACTTACGCTTGATACGCTTCATCTTGCTGCCTTAAAGATCAACTTACGAAAACGGACAAACTCGGAGAGGCGCATCCCCACCCATTTACCCAGCCAGAGATTCAACACGATCAAAAAGAGCAGCAGTTCCGGAAATGCGATGATGAGACTTTGCATAAAAAGTGCACTCATTACCGCATAGGCGGCGATGATCACGACCGCCGTAAAGAAAGAGATACGCAGCGCTTTAAGCAGACCGTTCTCCTCCTGGACAATCGCGAAACGCTCCGCCGTTATCGCCAGGATCGCGATCGGGAAGAGAGAGATGTGGGCAAGTTCAAACAGCGAGGACTGCACGGCAAATATCGTCATCAGCAGCATGGCGATGACGACGACGGTCAGCATGATCGCCATTTTGGGCGAATGCAGAAGCTGCATATGGTCCAGTACCTTTCGGACTGTTGCGGTAAGAGCGATAATGAAGACAAAGCCAAGAAGACCCCACCATAACCCCGTTTCCCGTGCTGCAGTGGCTATCAGTGCCGGCAGGAAGGTCCCGAATGTTTCCAAACCGATGATATTTCTAAAGATAACGACGACCAGCGCACCGAGCGGTATCATCAGAATGATCTTCAAAAGGTTCTGCGAGATCCCTATGCTTTCGAAGATTTTGTACAGATTGTAGGCATTGAGCGGTGAAGCGTACATCGTTTCTTTAAGTTCTTTACGCGGTACCAGTTTTTTGGTCACATGGAAGAGGTACTGAAAATTGATATTGGGGCTGTGTTTAAAAAGCACCTTGTCGCCATAGTAAAGCCGCAGGTAGTTTTTCGGTATCTCGGCAAAATGGTTGTTGATCGTATCGAATGGGATCCAGTGCCCAAGAACATAGACCTCAACCCACTGATGCGAGGTTTTTTTGCTCCCCTGCTTCATGATAAGGCCGCCTACCAGACGGGAAGGAAGGCCCATTTTCCGGGCCAAGGCAACAAAAAGACGGCTCTTGCCGTTACAGCTGGCCTCCTGAAGTTTCAGAGCGGTCAGCGCATCGGTATAGCCGGAGAAGTTACGGTTCGCAAACTCATTCTGCAGATAGTCATGCAATGTTCGAAGGGTGTCATAAGTGTCCGGCTTTTTGTCACCGAAGAGTTTATGAATGGTGGCCGCTATCAGGGGGTCATTGACCTGAATACCCTCTTGCGGTTCTAGATATTTTTGAAGATGGCCAGGTACCCGTTGTATCGGAATGCCCTTTTCGAGCAGATATATATGGTGTTCCGTCTCGACAAAATAACTGTAGCGGACGATGTGTGTTCCGGAGACGGAAGGGGCCTTCCACGTGGCAATACGGTTCAACCCTTCCACTGCTATCTCCGTCGTAAAAACATCCGGAGCATTTCGCTCATCAGAGATACTTTGATGCAGCGTACTGACGGGCAGGTACGTTGAGAGAGAGATGGCATCGCCGTGACCGCTGACCTGCATGTTGACCTCAACATCGTAACCGACTGTCGGTATCAGGTCTGCCAGTTTATAGTCAAGGACAAACAGTTTATAGATCATTAAAAAAAAGGTGGTAAAAGTGAGTGCTGCCAGAGCGGTTCTATAGAGATAGTGAGAACTCTTTACGCCTTTAGACATGATTTTACTTTATCGTTATACATCTGTCGATTTTAGCATTGTTGCATTACGACATGGTTACATTTGTAAAGGTATCGTTTAGGTGGTACCGCCGGAAACGGCAGTGTAGCATTGTATCTACGGAGGTGTACCTCTGCTCAATCTCTATTTTGCTATTTGTTGTTCCAGCTCAATTTTTTCTATCATCTTTTTGGCGCTGCTGTTCTGCGGGTCCAGGCTCAACACTTTTTTATATTCGCTCAGTGCGACATCTCTTTTATCTGCCCGATAATAGGATCGCGCATATGCCAGACGTGTTGTGATGTCCGAAGGGTTCTGCGCAAGAAGCTGCTCCAGAATCTCTATAGCCTTGTTATGTTTTTGCAGCGCACTGTAGGTTTTGGCCAGCGCCCGGTACGCTTTGTCATCTTCAGGTTCCAGTTCCACCGCTTTTTCAAGCGCATCACGGGACTGTTCATAGGCTTTTTGCCGGTAATAGACAAGACCGATGTTGAACCACGCCTTGAAATAGCTGCTGTCTTCCTCGAGGATCTCTTCATAGAGCGCCTGCGCCTTGTCATACTCTTTGAGCTTGGTGTAGCACACGGCCAGATCAAGTTTGACGTGGGCGGCATCCGGCGTAAGTCGAAGCACCTTCAGATAGGCATCGACAGCCTGACGGTACTGCTCTTTGTGTATGAACAGATCGGCAAGCTCTAGATACGCGGCAGCATAGTCCGGGTGAAGACGGATCGCCTGATTTAAAAAACCTTCTGCCTCCGCATAGGATGATTGCTGCAGGGAGAGGACACCGAGGTTGTAGTAAGTCTCGGAATAGTTCCGCTGCATCTTCAACGCTTTTTCATAGGCTTTTTTTGCATCTTCAAAACGCTCCATTTTGACATACAAAAGACCCATTTTGTTCCACAACTCCGCACTGCCTTCGCCTGTAAGTGCCACGACAATGTTATACGCATCGAGTGCTGCAGCGTACGACTCCTGTCTAAAATAGAGATTACCGAGGTACTGATAGGCTTTGGCATTGGAGGCATCAACGGTCAAAATATTTTCAAGCGCGGCAATGGCTTCCTGGTTTTTTTTCAGGCGCATCAGCAGTTCTATCACTTCAAACTGAAGTTCGACATCATCAGGCTCATGCAGCAGTGCCTGCTGCAGCGTCCGTAATGCTTTGGAAGGCTTGTTTTTGGCCAAATAGACTTTCGAAATAGCGCGATAGACCTCAATGTTCTCAGGTTCAAGATCGCGCATCACCTCCAACGCCTCCAACCGCATTTGATACCCCTCTTCATCCTGAGGATACTTCAGTTCCAACAGGGCCAAACGGGCGCCGACGTGATCAGGTTTCAGTCGGATCGCTGCCGTAAAAGCGGCGGCCGCCTCTTCTCTTTTAGGCGGCGAGACCAGAAGGTAGCTTTCGCCCAGCATATAGAGCGCCTTGGCCTTGATATTCCCGCCGCTCAGGCCGGCCGTACGTTCAAACTCTTCAGCAGCAGCACCGTACTCGTTATGTTTGTAATAAAGCAGGCCAAGGTTGAAATGGCTCTTGGCATGGGCATCAAAAAAACGGATCACCTCTTTGTAATCTGCCACGGCTTTGTCATAAGCATTGAGAGCACTGTAGGCGATCGCCCGGTTATAACGGGCTTTATAATAGCGTGCGTTGATCTTCAGGGCATTGGAGAATGAGACAACGGCCTTGTCATATTTTTTTTGTTTGAGATAGAGCATTCCCAGCCAGTTATGGATCTGCGCGGAAGGCTCCTTCACCAGTATACTGAAGTAGATGTTTTCCGCTTCCGTCAACTTCCCCTTCGCGATCAGCGCCTCGGCCTGCGCAACACGGGGGTCATCACTGAAATCGACTTCGGCCACGTCATTCATCTCATTTTTACGGTTCTCTTCTACGGAGGTCTGTGCCGTGATGTGAATGTGATGTGCCATTTCCGCATCCTGGCTTGCCCGGTACTGTACAAAAAGCAGCACCAGAAAAATAGCGCTCAAGAGTAAAAGAACGGGGATGATACTCTCGGTGATCCTATGCGTACCTATTCGCAAACCGGGCTCCTTTTATCGATGATGGAGAGGTGCTCACGCATCCCTTCGCCGGCAACATTCTGAATCTCGATACCCGGTCTGGCGTTCACTTCAAGTATAACCGGACCCCGCACGCTGAGGGCAATATCAATGCCCAGATAGTCCAGAGGAATAACCCTTGCAGCTGACTCACACAATTTCTGGAGTTCTTCCCAGAACGGAATCTTGACATCCAGAAGTTCGACACCGGTATCGGGGTGCGATGTAATATCTTCCTGTCCGATCCTTGCAGACGACGTCTTGCCGGTCGCCAAATCGATGGCTACGCCGATACCGCCCTGATGGAGGTTCGCCCGCCCATCCGAAGCGATCGTCGCAATACGCAGCATCGCCTTCACGTTCTGGCCCCTGTAGTTGATCATTCTGATATCTGCCAGACCGTGCGGACTCAATGCCGCAACGCCTTGATCCTGCTCGATCTTCTCTTCAATAATTGCCGTATCGTTCATGTCGAAGGAGTAGACGCCGAAGATGATGTCGGCAATATGTTTCTTGATATCTTCAAGGGTATAGCGCTTGCCGCTGACGGAGACCCAGCTGTCTTTTGTATGTTCATCGATAACGACGATCCCTTTTCCACCGCTGCCCGAAGCCGGTTTGATCACAAAACGCTCCAGCCCCTGCAGTGACGCTTCGAGTTGTGTCAGTTCATAGAAAGAATGGATGGTCAGGTAGGTTTCAGGTACCCGAAGGTTTGCTGTTTCAAGGGTCTTTTTTGTCAAGAGCTTGTTGTTGGCAAACTCAAAATAGCGGCGTTTGTTGCTCGGGTAGACATACCCGAGATTGCGGCGGTTCATCCCCAAAACCTTGTCGGCATGGCGCATATTGGCCTTGAACCGTGCATAAAATCGTCTCAACCACATCATCTTCTCTCCTTGAATATCAGTGCCCGAAAACGGACAAATTCGGAGAGGCGCATGCCGACCCACTTGCCCAACCAGAGATTCAACACGATCAAAAAGAGCAGCAGTTCGGGAAAGGCGATGATCAGGCTCTGCATGAACAGTGAGCTCATGACGGCATAGGCGGCCATGATAACGATCGCGGAAAAAAATGAGATACGCAGGGCTTTTTTGAACCCCTGTTCCTCCTGAATGATCGCAAAACGCTCCGCCGTGATGGCAAGGATCGCGATCGGAAAGAGCGAGATGTGCGCTAAAGAAAGGAGTGAGGAGTGCACGGCAAATACCGTCATCAGCAGCATGGAGATAACGACGACCGTCAGCATGATCGCCATCTTCGGCGAATGCAGCAGCTGCAGATAATCCAAAAACTTTCGGACCAGCGCCGAAACGAGGATAATAAAAAAGAAACCGGCCAGTCCCCACCATATCCCCGTCTCACGCGATGCCGTAGCGATCAGTGCCGGCAGAAACGTACCAAAAGTCTCCAGACCGATAACATTTCTGAAGATGACAATGACCAGCGCCCCCAGCGGGATCATCAGAATGATCTTCAGCAGGTTTTGCGAGATACCGATACTCTCGAATATCTTGTACATGTTATAGGCATTGAGCGGCGAGGCGTACATCGCCTCTTTCATCTCTTTACGGGGTACCAGTTTTTTAGTGATATGGAACATATACTGAAAGTTGATGTTGGTCGTATGTCTGAACAGTCCCTTATCGCCGTAGTAGAGCCGCACATAATTTTTGGGGATCTCCGCAAAATAGTTGTTGATCGTGTCAAACGGTATCCAGTGGCCGCGGACATAGACCTCGACCCACTGGTGGGATGTCTTTTTGCTCCCCTGGTTGAGAATAAGACCGCCTACCAGGCGCGAGGGCAGACCAAGTTTGCGTGCCAGGGCCACAAAAAGACGGCTTTTGCCGTTACAGCTGGCCTCTTTGAGCTTCAGTGCGGTCAGGGCGTCGGTATACCCGGAGAAATTTCGGTTTTGAAACTCGTTTTGCAGGTAGTTGTGAATGGTATATAGGGCCTCATAGGTATCGGGTTCTTTGTTGCCGAAAAGCTCTGTGATCGTCTGTTCAATAAGAGGGTCATTCACCTGTATCCCCTCCTCCGGACCGAGGTAGATAGCGAGATAATCGGGCAGCTCTTTTGCGATAGAGATATTCCGGTCAATATCGTAGATGACGTGTTCGGCCTGAACAAAGTAGTTGTAACGGATGATGTGGGTACCCGAGACCGAAGGTGCCTTCCATGAGACCATGCGGTTGAGCCCCTCAACGCTGATCTGTGTTGTAAAAATGTCGGGTGCACTCCGCTCTTCGGAGATGTTTTGATGCGCCGTACTGATCGGAAGATAGGTGTAGATGGACATGCTGTCACCATGGCCGCTGACCTGCATGTTGACTTCCACGTCGTAGCCGATGGTCGGAATCAGGTCGGCAAGTTCATACTCCAATACAAACAGTTTATAACCCATCAGCGAAAAGGTTATCAGCAGGAGAATAAAAAGTGTCAGTCTGTAGATGACACTGACTGTTGTCATACCGAACATGGGCAACCTTGTATTGATGACGAATTATAACATTTTATCAATCTGTAACACCGTATGAAGCGTTAAAAGATCGTCTGAAGCAGGTCGGTATAGACCACTACATAGAGCAGAACCGCCTGAAGCAACGCAATAAACCAGAACATCATCTGAAAGCTGCGTTTTGTCGTCTTGTGCCAAAAAAGCTGCTGTGCGAAGATCGCGGCAGGCGTCGCCCCTGCAAAAGCCAACAGATGCAGCAGACTTTCCGGTACCCTCAGCCAACCGCGCTTTGCAAAAAACTTGTCAAGCGCATACAGGACAAATCCTGCAGTGTTGACGGTTGCGATGTAGGCCCAGACCGGTTGGAGATGCATGCGAAACCTAAACAGAAAAAAGAAAAGCGCCAAAAGCATAAAGCTCAGTACGGCATAGCGTATAAAAGCCCTGCTCACGCCTACCCTTCCAGTTTAAAACGGCACTCGCCTATGGTGATCACCTTGCCGTTTTGGCCGGCTTCTTTGATGTATTTTAACGTGCCGGCACCGTCACCCATCTTCATCTCGTCATCGATCAGACGGATCGCCTCTTCGTCCGAGACATTGGTCCACACTTTTTCATAGATAAACTGCGTCATTAGTTGTTTCTGTTTTTTCATGCGCTAATGATATAATAATTCCAGTTAACACTCCTGTTGTATTTTCATGGGGAAAAATGCCGGCATCGCGTTTAGCGTTGCGGTATACCGACGCTGCATACAGAAAGGTGACCATTGCAAAAAGAGCTGCTTAAAGACCTCAGAATCCTCTATGTCGAAGATGAAGAGGATGTCCGCCGCAATGCGGTCGAATACCTGAAACGTATCGCCAAAGAGGTCTATGAGGCCGGTGACGGCAAAGAGGCCATTCAGGTCTGGCTCCAGGAAAAACCCGACATCATCATCACCGATATCAGCATGCCCCGTCTCAACGGTCTCGACATGGCGCGTTACATCCGCTCAAAAGACCGGGATGTGCAGATCATCGTCGCAACGGCCTATACCGACACCGACTACCTCATGCAAGCCGTTGAACTCAACCTGGTCAAGTACCTTGTCAAACCCGTGACCAAAGAGAAACTCCAAAATGCGCTCAGCCGCTCTGTAGAGAAGATAAAAGATGAAAGCAGGTTCTCTGTACGACTTTCGCCTGAGTGCCGGTACAACGCCTACAGCCAGGATGTAGAGTGCGGAGAGGAACAGACCAAACTGACAAAAAACGAGATCCTCTTCATGGACCTTCTGGCCCACCACGTCAACCGGACCCTCACCTACCAGGAGATCGAAGATGCCATCTGGCCGTATGAGGGGATGAGCCAGGATGCGATCCGCTCCCTTGTCCGCGGTCTGCGAAAGAAACTGCCCGACGGTGCGATCGACAATGTCTCGGGTGTCGGCTACCGACTGAAGGTCTACACACTCTAGTACGCATCCCTTGCACCCTTTTAAGCAGAATTCATCTAAAATTCTATCTATCCACTCCATAAGGAAGCACCATTGAAAACCGGAATAACCCTGATTTTTTTAACACTGAGTCTATTTACCAACCTTCTCTACGCTGATGCCGTTTTAAATATAGATCAACCGGTAAGAAATCTGAAAGTCAGCAGCGATCAGATGAAAAATGCCATTGTCAGCGCAGCAGAGGAGCAGAGATGGATCATCACAACGGAAGGCGAAGGGCGGATGAGCGCGACCTATCACCGCTCCAACTACATGGCCAAGATCTCTATCAGGTACGCACCTACTTTCTACACCATCAACTATGCCGACTCAAAGCGTCTGCGTTACACCGGGACAAGCATTCATCCGACCTACAACAAACTCATCAAAGCACTGCAGATGAACATCATCCGTAACCTTAAGAGCGGTGACTTCACTGAGAAGAGTGATGCCGAAATGGTTACGACACCGATCGACGGCGAAGATGATGTCCGTACAAAACTGATCGACCTCAAACAACTTTATGAAGAGGGGTTGATCAGCCAGGACGAGTACGATGCAAAACGCAAAGCTATAATCGACTCTTATTAAAGAATAGTATAGAATAATCCTAAAGCCGTTAAAGGAAACAAGATGAAAAAACTTAAAGTACTCATGCTCTCACTACTGTTGGTCGCGCCGATGGTCATTAATGCGGCGGGGATGGGTCTCTATGTGCCTGTCAGTTTCGCCAACAGCAGTTCTGTCACGAAGAACTACGATACAGACTTGATTCCCGACCAGGAAGTTGATATTGACTATAAACCGTCGGCCGGGTTCGGTATCACCTTTGATTCCAACATCGGTAAAGATGCACTGTTCAACTACCGCTTGGGTCTGGAGTTGATGCAACAGACGATGGATACCTTCAACGGCGACCCCTGTACTGGTGAGTGTGAAAACGCAAGGTTCAACATGGTTCATACCTTCGGGTTCGGCGTTCTGCGCACCGAGAGAGTCAGACTCTGGGTCGGACCGAGGATCAACATTGCGTACGAATGGGATACGGGCGATTACGGTTATTCTCGCGGCGGGGTTGAATTTGGTGTCGCACCGGCGGTCGGTGTCAATGTCAACCTTGGGCGCGTCGTCTCGCTCGCAGCAGATATCGACTACAAGGTAGCGACAACTGTCGGTTGGTGGGACAGCAATATCCCTTTTGACGGCGGCAGTTATTCAGGTTCGACCACGGGTCCGACTGCACGCTTCTACGTTCTCTTCAGATTCGGTGAGCAGTTTCAAAAACCGACACCGCGATCTGCAAACCAAGGTGTGATCGACCAGAATCTTTAATCTCTTAAAGAGCGGCCTTTTCAGACTGCTCTGTTTTCCTTCATATCATAGTAACCACTTCTCTTTTTTAAACATAACAGATTCAACATACCATTACTCTTTCTAATATTCTTTCCTGTATTATAGAATGTTAAGAATATCGTTGAGCACACATTTAAGGAGTTAAAATGAACACAATGAAAAAACTGGCGCTGTCACTTCTGTTGACAGTCCCTATGGTTGCGAGCGCAGCCGGTATGGGTATCTACATCCCGTTCAACATCACTGAAAACGAAGAGATCGAGTATGACAATTCTACGGGGACTTATGACTTTGAATATGAGCCGAGTGCCGGCTTCGGTCTTGCTTTTGACACCAACATCGGAAAGGACAGTCTCTTTAATTATCGATTGGGACTGGAGTATTCCCAAACTAAACTTGACAATATCGATGGCATAAGTCTAGCATCAGGTGAAGAGCTCACTAAAGACAAGTTTAACATCGTCAACACCTTCGGATTCGGTGTACTCCGCAAAGAGAAAGTTAGACTCTGGGTCGGTCCGCGCATCAACATCCAATTTGAAAACGGGTCATACAGTTCTTCTATTGCAACAGCCGAACAGAGCAGTGTGGGTGTAGGACTTGGACTTGCCTTGGGTGTCAATATGAATTTAAGCCGTGTCGTCTCTTTAGCAGCAGACCTTGATTATCATGCTGTTAGTATTGCAGGTAGCGAAGATTTTACTATTTTTGGTGTAACCACAACAAATGATTACACAGGTGTAAACAGCGGAGTAACAGCCCGTTTCTATGTTCTATTCAGATTCGGAGAAGAGTTTCGTCCTGCACCGGCGCAGACGGTCATCGACAACAGCCTTTAATACGGACAAAGAGCGTGCGTTCAGAGCCGCTCTTTTTTCACGACACCGTGTTTTCGGTTCTCTTCCCCAATATTTCTACTGCACTCTCCTTCAGAAGCCTATCAACTAAAAACATCTATACTGTCTCAAATCACGCCGCAACAGAGGTCAGCAGAAGCAATGATAACCAAAAAAACAGTGTACACATTCGGTATTTTCTTTCCGCTCTTTTTGCATGCGGTGGGTATGGGCGTCAGTGTACCGATCACTTTCTATGAAAAAGAGAAGCTCAGTTACAGTACCTCCGACATTCCTACGTCGACATATGAGTACGAACCCCACAGCGGGATAGGTTTTGTGTTCGATAGCAATGTCGGTCAGGAGAAGACCTTCAGCTACCGCTTCAACTTTGAGTACTCCATCGCCGACATCGAATCCAGCAGCCGTCTCTACTCCAGCAACCTGCGAAAACACAAGTTTAATTTTGTCAACACCTTCGGTTTTGGTGTCATACAGGAGCGGTATCTGCGTTTTTGGGTCGGCCCGCGTATCAACATCCAATACGAACACACCTCGAGCGACTCCAACATCAGGGTACAGAACAGTTACGGCATCGGTCTTGCAGCGGCAGCCGGGCTAAACGTGATTATGGCAGAGAGGGTCTCGCTGGCCTGCGATGTCGATTATCACGGGACACTGCTGTTCGGCGGGGAGAGCTATCGGGATTATGACGGGACCACGACCGGCGACGTTACCCACTACACCGGCTACATCGGTACCAACAGAGACTTTACGGTGCGCCTCTACCTGCTGTTTGTCTTCGGAGAGCAGTACGAAGAGCGCGCCGTGGCGCCTGCAGAGGACTCTGTCATCGATTACAGTCTGTAACCCGGAGCGTCACTTTTTTAACGTTATTGCGAAGCAGGCGCCTTCTTCACTGTTGTAGACTTTGATCTCTCCGTTCAAGTGCTCTTCCACGATCGTCTTGGACATATAGAGCCCCAGGCCTGTTCCGCTCTTTTCCCCTTTCGTCGAGAAGTACGGCTCGAAGATCTTCGCCTGTATCGCTTCGTTGACGCCGCCGCCGTTATCACAGACGGAAATCGTTACCGTCTTACTCTCTTCCGTAACGGCAATGGTGATCTTGGGGTGGTCGACTTCACCGATGAGCAGTGCATCTTTGGCATTGGAGATAAGGCTCAGGATCACCTGCAGCAGTTCGTTGCGGTAGATCATCAACCTTGCGTCGCTCTCCAGACTCATCTCCAATGTGATCTTGTATGAGGCCAGCGACTTTTCGACCAGTGTGACAACATGTTCGATCACCTCGCTGACCTGTTCATTACTGCGCTCTTTGTCCGGCTTGAAAAAGTTTTTAAAGTCATCGATGGTGTGCGACATATACTCCAAAAGTCTTGTCCCCTCTTTGACCTTTTCATCCATATACTCCGGGGTCAACTCTTTATACTCATAGGCAGAATCGATGTTCATCAGGACATACGACATCTGGTTGAGCGGTTGACGCCACTGGTGGGCGATCATGGAGATCATGTCCCCCATGGCGGCCATCTTTGACTGCTGGATGAGCATCTTCTCTTTTTCTCTGTGGGCGTGGACCTCCTCTTTGACCTGTTCCTGAAGGGAGGTGTTGAGTTTTCGCAGTGCTGCCTCGCTGCTGTCGAGCTCCTCTTTGTAGTTTCGGATGATCGCAATGATGTGGCGTGAGACAATAACGGTCAGGATACCGACCAGCAGAGCAATAATAATAGAGACGTAAACTATGAAGCGTATCTCTTGGTCTATCTCTTTTTTCATCTTGGTCTGCTGGTCTTGCAGTACCGAGTTGAAAAATTCTTTTTTGAACCCGTAAATGATATGCCAATCGAAAGGTTGGAAATAGTTGACATAGATATGGGCATTTTCTTTCGGCAGCTCTATCCAGCCGTTCTCTTTGACCAGGTGTTCGCCCATCTTTTGCAAAAGCGCCGGTGCAAGCGCTGTTTCGTTCTTATCTGAGATAAATATCGGTTCACTGCCTTCGAAAATAGCGACATAACCGGAACGGTCTTTCGGCGAGGTGTCGAGCAGATGCAGGAGTTCGGCCTTTTTCTCCTTCATTGCACGGTCAAGGTGAATACCGCTGCCAAAGAACCACCCGAAATGGTCAAAATCCACTACCTTCACCAGCTGCCGGGAATCCCCTTCTCTAAGCCGGGTTTTGATGTACCCCTCGCCGTATTTTCTGGCGATCTGTATCTCTTCGAGTATGATCGCCCGCCCGTCGGCATCGCTAAAGCCCGAGATGTTTTTGTGCTGAAGCTCCCGGCTGCCGGAGAGAATACTGTTGCCCTCGTAATCCGTGATCCAGACGTAGTTCTCTTTGCCGTGCCAGGTCATACTGCTCAGCGCATCGACGATGCGCTCTTTAATGGCCTTTTCAGAGAGCCGGCCCCTGTATTTGTCGTAGATGAACGATGCCGACTTGTGGGCCAGCTGCAGACGCTCGTCCAACTCTTTTTTAACGCTTTCGTCCAGGTGTTCATAATTGTAGTTTGCAATGATGTTGATATCTTTGACAAACTCTTCACCCTGACGTTTTTCCCCCTGGATGTATTCGTCCAGATACCGTGCGGCGTTCTCTTTGAAATAGTAGTTGAGTTTATCGATATAAAAAGAGGTGATTACCACTGTCAGGATAGCAATAGCGGTCAGCGGCGTAATACTGATGAGACGCAGTGTCCAGCGTTCGCGAAAGGCTTTAAGATTCATCCTCGTCTCCTAAGAGCGGCAGACTCTTTTTGGGTTTCAGTCCCAGTTTTTTCATCGACTCCACCCGGTTAAGCAGGTTGCCCCGCCCCGTACTGAGTTTGTTCAACGCGCTCTCGTAACTCTCCTGCGTCTTGCCGATCTGCGTTCCGATCTTTTTGAGGTCGTCAACGAACATGACGAATTTGTCATAGAGGTTCTCGGCCTGTCTCGCGATCTCCTGGGCGTTCTGTTCCTGACGTTCACTGCGCCAGATATGTTCTATGGTGCGCAGCGTCACCAGAAGTGTCGAGGGGCTGACGATCATGATGTTCTTTTCGTATGCCCGACTGAAGAAGCTGCCGTCTTGTTCCAGCGCCAATAAAAAAGCACCCTCTATCGGCATGAAGAGCAGGATGAAGTCAAGCGTGTGCACCCCTTCGAGGTTCTCGTACTTTTTATCGGAGAGCCCTTTGATGTGGGCATTGATCGAGGCGAGGTGCTGTTTGAGCGCCCGCTCTTTCTCTTCGGGGCTTTCGGCACTCATAAAACGTTCGTAGGCGACCAGCGAGACCTTGGAGTCGATGACAAGGTCTTTTTGCTGCGGCAGGTGGATGATCACATCCGGGCGGAGTGTATTGCCCTCTTCGCCTTTGAAGCTCCCCTGGGTCTCATACTCCATCCCTTTACGCAGGCCCGACTCTTCGAGAATGCGTTCCAGAACGATCTCGCCCCAGTTCCCCTGTGTCTTGTTCTCACCCTTGAGCGCATTGGTCAGGTTCCTGGCATCCTGTGTGATCTGCTCGTTGAGTTCACGCAGCCGCGAAAGCTCTTTATGCAGAACGGCGCGCTCCGAGTTCTCTTTGACGAAGCGGTCTTCCGTCTGTTTCGAAAAACTTGTGATCTGTTCACGGAACGGTTTGAGCAGCAGATGCAGACGCTCCTGCGAGCTCTCTTCAAAACGCTTTGTCTTGGACTCGAAGATCTCGTTGGCAAGATGGTTGAACTGTTGCTTGAGCGTCTCTTTCGCTTCATCCAGCAGTTTGATCTTTTCGTTGTTCGCCGAAGTGGCATCCTCATGACGGGTGTGCAAGACGGCGTAGTCCCGCTCAAGCGCATTGCGCTCCTCATTCAGCGATCCCAGCTGCGTGTTCAGGTTCGCGATTTCATCGTTTTTCTGAAGAAGCGCTTCATCCAGCCCCGCTATCTTGTCATCGCGCTCCGACAACAGCAGTTCATACTGTTTCGTTCTTAGGTAGTAACGGACATAGAGGAGCGCAAAAAGTGCTGCAGCTGCCGCTGTGACCGAAAGTAAAATGTACACAAAGTTGATTGGCATAATGTTCCTTATGATGTTCTATATTATAGCAACCCTAGTAGATAAACCGCATAAATATTGCATCTTCTCGCATTATTGCCATTATTTCGCTATAATTCCATTACTTAAACTTTTGAGCCTTTTTTAAGGATAATCCTTAACGCAAAAGTATGGGGTAACGCTGCAAGATGCAAAGACCCTCTAGAGAGCCCAGGTGGGCCAACTCCTAAAAGTTTAAAAAACAACTGGACATCTTTTAAACTAAATTTCTATGATCGGTAATCCAAGATAATATTTATTTACACAAGGGCATCTTTAAACACCCCTGGCTTTACAACCGGATGCTTAAAGATTCCCTTAGATGTTCTACGCACAAAGAGAATACATGAGTAACAACACAACAGAAAAAACAATCGCAGAAGAGCTGCCAATGGAAGAGACATTCGAACAATTCGGACTTAAAAAAGAGATCATGCGTGCGATCGGTTATGCCGGCTTCAAATCACCCAGCCCGATTCAGAAGATGGCGATCCCCGTCGTTCTTGAAGGCCGCGACGTTGTCGCACAGGCACAGACAGGTACCGGTAAAACAGCTGCATTCGGTCTGCCGACACTCAACAACATGACAGGCAAGGACGGTGTCGAAGCACTGATCATCACACCGACACGCGAACTTGCCAACCAGGTCAGTGACGAACTCTATAAATACGGCAAACAGCTCGGTATCCGTACCGTAACCGTTTACGGCGGCAGCTCGTACGGTCGCCAGATCGGTCTTATTGAACGCGGCGCACAGGTCGTTATCGCCACACCGGGCCGCCTGAAAGATATCCTTTCGCGCGAAATGATCAAAGACTTCGCTCCGTCAACTGTTATTCTCGACGAAGCGGATGAGATGCTTGACATGGGCTTCCTCGATGACATCAACGAGATCTTCTCCTACCTTCCGAGCGACCGTCAGACACTGCTCTTCTCGGCAACGATGCCGCCTCCGATCAAGAAACTTGCAGAGCGCATTTTGGTCAACCCTGAGTTCATCACGATCACACGCGACGAGACGACCAACGTCGACATCGAACAGAAGTACTATGTTATCGACGAGAATGAGCGCGATGATGCTATTATCCGTCTTCTTGACGCGGAAGATGCATCGAAATGCGTCGTCTTCTGTCGTACCAAAAAAGAGGTCGACCGTGTGGCTGACGTCCTTATGGGTGTCGGCTACAGTGCCAAAGGCCTTCACGGCGACATGGAACAGCGTCAGCGTGAAGCCGTTATCAAGGGGCTTAAGACGGGTCAGTATGACATCCTTGTCGCAACCGATGTTGCCGCGCGCGGTATCCACATCGACGACGTAAGCCACGTCTTCAACTACCACATCCCGTTTGACTCGGAGTCGTATGTACACCGTATCGGTCGTACGGGCCGTGCAGGTCAGAAGGGTATGGCGATCACGCTGCTTACGCCGCGCGAGTTCAAAGAGCTTCAGCGTATCAAAGCCAAGGTCGGTACGACGATGGAGCACGCCTACGTTCCGTCGAAGTCATCGATCAAGAAAGCAAACTTCTCTTCGATCGTCGAGTCGATCGAGAAACACAAGATCTTTGACGAAGCGCACGAGATCCTTGACGCTCTTCGTCAGGATATAGACGACGAGCAGATCATCTACAAGCTAGTCTCGATGATCATCGATCGTCAAGAGGTCAAAGGACCGAATGAGATCGGTATCAACCCTGAACGTCTTGAGAAGATCCTGAAAAACCTCGAACGCGGCGGACGTGAAGGTGGCGGAAGCCGTGGTCGCGGCGGCTATCGCGGCAACCGTAACCGCAGCGGCGGTGGCGGCGGCGGATACCGTGGCAACCGTGACCGTAACAGCGGCGGCGGTGGGTACCGCGGCAACCGCACCAGAGACTAACGCTCACCCTTTTTTGAGAGAGTTTCTCTCTCACCTTCTCTCACAACGCTTTCACCCCCTTCCAATATTTTTCTTTACATTGCGTATCAACAAAAATACAACTGCGCCGTTGTGGATTCCTGTCCGGACAGATTCTCCAAATCAAACATTGTGCGGTACCGGAACGTCTCAAACGAAATGCCTGTTTTACGGGTACAATAAGTGTAAATGAAGTCTTTTTCAAGTATAAAATCAAATATTTTGCATAAAGGCGACTTCGATGGATAATTTCGAACTTGATTTATTAAAGCTTTTTTTAGCTCCGGTAGCGGCACTGATCATACCGATTGTATGGAATTTTGCGAGTGTGCCCATCGCATACTTGAGAGAAAAGTCCATGAAAAAGCCCTCTGCCGTAAACATAAACCTTGATCTCAACTACACTGAGCATCCTGAATTGGAGAATGCCCGGTTTAAATGTCTGGTTGTGCGTTACGGCACGGATGAGTATATAAAGTCAATGGCAAATGATCAAGAAAAGTATGATGGCAGGCTGCGTAATGATATTATTGAGATCGACCATCAAAAAGGGCGATTGGATTTTGTCATCCCGCTTCATAAACGTATCGGAACCCAGTTCAAATGTTTTTTGGAGGTAGAGAGTAAAGAACAAGCAGAAAAAATAGTCCAGAATGCCAAAAACTTTTCAGGCATATACGATTTGAGTCTGGCATCAAGCCAGCATAAAAACAGAGTTTTCTTTTTGTTAAACGATTACGGAGAGACAACGACCGTAGACGGATTGAAAAACAATATGATTTTTCCTATTTAGGCATACCCCTGCAGAGCCTGTCTGCTTGCGTGGCGCCTGCGCTGCTACCCTGAAAGTTTAAGTTGTTTTTATCATACGACTACGAAACGGTCGCATAGGCCTTTTGCAGTGCACCGTAAAGCACTTTTGGCGTCAATGAATCGTTCTCTTCCCAAAGCTCCTGCATGACGATATTGTCCTCTTTGCCGTTCCACTCCTTGATATACGTTCCCTCTTTGTAGCCGTGATCCTGGCGGAACTGGTTGAGGATGTTCTTGCCGACATAGAGACGGTAAAGGTCTTGCAGATTCAGCTTGCACATGTAGGCCAGTTCAAAGAAGTCTTCAAAGAGCTTGGCACTGTCAAACTTCTCGCGGTTGACCGTATTGCAGATAATGTCTTCGACTTTATCCATGATCGTATGCGGCTCGGCAAACTGAAGATTCCCGTTCTCTTCAAGCGTTATATAGCCCGGCATCTGTGATGTCGTCATCGCCAGGTCTTCGATGGTGCCGCGGAAGTTTTGCGAATAGTCTTCGAGTCCAAGACTCATGATGAAGTGCCATACATCGACCACTTCGATCTGAAGGTTGCCCCAGTCCGGTTCCTGGTTGATTGCTTTCCAGTGCTTCCAGGCAAACGAGTCCACCATCTCACAGCACTCCATGTAGATACAGCGTTTCCAGTTGATGACCTTGCCGTTTTTCGTGTGCCCGGCTTCCCAGCCTTCGCCGTTCGTCGCATCGTTCAACTCCTGCTGCAGCAGCAACATCTCCAAGACTTTTTCCATAAACACTCCTATCGAATTGTGCTGTTCGTTAGAGAAGAGAAGGCTTCTCTTTTGCAAAAACAGCTCATCATTTTACTCTAACTCTCCACCATTTTCCCTTTGCCAACGGAGCTTTTTGCCAAACCCCAGACGGTTGTCCGTCAGCTTGATATCTTCAAGCTCGATAGACCACAACTGCGGGTTCATCACCTTGGCAAAAGGGTATGCCTTGAAATAGATCTTCCCCTCCTCATGCGAGATCGCCCGCATCGTCGCCCTGAACTGGATCCCCTCGATCTTGCCGACCTCGTCTGTCTCCAGGGCGACCGTCCCCGAAACGGCGTTATTGCCCAAGACGTTTTTGATATGCTCGGTTTTCGTATCCGAAGCGACGACAAAAGCGGTCTTCTCGGCGTCATACGCATAAAAAAGACTGGCCGACTGCGGCACATTGTCGGCCGAAGTGGCCAAAGAGAGCAGATGGTGTTTCGCGAGAAAAACGTTGATCTTCTCAAGCGTACCGGGCATCGATCTTCTCTATGTATTCGGCAATGGCATCCGCATTGCTCATCCCCCGGTAGTTTGGCGGCAGCACATCCATCCCGCCGTAGGCACCCAGCACCGCACCGACGATCATCCCACGTGCGGCCGAATCACCGCCGGCAAGCACATTGGCCTCCATCGCTTCCTGAAAATCGCTGAAACGCACGAGCAGGTAGATCACCGCTGCAAAACCGCCGTCAACGCTGCAGGACTGTCCCAGTGTTTTGATCGCTTCGATGCTCTCTGTCTCCGCCTTCGCGACCCCTTCTTGCACCCATTTTTGGATCTTGTCCGAATAGGCCAAAGCGATCTCTTCAATCGCCCGTCCTATCTCCGCACCCATGCTGACGGCCATGATCAGCTCATTAAAGTAGGCGGCACTCTCGACAAGCTCTTTCGTCATGTGGGTAAAAACGGTGTGCAGTTTGACATACTCCATCATCTTGTCCATGTCGTTATGGTAGGCATAGATAAGCGGCATCATGCGTCCGACGACACTCAGGTCGCGCGAACCGGAACCGCAGGCCAGCGAGTTCTTCCCTTCTGCCAATGCCGCTATGGTATGTTTGGACGCCCCGTCGACATAGCCCTCATACGTCTCCATCTTGGTCCTCCATTTCACGGAGAAACCGTGTACGGTAAACTCGTCTTCTGCGAGCGCTTCCAAAAGCCAGAGCATCTGGTCACCGTAATGCGTAAAGTCACCGGCGGCCTTGCCTTTATGGTAATCCGTCAGCGGGTCATTAAAGCGCTTGGTGTCAAACTCGGATTTCGAGATCTGGTGCGTGTCGTAGAGCCAGTGCGCGCCCAGGGCGTAAGCATCCGCGTAAAAGGCACCCCAAAGTGCCGCTTCAAGTCTGTTTTTCATCCAAAAACTCCTCTATAATCTTCAGCATCTCGTCAACCGCCTTCGTTGCCGGACGTTGCAAAAAATGTTCAAAATAATCGTCGATATGTTTGTCGAAACGCCCGAAAGCGGTCACATGTTCTTCGCGCTTCGGGTTGATCAGAATAGAGTGGCTGAACTCCTGTACCAGGGGGACGATGTCGATCACCTGTCCGCTCGTCCCGATGGCGATGAACATCTCACTGGCATCGACCGCTTCATAGATGTGCCGGTAGGCCGGTGCACTCTCGCCGAACATCACGACATTATGACGGACCTTGTATTCGCCGCAATGCGGACACTGTTCGTCCTCTTTTTGGGACCGGTAGCCGACATGAAAGGTCTGTTGACAGCTCTCGCACCGAAGATCGGTCAGGGTCCCGTGCAGGTGAAGCACCTCTGTCGAGCCCGCTTTTTCCAGGAGGTTATCGACATTCTGCGTCAGATGTAGTATCTGGTTCGGATAGCGTCTCTCCAGGTCGGCCAGGGCCCGGTGCATCGCGTTGGGCTCTTTCTCCTCCAGTGCTTCGCGGCGGGCATTATAGAAGTCGGTCACAAGGGCTCTGTCCTGCTGCCAGCCCTGCGTCGAGCAGACCGTCATCACATCATAGTTCTCCCACAACCCGTCGCTGTCACGAAAGGTGCTTATGCCGCTCTCTGCGCTTAACCCCGCACCGCTGATGATCATCACTCTGCGCATGCTGAACCTTTCAATACTCGTCAAAATCGCTCAGGGCCATGTCCAGTTGAGCGATCGCATCATCCATCACCGGACCGGGAACGGCGAAGTTGAGCCGCATGTATCCCTTGCCCTCTTTGCCGAACGAGACGCCGGGGCTGAGCCCGAGCGCCGCATCTTCGATAAAAAAGCGCTTCAGCTCACGGCTGCCGAGCCCCAGACCGGAGCAGTCGAGCCAGGCCAGGTAGGTTCCCTGCGGCGGGATCAGACGGATCTTGTCTCGGTGCCTTTCGACCAGCGCGCTGAGCTTTTCGATGTTGCGCTGCAGGTGGATCAACAGCTCATCGAGCCACTGCCCCCCTTCGCGGTAGGCTGCCTCAAAACCGGCATGGGCAAAGATATTGCCCTGGGCAAAGTGGATACGCTCATACGCATCGCTGAAGGCTTCGCGCATCTGCCCGTTCGGCACCACGACCGTTGAGATCCCGAGACCCGCCGTGTTAAAGGTCTTGCCCGGGCCGATAGCGGTAATCGTAATGTTGGCTATCTCTTCGCTCAGCGAGGCAAAAGGGGTGTGTTTGTGAGGCTGATAGACGAGGTCGGAGTGGATCTCATCGGCGACGACTTTGATGTCATGCTCCAGACAGATCGCCGCCAGATCCTGCAGCTCTTTACGCGACCATACCCGTCCGACCGGGTTGTGGGGCGAACAGAGCAGCAGCAGCTTTGTATCCGCATCGATCTTGGAAACCAGGTCTTCAAGGTCGAACGTGTAGTCGCCCTCCTCGCTTCGATGCAGCGGGTTGCGCAGGACTTCCCGTCCGTTACGGGTCACATTGCTCAAAAACGGCGGGTAGATCGGTGTCTGGACAACCACCTTGTCGCCCGGCTTGGTAAAAGCGTGGATCGCCGTGTTGATCGTAGCGACCACCGAGTGGGAGTAGAACATCCATTCGCGCTGCAAGGTGATGCCGTGACGCTTTTTCATCCACGCTATCTGCGCTTCATAGGCGCTGTCCGGAAGCTCTTCATAACCGTATATGGGGTGTGCGGCTCTTTTCTTGACCGCTTCGACGATACAGGGCGGTGTCTCGATGTCCATGTCCGCCACCCACATGGGGATGACATCTTCCGTCTTGAACAGCTTCTGTCGCAGCGTGTACTTTTCAGCGTTTGTCGTTGAACGGTCCACAACACACTGAAAATCGAAACTCATCGTTTTTTCCAGACACTCATCTGCGCGATCGTATGCTGATACTTGCGGGCAGTCTCGGGAATGACAAACGGGACATCATGCGTCGCGACAAGATCAAACCTTGGCGACAAGGCTTTTTTTAGCCCTTCAAGCGTGGTGATTTCTTTGCCGTTTTCGTCTCTGTAGCCGCCGAGCCAAAACTCTTTTTTGGTGTACTCTTCCAGCCAGGTATACGGCGAAGTGAGGACCAGAAAGCCGCCGGTGTTCAGACGATGCTCAACATCGTTCAAGAACAGCATCGGCTCATACAGCCGGTCGATCAGGTTGGTTGCCATGATCAGGTCATACCCGCTGAAATGGGGTTTGAGATTACAGGCATCCCCCTGCCAGAAGTCAACGTTTTGGGCGATCTCGCCGAAACCGAGCTCCTCGAGTGTCACACTCTCTTCTGCCGTAATGTCCCCCTCGACGACACGTTTAAAGGTGATCTTTTTATCATTCTTAAGAGCGAGCCCCGCCTGTATGAAACGGGCTGAAAAATCGATCCCCGTCACCTTGTCGAAACCGTGGGCCAGTTCAAAACTGGCCCGTCCCGTTGCACAGCCAAGGTCAAGGGCGTGCCCCATCGGTGTCCCTTTGGCGTACTCCAAAGCGTACTCGGCACACTTCTTCGCAAAGTTCTCGACACCAAAATGGTCAATCCCGTACTGGAAGTGGCAATACTGCGACACAAGCGCGTCACTCTCATAGATATTTGCTTTCTCTGTTGACATCGTCTCTCCTTCGACTACTCTAAAACCGGCGTGCTGGTAAAAATGGCGCCGGAACGCATAACGTGAATGCTTCATTATCTCATTGCCGCTGCTCGCCCACGACCCCCCTTTGATGATGTTGTGTTTTCCGTCAAAGGTCGGCACGGAGAAATCATCATAGACGTAGTGCGGCTCAAACCCTTTAAAGCCGTTCATATGGCTCTCCGTCCACTGCCAGACATTGCCCATCAGGTCGTAAAAGTCGCCGAAGGCGAATATGTCGACAGGACAGGAGGAGGCGTAATGTGAAAAGTTGATGTTGGCCCTGCTGTCGTCGAGCTCCGGCACATCCTTGATCCCGGCTCGCTCATACAGAAGGTACCACTCCGCTTCGCTCAAAAGACGGTACGTTCTGCCCTCTTTTTCGCTTTTCCAGCGGCAGTAGGCCTTCGCTTCAAGGTAGTTGACGTCGACCGGCCAGTTCATCGGCATGGCAATGACCTCGGCCATCG
Source organism: Sulfurimonadaceae bacterium (assembly GCA_041555445.1). Classification (GTDB taxonomy): domain Bacteria; phylum Campylobacterota; class Campylobacteria; order Campylobacterales; family Sulfurimonadaceae; genus Sulfonitrofixus. The sequence continues at coordinate 82,049 of JBFFKK010000001.1, forward strand.
CACGGTAGTCAAAGGTGCCGTCTCCTCTGTCGACCCAAAACGGCGGATGGGCCGCTTTCGAGCGTTCCAGAAAGCGCCTGCCCTCTTCGTCCCAAAACGCGGCATTTGTGTAGCCGCCGTCACGGACAAAGGCCAGGAACTCGCCGTTGGAGCAGAGGTACTTCGCGGCGCTGAAGGGCTTGACCTGCTCTTCTTGAACACCGTACTCATTGTCCCAGCCGTAGAGGTGGTGACTTCTCTCTTTGCCCAGCGTGACCTCGCCGCCGGCGACATCGATCATGCTGTTGTGTGGTGCCGGTCCGCTCTTACTGCAAAGCGGAAAGTCGGCAACCGGTTTGACCTTCTCTATGGGAAGCTGGCGATGCAGCACGCTCGAGGTCTCGATATGGATGCATTCATGTTCGATCCCCATCAGTATGACCCACCATGGGCTCTCCTGCGTGATGGGCAGGGTCAGAGGGAGTGTGGTGATAAGGTCATCGACAAGGGTACGCACCTCGCGACGGTACGCTCTGGCCTCCGAGACCTTCGGCCAGCGATAATTGCTGCTCTGCAGATCGTCCCAGTGCATCTCGTCCACACCGATGGCGAACATTGACTCGAACTCGGGGTTGAGACGCTCATCGATCACCTTGGCGATCATCAGTTTGTTGACAAAGAAGGTGGCGGTATGGCCGAAATAGAAGATCAGCGGATGACGCGTCGGCTCGGGCTGTTCGTAGTAGACACTGTCATCGACAAAGATCGTAAACAGCTCTTCAAACAGATCATAGGTCTTATGAAAATAGGCTCTGATCTCTTCGCGCTTTTGATCAGCATCACCGCCTGTCAACGTTACCGGCATCGTGTGGAGTGGGTGCAACTTCTCTCCTTCTTGTTTACGCTATTTTAGCAGATTCTCTTTTGGCAAGGCTTAGTAAGGCAGGCCGGATGCAAGACTTTAATATAGGGTGAAAATGTGCTCTAAATTATTAAGATGAGAGAATAATGTGAAGTTTTGTAGAAGCACCCTAAAGTGCCATCTATTTAGATGTTCCCATCAAAAACGATGGGAACAGACCATAGGTCTATATCAGTCTAAGGTGCAAGCCACAAACGCGTGTCAAATTTACTATCATTAGTAACCGTAGCTGTTAGTGATGTTCGATCACTAGTACCTATGACTTGGACAGGGTACCTAGTGGAATCGGCACTAGACAGCATACAACTATGTCCGGTTCCTCCACCATCACCTGCGAATTGAACAACAAGGTTTCTTTTTCCGTCATATGCAAACGGTGTTACCGGGATCTCGATCCAATCACCCTGAACCAGTCCAGCTGGTACCGTAAAGTTTCCATCATAGACAACAGTCGCGTCATCAAAGTTGTCAGCAAATGTTGACGTCAACTGAGCAAGCGTTGTGTGACCCATCGTCACCAGATAATTAGGATACTCTGTTAACGTTGATGTTGCTGACTGCATACGGCAAGACACTTTTGAAATCATACCCGCTGTTCCAAGTTCTGTTGAACGGTAAAGAGCTTGTCGACTTGTACCCCCAGTTGCAGGGAAAACAAAACCTGTGCTATTTGCACCATCAGTAATTACATCCGTCGTAGCACCGTTGAAGCGGAATTTTACGTGATACTCGGTCCCACCCAGGTCAGCAGTCGTAAGATCACCGACATTAGCCGCGGCACGAACAAGATTCGCACTTGACGTATATCGAAGATCAATATCTCCTGTTCCGACCGGAACTTCGATGTCGACAAGCAGATTATCCGTTCCGTTGTAGTTGAAACTACCGTTTAACGGTACCCAGAACCAATCGCCCGCAACCAGACCAGCAGGTACTGTAAAGTTGATATCAGTCGCAACCGCTTTTAGATCACTTGAATTATCGGCAAACGTACCTGTTAAGTCTGTTAACGTCGTATGTCCCAGCTTGACACTTACGGTAAAGGTTTGTTCCGTCGAAGGCTGATTCATCTGGAAAGCCAAACCGGTAATCGGCCCTGAACCGTTAATATCCGCTACAGTATAAAGATTCTGCGTATGGGCAGATTGACTCGTAAATGGCCAGAAATTATTACTTGTTCCAGACTTTTCTAGTTTATCAACTCCTCCCTCAAAAATAGCCTTCATATGTATCTGAGCCGCCGATGCAGTTCCTGTTGCAGCCACATCGCTTGATGTGTTGAAAACTGATGCATTATAAGCTGCTGGAGTCCCTTTTACACTAACAGATGCATCACAAGCCGCACTTCTTACAATTTCAACGACTAGATTATCTACTCCATTGTAATGAAAAGACACATCTAGTGGCACATTAAAATAATCACCACTTGAACCAGCTGGTATCGTCAAGTTTAGATCCGTTGCTACTTCCATTCTACTACCAGATCCCGTTTCAACATTAGAGTCGTACGTAGAGGTTAAAGAAGCAATAGAAGTGTGTCCCATTTTTATGGTCACATTAGGACAAGACACGTCTGCTACTAAGTCTGAATTCAGCTGGAACCCAAGGTTTGCCATGTTACCTGAACCTGAAATCTCAGCAGGGGTATATAGAAGCTGATATCTACTTAGATTTGTTCCAAACATACCCCCGAAACTTGCACCGCCGCCACCTTCGAAACTTTTTATAAACCCTCCTATCTCCAGCGCACTGCTGCCGCCTCCACCACCGCCGCTGCTACTGTCGCTGCTACATGCTGTCATTGCGACTACCGCCGCGATCGACGCCAATACTGCCGTTGTCTTTTTGATCATTTTCATCTGTACTCCCTTGTACTTTAGATATAAGGGAAAAACATCCCTCGTATTTTCATTTTACTCTTAGTAAATGAAAAGTAAACTGAAATTTTACAAATATTAAAAAACATATGATGTTAAAATACCATAGATAAAATGGCTTTATAACGTCACAAGTCTAATCTTTACCATCATGGGTTTATTTAAAAGCAATTACAGATCTTGATGTATAATATGCCCTATGTACTACATTGAAAGTCAGCAGCTTCACCCCTTTGCGAGGCTCATCCATACCTTTACCACCCGTCACGGCGGTATTTCCAAACTGCCATACGAGAGTAACAACCTCGCCTTTCATGTCGGTGATGATGCAGGGGATGTGGTTAAAAACCATCGGCTGCTTGCCGATGCGTTGGGCTATGACTGCACCAAACTGGTCCACATGCGACAGATCCACTCCGACATCGTCGTCATTGTCGATCCGAAAGTCCATGACTTTGCCCATCCGCCTGAATGTGACGCCCTCATCACCGATCTGCCCGGCATCCCCCTGATGGTGATGACCGCCGACTGCACGCCCGTTCTTTTTTTCGATCCTGTACAAAACGTCATTGCCGTTGCCCACGCCGGACGTGCCGGTGCACTCAAGAACATTGTTGCGAAAACGGTACGGATGATGGGTGAAAACTACGGCAGCCGCCCGGAAGAGATCCGGGTCGCCCTCGGACCCTCGATCCAGAGCTGCTGTTACGAAGTCGGCGAAGCGATCGGCAAAGAGGTCGGTGAAGGTCCCTACGGTTTTGCCGTAGTGATACGCGGAGGAAAGTATTTTCTGGAGGTCAACGCCATTATCCACAAGCAGCTTGAAGATATCGGCATCTTGCAATCGCACATCGACGACCTCAACATCTGCAACGCCTGCGAAAACGAGACCTATTTTTCCTACCGGGCAGACAGGCAAAAGACCGGGCGCATCGCCGGGGTCATCATGCTGAAAGCATAAAATCCAAAGCAAAACTTTTACATCAAATCAATGCGTTACTTATAGTCGTATCCAACTTTTCTAAATTACTTTATAGCGCTAGTATTCAACTTTTTTTCTCTGCTCGTACAGAGAAAAAACCTTGAGGAAAAAAAGAGAATACGATACCCTCCGGCCACTATTCATTTTTTACAAGTATCAACTCAATACCTCCGTGTATTTTCGCACTACTGCGAAAATTAATATCCTCACGTACTTGATTTTTTGAACTGCCTGAATAGAATTTCCATAATCTCATTGCGGTATAAAGAGTGGTTACTGCCAAACAGCACAAACAGGGATAAAAGCGTAAGCTTTTACATCAAATCAATGCGTTACCTTGTAAATCATTTGTAACATCTGCAGAACTGACTGGAGTATTTTTATATGCGTTAAGAAAATCACTCTGTTTGAGCGTAGCGAGTGCCAAAGGCGTTAAAAAAAAGGCAAATTTCTTTGCGTTTTTTAGCCGACGCGCCAAACCGTTATGCGCAGCATCGGTTCGGCAGTTTTTAGAAACGCAGAGAATGTAAGGAAGGTACCCGACAGCACGTCGGGTTCGAAGCCGTTACAAGAGCTTTTTTGTTTCTTTTTTTGCGACAAAAAAAAGAAAAGGGTGCAAAACAAAGTTTGATATTTAGAAATAGCTATCCAACAAAAGAGTACTAAATATTAAAGCGCCGCTTGTACTCGCTCAACAAGCTTCTCCGGACTCAACCCAAGCGAAGCTTCGACCCGCTTGGTATTACCGTGCGTAATGAACGCATCGTCGTACTCGAAACTGGTCAGTTCGATGTTGTTGATCTTTGCATCGGCCAGGAACTCGAGGATCGCCGAACCGACCCCGCCCATCTTGGCACTGTCGCTGAAGACGAACCACTTCGTATGCTTTTCTGCCAGCGCTTTTAACATCGCTGTATCGAGCGGTTTGACAAAACGCAGGTCAAGCAGGGCGACATCCTCGTCCATCAACGCTGCGGTCTGAGCCGCACGTCCGACACCGTTGCCGTAACCGATAAAGAGGATGTCGCCCTCGCTTTCGGCCAGAAGCTGCGCCTTCCCCTCTTCAAAAGGTACGGCCTCCGGAAGGTCTGCCTCCAGAAATGCCCCCCTCGGGTAGCGCAGCGAAAGCGGGTGGTCATACCGGCTCGCAAACTCTATGGCATGATGGAACGACTTCTCATCCCTCGGCGCACAGAGACGCATGTTCGGAATGGCGCGCATGAAGCTGACGTCGAATGCCCCCTGGTGCGTCTCGCCATCCTCACCGACCGTTCCTGCCCTGTCCATCGCAAAGACAACCGGCAGATCCATCAGACAGACATCGTGGATCACCTGGTCGTAGCCGCGCTGCATAAAGGTCGAATAGATGGTACAAAAAGGCTTGAACCCTTCGGCAGCCAGCGCCCCCATCGAGGTCACCGCATGCTGCTCGGCAATAGCGGCATCCCAAAAACGGTCAGGGTACTTCTCAAGCAGTGGCGTCAAGCCGGTACCGCCCGGCATCGCGGCCGTGACACCGACCACCTTGTCGTTCTTTTCGCAAAGCTCCAGCATCGCTTCGGTGTAGATCTGCGTTGCTGCTTTGGCACCGCTTTTAGGTGCAGCCGAACCGCTTTCACGGTCAAACGGGCCGACCCCGTGCCACTTTTCATGCTGGCCTTCGGCGATCTTGTACCCTTTGCCCTTTACGGTCTGTGCATGGATGATCACCGGTTTTTTAAGCGCTTTGGCCTTCTCGAAGGTCTCGATAAGAATCTCGAGGTTATGACCGTCTACGGGGCCGATGTACTCGATGCCCAGCTCATCAAACAAGATACCCGGGGTGATCAGCTTGAAGGACTCTTCAAAACGTTTGGCAAGATAATGTGCACCCTCGCCGAAATTGTCGACGAACGACTCGGTACGCCGTTTGAACTTCTGGTAAAACGGGCTTGCCATCGTCGAGGTCAGGATGCGCGACAGCGCTCCGATCGGTTTGGCGATACTCATCTCGTTGTCGTTGAGGATGATCACCATCGGATACTTACGGTCACCCAGCTCGTTCATCGCCTCAAAGGCCATCCCCGCCGTGATGGAGCCGTCACCGATCATCGCGACCGGGACACGGCTCTCCTGTTCGCCTTTGAGTGCGATCGCCTTGGCCGCACCGACCCCGAGAGAGATAGAGGTCGAGCTGTGACCGGCGACAAAGAAGTCGTCTTCCGACTCGGAAGGTTTTGTATAGCCGCAGATCCCCCCGTACTGACGGAGCGTACTGAATGCATCCCACCGGTCGGTGATCAGTTTATGCGCATACGCCTGATGCGAAACGTCAAAGATAAACGGGTCTTTTTTAGAGTCAAAGACCTTATGCATCGCGACGATCAGTTCGGTAGCGCCCAGTGTCGAACTGAGGTGACCGCCGTTGACACTGACCACCTCCAGGATACGTTCACGGATATCACCACAAAGCTTCTGTAGTTCATCTAATGAATATGATGATATGTCCATGTTTACCTCATTACTTGGAAGCGCTGCAGTAACCCTGTTCAAGCGGAACAGGCTTACTGAGCCTCCTCTTTATATAGTGCGAATTCTACCATCATCTCTTAGTTGTTCTGCTAAGAGATAAAGATTTTCAACCGCATTCCGGCTTTTTGTCAGATCAGAAACGGGCAGTGATGCCATCACTTTTTTAAATTCGCCCGCTGCCTTTGACGACATATTAGCAAAGAACCTCTCCTGCAACTCTTGTGTTACAGCCGTGAGTGCGAACATAAGGTCTTTTTTATTTACACGGCGCAGGATCTCCTGTATCTCTCTGTTGTTTAACTGTTGCAAAGCGACACACTCTTTTTGCAGCAGGAAGAACTCTTTGTACAGAGCTCTTTCCAGGCGTGTCAACGCCGCATACGAAACCGGTTCACTGTTTTCAAGGCGCGCCAGCAGAACTTCCCTCTGCCCCGCATGCATCTGCTCCAATATGTCCAACGCTTTGTTTGGGTCCAGCATCAACACTGTAACCGCCGCAATTTGAGGGTGCTGCTGATCGAGGTAGCGAAGAGCCTTGTCGGCCGCAGACGCCTCGAGCAGCGCATAGCCATCCCTCGTTTTCAGAGGGGCCGTAATCAATTCGTCTCTGGCCTTTTTCAACTGCAGGCCAAGCATTTCGCGGCCGCTTGGCGGCCTGTCAACCACAGGCGCCTCCTCTTTCGGTTTGGAGGTCGTATCACTCTTTAAATGCTTCTCTTGGGCTAACGGACGTGCCGTCTCATGCAGTGGATCATTCGCAGATAGATAGTAGACGATGAAGGTCGCGGCACTTATAATCAGCACTAACAGAAGGTAGATGATATAGATGGCGACATCAACAAAAATGTCGGAGAGGGCCGTCGCTTGCGACAGCTCGGACGTGGCGTAAAGAAGCAGTAGAAGCGCACCGACAAGAAGTGCCAGTAAGAGCTTTGCGCGTCGTAACAGGAGCTGTTTTACATACTGTACCAACGCTTCTATCTTCACAGGTCGCGGCTCACATATCAGAGCAGGGAGTCAGCCAGCTCGAAAAAACGGTCGTTTTGTGAAGGTGTACCGATGGTGACACGGATAGCATTCAGACCGTATCCTTTGAGATCACGTACGATCATCCCGCGTTCCAGCAGCGCTTGCGCAAGCTCGGAAGCACTTCTTTCGGCATCGAACACCAGGGTGACAAAGTTCGTGAAACTCTCGATCACCTGCAGTCTGTGTTTTGCCGCAAAGTCGTTGTAACGGCCCATCTCGTCAAAATTTTTGGCGATGCACTCCTGCACAAAAGGCTCATCGTCAAGGGCGACCGTTGCCGCCTCTAACGTCAGTGTCGTGATGTTGAACGGCGGACGCAGTTTGTAAAACGCCGTAATGATGTCCGCACGGGCGATGCCGTAACCGACACGCATGCCGCCCAGTCCGTACGCTTTGGAGAATGTCCCGAGATAAACGACGTTGTCATAGGCATCGACAAGCTCTTTCGGCGTTACCGATTTGCTCGCATCTTTATAACGGGTATACTCCATATAGGCACCGTCGACCACCACAAGGGTCTCGGAATCGATCTTGTCCAAAAACGCTTTCAGTGCATTCGCATCGATGGCATCGCCGGTCGGATTGTTCGGTGTACAGATAAAGATGATCTCGGGTCTGTGCTCCAGATAGAGTGCGTAGAACTCGTCAAGATCATGTTCTCTCGATGTTGTGCGCACGATCTCCGCGCCCACCAGTTTGGCATAGATCTCATACATCGCGAAGGTGATGGAGTTCATCAGGATCTTGGAGCCTTTGGTGGCTTTGGCATGGATCGCGAATTCGATCACCTGGTCGCTTCCCGCACCGATGATCAGTTCATTTTCGGCGACGTCAAACTTCCTGGCCAGCGCCGCTTTCAGGTTCATCATCGAATCATCCGGGTAGAGGGCCATGTTGCCGATGATCTTGCCGACCGCCGCCTGTACTTTCGGTGAACAGCCGTACGGGTTCTCATTGCTTGCCAACTTGACAACGTCTTTGCTCTCTATACCAAAATCGCGAACCACAAGCTCGATCGGCTTGCCCGCTTCATAACTGACGATATCGTCTAAAACCGGATTAAACTTCATAACTCCCCTTTTACATAACTGCCAAGGCAGGTGATCTCTTCTTTGTGCTCCTGCACGACCGCTTGGATATTCGCATCGTCAATATGCCCGTAGATATCCATAAAGAACCAGTAGGCAAATCCGCTCTCATCGTGGGCAGGACGTGATTCGATCTTGCTCATGTTGATCTCGGCCTTCTCAAAATCACTCAGGAAGTTGACCAGCGCACCCGACTTGTCCGCATCTTTCAGGCGGACAAAGAGGGATGTCTTGTCTTCACCGCTCTGCGCATTTCGGAAGTCGCTCAAAATAAAAAAGCGTGTGGTGTTGTCGTGCACATCTTCGATGTTCTCGAACATTGTCGGTACCCCGTAGAGCTTTGCGGCGATATGGCTGCAGATCGCTGCCGCTTGCGGGTCTTCCGACGCCAGAATCGCCGCTTTGGCGGTTGACTCGACCGGGATCTGTTCGATGTGCAGCAGTTCATGCAGCTGCAAGAACTCGCGGCACTGGCCGAAACCTTTATCTTTTGAGTAGATCCGTTTGATCTCCTTAAAGTGCTCCGCCTTGGTCGCAAAGGCCATATGGATCGGCATATAGAGCTCCGCCACGATCTTGATCGGGCTCTTTGCCAGCAGGTCTAACGTCTCGCCGACAATACCGTCGCGCGAGTTCTCGATGGGAACGACACCGAATTTGGCGCGGCCCGACTCGACGGTTTTGAAAACAGAGTGGATCGAGCCGACGGAGAGGTAGTCGCTCATCGCACCGAAACGCGACTCTGCCGCCTGGTGGGTAAAGCTTCCTTCCGGACCGAGGTAGGCGATACGTTCCGGCAGTTCAAGATTGCGCGAGACGGCGAAGATCTCTAGATAGAGCGCTTCAATAGCCGCCTTGTTGAGAAGACCGCCGTCAGCTTTGGATTTGGCACTGAGACGTTCGATGATCGCTTTTTCACGCTCCGGACGGTAGATGGCACCGCCGGTCTCATGTTTGATCTCGCCGACACGTTCAACAACACGCATACGCTCATTCAGCAGATCAAGCAGCGCTTCGTCAATACGGTCGATCTCTCTGCGACACTCGTCTAATGTTTTCATATCTTCTCTCCCACTTCCATCATGTCGGCACAGATCAACTCTGGTCGCTGTGCCGGTGCTAACATCGGAATAATCTCATCTGCACTCTTGTATTTTCCGCTCAGCACAAAGAGCGTCCGCATGCCCAACGCTTTCGCACCGACAAGGTCACCGGTGACATCATCACTGATTATGGTGATTTTATCAAAACTTGCCTCATTTTCTTGCATCTGCAGCTTCTGCAGGGCACTTTCGTAAAAAAGCCGGCTCGGTTTACCGACCACGTCATACCCAACCGACGTTGCAAAGCTGAGCATCTTCAGGATGGCACCGACACCCGGATAACGTTTTTCATCTTTGGCGTATAGCGATGTCTCGTGCATTCCGACCAAACGCGCCCCCTGCAGAAGAAACTCTATCATCTGAGCATACTCTTCGCTCTCAAAATGCTGTTTGATACCGATAACCACCGCCTCGGGCGTTTGAAAGTCAAGCCGGTACCCCAATCTCACAAGCTGCTCCAAGAATGTATCCGATCCGTATGCGGCGATGCCGCTGCCGATTTTTATCTTTGCGGGCAGCAGCAGCAAGGGATCCAGGTAGTGGGCCTCATCGATGGCGAAGCCCAGTTCATTGAGGTAGCCTCTAAACGCTTGTGAACCCTCTTTTGTGTTGTTTGTAATGATCATATAGGGGGTTTTATTACGGTTGAGCCGGGCGATGAACTCAACCGCCCCGCGGATAGGCTGACGATCTCTGTCGTCGATCAATGTCCCTTGAACATCAATAAAGTACATCTCTCAGTCCAAAAACTCTTTTTCAAGCGCGATCAGGTCCTCAAAGGTCTCACGACGACGGATAAGACGGTCTTCTCCGCCCTCTACGGCAACCTCTGCCGAACGCCCTCTTGTGTTGTAGTTGCTTCCCATACCGAAACCGTAGGCTCCGGCGCTGTGCACGACGAGAAGATCGTCATGCTCAAGTGCCGGCAGTGCATAGTCCTTGGCCAGGAAATCACCGCTTTCACAGACCGGTCCGACGACGTCCGCTTTGCTTGTCTCACCCTCTTTGCCGACCGCTTCGACAAAGTGATAGGCGTTATAGAGGCTCGGGCGGATCAGATCGTTCATCGCCCCGTCGACAATGACAAAACGTTTGTCATCGTTCTTCTTCTCATACATCACCTTCGTCAGGAAGTAACCGGCATTCGCGGTCAGGAAACGTCCCGGTTCACCGACGACCGTAATGTCAAGCCCGGTCAGTGTTCCGAGTATTGCCTGTCCGTAGTCGTACGGATCGATCGTCGTCTCGGCATCATACTTGATCCCGAGCCCGCCGCCGACGTCGAAGAACTTGAGGTCGATGTCAATCGCCTGCAGCGAACGGACAAGATCGGCTACGATCTCGCTCGCTTCGCGGATAGGGTCAAGTTCCGTCAGCTGTGATCCGATGTGCGAGTGGATGCCGACCGGGTCAAGATGTTCCGAATTTTTCGCCCGGATATACATCCGTTTCGCCGTGTTGATGTCCACACCGAACTTGTTCGCATGGAGCCCTGTCGAGATGTAAGGGTGTGTCTTCGGATCGATATTCGGGTTGACGCGGATGCTGATACGCACCTGAGCGTTCATCTCTTTGGCGATCGTCTCGACACGATCCAGCTCACCGTCACTCTCGAGGTTGATGTAGAGGATATCGCGTTCGATCGCTTCACGGATCTCCTCATCGCCTTTGCCCACGCCTGAAAAGATGATCTTGTATTTTGGTATGCCGGCCAGAAAAGCACGGCGCACTTCACCGATAGAGACACAATCCGCCCCGGCACCCAGTTTGGCAAAATGGCGCACGACACTCAGGTTTGAATTGGCTTTGACCGCATACGCCAATATCGCCTTACGCCCTTTGAAAGCACTTTTCAGCGATTCGTACTGCTGTGTCATATGATCGAGATCATACACATAAAGTGGGGTTTTATATTTGTTTGCTAATGCTTTAAAGTCCATCACTATCTTTCCTTACAGAGGCATTTAATTGCTGGAATATTAGCAAAATGGTGCTTATGAAGAGCTCGAATCGGTTGTGAAAAAGTGGGGTGAGCCGATTTACGGAAGAGGTTTTCTTTTCCCCGGCGTCGAATAGCGGCGCCACTGCCATATCGCCCCTATAAAAAGCAGGACGATAGGCAGTACGATCCCGACTTCACTCGGTATCGCTTTGTTGAACGCCAGTTCGGACATGACAAAGAGGGTCGTCCAGCTGACGAGTGATGCCAGAATGGCCCCGAAACTAAAAAGCGTGATGTTCAAAAAGCGCTGTGAGATCGGGACAAAGAAGAAGATGATGATCACCATGCTCGGAACAAAAAACGGGCTGAGAAAGGTCTTGTACAGGGCACTCTTGATCCGGTCTATGTTGACATTCTGTTCGTTTAACAAGAAGAGTGCATCGACGGCATCCATAATGGTGTAGTTGACTTTGCCCTCATAGACCTGGTCGAGTATCTTCGGCTTAAACCCTTTCAAGATCGACAGGTTCTCGCGTTCATCGATACTGATACCCCGGCCGTCGAACGATATAATGTCCGGTTTTTTCAAGAGGTCTGCTTTGGGGACATGCCAGCTCTCATCGGCGTAATAGGCACTTTTGGCGATCACGACCTCATTCAGGTCACTCCCCTCCATCTTGAAGATCCGTATATCGGTTGCACGCTGCTGCAGCGGGTAGAGATGGCCGAAAAAGACATATTGGTTTTCAAACGTAAAAAAAAGATTGGAGGTCGGCTGAATGTAGCTGGAGTGTTTTTTGATCCCGCTGGCAAACTCTTCGGCCCTCGCAAACGGTGCCGTCGCGTGCAGTGCGATATAGAAAAAGACAACGACAATGGAGACAACGACAAAGGGTTTAAGAATGTCGTTTTTTGAGTAGCCGATGGAGTAGAATGCGACCAGCGCATTTGAACGGATCAGCAGTACCTTTGTCGAGATCATCCCAAAGACAAGCGAAAGCGGCAGCAGCATGTCGATGGCATAGAAGGTTCTGTAGACAAGATAGACGATAACGAGGTTGGCAGAGTCAGGAAGCTTCGGTGCGGCGTCCATATAGTCAAGGCCGACCATAAAGAGCGTGAGCGCCGACAGAATAATCAGCGCATATTTGATGTAATGAAAAGCGATATACCGAAAAGCTAGCACAGTAAAATCCCTTTGCATATAGATGATTCTAGATTTTACCCAATCTTGGTAAAGAGCGCCCTTATTGACTTACTCTCCGTCGGAAAAAACAATAGGTTTATTGGCTTTGTTGGGTACTTTTTTGATCGAGTACTTCGACGCGACGTCTTCCCAGGACGGGGTTTTCCAAAGAGCCTCGATGGCATCGGCTGCCTGTGCGATCTGTGCTTTGAGCTGCTCTTGCTGGCTCTCGTCGTATTTGCCGAGAACAAAACCGGTGACCTCGCCTTTATGCTCCGGACGGCCGATACCCATCCGGACGCGCACATACTCTTTTCCGATCAGAGCATCTGTCGACTTGAGACCGTTGTGGCCACCGTGCCCTCCCCCGATCTTAAAGCGGAGTGCGCCGAAAGGGAGGTCAAGGTCATCATGGATCACAATAACGTCATCAATTTTAAAAAACTTTTTTACAGCGGCGACTGAACGGCCGGAAAGGTTCATAAAAGTGGTGGGTTTGAGTAAAAAATGCTCTTTGATCTTGAAAAGTTCGCCTTCGAATGCGGCTTTGTTTATGGTGTCATGGGCGTGACGGGAAAGAAGTTCATCTATGACCATAAACCCGACGTTGTGCCGGGTCTCGGCATAGGCCGAACCGGGATTACCTAGTCCGACGATAAGCAAAATTACTTCGCTTTGATAACGCTCAGTACACCGACACGGTCAGCATCGACAAATGTTACATTTTCGATAGCGTCAAGGTCACGTACAAGTACAGAGTCACCAAGGTCAAGGTTCTCAACATTGACAACGATTGATTTTGGAAGTGCTTCCGGTGCTGCTTTAACGGCAAGACGCGGCTTGGCAACGTACAACATACCCTTGTTTTTAAGACCGATCGGTGAACCGACAGGCTCAACCGGTACATGGTACTTAGCAACAACACCCGATTGTGCTACCATCAGGTCAACATGAAGAAGGTTTCCTGTTACTGCGTGAGACTCATAGCCCTGTACAACAACATTCAACTCTTTGCCATCCAATTTGATCGGGAATGCCAAAGTCTCTTTATTACGAACAGTACGGATATATTCATTCATTTTGAATGCAGCATTGATGTTCTCAAGGCCTTTTCCGTAAATATTCGCAATTAGATAACCATCACGGCGCAGTGCTTTTGTACCACGTTTACCGATACTCTCTCTAATAATACCTTCTAACATAGTTAGTCCTTTAAATAAAATAGGCCGGATTATACTGAAAATATTTTAAAAAAAAGGTTAAGTGGATCACCTAACTCTCTCTGAAGGCGCACGAAACCGAAAGAAGCAAAGTGTCAAAGCAAGATGTTGCCGGGCTAAACACGGCAACAATAGCTGACGACGCCCGAAGGCGCAGTATCTGTATGTTGCAGTAAAGAAGAGACGCTACTGTTTGATCTGGAAAATCTCATCTTCCTCAAAGGCCTTCTCGTTTTCGCCACTCTTAGGCGAAGCCGAGATCTTACCACCCATACCTTCCATCTTAAGTTTAAGATCCGACGGCGAGGTCGCATAGTTGAAGGCCTGTTCAGTCGAGATGATCTTTTGTCGCCAAAGGTCCAGAAGGTGTTGGTCAAAACTTTGTGAACCGTAGATCTCGCGTCCCTCTTCAATGGCATCGCGAATCTCAACGTCACGGCTTTCCAGGATAAGCTGTGCAATGTACGGTGTCTTGACCATCACTTCAAGTGCTGCCGCACGTTTTTCATCGATGGTCGGAACAAGACGCTGTGAGATAACCCCCTGAAGGACCGATGCCAACGAAAGGCGGATACGCGGCTGCTCTTCCGTCGGGAAACTTGAGACAATACGGTTGATCGTCTCTTTGGCATCCAGGGTGTGCAGTGTCGAGAAGACCAGGTGACCCGAGTCAGACGCGTGAAGCGCCGTTTCAATCGTTTCACGGTCACGCATCTCACCGACCAGGATAATATCCGGATCCTCACGAAGGGCAGCACGAAGCGCGTTGGCAAAACTGAACGTATCCTGGCCGACACTGCGCTGGTTGACAACACACTTTCGATCTTTATGGACAAATTCGATCGGGTCTTCGACCGTGATGATATGCTTGCGTTTGTTCCAGTTGATCTCATTGACCATCGCCGCCAATGTGGTGGACTTACCCGAACCGGTTACACCGGTTACGAGGATCATACCACGTTCGATCTGCGTGAATTTTCTAAGAATAGCCGGTAGTCCCAGCTCCTCGAGAGAGAGGATCTTTACGGGGATAACACGGAAGACCGCCGAGACGCCCTCCATCTGAAAAAAGATGTTGACACGAAAACGGGTGTGCTCATCATACGGGTAGACGAGGTCAAGCTCTTTTTTCTCAACAAACTCCGGAAAACGTGTACGCAACAGCTCTTTGGCAAATGTCAGTGCATCTTCTTTTGAGAGGATGTCACCTGAAAGCGGCACGATCTCACCTTGAATACGGGCACGAACAACCGCATTGGCTTTAATGTGAAGGTCAGACCCCTTTGTATCGATCATACGTTTAAGATAACCGCGGATCTTCTCCAGGGTCTCAAAGGTTAACGAACTAACATCTATTTCTACTGGACTTGCCATACTTTACTCCAATTCACTTAAAATTTCTCGAAATGCCTCTTTAAAGGCGTCTAAACCATCATCTATCTGCTTGGCAACAACCGCATCGAAATCAATGCCTGCATCAGCTATCTTCTTGAAATGCGCATCGATGATCGTAGCATCCACTGGTAATTTTACCATTTTATCGCCACCTTTTACAAAAGCGTCGATCGTCTCCACCGGTGCCGTGTTGACAGCGTGTGCCGCCAACAGTTCATCGATGTAGTATGAGGGACGAAGGTCATCGCCCTTTACCCCCGTCGATGCAAAAAGTGTTCGACATCGGTCGACCCCTTTGGCTTCGATAGCACTGTAGATCGCAGCCGCATTGTAGTTGCCCGTCAATGCCGGGGCGATCCCCTTCTCTGCGAGTTCTGCATCCAGAGCCCGGTCGCTCCGGCTGACAAAGACACTGATCACCGTGTCAACACTCGTACCACCCGCCTTTTGTCCGCTTTCAAAGGCCTCGGCACACTACAATGCCTGCTCTTTTGAAAAGATCAGCGTTGCATTGACGGGAATGCCTTCAGCTACCAGTGCCGTCATCGCGCCATAACCTGCCTCCGTTGCCGGCACCTTGATCATGACGTTGGGACGGTCTATCGTCCTGTGCAGACGGAGACCCTCTTCGATCGTTCCCGCCGTATCATCGCAAAGCATCGGATCGACTTCGATACTGACATAACCGTCATCGCCTGCATCATAGAGCGGACGCAAGATATCCGCCGCCTTTTGAATGTCAAAGATCGCGAGTGCTTCGTATTTTTCTTTGGCCCCCAGGCCATCGAGCTCCGCCAGCTGTCGTTTGTAGGCGGGCGATGTCAGGATCGCACTTTTGAAAATCGCGGGATTGGAGGTTGCCCCGTTGATGATCCCGTTTTCGATCAATGTTTTAAACGCGTTATCGAGATAATCGCGTTCTATAAAGTCTGCCCATAATGCAAACTTTTCGTCTTTTAAGTACATCTGTATTCCTGCGTAATTTATATCGGGAATTATTATAACCCAAAGATATTGCAAAGCGATTAAGAGACTGCACTATTTATGAGCGATTGCGACCTTTCTGTTACACTTCACTTGTAATACAGCGTATGCAGCGGTACTACTGCTTCGAAAACCGTAAGAGGCTCTCTCCGTTGGCGCGCAGTTCAAGCCCGCCTTTATCATCGATCGCATAGTTGTCGACACGAACAAGCCGCTGAAGGAACTCTCTTTCAAGAGCCATCTGAGGACAGGCCATCATCGTCGACATCCCCTCTTTAAAACGAATCTCAGAACCTTCTGTCGTGTAGCTTCCGAAGATCTGATTGCAGCCCCCTTTTCCGCTGTAACGTGCATCCTTAAAGGTCAGATAGGCGTTTTCCGGCACGGCCATGCGCGTCAAACCGAAACCGACCAGTTTCCATTGGACCCCTTCGAGTTGCTGCGAGGAGCGTTCAGCCACCCTATCTTGATCTGCTACAGGCGATGACGTATTGCAGCCTGAAAATAACAGGGCAAACACCAAAATGAAAAAACCGCTTTTATACATAAGGTCTCCTAGTCAGTCAATTTTTCAAACACAATGGCCGCATTGGTCCCGCCGAAACCGAAATTACAGCTCAGCACGCGCTGCACTTCTGTTCTGACCGCACTGTTTTTGACAAGGTTGAGCGCTTCCATCTCTTCTTCGCTCTCTGCATAGTTAATGACCGGCGGCAGCACGTTCTGTTGCATCGCCATAATGGAAACGACCGCTTCTATGGCGCCCGCGGCACCTAAGGTATGACCGACCTGCCCTTTGATCGAGCTCACGTAGGGGCGCATATCCCCAAAGACCGTCGCAATTGCTTTTGCCTCACGGACGTCATTGTAAAAGGTACTGGTACCATGGGCATTGATGTAGTCGATCTTCGGCTCTCCGGCCATCTCAAAAGCGTCGCGGATCGCACTGATGGCCCCGCGTGATTCCGGCTGCGGCGTGGAGATGTGATAGGCATCGGCACTCTCGCCGAAACCGGTGATCTCGGCATAGATCCTCGCACCCCGTTTTTGGGCATGTTCCAGTGTCTCCAGTACAAGCGCGCCAGCGCCCTCGCCCATCACGAAACCGCTGCGTTCTTTGTCAAAAGGCCGCACCGCCTCTTTGGGGTTGTCATTATGGTCTTTGCACAGCGCATTCATCGCACCGAACCCGCCGAGTGCCAGCGGTGTGACACCCGCCTCGGCACCCACGACGATCATCCCTTCGCCTTTGGAGAACTGCAGTGTTTTATAGGCTTCGATGAGGGCATGTGTTCCTGCCGCACATGCCGTGTTCTCGCTCAGGTTCGCACCCCTGAGGTCAAACTTCATCGAGACCTGGCCTGCCAGCATGTTCGGCATATAGGAGGGGATAAGAAAAGGTGAGATATGGGACAGTTTGGAGCTGTTTTTAATGTCTGCCGCCTCTTCGATCGAGCCGATACCCACAAGGCAGTTGGCACTGACGACACCGAATGCGGTGGTGTCGACCTCATCCAAAGAGGCATCTTCATACGCTTCCATCGCAGCGTGCAGCCCCAGTTGGATAAAACGGTCCGCCTTCTTCTGCTCCCGTTTTTTCATCACCGTCGCCGCATCAAAGTCCTTCACCTCTGCGGCGATCTTGCACTCGAGTTCGCTGCTGTCACAGAGGGTGATTTTGTCAATCCCGCACTCACCGTCGATGATGGCCTGAAACGACTCTTTTGAGTGTCCAAGGGCATTGATCATACCAAGACCGGTCACAACAATACGCTTCAAAGGAGCCCCCCTTTGATCTCTTGAATAAGACGGTCGCTCCAGGCATCGATGTCCGTCTCCGTCTGCGAGGTCAAGATGACAAAAGAGATGTCATATTTCGGGTAGATCCGCATGATCGTCCTGTAGCCCGGTCCGAGACCCTGATGCTGGTAGTAGAACTCCCCTTTGTCATTGATGTGGTACCAGCCTATCCCGAAACTGATCTCCTCCTGCGGTGCGAGAAAGGAGTCGACTTTGACGGTCGGCGTCTCCAAGAAGACCTTTTTGGTCTTCTCATCGATCAGTTTGCCGTTGTTATAGGCGGAGAGGAAAAGTGCCATGTCGTGAACAGGGGCGACAAGCCCGCCGGCAGCCAGCCATCCGATATCAAACTGTTTAAGCCACTGCGTCGTCCCGTCCCAATGGTCCTTGTTGGCACTGTCCATAAACATGCGCATCGCAATACCGGTGATCGAGAACATCTTCATTGTTCCGTAGACCTGATCTTTTGCCATCGCATCGGTGTAGGTAAACCCGCTTCGCATCATCTGCGCCGGTTCGACCACACGCTCCATCACCATCTCGCCGAAGTCCTCACCCGTCGCTTTCTCAATGATCCGGCTCAGGATGATGTACTCCGCGCTTGAGTATTTGGCCTCGCTCCCCGGCAGATAGGGCAACTCGATATGATCAGCGGTCTCTATGCCGCTCGTTTTGGTATAGGCATAATAGTTGTCATCTGTCAGCGGCCGCACCTCTGATGAGCGGTCATTGATACCCGAACTGTGGTTGAGCAGGTTTAAGACGGTGACCGTGACCTCTTTATCCTCATACATCGCTTTAAATCGCGGAAGGTACTTTTGAACGGGGTCATCCAGTGAAAGGACCCCTTCGTTGACAAGCTGCATTGTCACCGTTGCCGCCAATATCTTGGTCAGCGAAAAAACATGATAGACACTCTCTAAAGAGGTGGCCTGTTTTCTGGCCGAATCGTTAAAACCGAAACTGCTCTCATAGAGGATCTTGTCGCCTTTCAGAATAGCAAACGAAGCCGAAGGCGGAGTCTGATCATTGATCTCCTCGCGTACAAAACGCTCAAAACTCTCTACGCCGCCGAACAGGTTCAAGCCGATAAGAAGCGTCAAGAGGAGCGTTTTCATCTGCGGACCTTTTTCCCCATACTGTTCTTCTCGATACCTTTGACATGGACAAGTTCGAAACTGAAGTTGATCTCCGGATAGTAGCGTTTAAAAAGCGCTCTGACATCGTTTTCGTTCGGCATCTTGCGCCCCGCTATCTGAATCTCGAGACTCTCGTCTTTGAGTTTGGCACTGTCGCTTTTAATGGTGATCAGCGCATCTGTGACCCCCAAATCATTTTCGATGATGTTTTCAAGTTCGACGATCGATATGCGCTTTCCGGAGACTTTAATGATCTCATTGGCGCGGCCAAGCAGTTTGAACTTTCTGCCTTCGAGTTCGATGATGTCCGTCGTCGTATAGGGACGTTTCATCAGCGTGATCTTCTCTTCAAAAAGATGGCTGGAGAGGTAGGGTGAATCCACCACCATACGCGACTCATGGTTCTTGGTCACCGAAACACCATGAAGCGGTTCCCAGTAGGGGTTTGTTCCTCTTTTTATCGCCACGCCGCCTGTCTCCGTCGAACCAAAGAGCTGGATGATCCGCGTGTTGTACTGCTTCTCGAAACGCTCGACCTCATCTTCTGTCAACAGCCCGGTCGATGACAGGAAAGTCACATTGTTCAGGTCATGCTCGCGTTTAAGACGCAGCAGTGCTTTGATATAGACAGGGCTGGTCACCACCAGGCTCTTTTTATCTTCGTGCAGCAGGGTCAGCTCTTGCGGGTAGTACTCCTCTTTCAACAACAGTTCACACCCCAGGCGTCTCGGCAGCATCAGACCGGAGAGAAATCCGTAGATATGGATAAAAGGGACCGTCACAATGATGCGTTCAAAGTTCTCGGGCGCAAAGATCGCCTTCAGTGCATCAAGTTCGCCTTCGATGTTCTCTCTGTTTTTGATCGCCCCTGTCGGCACCCCGGTTGTCCCCGATGTAAAGAAGAGTGCGTACGTTGATGCCGGCAGTGCGGCGCTGTCATTTTTGTGGTCATAAGAGGCAATACCCAACTCTTTAACGCGGGCGTCGATCTCTCCGATATTGTGATCATACAGGACAGGCGTCACACCCTGTTCAATCGCCTTGTGAAGGAGTCCGAACAGTTCCGGTTTGGTATGGGCACTGAACGTCGCCTCTTTGGTTGCCAGGATCTCCTGTTTCTCCTGGATCTCTTCTAATGTCGTGTCGTTTCTAATGCCGGCATTGTCAATATGGATAATATTCATACAGTCTACTTTATATTTTTTAAGTCTAATATTTATAATACAAGATGGCTTATAGAGAGGTATAGAAGAGATGTTAATTCGCTATTATAATACGATATCGAAGATCGGTACACGCCGTTTCCTGAATCACACCCGTTATCCGTCTGTTATAGGCATCGTATCGACAATGCCACTGCTATCGTTTTTGCACTGTCTGCAGTACAAACGTCGAAGCAATGCCCAGCGCGATCACCAGGCCGATGTGATGCAGTGCTCCGATATGGCTAAAGACAAAGATTCCGAAACCGGCGAAGGTGGTGAGCATGGCGTAGTAGATCGCTTCGTCTGTCTCCTCTTTGACATCGCTCATGTAGATGCCGTAGTCGATGGCTGCTACCATCACGATGATGAGTGCAAAAAGATGCATCACCGAGAATGAACCGAGCAGCGCCAGCGTTACAGCGATGACACCAAGAGGAAAGAGGACATAGTTCATGGCAATCAGGGCCCGTTCTTTCAACAAAACGACGAGCAGAAGCGAAATGAATCCAAAGGTCAGTGCCGCAATGACGACAAGCTGATCCAAAACATCTTCCACGCCTTTTTGCAGCAGCGTAGAGGCTTCCAACAACACCAGGTCGTCATCATAAGGAAGTGCATCGGCCTCGCTTGCATCAATAAAGGCCAGGCTCATCCACCTTCCGTCATCAAGTTGCAGGGTCTCAAAGCCCAAGGCTTTGGCGACGGCCAGATCCGGTTCGCTGTAGGTTATGTTGTCGGCAAACCGGTACGCGGCGCTGAAGGTGCCGCTGCGAAACCCCACCTGGGTCGCTACACGCTCCAAAGTCTCGCGCAGGCTCGAAAAATCGATCGCTTTGACGTTATTGGCATACGCGTCAAACCCCTCTTTCGACCTGTTTATCTTAGCCAAAGAGCGGAATGAAGCGTTCTCTTTCTGAACGGCTTCCATCTGTACGAGAAGGTCATCCAAAGCGTGTCCGTAGACCAGCACCGCACGCTCATCTGAGCCGCCGCTTTTGATCTTCTCCTGCAAGGCGAGAAGTTTAGTATTTTGATAGTCAAGCTGACGGAGGTCACCGCTGAAACGCAGTTGCGAGAAAGCCGCCGCGAGCAGCAGCAAGGAGAACACCAACACCGTTTTAGAACCGATGAGCCCTTTTGAGAGGGCCCGGAGCCGAAACCGTTCGGCCTTGGGTTCAAACTGCCAGGAGGCAAACAAAAAGCTGAACTGAAAGTAGGAAAAAGCCAGGGCGGCGATCCCAAAGAGTGCCAGCTGCTGGATCAGCGGGAAGTCTGCAAAGTAAAGGATGCCGAAACCGCTTAGCGTTGTCAAAAAAGCGTAAAAGACCTTTTTGCGGCTCTTCTCTTTACCGGTGTAATAGCCGTGAAAATAGTAATGGAAAAAGTAATCCACCGCCATCATCGCAATACCGGAGCCAAAGGCAAGCGTAAAGATGGAGACCTCCGGAAAGATAAAAGTGACTGCGGCAAGGCCGGCAAAAAGCGAAGAACCCAGGGCAACGGAGGTCAGCAACAGGACTTTAAAATCGCGCAGGGTAAAGGCGTAAAAAAGCAGCAGCAGTATCATCGTTACGGTGATGATAAGGTTGACTTCACTTTTTATTTTGGCAGCATTCTCGGCCGTAAAGAAATGCGGTGCAAACGCGGTTACATCGCTGCCGTAACCGTCGACGATGGCGTGCACCTCGTCGTACAGTTTTTGTGATCCTTCCACATCGGCCACGCTGATCTTGAGGGTTGCCGTCAGCATATAGCTCTCACCGTTGAAAAGCGCGATACCGTTTTTGCTTTTGGCCCCCGTCTGCTGCATCGGATCGCTGAAAAGCCCCAGCGGATCAGAGGTGTTGAGACCGCTGAAGAGAAAAGAGCTCTGCATTTCGTTGTAGAGGCTCTTTAGCCGTGCTTCGATGTAGGCTGGCGAGGTTCTTGAGCTGTTCAGGTCAAGACGCTCTGCATAGTGTTTACGCAAATACGCCGCAGTCGGCGAATGGATACTGTCGACTTTGAAGAACAGCTCCTCGATCCCTTCTGTTGCCTGCAGCTTCGCCGCTATCGTCTCCAGACGCTCTTTGGAAGCAGTGTCACTCCCCTTTGAGATGACCATCAGACGGTTGAGCGTCTGCAGTTGCGAAGCGTCTTCGAGCTGTTTGGTGTAGCTGTTCTGCGGAAAAATGGCGAGCATGTCGGTACTGAAATGTGAGGGCGAGAAGAGAAGTCCCGCCGAGAGCATAATGCTCAGGTAGATAAAAGCGTAGAGCTTATTGGGCAATAAAGAGCGTAATTTCATCGCCGTTACTCATCTTGGTCATGATCTTCTCCAGCCCTTTGGCACTGCGGTGGACCACAACAGATTTTATCACTTTGTCCACCGGGGCGATCGGGGTCAGCATCACCACCGTAGTCGTTTGTTTGATCGTGAAATTTTCACTCAAAGCTGCATAATCGCCGCGATAGAGCTTATGGATAAAGTCCATGTAGACCTTCATCATCGGCTGTTCGTTGAGATCGACATGCTGTAGGGTATTGCCGCCGGCATCGGTGACATCCATGTAGGCGCCGTCATAGCTGATATGACGCCGTTCGGGTTCCGTATACTCTATCTTCATCCCTCTGTCGTCAAAAGTGATCGCGCCTTTCATGGTTAAGGACTTGTCGATACTGTAGATATAGCGCTCTTCTTTGAAGTTGTAACTGCCGGCAAAAAGCATCATAAACGTCAGAAAAAGTAGTAGCGTTATCTTCATGCAAAATTCCTTGTCACTTCTGTCTGCATCACCTCTCTGACACGGCGCATCACAGAGCGTACACTCTCATCTTCCTGAGGGTAGATCGGGTCCAGAAATGTCACCGCGATGTCGGTTTTTTGCTGGGTCTTGGCGATGTTGGAGCCTTTTGAGACAATCCGGCCCGTACCGTCGATAATCACCGGAACAATAGGCAGCTTGTTGTCGACACTGAGACGGAATGCCCCTTTTTGAAAGGGCAGCAGCGTGTCGGAGTAGTTGCGGGTTCCTTCGGGGAAGATAAAGACATTGACATTGTTTTGCAGCGCTCTGGAGAGTCGGTTAAAAACGGTAATCGCTGCATTGGGGTTATGTTTTTCCATATAATAGACGCCCACCAGACGGGGGATCCGCAGAAAGATCGGCAGATCGCTGATGGGGTGGTTGGAGATCGTTGCGAAGTTCTGGATCATGCTTCCGAGCAGAACAAAGTCGATCGATGACTGGTGCGAAGCGACATAGATAGCGGGTTTACAGCTGTTCAGGTTCTCCCTGTTGTTGATGGTAATATCACCGATAACCGGAGATGCCCTCAAGAACATGCGCCAGAAAAAGCGGACGACCACCTGAAACGACCAGCGCGGGTCACCGCCGAAAATCCAGACTGGCAGGGTGAACGCGCCGGCGAAAACAAGAGCCAGGAGCATCAGAAAGATAAAAAGCCCGTAGATATAGGCGCTTAACAGTTTACTTGACACCGCGAACCTTTCCGTAGATGATCTGAAGAAGCAGCGCACCTCCAAAGAGAAGGTACCAGCCCACTGTCGTATAGAGTGCCCAGATCTGCATCGAAGCAAAGAGGACCGCTACCTGCAGCACCAGGTTGACCGTTGTAACGATCAGCCAGTAGAGATGGGAGCTTTCAATAAAGGCCAGTTTTTCTTCGCTCCAGGCAACCTTGGGCGTCTTCCGGACCATTGTAGCCAAAAAGGGTCTCTTCATGATGACCGCTTCGGCAAATTTGACAAAAAAGAGCGAGGTGATCAGCACCGGGAGCAGCTTGAAGACAAGTGTCGAGTCCAAGAGCCAGACCAAAAGACCGACAACGGTTGCGGCCAAAGGGACCAGAACATTTTTAAAACGGTTTTTGATCAGTTCGTAAAGCGTCCAGGGAGCCGCAAGGCTGAAGAGCGCGACACCTACAGTGTGGGGTTCAAAAAAGCGGAGACCTACTACTATGAAGAGAACATAGAGCAGTGTCAATAACATTAAAGGCTTATCCTCTAGTCATGATCAGCGCAACGAACTCGTCCACTGTACGGATTTTCTGTGCATCTTCGGCTTTTAGATCAATGTTGAGTTTTTTATCCATCATGACAATGAGATCGATCGCGTCCAGACTGTCCATATCAAGATCTTCAAAAAAGTTGGCACCTTCGACGATCTCATCCTCTTCGACTTCAAATTCTTCTATTAAAACTTCTTTTAGCGTTGCTCTTACCAACTCTTCGGTCATTACTGTTCCTCTATTTTTTTAAAGATAAGTGAGGTGTTGATCCCACCAAATGCAAAATTGTTATTCATAACTATATCATGATTACCATAACGGTGTTCGAAAAGATAATCAAGCGGTGCGCAGGTCTCATCGACCTTCACAAGGTTTTTGTTGGCCGGCATCAGCCCTGTCTTCAGACTGATAAGACCGATGATCGACTCGACGACACCGCATCCGCCGAGTATATGTCCCATGTACCCTTTGGTGCTGCTGATCGGCGTTTTGTCGCCGAAGACAGCGTAGGTCGCATGCGATTCGGCAATGTCCCCTTTGGGCGTGGATGTTGCGTGGGCATTGATGTAGCCGACTTTGTCCGGTGTGATGTCTGCATCATCAAGCGCCAGACGCATCACCTGTTCCATTCCCTCGCTCGAAGGGGTGGTGATGTGTTCGCCGTCGCATGAGGTTGCATACCCGATGATCTCGCCATAGATCTTGGCACCGCGCGCCTTTGCCGCTTCATACTCCTCCAAGACCAGTGTACCGGCACCCTCAGCCGTGACCAGTCCGTCACGTTGGGTATCGAACGGGCGCGGTGTCTGATCCGGCGTGTCGTTGTATTCGGTTGATGTGGCTGCCATGATCTCAAAGATACCCGCATTGTAAGGGTGCGCCTCTTCCGAACCGCCGACAAACATCATGTCGCTCATGCCGTACTTAATGCTCTCATAACCGATACCGATCGCCATCGAAGACGACGTACAGGCGGAACAGGCAGGGATATTGCGCCCGCGGATCTTGAACATCGCTGCAATATTGGCAGCGACCGTATGGCTCATAAACTGCAGAAAGCTCATGGAGTTCTGGCCGTTGAACGTCATCTCTTTCGAGATGGTCCCGATAGAGTCGAACAGAGCTTCGTCAGAGCCCATTGTCGAACCGAACGAGATACCCGTTCGGGGATTGGAGATCTGCTCTTCGCTCAGGCCTGCATCCGCAACGGCATCCTGCATCGTCTTGGCTGCCATGATCGCAACACGTCCCATGGAACGTCGGCTTTTACGCGGAATCACTTTATAGTCGTTCCAGTTAACGATGCCGCAGACACGTGTCTTGAAATCTTTGTACGCTGACCACTCTTCGACATGCTGTACACCGCTCTTGGAGTTTTCCAAGGCCTCCTGGAGTTCCTGCATATCATTACCGATCGGCGACAAAACACCGACACCGGTAATTACAACACGACGTGTATTCATCTTCTACCTCACCATTCCGCCACTGATATTGATCGTCTCGGCAGTGATATAAGTCGCTTTGTCCGCCAGGAAAAAGACCACCTCGGCAACCTCTTCAGGCTTGCCGATACGTCGCAGCGGGATCCCTTTTTTCATCTCTTTCAGCGGCAAATCTTCTGTCATTTCCGACTCGATAAGGCCGGGTGCGACACAGTTGACACGGATCTTGTAGCGTCCCATCTCCAGTGCCAGCGCTTTGGTAAACGCGATAATGCCGCCCTTGGTCGCCGAGTAGTTCGTCTGTGCCGTATTGCCGGCAATACCCGAGACCGATGACATATTGATGATGGCGCAGTTTTTCTTGGCGATCATCTTCTCGGAAACCGCCTTCGTCACATAAAACATGCTGTTAAGGTTGGTATTGACAACATCTTCCCACTCCTCATCTTTCATCCAGAAAAAGAGGTTATCTTTCGTGATACCCGCATTGTTGACCAGCACATCCAGATCCAGTTCGCCGAACGCCTCTTTGACGCTCGCTTTGTCACTGACGTCACAGTAAACGATCTCACCGTTCTTAACCTCGTCCAGAATCGCTTGCGCCTTTGCCTGCTGCGAGCGGTAATGGATATAGACATAGTAACCGGCACCGGCAAAGGCGCGGACACACGCCTCACCGATCGCACCGGTCGCACCTGTAATCAGGACTCGCTTCTGCTCACTCATCTTAAGAAAGTTCTCCGTTATTGATCATCTCGACCACTTTGACAATTTCAATGTCCATACGGCGGTCTTCGACCAGCGGCGGGATGACCGTACGGATCTTTCTGTAGATCTTCTCAAGCTGAGGAGAGATCCCCTCATGACCGCGGATATCAACCGCCTGTGCCAGTCCCATAAAGGCGATAGCAAGCATGTTGTCAAGATCCGGAAGCGTACGTTTGAAGTTCAGTGCCGCTGTTGTTCCCATACTCACCTTATCCTGATTCAATGACTCTGTAGGACGGGAGAAGACAGAGGCCGGCATAATGTTCATCATAACATCCGCACTCAATGAACTCAGCGAGATCTGCATCGCCTTGAAACCGTGGTGGTGCGGTTTGTCGGAGAGCTTGAGGTTTTCACCGATGCCGCGGTTGAACTTATGGTCGACCAGAAGCGAAAACTGTTTGTCGAGAAGGTCAGCCGCATTGGCAGAACAGATCTTCAGCGTGTCCATCGCATGCGCGACATAACCGCCGTAGAAGTTACCTGACGTGTAGATCTTTTTGAACTCGCCGTCGATGATCGGGTTGTCGTTGACCGCGTTACATTCGGTCTCAACCCATTTTTTAGATATCTCAAGGTTATCCCAGACAATCCCCAGTACCTGAGGGGTACAGCGGATCGAGTATTTGTCCTGGATACAGAGCGTGTCATCATGGAAAAATTTCTCATAACGCTCATCCTGTGCCTGGACAATGTCTGAGCCTTCAAGTTTTTTTGCCAGCTGCGCCGCACAGCGGATCTGACCGGCAAAAGGTTTCACCTCATGGACCAGAGGCTGAAGCGGTGTCCCGTCAGCGTGCATCATCTCAAATAGGCCCGCAATAAAGCTCTCATAAGCGTGCATCCAGTTCTCAAACTTCTGCATTGCCATGATCGCGATCCCGCTCATCGACGCGGTACCGTTCATGATCGCCAGTGCCTCTTTCGGCTCCAGTTCATACGGCTCGATATCAAGCTCTTTATAGACATCGGCACTGCTTCGGATCTCGCCTTTGTAGTAGACCTCACGCTCACCGACAATCGCTGCCGCAATATAGGAGAGCGGTGTCAGGTCACCGCTGGCACCGACTGAACCCTGCGCGGGGATGACCGGGATAATGTCATTGTTGAAGAAATAGGCCAGACGCTCCAACAGGTTTACCGTAACACCGGAGTACCCTTTGGAGAGGCTGGTCAAACGGATCAACAAAATACGCTTACATTCATCATGCGTCAGCATCTCACCGATACCGCAGCCGTGGAAACGGAAGAGGTTTTTTTGCAGCTCTTTTGCCTGTTCAAACGCTGAGTAGTTCGTACCGGCTTCGCCATAACCTGTGGTAACGCCATAAATCGGCTTGCCCGTAGAGATCTCATTAAGCAAAAACGCGTGTGAATCCGAAATCTTTTTTCGAAAGGCCTCTTCCGTAGAGACCGTCACCTTCTCTGTATGACAAAGCTCTTCATAATCGATATGTTGTGCATTGATTGTAATTGACATCTATTTTCCCGTAAAACTGTGACTAGATGGTGCTTTAATAGACATACATGAATAAAAAAGGTGCCCAAATATAACAGTTGTAAATATTTTTTTGTATTCTAGCACTCCAACCTAATAAATTGACTGAAGTTATCCATGCGTACGCCCATAATTTACGCTGCTATTTTATTTGGCCGAGGGGGATTTGATACCGATAAGCCGAAGCAGGTTCTTGGCAAAAAGCCGTGCATGCAATTTACTCAGCCTGACGTTGTCTGTCACAGCATCAAAATGGCTGACACGCTCTTCGGGTTTTGGGTAATGGACCTCGATCTCGACCTCCTCTATGCACCCGCCGTTCCAGACATAACGCACCAGCACTTCGATCTCAAAATCATAACGCCGTTTCTCAATAGGCAGGTCCAATACAGCGACTGGGTACGAACGGAATCCGGACTGGGTGTCGTCGAGACGCAGCCCTGTCTCCGTCCAGATCCAGAAGTTGCTGAACTTGCGTCCGAACTTCGATGAACCGGGAACATTTTCGGCGAATCTACGGCACCCGATCACGATACATTTTTCAAGGTCTTTGCCGATAAAGTTTGCGATCTCGTGCGGAAAATGCTGTCCATCGCCGTCAACAACGAAAAAAGAGTCAAACCCCAGTGCTTTGGCTTTATGCCCGCCCGTCAAAATGGCTTCGCCCTTGCCCTTGTTCAATTCATGTCTTATAAGGTAGAGGTTTTCATCTTCATCAATGTTGACCATGACACCCGGTTCCGAGCCGTCATCAACGACGATGACCGTGCTTTTTGTTTTCAAGGCTGCATAGACAACCTCTTCTATGGTGTCAGGGTTGTTGTAGACCGGTATTACGATACAGCTTTTATGCAATGAGGACTCTCTGATATTTGATTTGCCAAATTATAACAGAGCGCGCCTTTATCGGATAAACCGTTAATTCACTCCTGGAAACGCTTTATTGCAAGTTATTATATACATTCGGTTTGATATAATTTGCAAATGTTACTATAATCGAAGGAATTGAATGACTGAGTGTGATGTATTTATTATCGGAGGCGGTCCGGCCGGCTCAATTGCTGCGTTGAAACTGGTAAAAGCGGGCTATAAAGTCGAGCTTGTGGAAAAAGTTGAATTTCCCCGTTTTGTTATTGGAGAGTCTCTTCTTCCGCGTTGTAATGAGATTTTAGATGAGGCCGGGATCCTCGATGTTATCGAAAATGCAGGGTTCCAGTTCAAAGGCGGTGTTGTATTCGAAAATGACCGAAATGACATCAAAGTCGTCAATTTTGAAAAAAACATGGGACAAAAACACAACAGTTCATTCCAGGTCCGCCGTGAGACCTTTGACCACCTTCTTCTTAAAGAGGCAGAAAAAGCCGGTGCCCACGTGACCATCGAATCAGAGGTCACGGCTTACGATGAGGCTAACAATATCGTAACCGTCATGCACAAAGACGGCAGCGAAGAGCAATATCATGCCAAAAAAGTGATCGATGCATCCGGATACGGCCGTGTCCTTCCGCGCCTGCTGGACCTCGACACGCAATCGGGCATGGCGCTTCGTGACGCGATCTTCTGCCGTGTCGAAAATGATATCCGCCCGACCGACGGGACAGACGGGTATATTTACGTCTATGTCGTCGGCGACAACGATGCCTGGATCTGGAACATCCCGTTAAGCCCGACTGTGACCTCCGTCGGCATCGTCTGCCCGGATGAGTACTTCAAATCCTTCAACATGGCGCAAGCGGAGTTCTGGGACCATATCATTGCGACAGACCCGAATGCAAAAGCCCGTTATGCGACAGCGTCCAAGATCAATGAGGTCGGTTTTATCGGCGGTTATTCAGCCAATGTCAGCAAGATGTTCGGTGAAAACTTCGTCATGGTCGGCAATGCCACTGAATTCCTTGATCCTGTCTTCTCTTCGGGTGTCACGCTGGCACTCGAGTCGGGTGCCAAAGCAGCCGACCTTACCATCAAAGAGTTTAAAGGCGACAGTGTCGACTGGCAGGTCGAATATCAGGACTACATGATGATCGGCGTCGATGTTTTCAGAGAGTACGTCGAAGCGTGGTATGATGGCCGTCTACAGGGTATCCTTTTCTCAAAAACACCGGGCGCCGACAAGATCGAACGCAAGATCGTCTCCGTACTCAGCGGTTATGTGTGGGACAAGAAGAACATGTTCGTCAACGCACCGACCGAGGCGGTCAACGCCACCTATAAAGCATTGACAGGCAATGACCCTTTATAAGCCTGTCCTGCAATACAGTTCTCGTTCACAGTAGCAAAACAGGACGCTGGACTGACCTGTCATTTCGAGGTACGGTGTTCCTGCCTCCAATTCTAAACTGAGGAAACTAATGTCTAAATATCGTGGCAGCCCCCTGGGTATTAAATTTGTTATAGGACTCTATAACTTCTTTGGTTATAAAGCCGCTAAGACAGTTGTCTTTATCGTTGCGCTCTTTTACACACTGGTATCGCAAAAGAAACGCAGTGAACTTGCAAGTTATTACGCTGCTGTTGATGTCCCGGACACGATCATCTCCTATTTTCACCATGTCTATGCTTTCTCGCTCAATATCTTTGACCGCTTTATCGCCAAAGAGGGGACGGAACAGAGCAGTGTCAAAGTCGAAAAAGTCAATCTTTCGGCATTTGAGTCTCTTCATAAAAGTGGCGGTATCCTGGTCTTTTCGCACCACGGCAACTGGGCACAGAGCTTTAAAATGTTTGATGTCTATGATATCCGGCTCAACATTATCGGTGATGAAGCGATCGACGAAAGCCTGCACAAGATCGAGAACGCTGCCAATACCAATGAACGCATCAACATCATCAGCCTTAAAAACGGGATGCAGGCGATGCTGGATATTGCGCGTGTCTTACAAAACAATGAGATCCTCATTATCATGGTCGACCGTGTCAAAGAGGATGGGAAATGGGTTGAAGTGGACTTTCTTGACCGTCCGACACTCTTTCACAGCGGCGGGTTCGAAATCGCCATTATGCGTAATGTGCCGATGCTCGGGTGCGACATCGTACGGACCGGCGACAATGCGATCAAAGTCCATTTTTCAGAGATCATCACCTCCGACGAAGCGTCAAAAGAGGCGCGTCTTCACGATCTTGCACAACAATATGCCCGGTTCCTTGAGCGCGTGGTCCGCGAATATCCGTGGCAGTGGTTCAACTTCTTTGATTTTTGGAAAAAACGTTAGCGTATTAATGCCACTTCAGTTTGAAGTCGCCGCAGAGCGTCTCACTGCTCTTGTAGAGTTTGATCCGTACCCCATTTTTTGTAGTGGCAATACGATAGGACAACCGCTCTAACGGAAGAACCTTGTTGACAAACTTTGCGCTTGTTATCTCGTCGATATCTTTTCCGAGGATCTCGGCGACAATGTCGATCTGCAAGAAGCCCGGCAGCAGCGGCATATTCTCAAAATGGGCCTTGAAGACAGGATGCTCCGCACCGGCAAGGATGATCTCGACCGCTTCATCACTCTGGCTTACTACCTCATACAGCCCTTCAGAGAGATACGATTGGCTCATAATGACTCCCCCTCTTTTTGTAAGACAACAGAAAGCTGACCGTCTGCGATCAATGTCCCATCATCCAGTACACTGAAACTCAACATAAAGAAATTGTCAAAATTACTGATATAGTGGCTCTCGATCTCAAAACGCTGTTTGTCACTGCGCTGATACCATTTGGACTTGACTGTTAGCAGCATACCATTGGTTCGTTGTGGGACGTTGATCGCCTTTTTCTCTTCTGTCAGCTTCAGAAAGATCGACGATTGTGCACCGGCTTCAGAGAGCATGCTCAAGGTCGGTACTGTCCCGAACTCCACGACGGTACGCGCTTCGTGTTCACTTTGTTGCAAAAGCTCTTTGACAAAACCGACCGGTGCTTTTTGCGGCAGATGTGCTACCAGATCATTCAACGTCGACATTATTCGTTCCCATGCGCGTTGATATAGTCATAAAGACTTTGGATCGATCTGAAGGCCTGCTCTGACGCTGCAATATTGGGGAAGACAATACCATAGGTATTGTCCAGAAAGATCGTCAGCTCGATAGCATCGACCGAATCCAGCCCCAGGCCGTCATGAAAAAGATGGTCATTGTCACCGATCTCGCTGACATCGACCCCCTCTAGGTTAAAAAGATCAATTAGTTCTGTCTTTAATTTTTCAGTAGTCATCACGTAACAGTTATCTCCTAAAGCTCGAGGGCAATGACAGCGCCATCTTTGCCCTCACACGCGGCGACAACATCCAACATTGCCCAGAGTGACGGGGCATAGCCCTGATGGTTATTTGTAACGATCTCGGTATTGACATCGCTCTCCGTCGGCACCAGCGTCAAGGCGACACCGCTCTCGAGATAGTCCGTACAGCTGTTGACCTCTTCGATGTTCGGAATATTGATCGCCTCGCAACAGACAAGCAGTACCTCTTTAGCATGCGTTACAGCCTGCAGTGCACCGGTCTGCAGGACATTGGCTGACGTGGCGTCACCGCTTGAGACCGTGAGGATCTCCTCTCTGTTACCGTGCAGCAGTGAAAAGTACGAAGGGGCGGTGTTGTAGACCGAATTCTGAAATGCGGTCGGGCTGATCGGTTCATTCGCTGCAATCGCGCCCACGATATCCGCTGTCGCCTGCATCTCGCCGTATGCCGAACCGTAGACAACCGGTCCTTCACTGAAACCGCAGGCATCGGCAAGATAGACCATCAGACGTGCCGAACGTGTCAAACGGCGGCGCAGCATCATTTTGGGGACGATCCGTTTCTCGTCAAGATCCTCACATTTTGTCGCTGCCGATACCTGAGCTATGGATTTAACTCTGAAGTTCATTTTCATTTTACCGCTCCGAAAACGACGGCGGTGTTGTTGCCGCCAAACGCAAATGAGTTTGAGATCACATAGTTGATCTCTGCCTCCACCGCTTCGCGGGGAAGGTTGATCTTCTCATTTTCCGCAACCTGCAGCGAAGCCTGCGGTGCGATACGCTGCTGTTTGATCACCTCGCAAGAGACAATGGCTTCAAGTGCGCCGGCAGCACCAAGGGTATGGCCGGTTATCGCCTTGGTCGAGCTCATATACGGGTTATGCGTAAAAAGTGTCTCAACCGCCAGCGCTTCCACCGCATCATTAGCGAGGGTGCCCGTACCGTGTGCATTGACATAGTCGATATCCGTCGTTTTGAGACCGGCGTCTTCGAGCGCTTTTTGCATACAGGCAATGGCTCCGCCCGCTTCAGGATCAGGGTTGGTCATGTGAAATGCGTCGGAACTTCCTGAACTCCCGCACACTTCAATACTTTCATCGGTCTGTACGTTCTGCACGAGCAGTGCCGCAATACCTTCGGCGACATTCATCCCTTCTCTCTCTTTTTGAAACGGTGTACACCGTTGCGTTGAGAGTACTCCCAACGCCTGAAAACCGCAGACCGTGGTATAACAGAGGGCATCTGCACCCACCACCAGTACATTATCATACGCACCGAGGTTGATAAGGCGCTGCGCCAGCATCATGGCATTGGCACTAGAGGTACAGGCCGTTGAGATAGAGCGGCTCTCTTTAAAACCGAACGTTCTGTTCAAAGCGTCGGAGATCACAGAGATCGCATGCTCTTTCGGGTTGATGTTCTTATAGCTCTTCTCTTTGAAAAAGATCTGCTCGCTCTTGCCGATTCCCCCGACAGAAGAGCCGACAATCAGAAGTGTGTTATGGAAATTGTCGAGAGTGCTTTTGTCCAGTACCGTTTGTGCCACAGCCGTCAACGAGCTGAAAAACTCATTTGGGGCGAAAGAGCCCAGTCCGGCCGGATGGTCGGGCATGTAGCTCGTGTCAATAGTGATACCGCTCTGTTTCGAATAGATAGCCGTCATCAGCTCCGCCGTATTTCCGGCGCAGCTAAGGGATTCGTAGGCGTTGACAAAGACACGGTTTTTTTGCATAAAACGACCTCTAAAAATTTTTAAAAATATACCACACAGGCACTAAAAACGAAGTAAGCCCGCCTATAGAGAGCGGACTCTCGTCACACGAAATGATTCACCGAAAGCGGCGATAAAGACAAGCTCGCCCTCGCCTTGTTCAATGAACCTGTTAAGCGCATAAAACGCGCCTGTCTCATAAAAACCGCAGCTCTCTTCATAGACAAAGCGCTCTTTTGCAGTGTCTTTTAACAGTGTGCCGATCAGCTCGTCACTGCAGCGCAGACCGAACCCCAGTTTTACGGGTTCCTGCACACGCGCAAGATACGCCTTCAGCGCTGCAATATCCATACGCTCGTTTTCAACCTCGATCGAAGCCAATGCACCTTCTTTACGGGTGTTAAGCAGCAGCCAGTTGCTTCCCTCTCCCAAGATGCGCTCATCGCAGATGCCCAGAAACTTCCTGGTAAAAGCGACCGGCTCCAGAAGTTCGTCGACGCCGCCGACAAGGATCTGCTCCTCTTTGCCCAGCAGAAGGTCGTTTTGGGCAAGCATCAAGGTCAACTCTGCGACAAAACCGTGCTGCGCCAAATTCAGGTTTTTGCCGTGCAGGCCCAGCAACTGCGCCACATAAAAGCCTGCCGTATTGCTCAGCGAGTTGATAAAATCGACCGGTTTCGGCGGCTGATGGTCAATGTAGCGCTGATCGCGAAGACGGTTGAAAACGGCAAGGTTACCCTGTCCCGAAGCCATGTAGAGTGCTGTCTGGGATTCGATCTGACTGTTACCGACAGCACGATGCGCACCCAGCATTGCCATCTGGATAAAACGGTCTGTGCGCCGTACCATCTTGGGCGTAACCGCTTTCATAGCCGCCTTGACATCGAGTTCTTCACCCTCTTGACGGTTCAACATACCGACATTATGCACATAGATCATCTGGCTGCCTTCTCAATGACGAACGACGTGTTGTTGCCGCCGAAACCAAAATAGTTCAACATAAACAAACCGCTCTCACATGGCATTTTTTCCTGCAGCGGTGCCAACTGAAGTGTTTCGTCACAGTTTGAAAAATTCGGCGAACTCGGCACAAAACCCGCATCCACACACTCGAGTATCAAAAGCAGTTCGCTTGAACCGCAGCTGCCCAGGGTGTGTCCGATGTAAGGCTTGAACGAGAAAAAAGCGGGGGTTTGCGCAAAAGCCAGCCGCATACCGTTCATCTCGGCCTGATCATTCAAGGCGCTCGCCGTTCCATGGGCCTTGACCGCAGTGACCGCACTCTGTTGAACGCCCGCTTTTTCCAGTGCCGCGGTAATGACCTGACTGATACCGACACCGTTGGGGTTTGCACCGGTCACACTGTGTGTTTCGCAGTTGCTGACGCCGCCGCGGAAATACCAGGGTGCGTCTGCAACATCATCACGGCTCATAAAGAGCGCACTGACCGCTTCGCCCAGCAAGATACCCTGGCGATCTCTGTCAAAAGGGGCGATTTTTCCCGGAGAGAGCAGCTGCATGGAGGCGAACCCCTCAAACGTAACCGGTGCGAACATCTCCATCCCGATGACAAGCGCATAGTCGATCACCTCGCCTTCGAGCATCGATGCCGCATCCAAAACGGCATTGGCGCTTGATGTGCAGGCCGTGTTATAGGTCAGCGTAAAATCGTGCAGACCGAAACGTTTGATCAGCTGCTCCGCATAGTAGCCGTTACCGATCCGTTCACAGGCGATCACCGCCTCTTGCGAACCGTCAAAATTCTTACCCAGCGGGAGGCTCAAAGAGAGATCGTTCGACGAACTTCCCAAAAAAAGACCGCACCGTTTAAGCTGCTCCGACGTCAAGCCTATTTTGTCGATCGCCTTTTGAACGACCTCTTCAAGATACTGCAGCGGTATAGTTACAGCGCTGTTGCGTTCACCGTCGTCGATGCCGTAGTAAGCGTAGGAGAGTGTCTCGCCGTTAAGGACCATGCTCTTGTCGACCGTGCGGTATGTCCCCTCTGAAAGATGTTTTAGACGCTCTTCTTTATTGCCTAGCGCACTGTATATCTCACCGCCGAGTATCGTTATCATTACACGCTACTCAGGCTGGATATAGTCGGCAAGATTGTTGATGGTCGTCACGACGCGGCGAAAATCTTTTGAGTCGCCCAGACGGATCTTAAACTGGTTTTGCAGCCCCATTGAGATCTGCAGCGCATCCAAAGAATCCAGTTCCAGGCCGCTTTTGTCGGAAAACAGTTCGACATCATCGGCCACCTCTTCCGGCGTGATATCCTCTTTTTCACACTCCTCGATGATCATCGTTTTTAGACGCAACTTCAGTGCATCATCTTGGGAACCTATCATGCCACTCTCCTTATCTTATAATTAAATACCCCTGCTGCTATGATGAGCGAGACCACGCCAAACAGCAGCAGCCCCACCGCTTCATACAGCACATCGCTGAGATTGCCGCGGCGCAAAAAGACGTCCAGGAAACCCTCAAGGCCCCATGACATCGGTGAGACATTGGCAAAATCCTGCATAAAGTCCGGCATAACGAATTTCGGGACCATGACACCGCCGATCGCCCCCAGAAGTATGTTGATAATGCCGCCGATCGTCGTCGCCTGCTCAACACTGTCGACGATCACTGCGATCAGGATCGAAAGCCCGATAGCCGAGAGACTCAAAGAGAGTGATACGGCCATCAAAGCCGTGATATCACCCCCGATGGTCAACGGTGCCGCTCCGAAAAGCGGTACGATGAACATGCCGACCGCGATCATCACCCAGACCTGCAGCTGGTTGATCAGCATATAAGGGATGATCTTTCCGCCAAACAGGACCGCCAGCGAGACATTCATCGTACTCAGACGCATCAAGGTGTTCTGTTTGCGCTCGCTGATAAAGATCGTCGACATCGGTATGATGACAAAAAAGAGACCGAAGACGATCCACGACGGCACACTCTGCTGGGTCGATGTCGGCTTTTCATCTTCCTCCAGCGCGGCGTAATGGATCTTCATCATGCTTGCTTCGTCAAATTCTATTTTTTTTGCCTCTGTCTCATGACCGCGCATGCCGGCCTGCATCTCCTGCGCCAGGTTGACAGCATCCAGTCGCACCTGCATGACACTGCTCAATATCTGCGTTTTGAAGAGCATCAGGTGACTCTGCCCGATATCCGAGGCCACTTCAATCTGAAGTGCCGAATTGTTGGCTTCGCTCTGTGTAAACTGGGACTTGAACCCTCGCGGTATGACAACGATAAACTGGACACCCTCTTCTTTCGGTGTCGCAAAGGTGTCGCTGATATTATGCTCGTTCATCAGTTTGTTGGCACGGAGCTTGGATGCCAGGGAGAAGCTCTCGAGAGAGTTGTCCCTATCGACGACCGCGTATTCGATCAGCGCCTTCTCTTCGTTAAAGACATCTTTGAGTGCCAATGACATGATAAGGATAAAGACGGCCGGCATCACAAACAGTGCCGCAAGCGCGTGTTTGTCACGAGAGACCAGCAAGAACTCTTTGATCAGCATCGCCTTAAACATCAGCCCGTCCTTTCGATGTCAGGTTGATAAACAGTGACTCCAGCGTGGTTGTGCCGTATCGGATATTGCGCACAGCAATATCATTCGCTTCAAGCAAGGCCAGTGCCTCGCCAACATGAGCGCTCGCTTTGCCTTTGAGCATCAAAGACCCCTCGTCGATAACCCGCAACGTTTCCATCGTATTGCAACACGTTTGCAACTGGGCCAACGGTGTCTCATACACCTCGATAATGATCTCATCGGCACTCTCGTTGCTCAGCATACTTTCGATGCTGCCCTGCTTGATGATCTTTCCGGCATTGATGATCGCCACCTCGTCACAGATCTTCTCGATCTCCGGCATGTAATGCGAGGTGTAGACGACCGTCTTGTTGGCCTCTTTGAATGACATGATCGTCTCCAATATCTCGTTACGCGATTCCGGGTCGATACCGACGGTCGGTTCATCAAAGAAGAGGATATCCGGATCGTTAAGCAGACCGATAGCGATGTTGAGACGGCGTTTTTGTCCGCCTGAAAGGGTGGCCGCTTTTTGGTGCAGCATGGAGCCCAGACGGTTGGTCTCTACAGCATATGCGATGTTTTTCTTCAACGCCTCCGCGTCGATGTTCTGGATGCCGCCAAAAAAATTAAGGTTTTCGATAACCGTAAGGTTTTCATAAAAAGCGAGTGTCTGGGGGATAAGCGCACACCGCTTGCGGATTGCCGGCAGCTCTTTGTTCAAAGGAAGGCCGAAGAGACGCACCTCGCCCTCGTCATATTTTGTCAAACCGTTGAGTATCGATATCAACGTTGTCTTGCCCGCACCGTTTGGCCCTAAAAGACCGAAGATCGTTCCCGCTTTTATCTCCAGGGTGAGATGGTCAAGTGCCACCTTTTCACCATAACGCTTGAGCAGGTTTGTGATCTTGACCATTAGAACGCCGTCAGCATTTTCTTGTAGACCGTTGCCTCTTCATCGGCAATGGATTCAAGTTTTTTGGCGATCGCATCGAAATCGACCGTCTCGCTCTTCTTGGAACGGATCGATTTGGCGATCAGAAGCGCGAACTCGCGCCAGCTGTCACCGACTGCCGTCATCATCTCCGAGGATTCCAGCAATGTCTCGTTGCCAAGAATCTTTCCGCTCTCTTGTAAAAACGAGGCATAGATGTAACGGAAACCGGCACCGCCGGTACCGATCTCTTCTTGCATTCTGACGATATGCCCCAAAAAGAGCCTGGCATAACGGCGATCTTTGGACTCCAGTTTACGGATCGCTTTCGCCAGCGTCCGTATCCCTTTCAGACCGGCTATCGGGACCGGCGTCTTCAACATTCGCTTGGCCACCGTTTTAACCGCTTTGGGCACAACGCGTTCATAATCGATCGATTCCGGAACATACACCGGGTAATAGAGCGCCCCTTTAGGTGCCATGACGCCTTTGGCAAAACGTGCTTTCGAAAACTCTTTTTCATTGGCTTCGACCACATCGTCAAGTACCGGATCGCTGATCTTGTAGATATCTTCCTGCTTTCCGTAGACAAGCAGATTGTGGCCGTTAAAGTGAAAACGCATCTCTTCAGGCAGATACGGCAACCAGAACACCGATGTCTGTGCGCCGACGATCTTCCCCTCGTTTAAGAGGGCATCAAGACGCTCTTCCCCCTTCTTCGGCTGCGAAAACGTTTCGATCTTCATCTTGACACCGAGGTTTTTCTGCAACCCTTTGATGATCGCTTTGGGAATCGATCGGTAGGCGATCAACGGCATACCGGCCAGCTTGATAAACGGCAGATAGGCGAATGTCAAAGCACTTGAGAGGCCAAACGCCATCGGTTCGCTCAAGGGCAGACCATGATGCGACAGCATCGTCGACATCACGCCGCTTTCGCAGTGTCCGGCGTGTTGGTGTGTAAACTCTTTAGATGGAACTGACAATTAGGACTCTCTTTCTGGTAGTTGTTTTAACATCTCGACAGTGATCCCCATCACATCGGCGTAACGTGCCAGCAGCTTATCTGAAAGTTTGGCAAAAACGGCCGGTCTGAAGTGACGTTTGATCCGCCATTGAAAAAGACCGGTTGCCTGCGACAGGGAGAGAAGATCAAGACGTTTGTTATACATGTGAAATTCCAGCGGGGAGGCCTCACCGTTAACACAGGCCTCATACGCTTCATCAGCCAATCGTTCCAGCTCTGCTACCGCCTGTTGGGTCGCCTCTTCTTCGACATTCCAACCGCTCGAAGCAACAACGCCGTATTCGCCGTTCTCGCCTGTTGCGTAGATGGCACGTTTGGCACCACGATAGATGCTGTTATTATCTTGAGGGACCTCTTGCTCTTTCATGCTCAGACAACCTCTAGCTGCATAAAGGCTGTTGAGAAACGGCCGCTTTCTGGGATGTAGCAGAGCAGTTTCTCACCCGCATTCAGCTTTCCGGAGTGAAAAAGCTCTTCAAGCATGATATAGATCGATGCGGAACCGGTGTTGCCTTTGTATGGCAGATTGGTAAACCACTTATCCTGGGCGATGTCACAATTCGCCTCTTTCATCCCCGCGTAGACTTTGTCACGGAAGTAGCCCGACGAGTAGTGCGGTAGAAAATAACTGATCTCATCCGGGTTCAACGTCCCCTTTTCAACCAGCTCCTGCAGCGGTTTGGTCACCGTATATTCGATGATCTTCTCGTTCAGAAGCTTGACATCCTGCTTGACCGAGAAGATAGACTGTTCCAGCCACTCATGCGGTTTATACTCACGCCACCCCTTGATACTGCCGTCTTCTAGCTTCTCGCAGCCGGCATACATACAGGCATCAAGCTCATTCGCATACGACTTTTGAACGATCCAGTCGATCTTGAGCGAGATACCTTCTGCGTTCGGCTGATCGCTCATCAACACTGCACCGGCACCATCGCTGAGCATCCAGCGCAAAAAGTCCTTCTCAAACGCGATCTCCGGCTGACGTTCCAGTTTCTCGACCCGCGCGTCGACCTCTTCTTCAAAGTTTTGCGCGCGCATGACCGAAGACGCATTCTCAGAACCTGTTGTAACGGCGTTTTTGGTTTGACCGCTCAATACCGACATATAGCCGT
This sequence comes from Sulfurimonadaceae bacterium, assembly GCA_041555445.1. GTDB lineage: Bacteria > Campylobacterota > Campylobacteria > Campylobacterales > Sulfurimonadaceae > Sulfonitrofixus. The sequence goes on from JBFFKK010000001.1 coordinate 122,689, forward strand.
ATTTAAGCGACATTGTTCCGGAGAGACAGATACCTGCCGTTGCGATCACTTCACAACTGGGGATCCCCAGTTCGCCGTGAACCATCAAAGCATGGTTTGGCAGCAGCTGGTCGGGCAGCGTCGTCCCGCACGACAGCAGCTCGATCGTATTGATGTCAAAGGTGTCTGAATGAAGCTTGCGGATCGCTTCTGCCGCTATCTGCGCATTGGTATGCGTCGTCTCACCGCTCTTTTTGTCAATGGCATAGTGGCGAGACTTGATCTGATTGGAACGCAAAATAAGTTTTTTGGCACGAGAGGGGCGTACTCCGACCTGACCCAGTACCTCTTCAATCTCACTGTTACTGACCGCTTCGTTCGGCAAAAATGCCTGAATATTATTTATATAAACGTTTTTACTCACTACTCTCGCTACCTTCCAGATGGTTCTTCATAGTATTTTACACTCTTTTCAATCGCCTCTTTACGCCATGGATAGATCAGTTTTCTGACCAATATGTTCAACGGCACGATCGTCAACACCAGGGTTGCCAAAAACAGTGCATAGATCGTAATGACGATCTTGCGCGCAAATGAACCGGGCTTACCCGCTTTTTGGATCAGTTTGCCCCAGACCATAAAAGAGCGTGTCGCAATCTTCTCTGTACCCACCAGTTTGCCGTTAACCGTCACGGCGCCCATCTTTTTCAGCAGCGGCTCTTTTCTCTTCTCTTCGTCATTTCCGAGTGCCTCAAGCAGACGGCGGCCAAAACGGGCACTCTCTTTCATGTCCGTATCCGAAACACCGGCAGCCGGGAAGCCCCAGAAAGGGTCTTTTTTACCGGTCAGCAGCCATCTCGGCGTGGTAATAAAGGCATAGATCGAACCGCCCTGGTCCGTCAATACGACATTGTCGATGAGGGTCCCACCGACACCGCTGATAAGCTTTTTCATCTTCTCCTGCGCCATGACCCACATATCTCTACAGGCGATCAGTGTCACAACGGGCTTGTCTTTGAACAGCTGTTTGGCCTGCTCGCTCTGCATAAACCCCGTCACGGGGATAGACGGGGCCAGGAACCAGATGGTATACCCCAAGATGATCAGATCATAATCATCTGCGAGATCCTCTATCGGTTTAACAGCGCAGCCATTCATATAGATCGCTTCGGGAAACGCATCAAAAAATGGATAAAACGGCCATGGATATGGGTACTTTACTACCGGTTCTATTGCACGATAATCGACTTGTATTTCATCATTGGCTTTTAACGGTCCTGTTACAGACTCCACCATCTTTGTCAACTGACCACTCTGCGAATAATAAAGAACTAAGACTCTTTTCATAACCACCCATAAATCTACCAAAAATTTTAAGTAGAATTTTACCCTATGTGCCCATAAAATATAATAAGTTCTGTTTTTGCGACCCAATATTTTTTCAGTGCATATAGAGGTCATCTCTATTATAATAGGCCTATAACTCTCTGAAGGAAATATATGTTTGACACTGATAAGCTTAGTTCGCTGGATGCACTGATGGAGGCGCAAAAAATTGCGCATGCCCCGATCATTTTTCAAGTAGCTAGCCTGCTTCGCGAATGGGGGATTTTAAAACTCCTTCATGAAAACAAAAAAACCGGGATGAGCGTCGAAGAGCTGGTAGCCGCAACAGACATCAGCGAATACGGTATCAAGGTACTCTGTGAATCAGGCTACAGTATGGGTGCCATGAAATTTACAGACAATCGGTACTACATCACCAGAATCGGTTTTTTCCTTGCCTATGACGAGATGACAAATGCCAACTTCAACTACTCCCAGGATGTCAACTATTTCGGTATCCATGAGCTGGGTGATGCCATTAAAGAGGGGCGTCCTGCCGGTCTGCAAAAATACTTCAACAAAGATTGGGAGACGATCTATCCCTATCTGACCGAGCTTCCGGAGAAGGCAAAAGAGAGCTGGTTCGGGTATGACCACTTCTATTCCGACTCCGCCTTTAAAACCCTGGTCGACCTGATGGCAGAGCGCAGACCGAAAAAGATCCTCGATATCGGCGGTAATACCGGAAAGTGGGCGATCGCGATCACCTCCGCTTCGCCGGAGACCGAAGTGACCATCTGTGATCATCCGCTGCAGATCAAGACCGCCTTTGCCAATGCCGAAGAGGCGGGTGTAAAAGAGAGGGTTCACGGGGAGGTCATGGACCTGCTTGACCACTCTAAACCGTTTCCCAAGGGCTTCGACGTCGTCTGGATGAGTCAATTCCTGGACTGTTTTCCGCCCGAAGACATCATCGCCATTCTACAACGCGCAAAAGAGGCCTTGAGCGAAGATGGGCGTATCCATATCATCGAGCCTTATTGGGACCGTCAGCAGCATGAGATCGGTGCCTACATCCTTATCAACTGTTCACCCTACTTTACCGCCTTGGCCAATGGAACGAGCAAGATGTACCGCGCTGAAGATATGCACGAATATATTGCGGCTGCAGGCTTGGAAGTGGATGAAGAGATCGACAGGTTGGGTTTTGGTCATACAATGACCTCGTGTAAGAAAAAAAGCTGATCAAAAACCCTTTCTGTAAAAGAGAGGGTTTCAAGATAGCGCAGAAACAGAGTATTTACGCCTTTTTCTGCTCGTTAATAAAGTTACAGAGTGATTCGGCCGTTGCAAAGATCGTCTCTGCATCGGCAATATTTGTCACTTTGACACCAAACTCTTTCTCGATCACCAGTGTCAATTCGATCGCATCGACAGAGTCAAGACCAAGACCGTCATCACCAAAAAGCGGATCCGTATCGCTGATCTCGCTTGCATCAATATCTTCTAGATTGAGACCTTCTATGATTTTCTCTTTTAAAACATCAGTAGTTACCATGTTGTACCCTATTATTTTTTATTGAAGTAGTGTAGCACAGCCACGTTTAGATAGGGTTAAAAGTGTTGTCAATAGTTTTTCCAGGCCTCTTCTGAGACATCGGCATCGCGGTATTCGTAAAGCAGTTTTAGAAAATAGTCCCGATACACTTCGATAGCGCCTAACGATTTAAGGTGCTCTGTCGGTACCTGGGCATCGACAAAGGCATAGCCCCACTCTTTAAGTTTCCCGATCAACACGGCAAATGCCACTTTCGAAGCATCGCTTTTTTCGGCAAACATAGACTCCCCGCAGAACACCGCGCCCACACTGATACCGTACAGTCCGCCGACCAGCTCACCTTCATAGTAGGCCTCGACCGAGTGGGCTTTTCCAAGCGCATGGAGCGCTGTCATCGCTTCGATCAGTTCGGGCTGCAGCCAGGTCCCGTTCTGTCCCGGACGGTGGATGCTGGAACATCGCTCAAGCACCTCTTCAAACGCGGTATCAAAACGGACCTCAAAATGTTTCATCCGTTTTTTCAGGGATTTGCGAAGTTTAAAATCATCCAGATGAAGTATAAGGCGGGGGTCCGGTGACCACCAGAGTATCGGGTCACCCTTGGCATACCAGGGAAAGATCCCCTCTCTGTAGGCCAAAAGAAGCCGAGAAGGGCTCAGGTCACCGCCGTAGGCAACGATACCATCCTCATTCGCTTCGTTGGGATGGGGAAAACGGAGAGTGTAATCCAGTTTTGTGATCATTCACTGAAATCGAACGTCAACGTATCCGTATAGTCAACCTTGACCTTACCGCCGTGTTTCAACGCACCGAACAGCATCTCGTCGGTCAGCTTGTCCTTGATCCGCTCCTGGATCACACGGCCGAGCGGACGGGCGCCCATAGCCACATCATAACCCATCTCAGCCAGATAGCCGCGCGCGCTTTCCGTAATCGCCACCTCTACTTTTTTCTTGGCAAGCTGCACATTCAGCTCGGCGATAAACTTGTCGACAATGTTTTCAACGACTTCGATCTTGAGCGGCGCGAATTCGACAACGGCATCCAGTCTGTTTCTGAATTCCGGGGTAAAGAAGGCTTTGAGCTCTTCGCCCCGTGAGAGTGACTGATCGGCATTAAAGCCCATAACACTGGCTGCCTGCGCACCCACATTGGAGGTCATGATCAGAACGACGTTTTTAAAGTTGGCTTTGTAGCCGTTATTGTCCGTCAGCGTTGCACTGTCCATCACCTGCAGCAGGATATTGACCAGGTCGGGGTGCGCTTTTTCAATCTCATCCAAGAGCAAGACCGTGTATGGATGTTTGCGGATGACCTCTGTGAGCAGGCCCCCCTGTTCGTAACCGACATAACCCGGAGGCGCACCGACCAGGCGGGAAAGGGCATGTTTCTCCATGTATTCACTCATATCGAAACGCTCAAAGTGGATCCCCATCTCATCCGCAAGCGATTTGGCCAGTTCTGTTTTCCCCACACCGGTCGGTCCGGAGAAGAGGAATGAACCGATCGGTTTTTCACTCGGATTCAGCCCTGCGCGTGAGCGTTTGATCGCCTGTGCAACCTTCTCGACTGCCAGGTCCTGGCCAATGACACGTTTTTTAAGATCCGCTTCCAGACGCTCAAGTCGGCTCGTATCATCTTCGGTCATACGCGATGTCGGTACACCCGTGATCTTGGAGATCACTTTCTCGATGTCATGCGGTGTCACCGTATTGCGTTTTTTCTTGCTCAGATGGAACGAGGCCCCCGCTTCATCAATCAGGTCGATGGCGACATCCGGCAAAAAGCGGTCGCTGATGTACTTCTTGGAGAGCTCAACAGCTGCCAGAAGTGCCTTGTCCGTGTACTTGAGATGATGATGCTGCTCATATTTCGGACGCAATCCTTTCAGGATAAGCACACTGTCTTTGAGCGACGGTTCGTCCACATCGATACGGGCAAAACGCCGGCTCAGCGCACGGTCTTTTTCAAAGGCATTGCGATACTCGGCGAAGGTGGTTGCACCCATGCATTTCAGCTCGCCCGAGGCGAGGGCCGGTTTGAGCTGGTTGGAGGCGTCCATACTGCCGCCGCTGACGGCACCCGCACCGACAAGGGTATGGATCTCATCAATAAACAAGATCGCATCCTTGGTCATTTTAAGCTCGTCGATAACACCCTTGAGACGCTTCTCGAAATCGCCGCGGTATTTCGTTCCGGCAAGCATCGCAGAGAGGTCAAGCGCAAAAACCGGAGCGGCATGCAGAATCGCCGGTACGTCATCTTCGCTGATACGCAGTGCCAGCCCTTCGGCAATCGCCGTCTTACCGACACCCGGTTCACCGACAAGTAACGGATTGTTTTTCTTACGGCGGCAGAGCGTCTGCACGACACGTTCGATCTCCTCTGTTCGACCGATCACCGGATCGATCTTGCCCTCTTTGGCCTTTGCCACAAGATTGATCGTGTATTTGTCGAGATAGCTCTCTGCCTCATCATCGGCTGTTGGCGCCGTCTCGATATCCTGATGCGAGATCACCTCCAGGACATCCACTCGCGAGATCTCCTGCGCCTCCAGCAGTGCGATGGCAAAGGTGTGCTCTTCTTCGAACACGGCCGCCATCAAATCGCCTACATCCGCCTGCTCTTTCTGCGCACTTTGAATATGCTTGATCATCTTGTCGATCATGCGCGAAAGGGCGACCGTCTCAAACGGCTCCTGATTGATATCTTCCGGCAAAGGCTGCATCGTCTCGCTCAAGTACGCCGCGGCGGCCGCTCGCATCGCCTCAACATCACCGCCGCACTCTTTGATGATAGCAATACCCTCTTTCGACCCGAGCAGCGCAAAAAAGACATGTTCTATTGTCAGATATTCATGCCGCTGGTCTTTGGCATAGATAAGCGCTTTTTGGAAAATACTGTTTAGTTCTGCACTGATCATCTTACGCTTCCTCCATTGTTGCTTTTAGCGGAAAGCCCTGCTCTCTGGCAAGTTTACTTACCTGCATCACCTTTGTCTCTGCTACTTCATAGGTATAGATACCGCATACACCGCGGTCTTTTTTATGCACGTCCAGCATAATCTTTTCGGCCTCTTGATAGTTTTTATGAAAGATGTTCATCAAGACGTCGATCACAAAATCCATTGACGTATAATCATCGTTTAACAGATAGACAAGGTATTGTTTAGGCTCTCTTACAGAGAGCTCACTTTCTAACGCATGTTTAGTACTCAAGAAAAGTCCTACTTTTATAGATATAGAAAATGTATCAATGTTTGGGTGTTGTTTTGCTTAAGGGTCGGAGTTAGCTTGCTTTTATGAGGATTCTGATCAACTCTCGCCCCGCTCACCGGTAAGGGCACTCTCAACAAAGCTGAATTTTGAGACGCTATACTACCGGTATGACCATTGAAAAAGTAGAGACCCAAAAACAGTTACAGCGCATCGAAAAGCTTGCGTTCGAGATCTGGCATGAACACTACACGCCTATCATAGGCAGGCCCCAGGTCGAGTACATGCTTGAAGTATTCCAAAGTACGGCGGCGATGACCAAGCAGCTGGAAGAGGGGTATTTATACTATCTGTTAACACAGGAGAGCGACGCTGTCGGCTACATGGCCGTACAGCCTGAAAAGGGGCAGCTCTTTATGAGCAAGTTCTATATCAAGTCCTCACACCGCGGCAAGGGCTACGGCAGGGCTGCCATCGATTTTCTGAAAGAGCTGGCCGACGACAACGCCCTGAACGCCATCGTGCTGACCGTCAACAAAAACAACACCGACACCCTGAAAGTCTATGAAAGGCTCGGCTTTATCAACGCCGGCGCTCTTGTCCAACCTATCGGCAACGGTTATGTCATGGATGATTATAAGATGATAAAGAGACTCTAAAGAGGAGAGAAACCGCCTAGCCGGCAGCCTGAATGAAATCCTCGATAATATCGTCCGGGTTCTCAAGCCCGATCGAAATACGGATCAGCCCCTCCGTAATCCCGAGAAACTTTCGCGTCTCGTCGTCAAAGTCACTGTAGATCGTCGAAGCCATGTGCAGTGCCAGGGTTCGGCTGTCGCCGATATTGGCCGTGATCGTCGCCAGTTTCGTACGGCGTAAAAAGGCGTATGCCGCTTCCTGCGTGCCCATATCAATCGTCATCAGGGTGCCGCAACCTTTTGAGAACTGCGCTTCGTAGCGTACATTCTGTTCATGCCCCTCAATAGAGGGGTGGTTGACATTGATCCCCTTGGCATGGAGGGTACGGGCGATCTTCTCAACGCTGTTTACGACTCGGTCCATCCTAAGCGGCAAGGTCTCCAGACCCAAAAGCGTCAGGTAGGATGAAAACGCCGAAGCGCTCATGCCGAAATCGCGCATCGCACGCTTTTTAGCGTTAGCGATCAGAGCCATTTTGCCCATTTTCTTAATGAACTTGTGCACCTCTTCGTATCGTGCTGTTTTGAACTTGTCATCTCCCTCATTGATCGCACGAAAGACCGCTGCCCCGCCAAGAACAGAGGCGTTACCGCTGATAATCTTGGTCGTCGAGTAGACGACAATATCCGCACCGAGTGCCAACGGTTCAACACTCATCGGCGTGATGGTGTTGTCAACGATAAGAACAATGCCGTTTCGGCCAGCAATGTCCGCAATGGCCCGGATGTCCGGCAGGCGCATGTTCGGATTGCCGACAGACTCCAAAAAGATGATCTTCGTGCTCTCGTCAATGGCATCTTCGATACTTTCAAATTCGTCCACATCAAAAAACTGCGTCGTGATACCAAAACGGGTGAGAGTTTCGGAAAAGTAGGAGTAGGTACCGCCAAAGAGACCGCCGATACTGATAATGCTGTCACCGCTTTTGAGCAGTGACATCGTCGCCAGTGTTGTCGCCGCCATACCCGAACTGGTCGCGACGGCACCGACACCGCCGTCCATCTCGGCCAGGATACTTTCCAGCTTGGCTGTCGTCGGGTTGCCCATACGCGAATAGAGCGGTTTTTTAACACTGCCGTCAAAGATTCCTTCAGCTGTTTCAGGACTGCCATAACCAAACGCTGCTGACTGCGTGATAACGGGACTGACAGCGCCCTCTTTGGAGCCTACGTTTTGGACAAAGTAGGTTGAGAACTCTTCAAAATTGTTCATAAATAAAACCTCTGTTCAGGGCTTTAAGCTGCCCTGGCGTAAAATAATGCGAAATTATAACTAAAAAGAGCAGATAGTGGCCAAACGCATCTTCATTACGGCAACAAACACCGATATAGGAAAAACTTATGTTACCGAGCACCTCCTAAAACACTTTAACGGCATGGGGTTCAAGGTCGGTGTGATCAAACCGATTGAAACCGGAGTGAAAGAGTCGCCTATCGACGGTTCGCTTCTCTTATCGCTTGTGCAGTCACTCAACCCGGCTATGACAGCAGTCGATATCAGTGACATCGTCCCTATCCGGTTCCGGCTGCCGGCAGCACCCTACTGTGCCAATAATGCCCGGCCGATTGATCTGAGTGTTGTCGATGCCGCCATCGCAAAAATAGAACCCTTATGCGACATCCTGCTGATAGAAGGTGCCGGCGGGCTCTATGTCCCTGTCGACCAAGAGACGATGATGATCGACCTGATCGAACGTTTTGATGCGAAAGCCCTGCTGGTCTCGCACTGCAGACTCGGGTGCATCAATGACACGATCCTCTCCATCAACGCAATGAAGGCGAGAAAACTGGACTTTGTCTGGACACTCAATTGCCATACTGACGACACTCCCTTTAAGCATGTTTCCGAACCCTATTTCAGAGATACCTATCCGGACTATACCGTCTTCGACCGTGACATCGAAAAAGTAGCAAAAGCACTGCTGATTTGATATAATCACACAATTATTGTCTTAAGGAGAGAGGATGCGCCACCTTATACGAACAGATGACTTTAGTACCGATGAGATAGAAGAGCTTCTACGTGATGCCGAAGCCTATTCAAAAGGCGGTTTTGATCGGATCTTGCAAGACAAGGTCATCATCACCCTCTTCTTTGAGAACTCCACCCGTACAAAAAGTTCATTTGAGATCGCCGCTAAACGTCTGGGCGCTGAGATCGTACATCTTGACGTTGCGAAGAGCTCGACAAAAAAGGGGGAGACCCTGATTGATACGGCGACCAACCTGGATGCGATGGGACCGCACGCCATCATTGTCCGTCACGCCGATGCCGGAGTGCCCAAGATCCTCTCCAACCACACCAACGCCTCGATCATCAATGCGGGCGACGGTGCCCACGCCCACCCGACACAGGCCCTCCTTGACCTCTTTACACTCAAACAGCATTTCGGCGAACTGCAAGGCAAACGTATTGCGATCGTCGGCGATATCAAAAACTCGCGTGTCGCCAACTCCAACATCGAACTTCTGTCACGTTTCGGCCTCAAAGTCACCCTTGTGGCGCCGCCGCAGTTCATGCCGGTGACGGAGCTGCCGAGCACCTATCATCTTAACGATGTCATCGACAATGTCGACATCATCATGAGCCTGCGCACCCAGACTGAACGGCATTCACAGCAATCCTACGCTTCGCTCAAAGATTACGCCAGCGACTTCTGTATCACAAAAGAGCTGGTCGGCGACAGGGATCTGATCATTCTCCACCCGGGTCCGGTCCATCGTAATATCGACATCGATGACGCGCTCTTGGCCGACCCGCGCTGCAAAGTACTGCAGCAGGTCTCCAACGGGGTGTCGATGCGTATGGCTGTTCTTAAAAAACTCATAGATGCGCAATAAGATATCCCGACTGGCCTCCAGAGGCATCCCCTTTCTGCTTATCAGCGACTTCAAGGCCGATACGATTCTTGTCTATACAGAGGAGGAGTTGAAAGGCGAAGATATTGCCTTCAGCTTCACCCCTACTGCCCGCCTTGAACCGACACCTTTGATCAAACATCCCATCGATTACCAAACCTACAAAAAGGGGTTTGAGAAGATCATTGAGCATATCAAGGCGGGAGAGACCTACCTGCTCAACTACACCTGCTCTACACCGGTAGAGACGACGCTCTCGCTCAAGGAGATCTACCAAAAAGCCCATGCACTGTTCAAACTCCGTTTTAAAGAGGACTTTGTCTGCTTCTCTCCGGAACGTTTTATCAAGATCGAGGGCAATACCATCTCGACCTACCCCATGAAAGGGACCATTGACGCGGCACTTCCTGATGCCGAAGCGCGCATACTTGCCAATGAAAAAGAGATGGCGGAGCATATTATGGTGGTCGATCTGCTTCGAAATGATTTGGGTATCGTCGCACGGGACATCAAGGTTGAAAAGTTTCGCTACATCGACCATCTGAAAACAGGGGAGAAAGAGCTGCTGCAGGTCTCTTCCATGATCACGGGAGAGCTCCCCGCTACATGGCGAGAGAGCTTCGGCGATATCATCACTGCCCTGCTCCCTGCCGGCAGTATCAGCGGCACACCGAAACGCAGCACGGTTGCCATTATCGAAGAGGTCGAACCCCATAAAAGAGGCTTCTTTACCGGTATCTTCGGCTATTTCGACGGCCGAAACTTTGACAGTGCCGTGATGATACGTTTTATTGAAAAACAGAACGGTCAGCTTATCTACAAAAGCGGCGGCGGGATAACGCTTGAAAGCCGTGCTGAAGACGAGTACCAGGAGATGCTGGACAAGATCTATATTCCATAATCTGCGATAACATGTTAAAAACTTAATTTAACATCGATTGTAGTACACTAATATTTTATCAGAAAGCGGATCAGTGACATTACTCAAGAAAAAATTTTTTACATGCATGAACAGCGGCCTTAAATTCGACGACAGTCAGATCGAACTTAAGACCCGTCACAACGTCATTAACATCACTGTTTTTCTCGCAATAATCGGGCTGCTTTTCGGAATCGCTGTTACACTGATCTCAGGCGCTGCGACAACCGGTATCATCCTCAACCTCTCAGCCATAGTGATTCTGCTCGCTACGGCAGTGGCTTTACGTCTTTTCAAAAAACGTTTTGATCTTATCACGACCATCTTTGCATCCGAATTTCTGATCCTATTCAACCTTCTTCTTTTTGTCGCTGAACCGTCACAGCTCAAACATGTCTGGCTGTTAACCTACCCGGCACTCATCTTTTTTTACAAGGGTAAAAATGCCTGGATACCCTGGATAGGCTATCTTGTCCTCTCTCTTTTTATCTCAAAGCTTCAGCCCTTCATACCGATGGATTACAGCTTGAGAGACATTGTCTACCTCTCTGTCGTACTCACCATCATGACGATCGTCATCTACATCTATAAACATCAGATCGATCTCGGCAACGAGACGATCCGAAGCCAAAAAGAGCAGCTCGAAACCCTGACCAAAGAGTTGGAATCCAAGGTTCAGGAGAAGACAAAAGAGCTCCAGCGGCTGAACGCCAGTCTTGAACAAAAAGTTGATGACAAAGCCAAAGAGCTTGTTGAAAAAGATGCGATGATCCTGGCACAGTCACGTCAGGCGGCCATGGGTGAGATGATCAGTATGATCGCCCACCAGTGGCGCCAACCGCTCTCCACCATTACGCTGCAGATATCGAACCTGAAAATCAATGCCCTGTTGGGCAAACAGTCTATTGATGAGACAAATACGGCCTTGGAGCATATTTCCAACACCATTATCTACCTCTCCGACACGATCGATGACTTCCAGAGCTTTTTTAAGCCCAACAAGAAACAGGAGCGTAAAAATATCTGCGAACTGGTTGAACGCGGAACGAGCTTTGCAAAACCGCGTCTCAAACTTGCCGACATCAATCTGATCAACACATGCAGCGAGGATATCTACATCCTCACCTATCCCAACGAATTTGCCCAGGTCATCATCAACATCATCAATAATGCCATCGATGCCCTCCTGGAGCGCGCCATTGAGCAACCGATCATCAGCGTGAGCATCATTCACAACAACCATACGATCGAGATCAGTATCAGCGATAATGCCGGGGGGATCGCTCCGGAGATCATCAACAATATCTTTGAGCCTTACTTCAGCACCAAAGGCAAAAACGGGACGGGGCTGGGCCTCTATATGAGCAAAATGATTGTCGAAAAAGAGTTAGGCGGTATCTTGCAGGTCAAAAACAACAACGACGGCGCCGAATTTACAATAAAGATCCCTTACGCTAACCGTTAGCCGGGGATTCGGCCAGTCTCCTGTTTACATTGTCACAGAACCGTTCAAAAGAGGGGAGTTCCAAAGTGGCTTCGCGCTGTTTCATGCCCCACATCGGCTCGGGAAAAAAACTGTCTTCTTTAAAACGTGCCATAATATGCCAATGGACCAACGGAACGTAGTTTCCAAATGATGCGATATTGATCTTGACGGGCCGGTAGTAGGCGAGCATCTCTTTTTCAATAAGGTCCAGCGCTTCAAAGATCGCAGATCTCTCTTCTGTAGTGCATTCACTGAACTCTCTGCGTTCAACCTGGGTAAAAACCTTCAACCAGGGGATCTCACTTTTTTCGATCTCAACACGTATCAGACTGTTTTGATACACGCTAACGGACTTTGTCGTCTTTACGGCGGCGTTTGTGCCGTCGCGTCTTCTCACCGACCCGTCTCTCGGAACGCTGATGACGTCTTTCGGGAAGCTTGCTTTCATGCTGGAGCTGGTTTGATTTTCGACGCCCCTGATGCTCGACACGTCGGTCTTTCAGACCCGAACGGCGTTTCTCTTTTCGCCGATCATTTTTGCCGCTGTAAGGATTGCGAAATTTCAACCATAGAAAGATGATCACCAAAACACCAAAAAGAATTCCGAACGTCTGCTTATCAAGTTCCACAGAAAACCCTCTAAAATTGTATTTGTATTGATTGTATTCTAACAGAAAAATTCAAAAAAAAGTAACAGAGGCGTTTCCCCTGCTTCTCTTACGATTGGAAAGTTATTTTGAGAGAGGTGAAAAAGGAACTAGGGCCGAACCCCAGGTAAGGCCGCCGCCAAAGGCGTCCAGCAGCATCATCTCGCCCGCTTTAAGCCCGCCCTCTTCATAGAGGTCATTGATCGCCATCGGAATGGACGCACCCGATGTATTGCCATATTTATGTACCGTCAGGACCACCTGCTCTTCACGCATCTTAAGGGCATCACCGACCGCTTTTATAATACGGTAATTGGCCTGGTGCGGGATAAAATGGTCAATATCATCCGCACTGATATTATTGTCTGCCAAAATCTCGACAACGTCCTTCGTCAAGGTACGAACTGCGATCTTGAAGGTCTCATTACCCTTCATCTGAATAAATGATGCTTCCGACTTCAGTTCATTTTTGTGGGGGTTTCCTGTTCCGCCGTCCGGTGTCATCAAGAAGTCACCCAGACTTCCATCTGCAGCCGTATGAAGATCGACGATGGCTTCCTCTTTGTTCTCTGTTGCTGAGATCACCGCTGCTCCGGCGCCATCACCGAAAAGAATACAGGTACCGCGATCAGAGTAATCTGTGATCGCCGACATCTTCTCTGCACCGATGATAAGGACATTTTTCTTCATGCCCGATTCAATAAAGGCTTTAGCGACACCCAGAACATAAATAAACCCGGTACATGCAGCTGAAATATCAAAGGCAGAGACTTTATCGAGACCCATTTTATGGGCAATGACCGTTGCCGTCGAAGGCATATTGAAATAGTCCGGAGAGATCGTAGCCACGACGATCATATCGATGTCACTCTTTTTCAGTCCGGAACGTTCGATCGCTTTTTCTGCCGCTTTAACACCCATATCCGAGGTTGTCTCACTGTCTGCCGCAATACGGCGCTCTTTGATACCTGTACGTTTTGTGATCCACTCATCAGTGGTGTCGACCATTTTGGTCAAATCTTCATTAGTGAGAATTCTTTCCGGTACATAAGCACCGATAGAGCGGAAAGCAGCGTACATTATTTTCCTTCGTTTAATTCAGCAAGTGAGCGTTCTATGTGTTCATTAACGCCCGTATCAACATACCGGATCGCCTGGAAGATGGCATTTTTAATCGCTTTGGGATTACTTTTACCATGGCCGACGATCGCACAGCCTTTAATACCGATAAGCGGTGCACCGCCCTCTTCGGCATAATCCACCTGCTTTTTAAGCAATTTGAAGACTTTACGCATCAAAAGTGCCCCCGTAATCGCGACCGGCGATTTACGAATGTAATCTTTGATAAAGAACGTCATTGTCGAAGCAACGCCTTCGGCTGTTTTCAAGACAAGGTTTCCGATAAACCCGTCACAGACGACGACATCACACTGGCCGTTGAAGATATCGCTGCCTTCGACATTCCCGATGAAACCGTCATAGCCCTGGAGCTTTTTAAAGGCAGCTTTGGTGACTTCATTGCCTTTTGATGCTTCCTCGCCGTTTGCAAGGAGCCCGATACGAGGGTTTTCAACTCCCACCATATCGTGTGCATAGTACTTGCCCATGATCGCAAACTCAACCAGGTTGTCCGGATCACAATCGACATTGGCACCGACGTCCAGCATCACTGTTCTCGTCTTGCCTTTACTTGGCATCATTGTGACCAGTGCGGGGCGTGAGACATGTTTCAAACGTCCGAGACGCAGCGTAGCAAGTGTCATTGTCGCACCGCTGTGACCAGCGGAGACAACACCGTCAGCCTCACCCTGTTTTACCAGCTCAACGGCTTTAAAAATAGAGCTCTCTTTTCGCTTTAAGGCGTCCGTTGCAGCGTCAGACATTGAAATAACATCGTCTGCATCCACAATCGAAATCTTATTTTTATAACCCTTAGGTAACAAAGACAAAATCTCTTCTCTCTTGCCAACTAATATTGGTTCGAACTTACGCTCTTTCAGTGCTAATAGACAACCTTTTACAATTGGTTCGGGACCGAAGTCCCCACCCATTGCGTCAATCGCAATCTTAATCATTAATTATTTGTACTCGCCGGTAGTAGGGTTAATGTGGTGTGGTAACTTGTACGTTCCATCTTTATCTTTAACCGGGCGCGCTAGTGTAATCTTGTAGTGTGTTCTGCGTTTTGCTGAACGTGAGTGTGATACTCTTCTCTTAGGTACTGCCATGTTTAATTCCTTTCTAGTTTTTTACAGTTTTCGCAACTGTGATAATCACTTCTGATTAATTCGATCTCACTGTGAATCAACTCATCAAGATCTAATACATCTTGTATCTCAATGACATCATAGGTCTCATCGAAACCCTTGTAGACACCATCCGATACAAGTAGCTCTATTTTTTCGTTTAACATTGTAGCGAAATCTTCCGCACAAATGTCACATGTGAGCATAATCTCACCGGACAACTCGGCTTGAAGTAGCGCTAAGTTACGCTCTTTAAAGACAACATTGCCTTTTAGCGTCACACCTTCCGCGCTTGTCTCAAACGCTGTCGGTGTCTTTGTAATACGTCTGAACGGAATGTTCATCCGTAATTACGCGATTTCTCTTTCAGCGAAAAAGAAAGCGATCTCAATTGCTGCATTTTCTACAGAGTCACTGCCGTGAACTGCATTTGCATCAATGCTCTCAGCGAAATCAGCACGGATCGTACCAGCTTCAGCTTCGGCAGGGTTGGTAGCACCCATAAGGTCACGGTTTTTCTTCATTGCATCGTCACCTTCAAGAACTGAAACTACAACCGGTCCAGAGATCATGAAGTCAACTAGGTCTTTGAAGAAAGGACGCTCAGCATGAATCGCATAAAATGCTTCGGCATCTTGACGTGACAGTTGAAGCTTTTTAGTAGCTGCGATACGAAGACCGTTGTCCTCAAAACGAGAAAGGATCTTACCGATAACACCTTTAGCTACTGCATCTGGCTTGATAATTGATAGTGTGCGTTCCATTCAGAACTCCTGCAAATATGAAAATTTAGAGTGGGATTATATCGAAATATAGTTGTGTTTTAGTTTAAATAAAATTATAAAAAGAGTATTATGAAAAAAAAGAGTAAAAGCGTATCGGCAAAAGCCGATACAAGTCGAATTAGTCTACGACGTTCTCACGAGCAGCACGTGCTTCGTCAGAGATGTCTTCGCGGAATGGCATTTCTGCATCCGGATCTTCCATAACGAAGTCTTTACCGTCTACGTAGTTCGGACCACTGAAGAACGCTTTGTCATCACCGGCGAATTTTGCATCCCAAGTGATACATCCTTCAGTCGGACATGCAGTTGCACATGCCGGCTCGTCATGGTGACCGACGCATTCTACACATTTATCTGGATAAACGTAGTACAGTTCCTCACCCGTTGGGTTATCGTCCTCGTCAACAATTGCTTCTACCGGACATTCGTCAATACAAGCGCCACAGTTAATACATGTGTCATTAATAAATACTGCCATATTCAGTCTCCTATTAGTAATTTCGAGATAACTATAACACAAGAATATTAATTATCTACAAATTTTTCGGCTAACTTTCTGCCAATACACAAATTGTTACACTTTGTACACAGCCCTTCACAGCGTGTTTTGAGAGTCGTTATCAGTTCTAAATCACTATATAAAACTGGTCATATGCAGATTGGACAAGAGAGAAATAAGTACGGCTTATCTTCAAAGAAGTTGGAAAGTTTTGGAGGTAAAAAAAGGGTGGCAGTTCAAACCGCCGGTACCTGTAAGGGTACTACGGGTTCAGTGTAGCTGCATAAAGGTCAACTACAACAGCACCCGCACTGAAATGGTCTACAGACCTAGATACTTTGCGATCTCTTCGGCTCTGTCCGTCTGCTCCCAGGTGAAATCGGCATCTTCGCGGCCGAAGTGGCCGTAAGCTGCTGTTTTACGATAGATAGGGCGAAGCAGGTTAAGCGACTCGATGATCCCTTTTGGTGTCAAGTCAAACAGCTCTTTGACACAGGCTTCGATCTTATCTTCATCAACCACACCCGTACCGTGCGTGTTGACCATAATCGAAACCGGCTTGACAACACCGATCGCATACGCGACCTGGATCGTAGCACGGTCACAGGCACCCGATGCCACCAGGTTCTTGGCGACATGGCGTGCTGCATACGCTGCAGAACGGTCCACCTTGGTCGGATCTTTCCCCGAAAAAGCGCCCCCGCCGTGCGGGCATGAACCGCCGTAGGTATCGACGATGATCTTACGGCCTGTCAGACCGGCATCACCCTGCGGACCACCGATCACGAATTTACCGGTCGGGTTGATATGGTAGATAATATCATCACTGATCAGCTCTTTCGGGATCACCTTTTTGATCACTTCATTAATAACATCTTCATGAAGCTGTGCCTGGTCAACATCATCATGATGCTGTGTTGAGACGACAACCGTTTCAACAGAAACAGGCTTGTGCCCCACATATTTAACAGAGATCTGCGCTTTTCCGTCGGGGCGCAGATAAGGAATGATCCCCTCTTTACGCACCTGAGCCAGACGCTCCGTCAAACGGTGAGCCAAGTGGATCGGAAGCGGCATGAGCTCCGGTGTTTCGTTACAGGCAAAACCGAACATCAGTCCCTGGTCGCCTGCGCCGATCTCGCCGCTCTCTTGATCGACCCCCTGATTGATATCAGGCGACTGTTCGCCGATTCCATTTAACACCGCTGCCGATCTATAGTCGAAACCATAGGTCGCATCCGTATAACCTATCTCTTTAACAACCTCGCGCGCAATCTCTTGCATTGGGGTGTACGCATGTGTCTTTAACTCGCCTGCAATTACACAAAAACCATTTGAGACTAGTGTCTCACACGCAACGCGTGCTTTAGGATCTTTAGCAATAATGTCATCCAGAATAGCATCGCTAATCTGATCAGCCATCTTGTCAGGATGCCCTTCTGTTACAGACTCAGAAGTAAAAATATACTCTTTAGTCATCGATTTCCTTTATTGTTTATCCTTCACCTTAACACCGCTGCTCAAATCAGTCGCATGGCATCTTTTATAAAATGAAAGTCCGCGATTATAGCTGAAAGCTTTTTAAAGTTTTTCCGTTATCTGCCTTTGCTTTATTTTATTTATTTTTCTTCTGCTAAAATGCATCCGAACAATATCAAAACAATGGAGACCACCTATGCTAGTAACAAACAAAGCGCCAGACTTTACAGCAACGACTGTAATGGGAAACAACGAGATCAAAGAAGATTTCAACCTCTACGAGAACTTCGGTGAAAACGGAACGGTTCTTTTCTTCTATCCACTGGATTTTACATTTGTATGTCCTTCAGAG
>JBFFKK010000002.1:0-111081 GCA_041555445.1 Sulfurimonadaceae bacterium
CCGTTTCACCCTTACCACCTGTTTGAACAGAGCAGGAGCAAAAGCCCCTACTCCTGCGCTGAGGCCGCTATGGCCACCAAAGTACAAAAATGCTTTCGGCATTTTCATAGACACTTGTTCAGCGTTTTCATCGTAAATCGCAAACATTGCTTTTCATTCAAAATTCAACATTTACAATTCAACATTTCAGGTGGCGGTCTACTCTCTGTTGCACTGTCCCTCGACTTGCGCCGGCCATCCGTTAGATGGAACCCTGTCTTACAGCAGCCCGGACTTTCCTCTTGTCACAGGTGTGACAAGCAACCACGTGTTGTACCTGTGCAATGATATACAATTATCGGTTAATTGCACGTTTAATAAGTACCGTACGGGACCATTGATAAAAACAATGTATGATATTATATAATATTATGAATGGGATCAAAAAAAAGCGGCCGAAACCGCTTAAAAAACGCTGGCTTTGGCTTATGCCATTGCTTCAGTAGCGTATTTTTCACCAAGCTCATATGCTTTTTTGTTCGCTTCATGAACTTTGGAAGGTACTTTTGAAAGCATAGTCTCTACAAGAACATCTTTAGCAAGAGGCTTCATCATAGTGTTTGCAATCGCAAGGGCAACAACCGATTGAGTAATAACGTTACCAACCTCTTCTTTTGCAATTGTAATAATTGGAATCTCGTAGATCTTCCAGTTTTTTCTGTCTTCGTCAGTCGGTTTTACAAGGTTTGGATCAACAACGATGATCCCGCCTTTCGAAACACCGTTTTTAAACAGGTCATAACTGACCTGCGCAACAGATAGCATGAAGTCGATCTCGCCATCGTTTGCATATGGGTAGAAGATCTCTTCATCATCCAGTGTAATATCAACAACCGTAGCGCCACCACGAACCTGTGATGTGTATGTTGCAGTCTTTAGACCGTAACCGCCAGTTTTAATCTTTGCCGCAGCAAAGATCTCACCAGCAAGAAGAACACCCTGCCCGCCAACACCTGTAAATCTCATTAATGTTCTAGCCATTGTGTCTCCTTAGATTTTTTTCTCAAAGTCGTCTTGAGTGAT
Source organism: Sulfurimonadaceae bacterium (assembly GCA_041555445.1). Classification (GTDB taxonomy): domain Bacteria; phylum Campylobacterota; class Campylobacteria; order Campylobacterales; family Sulfurimonadaceae; genus Sulfonitrofixus. Next base: position 1,063 of record JBFFKK010000002.1, read on the forward strand.
TTTTGCACGTTTACCTTGGTGTACCGCAATGATATCTGCGTACATGTCACAATATTCTCTAACTTCTGTGTCTTCTTTCAAGACACCAGTTGGGAACTTGTTAAGCTGCTCTTCCGGAGATAGTGCATCATATTTCTTTTTAGGAATAGTGATGCTGTCGATCCACTCAAGGTTCTCCATTGCCGATGCCATCTTGTTCTTACGGCCAAGGTTAATGTGACAGTTAGACATGATGTCAAGGAATGCGAAACCTCTGTGCTGAAGTGCTTTCACAAAAACTTTCTCAAGTTTTTTCGGATCAAGCATTGTCTCACGTGCAACAAATGAAGCACCTGCGGCAATACCAAGAGCACAAGCATCAAAAGTCGGGTCAATGTTACCCGCTTTTTGCGATACTGTCCACATACCCTGTGGTGTTGTCGGTGATGTCTGCGAGTTCGTCAAACCGTAGATGAAGTTGTTGATGATAATCATAGTGATATCAATGTTTCTTCTTGCACCATGGATTGTGTGGTTACCACCAATTGCCAATGCATCTCCGTCACCGGCAACACAGATAACATATTTGTCCGGGTGTACAAGTTTGACACCAGTTGCAAATGCCACTGTTCTACCGTGCGTAGTATGGACTGTGTTAAAATCTACATATGACGAAAAACGTCCAGAACAACCAATACCAGAAACGACACAGACATCGTCCTGGCTAATGCCAAGCTTGTCAATCGCTCTAATAAATGCTTTTAGAATAACACCGTCACCACAACCCCAACACCAAAGTGTCGGCATCTTTTCAAGTCTTAAATATTTATCATAATTAAATGCCATGTTAGAATACCTCTTTAACTTTATTTACGATCTCGTATGGAGAAATCGGACGACCGTTAACTTTGTATAGACCTTCGATATCAAGTCTACCGGAAACGCGTTCTACTTCTTCAGTATATTGTCTGATGTTCAGCTCAACACAAAGTACGTTTTTGATCATATCAGTATATTTTTTGATAGAATCAGCTGGACTTGGCCAAAGTGTAATTGGACGGAAAAGACCTGCTTTGATCCCTGCTGCTCTTAGGTGTCTGATAGACTCTTTCGCTGAAAGAGAAACAGAACCGTAAGCAATGATAAGAACCTCGCCCTCTTCACCTGTCATGTCATCAAGCATGAACTCTTCATTTAGTTCAAGTTCATCTGTATGCATCATAACTTTGTCTTCAAGACGCTGGATCAGTTTACGACATGTCTCGATCTCCTCAGTCGGGAAACCTTTTGCATCGTGGTGAAGACCGGTAAAGTGGTAACGGTAACCTGTAAACATAGGGTTAAGTACCGCTGGTTGATCTGCCTCACACTGGTACGGAAGATAATCTTCAGCTGCACCGTCGAATGTTTTACGCGGTACGATACCTGCTTGAACATCTTCGACTGTTGGGATCATCGCTTTTCCGTGCATGTGACCGATAGTTTCGTCAAGAAGTACGAATACCGGCTGCATGAAACGGTCTGCCAAGTTGAATGCACGGACAGTTTCCGTATAACACTCAGCAAGATTACCCGCACATAGAGTAATTGAACGGTAGTCACCGTGAGACGGGTTTTTCGCCTGTCTAACATCACCCTGAGATACACGCGTCGGAAGACCGGTTGACGGACCACCACGCATAACGTTTACAACAACCAACGGTACTTCAGCCATCTGCGCAAGTCCAAGGTTCTCCGCTTTAAGAGAGATACCAGGACCTGAAGTCGCAGTCAATGTTCTTACACCGGCCATACCAGCACCGATAGCAGCAGCTACACCGGCGATTTCATCTTCCATCTGGATAGCTGTTCCGCCAACCGCAGGTAGAAGGTCTGAAATCGTATGCATAACCTCACTTGATGGCGTAATCGGGTACCCACCAAAAAATCTACAACCAGCATCAACTGCTGCAATCGCAGCCAGGTCATTACCAGTTGATATTATTTCTCTAAGTGCCATTATTTAACTCCTTGCTGGTCAAGTGACATATAGTTGTTTGCTTTAATCTTTTCCTGACGCTCTTTAGCTTCGTCAGAAAGTTTTGCAAATTTATATTGTGATTTATCCGCTACATAGATAGCAAAATCCGGACATGTAAGTTCACATTCGTTACAGCCGATACAACTTTCAGGATGATCAACCGAGATCATCGCACCTAGTGTTGATGTCGAATCGTAACGCATACCAAGTACACCTGTAGGACATACAGATACACAGATATCGCATGCTTTACAGTTATCAGTATTTACCCATACAGCTACATCGCCTGGGTATTCAGTCATAGCAGTTCCCATATATTCTCCTCTTTTAAAATACGAAATTACTTCGTAGTATCATTAACCGTAAATTTTCCGAAAGAGCAAGAGACAAGGCTCTTGGCTTTCAGACTGGCAAAATCGATCACGCCAGTCTTTTCATCAAATAAAGGATAACCAAGTTTTCTTAAGACCGTTTTAAAGTGTGCTGATTGCGCCTCGTCAGCAATTTCTGCTGTTACTGTCCGGGGCTCACACTCAAGGTTTACAGAGACCTCTGCAAAGCTTTTTCTTTATAACGGTTTCACTACTGTTGCTGCGCGACCGCCGCAACCCACCTTGGCTACCTCTACGGTCTCACGCATTTATTTTGCCAAAACCTCGGCTACCGCTTTTCCAATCTCAGCCGGAGAGACAACGACTTTAACGCCCGCTGCTTCCAACGCTGCCATCTTCTCGGCTGCAGTACCTGCACCGCCGGATACGATCGCACCGGCATGGCCCATACGTTTACCGGCCGGTGCTGTTTGACCGGCGATGAAAGCGACAACAGGTTTCGTAATGTTCTCTTTAATGTACGCTGCCGCCTGGATCTCAAGATCACCACCGATCTCACCGATCATAACGATCGCCTCAGTCTCCGGGTCAGCCTCGAACATCGGAAGCAGTTGTTTGTAAGAAAGACCGATGATCGGGTCCCCTCCAATACCGACTGCCGTCGTGATCCCGTAACCCTCTTTGACAACCTGGTTTGCACCTTCATATGTCAAAGTACCGGATTTTGAGATAAGACCGACATTTCCTTTTTTGAAGATCATGCCCGGCATGATACCGATCTTACACTCTTCAGCCGTGATAATACCGGGACAGTTCGGCCCGATCGTCATCATGCCGTGCTTGACGGCGAAGGCTTTTGCGGCCTGCATGTCACGTACGGGTGCACCTTCGGTGATAATTACCGCAAGTTCGATACCCGCATCTGCCGCTTCCATAACCGCGTCTGCAACAAATGCAGGCGGAACGAAGATCATTGAAACCGTCGCACCAGTCGCAGCGACTGCCTCTTTGACCGTGTTAAAAACAGGCTTGTCAAGATGTGTCTGGCCACCTTTGTTCGGTGTCACACCGCCCACGATGTTCGTACCGTATGCAATACACTGTTCAGCGTGGAAAGATCCCTCTTTACCCGTAAAACCTTGAACGATAACTTTTGAATCTTTGTTTACTAAAATAGACATTAATTATTCTCCTTTCGCTGCTGCAACTGCTTTAGCTGCACCATCTGCCAAATCGTCAGCTGCAATAACATTAGGGATGTTTGCGTTTTTCAAGATCTCAGCCGCCTCCGCTGCATTGGTTCCGTCAAGACGAACGACGACCGGTACGTGAACATCAACCAGCTTGGTCGCTTCAAGAATACCGTTGGCAATACGATCACAACGAACGATACCGCCGAAAATGTTGACAAAGATAGCTTTGACTTTAGGGTTTTTAAGAATGATCTCAAAACCTTTTGCAACCGTCTCGGCATTGGCAGAACCACCAACGTCCAGGAAGTTTGCAGGTGTACCACCCATGTAGTTGATCGTGTCCATCGTACCCATCGCAAGACCGGCACCGTTTACCATACAACCGATCTCACCGTCAAGAGAGATATAAGAGAGACCGTACTGAGACGCTTCACGCTCATCGGCATCTTCTTCAGAGATATCACGCATGTCTTCGATGTCCGGGTGACGTCCGAGTGCGGAGTCGTCAAAGCCCATCTTGCCGTCAAGCGCCAGGAAGTCGCCGGAAGCCGTCTTGATGAGTGGATTGATCTCGATCATCTCGGCATCATTTTCCATGTACACTTTGTAAAGTGCCGCAGCAAATTTAATGAACTTGCCCTGCTCTTCTTTAGCAAGACCTAGGCCAAATGCCAATTCACGTCCGTGGAAACCCTGGAAACCGATCGCCGGGTCAACAGCGACTTTAATGATCTTTTCCGGTGTGTCATGGGCGACATCTTCGATCGCCATACCACCCTCCGTAGATGCCATAATAACCGGCATCTCTTTAGCACGGTCCAGAACAACACCAAGGTAAAGTTCATCAACGATGTCGGCACCCTCTTCGATGTAAACTTTCTGTACCAGTTTACCTTCAGGACCTGTCTGGTGTGTTACCAACGTCATACCCAGTATCTCAGAAGCGAGTTGTTTTACTTCTTCTAGTGATCTGGCAAGCTTGACACCGCCGCCAAGGCCGCGGCCGCCAGCGTGGATCTGTGCTTTGACAACCCAGACATTTCCACCAAGCTCTTGTGCATTAGTCAACGCTTGCGCTGGTGTGTTCGCAATAATACCTCTTGGTGTTGGTACACCGTACTTAGCAAAAATCTGTTTTGCCTGATATTCGTGAATATTCATTTACTCTCCTTAATTTAAGATGGACGACTACGCTTTAGGCGCGATCATCTCTTCTGGTTTTACGTATTTATCGAACTCTTCAGCTGTTAAAAGGCCAAGCTCGATAGCTGTAGCTTTCAACGTTGAATTGTTTTTATGTGCTGTTTTTGCGATCTTGGCTGCATTTTCGTAACCGATGTACGGGTTCAGCGCTGTAACCAGCATCAAAGAGTCATGCAGATAGTGGTCAATTTTTGCATTGACCGGCTGGATACCGATAGCCGCATTGTCATTGAAAGAGACAATTGAATCGCTTAACAGACGAACAGACTGCAGGAAGTTATAGGCGATAACCGGTTTAAAGACGTTCAGCTCGAAATTCCCCTGACTTGCCGCGAAACCGATCGTCGCATCATTACCCATTACCTGGCATGCAACCATAGTGACCGCTTCAGATTGTGTCGGGTTGACTTTACCCGGCATGATCGACGAACCCGGCTCGTTTTCCGGAATTGTGATCTCACCCAGACCACAGCGTGGACCAGACGCCAACCAGCGGACATCATTAGCGATCTTCATCATGTCAGCCGCGAGTGCCTTAAGGGCACCGTGTGAATAGACAAGCGCGTCATGTGATGTCAAGGCATGGAATTTGTTCGGTGCCGTCACAAAATCGTGACCTGTCAGCTCAGAGAGCTTCGCAGCGACACGCTCACCCAATTCAGGGTGTGCGTTCAAACCGGTTCCGACTGCCGTACCGCCCAAAGCAAGTTCACGGACGGCATCCAGTGAATCTTTTGCCATTTTTTCGCATTTGTTGAGCATTTCGACCCAACCGCTGATCTCTTGACCAAGTGTCAGCGGTGTTGCATCCTGAAGGTGTGTACGGCCGATCTTGACAATGTCAGAGAACGCATCACTCTTGGCTTGAAGCGTCCCTTTCAATTTTGCGATTGCCGGCAGAAGACGCTCTTCAACAGCAATCACAGCAGCAACATGCAGTGCCGTTGGGTAAGTGTCGTTTGATGACTGCGATTTGTTGACATCATCATTCGGGTGGACCAGCTTCTCTTTGCGGAAATCACCGCCGAGGATCTCTGTCGCACGGTTGGCAAGAACTTCGTTGTTGTTCATGTTCGACTGTGTACCCGAACCTGTCTGCCAGACGACCAGCGGATAGTTTCCGTCAAGTTTGCCGGCAAGCATATCGTCTGCTGCCTGCGCGATTGCATTGGCTTTTTGATCATCAAGTTTACCGAGGTCGTTATTGACAAGGGCTACTGACTTTTTAAGGTATGAAAATGCACGTGTGATCTCGTACGGCATTGTCTCCTCACCGATTGCAAAATTCTGGATAGAACGTTGTGTCTGCGCTGCCCAATAAGCATCAACAGGAACTTCGATCTCGCCCATTGTGTCTTTTTCTATACGTGTAGACATCTTACTTCCCTTCAAAAAATTTATTTGTATTCAACGTGTCGATCAGTGATTGAACAGAGGCACACGAACCGGCGAACATCTCTTTCTCACTCTCATCAAGTGTCACTTCGATGATCTTCTCCGCACCGTTGGCACCGAGCATTACCGGTACACCGCAAACGACATCGGAATAACCGTATTCGCCTTCGAGGTAGACGGCACAAGGATGAATCTGCTTGGTGTCTTTTAGAATAGCCTCGACCATGATCGATGTCGATTTTGCCGGCGCATAATAGGCTGAACCTGTCTTAAGGTGACCGACGATCTCTGCACCGCCATGACGGGTACGCTCTACGATCTCTTTGATCTCATCTTCGGAAAGGACATCCGAAAGCGGCACACCGGCAACCGTCGAGTAACGCGCCAACGGTACCATATCGTCACCGTGTCCGCCCATTACCGATGCACGGATCTGACCGCCGCCGTAACCGAGTTTCTCCTGGATGAACGATGCCATACGTGACGAATCCAAAATACCTGCCATACCGATAACGCGGCTTCTGTCAAAACCGGACTCTTTAAGCGCGACGTACGTCATTGCATCCAGAGGGTTGGAGACCATAATGATGATCGCATCAGGTGAGTACTTGGCAATACCCTCGATCACCTCTTTGGTGATGTTTGCATTGATCATCAAAAGATCGTCACGGCTCATACCCGGAAGACGCGGGCTTCCTGCTGTCACAACAACAACATCACAGTTTCTTAGGTCCGACATCTCTTCAGCCACTTTGACGACCGTGTGCGAACGGACCGCTGATGCAGCCTGAGACATATCCAGCGCCTTGCCTCTCGCGACATCGATTTTATTATCACGAAGAATGATCTCGTGACATGAACCCAGCATAGCAAGCGAATAAGCTACAGTAGCTCCGACGTTACCAGCTCCGACAATACCAACACGTTTTCCCTGATTCATTAGGACTCCTAATATATTAAAGATAGGTGGCATCTCTTTAAGCAATACACTTAAACATTATGTGCAAACACAAAATTATTAAGTATAAATGCTAAGAAAATGCCCGAACAGTAAAGACACAATTGCCTTTTATAGGGAACTCGAAAGACCTCTATAAAAAACAATCAAAGAGGCGAGAGCCTCTTGATATCGGCACTAGATAGCGTCGATGATTGCGTTAAGAGTAGCAGACGGACGCATTGCAGCTTCCGCTTTTGCGTCATCCGGGTGGAAGTAACCACCGATATATTTTGGACGTCCTTCAGAAGCCAAAAGTTCAGCGATGATCTTATCTTCGTTTTCTGTAAGTGCTTTTGCTACCGGAGCAAATTTAGCAGCCAACTCGGCGTTGTCGCCTTCAGCAAGTGCTTTAGCCCAGTATTGCGCTACAAAGAAGTGAGACGCTTTGTTATCCGGCTCGCCACATTTACGTGATGGCTCTTTGCTGTTATCAAGGTAAGCATCGTTCGCGACATCTAAAGCTGCCGTAAGTGCAGTCAGTTTCGCATCTGAATGTTTGTTACCAAGGAAACGTAGAGACTCGGCCAATGCCAGGAACTCACCTAGAGAGTCCCAACGTAGGTGACCCTCTGCAAGGAACTGGTCAACGTGCTTAGGTGCAGAACCACCCGCACCAGTCTCGTACAGACCGCCACCGGCTAGCAATGGAACGATTGAAAGCATTTTTGCCGATGTTCCAAGCTCCAGGATCGGGTACATATCTGTCAAGTGGTCACGTAGAACGTTACCAGTTACAGAAATAGTGTTTTCACCTTTACGTACACGTGCATTAGTATAACGTGTTGCGTCTGTAACATTCATAATTTGAATGTCTAGTCCGGACGTATCGTGATCTTTTAAGTAAGTGTTTACTTTTTTGATCATCTCTGCATCGTGCGCACGGTTTTCATCCAACCAGAAGATTGCCGGAGAACCTGTAAGACGTGCACGCTCTACCGCTAGACGGACCCAGTCTTTGATCGGGATATCTTTTGCACGAGACATACGCCAGATATCACCCGCTTCAACTGTGTGACTCATAAGCACGTTACCGGCAGCATCTTTGACTTCAACCGTACCCGCTTCCGCGATCTCGAAAGTCGTCGGGTGAGAACCGTACTCTTCCGCTTTTTGTGCCATAAGACCAACGTTAGCAACGTTACCCATCGTCGTTACGTCGTACTGACCGTTTTTAACACAGTCCGCTACCATCTCTGCGTGGAACATAGCGTAAGTAGAATCAGGAATGACCGCAACACACTCTACCGCGTCACCTTTTCTGTTCCACTGCTTACCGCCTTCACGTACAACTACCGGCATTGAAGCATCGATAATGACATCGTTGGAAGCGTTGAAGTTTGTCGTACCTTTGTCAGAGTCGACCATCGCGATCTCCGGGTTGTCAGAATCTACAACTGCCTGGAATGCTGCTTTGATCTCAGCTTCTAGCGCGTGACCTGCGATTTTTTTGTTGATATCGGAAATACCAAGGTTCGCATTGACATTCAGTTCTGCGAATGTATCCGCATATTTTTCAAATACCGGTGCAAAGAAGACTTCAAGAGCGTGACCGAACATGATCGGGTCAGAGATCTTCATCATTGTCGCTTTAAGGTGGATAGACCAGAGAACGCCGTTCGCACGTGCATCATCAATTGATTTCTGAATGAATGCTCTAAGTGCTTTAACAGACATGTACGTCGCGTCAAGGATCTCTTTGTCAAGTGCATCAACAGAAGCCAGTTCCTTGCCGTTTAGTTCGATCGTAACTTTTTGTGCATTATCGATAGTAACTGATTGCTCATTACCGTAGAAATCGCCGTTACCTTCCATGTGTGCAACATACGCTTTTGAGTTTTCAGAAAACGGCTTAAGACGGTGTGGGTTCTTCTGCGCGAATTTCTTTACCGCAGCTGCCGCACGACGGTCTGAGTTACCTTCACGAAGTACCGGGTTAACCGCTGAACCAAGACAGACGTTGTATTTAGCGCGGATCGCCTCTTCTTCAGCGTTTGCAGGGTTTTCAGGGAAATCAGGAATATCATAACCCTGACCTTGAAGCTCAGCAATACAGTCTTTAAGCTGACCGACAGACGCAGAGACATTTGGAAGTTTGATGATGTTTGCATCATCTTGAAGAACAACTTCGCCCAGTTTTGAAAGTTCATCTTCTGCAAGACCCATTGCAGCTAAAACTCTACCTGCTAGTGAAATGTCACTAGTAACGACTTCTACACCTGCTGCTTTAGTGAAAGCATTAACGATTGGTAGTAATGAATACGTTGCTAAAGCCGGAGCTTCATCAATTTTTGACCAAATGATTTTTGACATAATTGGTGTCCTCGATTTTTAAGATAGGACATCATAGCACTTCATATGTAAAGTCGCTAGTTATTCACACCCTTTTCACATTGAAATCCCATGGAGTGTTTCATTTGGTAGCACGCTTTACGTTGCCCATATGTGTAGAATAGTAACGTGTGAAATCGTGCTTGCCCTGCTTGTTTTTCATAAAATAGAGGTAATCTGTGTTGGCCGGAAAGATGGCTGCACGTATAGCAGGAAGGCTTACATTGCAGACAGGATCGTCAGGAATACCCTTGTATCTGTAGGTGTTGTAGGGCGTTTTATCGTTACGTATGCGAGAAGGCGTTATCTTGATATGGGAGTACTTGCCGTAATTTAGCGCGCCGTCCATCTGCAGTTTCATACCCTTGTTCAGACGGTTCTGTATGACGGATCCGACAATAGGCATCTCTTCGACAGAAGCGGCCTCTTTTTGAATGACGGATGCCAGCGTCAGGTACTTGTACCATTTCGCTTCATTATAGGTACCGAAAATCTTTATCGACCACTCTCTCATCTTCTTCTGAGAACGCTGCAACAGCAGTTGGATAACGGCTTTCTCGGTTATGCCGAGAGGAAGTTTATACGTATCCGGTACAAAGGCGCCCTCTTTGTAAGGGGACTGCTTTTCAAATTCATCCAGCAGCGTCTGATGATCGAGGTCAAGCTGCTCAGAGAGCTGCTCTAAAAAGATATAGGTCGTCTCTCCCGGGATCAGCGTCACATTTTTCATGGCTGCTTTTGCCGTGGAGAGACGCTTGAGAAAATCGGCATGCGTCAGCGTCGTTGTGCCGATATTGATCCATCCCTGCTGCGGCATACCGATAAAACGCATCAAAAAAGCGTCCAGAGGCGATACATCAATATTATTGTCCTGCATATGTGCTATAATCTTGTTTATTGACCCTTGGGGAACATACAGCACTTTAGAGGTCGTCAGGCCTAGATTCAGGTAGTACATGAACGACAGCACTATTATCAAGGCTATCTCCAAAGTCCACTCCACTATCATTGATCTGCTTACTTTCATATTTATTACTCTTTTTACTGTCTATTTGATACTGAATATCGGTCTTAAACTGGACACATTCATTCTGCCCGGTTTAAAAATTGAGCAATTATACATAAAGTGGGATGAAAAGATTGTCGTAGATGTCGATACCATTAAAATTACCAATAGTAACACAGGGCCTTCATTCGACCTCTCCGGTATTGATGCCAAACAACTGCTAAAGCAGTCCCGTATTTTGGACGCGCTTTTTACAGAGGTCAATATCAGGAAGATCCAGATCAATGACATCAATGCTACTTTTCGTTACAAGGAGCATATGGCGGGTTACCTCAAGGTGCACGGACCGACATTGAACATATTGGCCGATATCGATATGAATGACCACCTGCTGCTGCTGTCGGTGAAAGAGTTCTCCGAATCATCCACACAGACAACCCTGCACGGCGATATCATGGCAGATGCCAGAGACCACAGGCTCTATGCCGACCTGGATATCAATCTTGCCGACACGATGCCGCTGAAGCTCCTGATACTGGCCGATAAAGAGAAGATGCGTCTGTGGGCAGAAGGCACCGATCTCATCACGAAGCCTATCAAACCTGTTGTAGAGATGGCGAAACTGGGGCCCTTGATCAATCCCTGGATCATTGATTATCTGCAGGGAGACACCCTTACCTTGGAGTATCTCAAGGGCACTCTGCTTTATGACGATCCTATCTCTTTACTCGATACGCTTGAGGCCAAGGCCCACTACAGCAATGTAGAGTATACCTTTTCACCCGGATATGCCCCGGCCATTGCACCCCAGGTCGATGTCGCCTTTAAAGAGCGTGTTTTATACATCTACCCGGAAGATGCAACCTTCTACGGGCAGCCCGGAGGAACAACATGGCTGAAAATCGATTTCGAGACGCCAAGCAATCCGCTTTTGACGGTGGACGTCGATGTCACAGCGCAATTGACGCCCGAGCTGGTCACCTGGCTTAAAGGGTACCACATCAGCCTCCCCTTTTATCAAAAAGAGGGAACGACAAAGGTCAAGCTCGCCATTTGGGTCACACTGGGCGACATCGATGTCTCCGCCGACGGTCACTTCTCTACCGACGACGCCATTTTCAACTTTTCAAATACCGATATTGCGGTCAAAGATGTCCGGGTCAAACTCAAAAACACCCTTATCGATATCCAAAAACTCAAGGCATCCCTGCTTGAAGAAGCGATCCAAGCAGACATATACGGCAAACTCGATCCGGTCAAAAAGAGCGGTAAATTCTACATCACGCTTGATGCATTACAGTTTGAAAACGGTACCAATCTGTTTGAGATGGATCCTGCCCGCGACAAGTTGGATTTCACATATACCCTAGATAAGAAAGGCGATTACCTGCAGATACCGAAGTCCTATTGGCTTCTTAACAAAAGGCTCATCACACTCAACCGCCTTCGTGTTCCTTTTGACTTTTTAAGCCTGAAAGGAAGCCTGCCTACGACGATGTTAAGCAGCGAAGATATGCTGAAAGCCTATGTGACCGGTACCTTTGACATCAAGAACCTTGAGACGGACCTGGTTGCGGATCTGCTCATATTGAACACACCGCTGCTGACCCTGGATCAGACCAATGTTCCGCTTGAGATCAAATATAAAAACGGCCTCTACCTGCATATCAAAGAGAAGTCGCACTGGGAACTCGGTACCACCAAATGCGTACTTCACCCTTCGGAGATCTCATACAGCAACCGTCTCCTCTACGTGCAAAACGCACATTTTACACTGGCCGATATGGTCGATTCCCACCTTTACGGTGCCTATAATACCGAAAGCGGCTCCGGACGCTTTACGCTCAAAGGGCTCAATGCAAGTAGCGGGGAGACGGTTCTGCTCGACATGAAAGATGATGTCAAGGTCATCATCGATCAAAAGAGAGATGAACATCATGTCCGCCTTCCTAAGTACGACCTGACCTATACCCAGTACAGCACAGGCTGGGATCTTAATATCAATGAACTCCAGAACATTGCAGCCTACTCCCCCTTCATGCAGGAGTTCAATATTACCAAGGGCGCGCTCCATCTCCATTCAAAAAAGAGCAGTGACAAAATCAATTTCTATGGCAACGTGCTCTACCCCTATAAGATCATCGTCAAAGACAATATCCCTGTCGAGACGATAAACTTTAACGGAACCTATGGAGACGAGAATGCCGATATCTTTGTCAACAACAACATAAAGGCCCGTATGCAAGGCAGCCGTCTTAATATTGCAGCTGAAAAAGTCGGCGTCGATATTTTTGCTATTTTCGACTTTATCGGCGACCATCCGGCATCGGACAGCAACAAGAGCAAAAGCAATTTTGAAGTCGATATCAAAGCGATGGACAGCTATCTCTATATCAACAAAGAGCGGCGCGCCCTCGCCGACAAACTTCTTCTTCAGTACAAAGATGAGCATCTCAATGCACAGCTTCTCCATGGCAGCAACGGCGGCGCCTTCCTGGAATACTACGACAAAGATTTTTTTATTTATGGCGACAACTTTAACGACAAATTTATGGACGGGCTTGCAGAATTTTCGGATTTCAAAGGGGGGAAACTCGGCTTTTATGTCACCGGCAAAGATGATAGGATCGACGGTGTCGTGAAGGTCACCGACACGATTATCAAAGACTTTAAATCCCTCAACAACGTCTTTGCCCTGCTTAACACCATCCCGGCACTTGTGACCTTCTCGGTCCCGCACTACACCACCAAAGGGCTGATGATGCATGAAGCCTATGCCAGCTTTTCGATCGAAAACAAGCTGATGGAGATCAAAGGCTTTCATGTCAATGCAGAAGAGATTGCCTTTAACGGCAAGGGGCGTGTCGACCTGAACACAAAAACGCAAGATATCGAGATGTCGCTTGTGACCGAAGCCGGAACAAACCTCTCTAAGATCCCTCTGCTGGGCTACATTCTTGTCGGTAAAGAGGAGGACACCGTGACGACGACGCTTACGGTCAGCGGACCGATTGACGACCCTGTCATTAAAAACACGCTGGCAAAAGACATTGTTATTGCTCCGTTCAACATCATCAAGCGTGCACTGACCTTCCCTGTCCACTACGCCGAGAAGGCGAAACAAGCGATCGACGAAGCGGAAAAGAAGTAGTAACCCGCATAGGACAGAGAAGGAATACTACAGGAAAGAAACCTGTAGCCAGTAAAACAGACGTAAAAGCGATACGCTTTTATTCGTTACGCAGAACGGTCAGGACGTCGACTTCGCTTGCCTTTTTCGCCGGGTACCACGCGGACATCAAGACGATCACAAAGGCACCGCCGAGTATCGAGAAGAAATCGACCGGACTGAGGTCAAGCGCCAGTTTCGATGTCGGATAGACATCCGCTGGCAGGGATACGATGTCAAAAGTGCTCAGTATCCACAGGCCGCTCAGTCCCAGCACGGAACCGGTAAAGATACCGCCGATACCGATCACAATACCCAAGAACAGAAAGACGCGGCGGATATCTCTGGCAGAAGCGCCCAGCGAGATCAGCAGTGCGATCTCGCTGCGGCGGTTCATCACGGTCATCAAAAGCGATGAGATGATGTTGATGGCGGCGATCAGGATGATCAGCATCAACACTATAAAGAGCGAACGTTTTTCAAGCTCCAGGGCGGCAAAGAAGTTCATGTTGTCCTGCCACCACCCCTTGATCGTAGCGCCGACCGGAAGTTCGGCGCGGATCGTCTCGATCATCTCTTGCGGCTGTTCCGTAAAGATATGAATGCCGTCGTATTGGTTCGACGGCAGATGCATGATACGCTGCATGGATTCCATCGTTGTGTAGGCGTACGCTTTGTCGTAGGCACTCAGCCCGGAGTCAAAGACACCCTTGATCGTAAAGCGTTTGAGCTTCGGTGTGACCGCCAGACCGCCCGGGTCCATCTCGGTGAAGATATAGATGAGTTTGTCGTCAACATAGAGGTCAAACTCATCTTTGAGCGACTTACCGATCACCACTTCGAATTTCCCCGGTGCTTTGTCGCCAAGCGCCTCTTTCAAGACGCTGTTGACCTTTTTCTCATGCTTGAAGTCGACGCCAAAGAGGTATCCCCCCTCCAGAACACTTCCGCTTCTTGCGATGACGGATGACGTGACATAGGGACTCATGGCAAGGTCGGGGAACTTCTGTTCCAGCTCAAGAAGAAGATCGGCGTTGACCGAACCGTAAAAACGGGGATAGATGGTCAGCGGGTAGTTCATGACCGTGAGCTTTTTCTTGAACTCATTGTCGAAACCGTTCATCAGTGCCATAGCGATAATAAGCACCATCACACCGATCGCGATACCGGTAAAGGCCAGGAGCGCTGATAAAAAGATAAAAGGCTGATCCCGGTCAAAACGCAAAAAACGTTTGACAAGGTAAGGGACGATAGTTCGTTTAATCATCAGGCAGTTGCAAAAGCACCTTTTTTAGGGCCGCTCTGTCCACAACAGTTTTTGTATTTTTTGCCTGAACCGCAAGGGCAAGGGTCGTTACGTGCCACTTTTTTGTTGAGCACGACAGGCTCTTCGCTGTCTTGATGGTTGAGCTGCATGCTCATCTCAAGCTGTTTCTGCGCGATCTCCTGCTGGCGGGCGAGCGCTGCAGCCTCCTCCTCGGGATCTTTCATCGTAAACTGGATGATCTGCAGGGTCTTGATCGTCTCATATTTGATCACTTCGACCAGTTCGGTGAAGAGGTTGTAGCTCTCTTTTTTATACTCGACAAGAGGATCTTTCTGGTTATAGGCACGCAGACGGATACCCGTTTTCATGCTGTCCATCTGGTAGAGGTGGTCTCGCCATGATCTGTCCAGTGTCTTGAGGTAGATCTCACGCTCGATCGCACGCTGGATCTCTTCGTCTATCTGACCCATTTTGGCCTCGTATGACGCTTTAAGCTGCTCATCGACGTTGGCCAGAAGTTCGTCATACTCTTTGTTTTCAAGCGCGCTGCGATCCAGATCGAAGTTACACTCCTCTTTGATAGTCAACACCAGACGGTTGAGATCGAAGTCCTCACGCGCACCGCCGTCAAAGATGTCGACACGGTTGAGTACCGTTTCGGTGTATTCGCTTCGGATCGCCTCCACTTTGCTCTTGATATCATAGTCCGTATCCAGAAGCTCATTTCTGAACCTGTAGACGATCTTGCGCTGTTCATTGGCGACATCGTCATACTCAACGATGTTTTTACGCCCTTCATAGTGCAGGTTCTCCACCTTCTTCTGCGCTTTCTCAACCGCACGCGTGACCATCTTGGACTCGATGTATTCGCCGTCTTCGACACCGAGACGCTCCATGATGCTCTTGATACGGTCACTGCCGAAGATGCGCAGCAGGCTGTCTTCCAGAGAGAGGTAGAAACGTGAACTTCCCGGATCACCCTGACGGCCGGCACGCCCGCGCAGCTGGTTGTCGATACGGCGGTTCTCATGACGTTCCGTACCGATGATGCAGAGCCCGCCGAGTGCTTTGATCTCCTCCGAGATCTTGATGTCGACCCCGCGCCCTGCCATGTTGGTTGCGATGGTCACAGCGCCTTTGGCACCGGCATTTTTGATGATCTCACCCTCTTGTTCGTGGTTCTTGGCGTTGAGGACCGTGTGGGCGATCTTCTCTCTCTTCAAGAGTTCATGCAGCACTTCGGATTTTTCGATCGATGCCGTACCGACCAGTACGGGACGGCCCACTTTTGCCAACGATTTGATCTCGGCGATGACCGCATCGAACTTCTCTTTCTCCGTCTTATAGATAAGGTCGTTCTGGTCGATACGTGTCACCGGAACATTGGTCGGGATAGAGACAACGTCCAGGTTGTAGATCTGTGCGAACTCCGTCGCTTCGGTCTGCGCCGTACCGGTCATACCGGCCAGTTTGTCATACATTCTGAAGTAGTTCTGGAAGGTGATGTCCGCAAGCGTCTGCGTCTCTTCTTTGACATCGACACCCTCTTTTGACTCGAGCGCCTGGTGCAAGCCTTCAGAGAAGCGGCGGCCTTCACTCAGACGCCCTGTAAACTCGTCAACGATGACCACTTCGCCGTCTTTAACGACATAGTCCACGTCACGTACAAAGAGATAGTTCGCTTTGAGCGCCTGATCCATATGGTGCGAAAGTGCCGAATTTTCGATGGCATAGAGGTTTTCGACGCCAAAGAGCTTCTCCGCCTTGGCGATCCCCTCTTCGGTTGTCAAAACGACCTTGTCCTTCTCGTCAACCGTAAAGTCGACATCTTTTTCCATCTGCAGGGCGACTTCGTTGGCGCGGGAGTAGTTTTCAAGCGTACGTTCGACCGGACCGGAGATGATAAGCGGTGTGCGCGCCTCATCGATCAGAATCGAGTCCACTTCATCGACGATAACGAAGTGGTGACCGCGCTGTGCCATCTGCTCTTTTGAAAAGCTCATGTTGTCGCGCAGGTAATCAAAACCGAACTCATTGTTCGTACCGTACGTAATATCGGCCTGATAACCGGCGATCTTGTGTGAAGGGTCGTTCGTTGTCTCCAGGATCGTACCGACGCTCAATCCTAAAAAGTTGTACAGCGGCTCCAACTCTCTCGCATCGCGTGAGGCAAGGTAATCATTGACCGTGACAACATGCACGCCCTTGCCGAGTATAGCGTTAAGCACAACAGGCAGTGTCGCAACCAGTGTCTTACCCTCACCTGTCTTCATCTCGGAGATACGGCCTTCATGCAGAACCATACCGCCGATCAGCTGCACATCGTAATGACGCATCCCAAGTGCACGTTTACCAGCCTCGCGCGTTATCGCAAAGGAGTCCACAAGGACGTCATCCAAACTTTTTTGTTCAGTGAGCACCTCTTGCTTGATCGTCTCGAAAGCCGCCTTGAGCGCATCGTCGCTCAGTGCTTCATACTGCTCTTCCAAAGCATTGATCTGCTTTACGCGTCTTATGTATTTTTTAAGTTCACGGTCATTTTTAGTACCGAATATCTTTCCGAAAGTTGTCTGAATCATGGGTTTTACTGTCCATATCTATAAAGTTAGAGGATTATAGCCCAGCAAATCTATACTTTAGATGAAAGCCCGCCGGAGGGGGAGAAAGTTTTGCTACATATTATACAATATTAAAACAGGGTGTTACCGCTAATTGGTTATAATAGCGGCCATAGAACCAGAAGGAAACCGATGCGTATTATTTTTGTTGCCCTGCTCGCCCTCTCCCCTCTCTTCGCGATCAGCGAAAAGACAGAGACGATGAAAGCCGACTTTACACAGACCATTGTGAATGAGAAGAAAGGCACCATCACCTACAAGGGCACTATGTCCGCCAAGCGCCCCAATATGGCCATATGGCACTATAGAGAGCCCATAGACAAAACCGTCTACATCACGGCTGAAAATGTCACTGTCGTCGAACCGGAACTCGAACAGGCGATTGTCAGAACGCTCGATGAGACCATCGACATTCTGGCGATTCTGGCTTCTGCGCGGAAAACAGGAAAAGAGAGCTATACGGCACTCTATAAAAGCAAAGAGTACAATATCACCATGCAAAAAGAGATGATCAAGGCCATCAGTTTTACCGACGCCTTTGACAACATCGTCACCATCGTCTTTACCGGGCAGCTGGTCAACCACAAGATCAGCGACAGTGAATTTAACGCTGTCATCCCGGCTGATTTCGACATCATCAAAGACTAAATCAGCGCCACGCTTACTCTCTCTGCAGGGTTTAGTGCCTTGGCATTTCCATCTTTTCACATCGCACTAAAATCATAATGCACTTCTCCTCATAGATCTGGCTCATTGTAACCTTTCAGATACTTATTTGATTTCTTAAGTAATTGCTTTCTCTTTTGATGTATAATTTATACTAATACTGAGTTTACATAGGCCTCTTATGAACAACAATGAGTATAACACACTAAATCAAGCCATCGAGGATTTCTCCTTAACACTGGAGAAGCGCGTCGACTACGACCGGTTGACATTCTTATATATGTCCCTCCCTTTCATCCTTATCGGCCACCTGCTCGGCTCGCTCCTCTTTAGCGCCCTGCAGTACCAGGTGGTCGACACCTACTCCATCCTTATCTGGCTGGCGTTGAGTTTTTTTGTCATCTTGTGGCGCTGGTACCATTTTATAGAGTTTAAAAACGTCAACGAGGCAACGAAGCTCAAAGAGTCGAAAAAATGGCTGCACCACTACTACATAGATGTCATCATGAGCGGTGTCGTGTGGGGGTGGAGCGCCCTGTTGCTCTTCCCGCCGGACAACCACATGGGACAGATCATCGTTATGGTCTTTATCTTTGCTGTCAGTTTTGCGACCATCAGCTCACTCTCCTCCAAGTTGATGCTTTTGCTCCTCTATCTCGCCGTTGTCTTCGCCCCGCTTGTGACCCGACTGGTCGTTTTGGATGCGCCCTACTCCTTTTCCGCATTGATCATTGTCCTCTCGCTGGTCGCACTGCTTATCTTTATCGCAGAATTTTTCGGTGCCATCATCAACAACTCTCTCGCCAATCACCAAAACTTTGTGCAGGCAAAGCATGAACACGACACGCTGAAAGAGCGTTTCTTTTCGCTCTTTGAACGGGCACCGGTCAGTATCTTCTACTTCAATGAAGACCTCAAAATCATTGACTCGAACGAACGTTTCGTCAAACTCCACGATATCGACAAGCTGACGCTGATGCGACAGAACCTGAAACAGATAAAAAACCAGGAGGCGCTCAACCAGTTCAAAACCGTGTTTGACAACAACTCCGGCTATTACCGCGGGGTCTTCACCCCTATCAAGTCCGAAAAACAGCTCTTTGTCGAGTTGAGCACCGTCCCGCTGGTCGACAATACCGACACGATTACAGGCGGTATCTGCATCCTCGAGGACATCACCGCCGAAGTCGATGCCAAAGAGGAGATCCTGCGCCGGGTCTACTACGATATTTTGACCAACGTTCCCAACCGGACGCTCTTTATGGACCGCCTCGAGCGCGCCCTTTTTAACGCAAAAAGTCACAACAAAAAAGGGGCCGTTATTTACATTGACATCGACAACTTTAAATCGTTTAATGACACGCTGGGCCATCATAACGGCGATGTCCTGCTCCAGCAGATCGCCAATAGAATAGGAAGTCTGGGCAGAGAAGAGAACTCTGTCGCCCGACTCAGCGGCGATGATTTTGTCATACTGATAACAGAGCTTCCGCATCAACATGACGAGGCGAAAGAGAAAGCGATGCTGATCGCCAAAAGTTTCAAAGACCAGTTTCTTCAGCCCTTTATCATCAACGGCCAGGAGTATCATGTCAACATCAGTATGGGGGTCTCCTTTTTTCCCAACAGCAATGAATCACCCTATGACGTCCTTAAACGCTCCGAAACAGCGATGTACCACGCCAAGAAACAGGGCCGGAACCGCATAGAGTTCCATCAGACGGATATGGATGAAGAGATCTCGGTGATATTGGATGTCGAGAACAGACTGCGTGCCGCGATCAAGAACAAGGAGTTTGAACTCTTCTACCAGCCTCAGGTCGACATATCGACGAACGCCATCGTCTCGGCCGAAGCACTGATCCGCTGGCGGCAAAAAGACGGCAGCTATGCCATGCCGGGACAGTTTATCCCTATTGCAGAAGCGAGCGGGCTGATCATACCGATGAGCGCGTGGATCCTGGAGACGGCCATAAAACAGATGATCACGTGGCGGACACAAGATGCGCCTCTCACGATAGAGCGGATCGCCATCAACATCAGTGCTCTTCACTTTGCACAGGTGGACTTCGTGGAGCAGATCAGGATTATCCTCGCCAAACATGCGCTTGACCCGAAACATATCGAACTTGAACTCACGGAAAGCATCGCACTGGTGAACATTGAAGAGACCATTCAGAAGATCGAAGAGCTGAAAAAGATCGGTATCTCTTTTGCCCTTGATGACTTCGGCACCGGTTATTCGTCGCTCTCGTATCTCAAGCGTCTGCCTATCGACTACCTGAAGATCGATCAGTCCTTCGTCAAGAACATGATGGTCGACAAGGAGGACAAGCTGATCACGGACACCATTGTCTCGGTCGCACAGGCCTTTCAGCTCAAGGTCATTGCCGAAGGCGTTGAGGAGTCTGAGCACCTTGAGCATCTTAAATCTCTACATTGTGATCTCTATCAGGGCTACCTTCACAGCAAGCCTATGCCGGCAGAAGCGTTTGAGAACCTGCTCAGGAGTACGCCTATCGCAGATATGCAGAACGGTTCACCTGATAGACAAATGAGCCCAAGCCCAGTATAAACCCGCCCCAGAAGAGGTAGACCGGGAAAGACTCGGGGACCCTCTGGAGAACAACCGCGTATCCGGGGATCAGAAACGAGGTGATGATCACGGCCGCTGAAAGGGCCTCGACCAACACGAAGCTGCGGCTGAATTCAAAGAACATTCCCTTTGCATTACGCTGTAAGATCACGGTGCCGGCAGAGATAAGCCCCAGCGAGACGACGACCGGCGCCCAGACCGGACCGGCCCAGGGCATCGGGATCAAAAAGAGGATGTCCCAGCTGGCCAGACTCTGCGGCCAACCCAGCACCATCTTCAAAAAGAGGTAGTAAAAGATGTCCCAGATGCCAAAAAGCACCATAAAGGCGGCGAACCGGCTCTGCAACCGTTCATAAGCCAGCTTGACCGTGGCCCACATGATGACCAGGGTGGCCAGTTCCCTGAACAGCTCCGTTACGATCATACGGTTCTCTGCGATCACGACCGGAAAGACAAACCCCTCCGGGTAGTAGATCGCCCGCAGATAGACAACGACCGAGGCTTCTATGTAGGCAAAGGCAACGCCCCATACCGTCAGCCAGAACAACGCGCTTTTGACATTCACCATGGAGAGACTTTTCTATCGACTTGAATCATAGATAAAGTTTATCATAGTATTTGACCTTTTGCATATACTCTATTTTCTTACGCAACAAGGCCCGATATCGGTCATAACGTCCGGCAAATTAAATAGATATAAAATATTTCCCGGTATCCAATATGGGGTTCTGGAGTGAATATTGCACCGCTATAATCAACAGAAAACGGAGTAGACACGATGAACAGACCGACACAACACGATGCGATAAAAGGGGCCTTTTTCGGCGCCGTCGTAGGCGACGCCCTCTGCCTGGGCAGCCATTACGAGTACGACGCCCGGAAGATCTACGCGGCCTACGGCAACAAACCCATCGAGAAGTTCATGTCGCCGGGCGAGATGATGGGCGGTCAGACCCACGGCATCGGCTGGGGCGAGCGCAACTACCACCCCGGCAAAAAGGCAGGCGGGACGACCGACTACGGCGACTACAACATCCTGATCCTCGAACATCTGGCCACCATGGGCAACCCGCCCGAACCCTTCAGCGTCGAAGCGTTGATACCGCACTGGAAGTACCGTCTGGAGAACGGCTGGGGCTCGTGGATCTGCACCATGACGAAAGAGACCTATGCCCAGGTGAGGTTCAAGTACCCCGTCTCCAAACTCGGCGGGATCTCCAACGCCATGGCCATCCGCCATGTCGCCGCACACGGCTATTACGACAATGAGGAGGCGCTCGTCGACACCGCGCGCAAAGCGATGTTCACCCACACCAACGAAGAGGCCCTCGGCGGCGGCGAGTTCTTCGCACGGGTGACCCACCGCGTCATCAGCGGCGCAACCCCGTTCGAAGCCATAGAGAGCGTCGGCATGCAGATGGGCGGTTTCTTTGAAGCCAAAACGGCGCAGGCCATCGCCAAGTACAAGGAGGCGACCGACCCGGGCAGCGCCCTCTTTCAGGAGCCGTTCGCCGACGACCTGGCCCTGACCAGCATGGCGCGCCTCTGGGACATCGGCCGTTCGGAACCGGTCCGCGTCGGCAAGGCGAGCCCGACCGAAGGGACCATGCCGGGTGCGATCTACTTTATCCTGAAATATGCCGATGAAGAGGACGGCCTCAACCGCGCCCTTCAGGCCAATGCCATGGTGGGCGGCGACAACGCCTCGCGCGCCATCGCCATCGGCATGGTGCTCGGCGCCTATTTCGGTGTCGACAGCATCAAAAAAGAGTGGAGAGAGAGTCTCGACCAGTGGGCCTACTGCGAGGAGCTGCTGAACAAACTCCCGCTGCTTTCGGCCTGAAACAGGGCAACAATGCAACAGCGCCGAACACCTGCAGACAGAGAACCCTGCGCCCTTGCCATGCCGCGCGTGGAAGCGGAAAGAGCGCTTGAAGAGCGCATCCGACTCGGTCATGCCCTGCTGAGAAGTACGCAGAGACCTATGGAACTCACCGCACTGAAAGATGCCTTCAATGAATGGACGGAGCACAATTCGGCGCTGCTGGAACAGTTCTACACCTGCGACGACTATCTCGACACCTACAACGCCTGGTACGGCAGAATATCGCGCGTCAGGATCTGGTCGGAGTACGAAGAGATAGAGGTGACCCGCCAGGAGTTGGCGTATAAACTGGAGGTCCTCGAGGATTGCCTGGAGGAGCTTGAGCACCTGCCGGGAAACGATGCCTTAACGCCGCAGGACATAGAAGATTATGACGATTGAAAGACGCAGGCAGCCGGGCGTTGCCGACGTAACCCTATGCCAATCTTGCATAAAAGCATTAACTTTTTTCACGCTCCCTGCTTTGACCAAACTTCTATACAATACACGAAAACTTACAAATAGTGCTTTTCGCTTCTAAAACAAGGAAGAACCATGAACACGACAGAAGAGAACCTTAGAACGGTAGAGACGCTGGGCGACCTTGCCGGCCTGGCGGACTACTCGCTCATGGAGACGCTTAACGCCGACCCCGAATCAACCAAGGACGGCGTCGACCACGCCCCGCGGCAGGTCTTCAGCGGCCACTATGTCCCCGTCAACCCGACCCCGATCGAGGCGCCCCACTACATTGCCCACAGCCAAACCTTCTTTAAGGAGCTCGGTCTCGCCGACAGCCTGGCAACCGACGAGGATTTTATGCGGATGTTCTCGGGCGACGTCTCGGCGCTGCCGGAGCCGCTTAAAAAGCATGGCTGGGCCACGGGCTACGCCCTCTCCATCTACGGGACCGAATACTACAACCAGTGCCCTTTCCAGACCGGCAACGGCTACGGCGACGGCCGCGCCGTCTCCATCTTCGAAGGCGTGCTGAACGGCAAGCGCTGGGAGATGCAGCTCAAGGGCGGCGGCCCGACCCCCTACTGCCGCGGCGCCGACGGCCGTGCGGTACTGCGTTCGAGCATAAGAGAGTTTCTGGCGCAGGAGCACATGCACGCCCTCGGCATACCGACCTCACGCTCGTTGACGCTCTACACCTCCAAAACGGAGACCGTACGACGCCCCTGGTTCAACGAGCACTCCCGCTCAAGAGACCCCGAAGTGATGATCGAGGAGAACGTGGCCATCACGACACGCGTGGCCCCCTCCTTCCTGAGAGTCGGTCAGCTCGAACTCTTCGGCCGCCGTGCCAGGAAACAGGAGCACGCCAAAGCGATGGAAGAGCTGGAGAAGATCGTACTGCACATCATCGACCGCGAGTACGGTGACGAGATCGACCGGAGCCTGCCGCTGATGGAGAAGGTATTGCTGCTTGCAAAAGCGTTCCGCAGCCGTCTCACCTCGCTCGTCGCCGACTGGATCCGCGTGGGCTACTGCCAGGGGAACTTCAACAGCGACAACACCGCTCTCGGCGGCTTTACCCTCGACTACGGGCCGTTCGGGTTTATGGACAGGTTCGACCCCAAATACCAGCCGTGGACGGGCGGCGGCGACCACTTCTCGTTTTTCAATCAGCCCCAGGCGGCCATGCAGAACTTCTACATGTTCACCACAGCGGTTCTGCCGCTGATCAAGTCCGACACGATGGCGGTCGAAGAGCTCGAAAAGCTCCTCAACGGCTTTCCCAAGGCCATACGGGCAGAGATGGAAGCGATGTGGGCGTCGAAACTCGGACTGAGGGCTTTTGACAACGAGCTCGTCAATGGATTGATGACACTGATGGTAGAGACGCAGGTCGACTACACCCTCTTCTTCCGCGAACTCTCGCATATCCCCGAAGAGATCACGCCGCTCACAAAAAGCTTCTACGGTGATGCATCCAACGATGAAGAGCTGTTAAAACAGTGGTCGGAGTGGCTCAAGAAGTGGCACGCAGCCATCGATGCAAAAACAGTCGAGTCACGGGCGAAGCTGTCGGAGCAGATGAAGCGCGTCAACCCGAAATACACCCTGCGGGAGTGGTTCCTCGTCCCCGCCTACAAAGCCGCCGAAAAAGGTGACTACACGCTCATTGAAGAGCTGCAGGAAGTGATGACACACCCCTATGATGAGCAGTCAAAAGAGACAGAAGCAAAATACTATGCGAAAAAGCCGACGCAGTTCTTCGACATCGCCGGGATCTCCCACGTGAGCTGCTCGTCGTAATTTTTACTTTTTAGTGCGACAAGTGATGTTTTTCGATGATCTCGGTAAACGCCGCCTGGAGCACTGTTTCGTCCGGGAGCGCACCACGTTCTGCTCTGCTCCGAAGGTCGTAGAGCTCAAAAAGACGTGCAACATCTTCTTGCTTGAGTTCAAACCCTTTTGCTTCGATTGACCGCAGCAGTCCTTCGCTGACAGCAATCTGCTCTTCTTTGTTTGCTACGGTCCACGCTTCACCCATGTACCAGTAGACAACCATATCAGTTACGGCATAGTGGCCTTTTTTTATGTAGGTGTAATCATTAAAATATCGTTCCAGTCTATCCAGTTGCATCAGCATCCTCCTGCATCACATAAAAGGAGGTATGCAAAAGTTGGTCTATGAGTCAGCAAAAGAGCAAAACATGGGCACGCGAGAAATTTTCCGTCCCCTTTTTCTGATACAATTGTCAAACTATAAATTATCACAAGGTAAACCATGAAAGTCGATAAATATGATGTTTCAGCAGCGTCAGGCGCTGATATATGGGTTTTAGTCGAACACGGTACGGATATAGAGACATTTGAAATGCCCGACGGCTATGGCATCAAAGGTTTTGTTGAGACCTTTGAACTCACTAAGGACGCTGACCTGAATTATGAACAGGCGATGGATCGGCTGAAAGTACAAGGCTGTTATTACGGCACCACATTTAAGGGATGTTCTGTCAAATAATCAGATCAAAAATCCAGAGGGCAGAACAAGTAGCCTGTCCCTATTTTTCATTTGAAACCTAAAAAGTGGCCGTTCATCACCTGACCCCTATTTTGCATATTGATTTCTTTTAGATTCAACCCCATGGGTGTAATTTCTGACTTATTAAATTCTCAGAATGTTCATATAAAAGCATATATGCTCATCCGTACGATGGGAACAAGTAAGTAGCTATTCTGTCAATACTTTAACATTGCTAGCAAGAGGACCTTTCTTCCCCTCAACAATAGTAAATTCTACATCGGTTCCTTCTTGCCGCTTGTTCCAAGGTACGTCTGAAAGACCGGTCACATGTACAAATATTTCGCCACCGACTGCTCTGTCAATGAATCCGTAGCCTTTTACATCATCATACCATCTAAGTTTACCAACTTCATTATTTCCAATTACGAGAGCTGGATCTTCTTCAAGAACGGGTTGCATTTTTTTATGCACGTTATTTAGGAGAGCTTCAGTAAATGATTTAAGGCGGTCAGGCGTGTTTCCATTGACAGACGTTCCTGCAGTTTTCAATGTCTCCTGTATCTCGTTCGATATTGCAATACAAAGCTTTTTGAAGGTTAACTCATCTCTGATTTTTTCTATTAGATCAAGAGAATACTGAGTAATTTTTTTGCTATTCATTTTAGGTATTGCATCTCCCATTAAATGAATACGTATTAGCATGAGGAAGTGAAACGTATAATTTCGCATGGACTTTGGTATTATTTTGTGATTAATCATCCTATGAACTAAGGTAAAAGCTAGAGCAGAGGCAAAGTATGGTGCTGGCTTGTGATCAGATACGAAAAGTTTACTTTCATAAGCCTTTAGTAGCTCCCCATAATATCGTGGATGACTATGTGGCTCATTCAGAAACATTGCTACAAAAGCTTTTGTTTGAGTGGTTAAGGTGACAATGTTATTTTGTGGAATTGGATCGAAATAGTATTGTTTAGATCTTCTTTCATAGTGAATTCTAGACTCTTTGGGTTGAGACGCTTCATGGGAATTATAGAAATCTTCAATATCCTTGTGAAATGGAGAAAGTGACTCTAATGCCTCAGGCATTACGGCTGTTTGCCAGTTTGTCGCTTTGATGACCTCAGTAATTATCTCACTATCATTGGTCACAACAAGTTTAATAGGAATAAATGTGTCATCTGTAATTAAATTTCTATACTCGTAGAATACATGCGTTGTTTGGCAACCGTTGACAATTTGAAAATCTGAAATTCTAAAGTTATCTCCAGTTCGTGAAATATTCCGAGCTACAATGGTTATTCCATTATTAAGAAGAGGAAAGCGCCCAACTGTGTCTCCACCTAAAGTGGTGGCAATATCACGATTAACAGGATTATTTCCTTGAAAATCTCTAACATTGTCATAAAATAATTCTCTATTTAGGCTCCCATCATTACTCGCGATTAGTTTTAGATATTCTTTTCCACTAAGTAATCCCAGGTAAGCTTCATTAACACCATCTATAGATGGAAATGTTGCAGTTTTATCAAGTTTAATTTCTCTAGTGACACCTCTTTCAAGTTCTCTGAATATTGATTTAAGCATGGTTGCATCAATCGGAATAACGCTAACTTCAGAGAAAAGATTTGTATCTGCAAGGACCTGTTTACCATCTGCTATTCGAGCGGTTGGTTCAGGATCATTGTTCCATGTACCTGTCGTTGCGTAATACGCATAACAACTAGGGTTCTCATCCATGGCAATACTAAGATCATAGACATTATCCTTAAGTGCCCTTAATACTTCAATGTCATCATTAAATCGTATTTTGGGTTCGTCCGAAAAAAACTGAGATACTCCATAAAGAAAAGTACCAATTCCGCCAGAGTCAAACTCAGGAGAAGTTTTTGACTGAATAAATACGAACTCAAAGTTAAGTCGACGTAATCGCTGGTTAAAAAATTCCAAATCCTCATTACTTCGAATAGGTCGTCCATTGATTAAAATAGCAGCGCCATCTATACCTCCATCAATTCCTCCGCCTGTTTGAAACTCCTCAATTTCAGACACATCACATGCGTGAAACTTTCGTAATACAACTGAAGTTGAAAATGCTTCGAATGCATCTGATGTTGCCTCAGGTGCCATATCGATGGATTCCGCGAAACTCTTCACAAACCCTTTAAGTACTAGGTCTTTCATTTGAGCAATTCCCCTTAATTTTAAGCTTTTCTCTGACTAATAATTATCTATGTTCGCACTTTAATAACTGTACAATGGTGCTTAACGTTTGAACGCACCAATATGAACCCCGCGTGCGGGTTTCATATTAGTGTGGCGTATTTTGTTAGCATTCAGCGATTCTCTCAAGGTCACTCATATTTCTTCTAAGTGTGTCAGTCTGACTTTCCGTTTCGAGTCTATATTCTTTTCCTTGAAGAACTATCGACCTAGCCTCTTGAGGGAAGAAAAAGCATCTCGCCAACCTGATACAGGTTTCAAAAACATTATCGGCAATCATTCGAACTTGCTCTTCAGAACGATTTGCCCGCAGGATGCTCCCTGAATATTCAAAGGCATCGAGTAGCTCAGTCTTTGTACAGGTACTTTGTTCCGGCATCTCTTGTTTCAACAAACCTTCATGCAGAGCCGTCAAAGCTAGGTGCCGATATTTTTCATCTAATTGTTTGTTCAAGTTCATTCCTTTCTAATTAGTTTAGTGGCTAACGGGGCCGCGGATGTTCAGCCCGAGGCCCCGTTATCTTGAACAATAGTTTCGCCGCAGGGTAAACTATTTTCTCCAAAATTTTGTTATATATTATAATGCTTCGCGTAACTCTATCAGTTTGTTTTCAAGCATTTTCTCAATTTCATCTTTATATTGATTGTCTGTCAAATTTATTTGCCAATTTTCTACCATATTTATACAATGTTGTATATGTTTACTATCCATTGTACTTATAGCTATAACCTTGTCATCACCACCTTTCCAACATCCTGCACTACAATCCATAAATGAATATTCATATTTTATAAATTCTTCTAGTGTTTCTTTTATCATTTTAATTTCCTTTTGTATATAACTATTTATTAGTGCTCATTCTATACAACTATGGCTTAAACATTGACTTATCTGAACACATGAATATCTGTTTGAAAATATGATTTAATTGCGTAGGGACCTTTTTACAAGGGAAAAATAGATATCGGTGCAAACTTTACTGTATAGCTCAAACTGGTTAAGTATCGAAAAAATGTCAAAAAAATTAAAGAGTGATGTCATAGCAAGGCGCTGACGAAAAAGTTTACTGCAGTAAATGACGAGGAAGCAACGCCGCTAGGGCATTGCTATTGGGGTTTTTATAGAAAGATTATACCGGCTTGATTGTTACGCCGTATTTCTCTTCTGCTTCGTCGCGCGCTTCAAGGTGATAGTTGTTGATCTCGTTGAAGTTCAGGTATTTGTAGACGTCGTCTGTCTTACCTGCAAGTTTCTCAGGAACGATGCTCATGTACTCTTCTACCGTCGGGATGCGGCCAAGTTTAGCACATACGGCTGCAAGCTCTGCAGAACCAAGGTAAACCTGAGTTCCCTTACCTAGACGGTTGTCGAAGTTACGTGTCGATGTTGAGAAAACAGTCGCGTTCTCGCGTGCGCTTGCCTGGTTACCCATACAGAGTGAACATCCCGGAACCTCGGTCTGCGCGTGGATCGCTTTGTAAACGTCGTAGTAGCCTTCGTTCATCAGCTGGCGCTCATCCATACGGGTCGGCGGAACGATCCAGAACTTCTCGACGTTGATGTCAGACTCGCCGCGCATAACCTCACCCGCCGCACGGTAGTGACCGATGTTTGTCATACAAGAACCAAGGAAGACCTCGTCGATCTTCGTACCGGCAACTTCGCTCAGTTTCTTGACATCATCCGGATCGTTAGGGCATGCAAGGATCGGCTCTGTGATGGCGTTAAGGTCGATGTTGATCACCGCTGCATACTCAGCGTCAGCATCCGGTTTCATAAGTGACGGCGCAGCCAACCACTCGTTCATCTTGTCGACACGGCGCTGTAGTGTACGCTTGTCTTCGTAACCGTCTTCGATCATTGCTTCAAGAAGAACGACGTTCGACTTCAGGTACTCGACAACCGGCGCTTCGTTAAGAAGTACCGTACAAGCTGCTGCAGAACGCTCGGCAGAGGCATCAGAAAGCTCAAATGCCTGCTCAGCTTTAAGATCCGGAAGACCTTCGATCTCAAGGATACGGCCGGCGAAGATGTTTTTCTTACCTTTTTTCTCAACCGTAAGAAGACCGTCCTGGATCGCCTGGTACGGGATCGCGTTTACAAGGTCACGCAGTGTGATACCCGGTTGCATCTCACCAGAGAAACGTACAAGGACAGACTCAGGCATTGTAAGCGGCATAGAACCGGTAACACCCGCGAATGCAACGATACCCGAACCACCAGGGAAAGAGATACCGATCGGGAAACGCGTATGGCTGTCCGCACCTGTACCGACAGTGTCCGGAAGGACCATACGGTTCAACCATGAGTGGATAACACCGTCACCCGGGCGCAGTGCAACACCAGAACGGTTTGAGATAAAGTCAGGCAGTGTGTGGTGCATGACAACGTCAGACGGCTTTGGATAGGCCGCTGTGTGACAGAAAGACTGCAATACAAGGTCTGCAGAGAAACCGAGTGCCGCAAGCTCTTTGATCTCGTCACGTGTCATTGGACCCGTTGTATCCTGAGAACCGACTGTTGATGTTTCAGGCTCTACGTACATACCCGGACGGACACCGGCAAGACCGGAAGCTTTACCGACCATTTTCTGTGCAAGTGTGAAGCCCTTGCCTGTATCGGCAGGCTGCTCGGCAGTCAGGAACGCATCCGATGCACCCATCCCTAGAACACCGCGTGCTTTAGAGGTCAGACCGCGACCGATGATCAACGGGATACGACCGCCGGCACGCACTTCGTCAGTGATCGTGTTCGGGTTCAGCTTGAACGTAGCGATGCATTTTCCGTCTTTATGCGCCTCACCTTTGTATGGGTAAAGTGTCACAACATCACCTGTCTCCATACCGGTAACATCCATCTCTAGTGGAAGTGCACCTGAATCCTCTGACGTTGCGAAGAAGATCGGCGCGATGATACCGCCGATAACAACACCGCCGGTACGCTTGTTAGGAACACCGGGAATGTCCTCACCCATGTGCCACTGAACAGAGTTGACACCCGATTTACGAGATGAACCTGTACCGACAACGTCACCGACGTAAGCGATCGGGTGACCTTTCTCTTTAAGAGACTTGATCGTACCCAGTGGATCTTCCATCTTCGCACCCAGCATAGAGTTGGCGTGAAGCGGGATGTCTGAACGTGTAAACGCTTCTGATGCCGGAGAAAGGTCATCTGTGTTTGTCTCTCCAGGAACTTTGAAGACCGTGATCGTCATCTCTTCCGGAAGTTCAGGTTTTTCAGTGAACCACTCGGCGTTTGCCCATGATGTCATCACTTCAGTCGCTGCAGCATTGCCCGCTTTGTGAAGCTCTTCAACGTCGTTGAATGCATCGTAAACAAGAAGTGTGTGCTTAAGCGCCGTTTTTGCCGCTTCGACAACAGCACCGTTAGCAGAGCTTAGCGCATCAACCATCGGCTTGACGTTGTAACCGCCAAGCATCATGCCCATGATCTCAACCGCTTTTTCAGGAGCGATGGCATCTACAGTAATGTTTTCAGCAGCAACATCGTTCAGGAATGCCGCTTTAACGTAGGCAGCGTCATCAACACCCGGTGCAACACGGTTCGTTAGAAGGTCTAGCAACTCTTCTGTACAGTCACTCTTAATAAGTTCGATCAATTCTGCTGTCTGTTCAGCTGAAAGTGGAAGTGGTGGAACGCCCAAAGTTTCGCGCTCTGCAACATGTGCTTTATAGTCTTCTAAAAAAGCCATAGTGTCTCCTGATTTTATAAGTTGCAT
Organism: Sulfurimonadaceae bacterium; assembly: GCA_041555445.1. Lineage (GTDB taxonomy): Bacteria > Campylobacterota > Campylobacteria > Campylobacterales > Sulfurimonadaceae > Sulfonitrofixus. Next base: position 32,642 of record JBFFKK010000002.1, read on the forward strand.
GATTATAACGAAGCTTTTTGACGGATGACAAATTATGTTACAAAAGTAAACACCTAAATTCCATTAGTGTGTATTTTTGACACACTGCGCTTCAAGTGCTGTTGGCTGGGGTACTTGCACAGTAAGAGAAAAATCGTGAACAAATCATATGTTACGTTATTACACATATTTCACTCTGCTGTCAGCCCGATTTTCGTGTCAACATAATCATCCGAACACTGGAGGTCGTCTCTTTGCCCCATTACGATCGTGTAATGCCTATTTTACAATAATGGAACATACGCCGTCGATATAGTTTGATTATAAAAGTAAAACGTCAAAAAGAGACCGTGCCCGATCTTTACACCGTCAATCATAATTTTGTAAAGGGATAGGCATCACAAAAGAGAAACTGATCTGGAACAGAGGGGCGCATACCATACGAAACCGTGTTGATATTATTTAGTATGCACCCTATTTATGGTGCACGGTGTTTTATTGCTGTCGGCATTGCTCTGCCATTGGCCGTTACATTGCCCTATTTCCACACTTCCGGCCGCACCTGTACGCTCTGTTCATCATCAAGCAGGGTCAACTCGCCATCGCTGATATTGCACTGCAGTGCCATCGTTCGTTTTGAGAGCGCATCCATATCGCCGTCGATATGCAGGTATATGACAGAGAGGTTGTTGAAACGTTTCAGACTCTTTTCGGCCTGCTTCCACCAGGCCAGTGCGCTCCCCTCCTGATACGTATAGATGATCACCTTCTCGGAGCGTCCGCACGCCTTGCGGACCCTTTTCTCATCCGGCTGGCCGAGGTCGATCCAGAGCTCAATATCACCGCCCAGCGACTTCGTCCAGATATCGGGCTCGTCATCTTGCGATATCCCTTTGGTGAACTCCAGCCGCTCGCCGGCGTTGAGTGCAAAAGCGGTCAAACGGACCATAAGCCTGCGGTCGTTTTCGGAGGGGTGTTTCGCCATGGTCAGACTGTGCTCCGCATAGTAGTGCCTGTCCATGTCGGCAATGTTCAAGTGACATTTATAGATCGTTGATCCTACGGCCATCTTCTTTTCCCTTCTCTATCTCTCTAATATGTCACGTGGGTAACGCGTTTTTGCAGATGACATAAAGCAGAGGCAGTCTGCAACCGCTCTGCTATCTCTTCTCTTCAGCCTGTCTCTCCAGTGTTTTACGGTAGATCATCACTTTCTTGGCAATCTCGGCATTATAGCCGTGCATGGTCCCTTGGACCCACTTGAGATACTCGGTAGGCAGTTCGCCCCACTTCTGACCCTTGTACTTGCCGAACCCGATGATCTCTTCCGCTTCATTCGGCACCTTCAGGCTGCTCCCGCTGCCTGCAAAGATATCGACGACCGTTTTGGGCTCCATGATCTGCACGTCGATCCCCGAACGTTCGAAGATCTGTTGAAGGTACTCTACAGGGGCCCGTTTTCGGATAGAAAAGCGCTTGAGGTCTTCCCGGAAGAAGCCGCCGCGGCTCTCTGCAAACTCGATGAGTTCCTGCAATGTGTTTTCGTCGAGATCATCGTAGTTCTTAATACGAAAGTCTGCCATCGTCGCTTTTTGATAAAGCTCTAAGACGACCATCTCAGCCGCCTACGATCTCACGGTTTCCTTTGGCATTCGGCTCGGAGAGAATGCCGTGGGCTTCAAGCTGCTCGATCAGACGTGCCGAGCGGTTATAGCCGATCTGAAGCTTGCGCTGAAGGTAGGAGATAGAGGTCTTTCTGTCGGTCAGAACGATCTGTTTCGCCTCATCGTACAGTTCATCTTTTTCGCCGATAGCCGCATCGCCGCTGTCGCCGGACGATGAACCGCTGTCATCCGCCAGGAAACGGTGGTCATACTGCGGTTCGCGCTGGGACTTGAGGAAGTCGACGATCTTCTCGATCTCCTCTTCGGTACTCCAAGGCGCATGCAGACGCACCAGACCCGTCGCGCCCGGAGGGGTAAAGAGCATGTCACCGCGCCCCAGAAGCGACTCGGCACCCTGCTGGTCGAGGATGATCTTGGAGTCGATACGCTGCCCTACCCGGTACGAGATGCGCGACGGCAGGTTGGCTTTGATGAGGCCGGTGACGACATCGACCGAAGGACGCTGCGTTGCAACGATCAGGTGGATACCGGATGCTCTCGCCATCTGCGCAAGTCGTCCGATGGAGAACTCCACATCTTTGCCGCTGGTCATCATCAAGTCTGCCAATTCGTCAATGATCACGACAATATAAGGGAATACCTCGCCCCCCTCTCTCTTCGCTTTTTCATTGTAGTTCTCGATGTTTTTCGTACGCGTCTCGCTCATCATACGGTATCGGCGCTCCATCTCGGAGACCATGTTGTTCAGCGCGACGATCGCTTTTTTAGCCTGCGTAATGACCGGTGTCAGCAGATGCGGGATGTCATTGTAGATAGAGAACTCCAGCATTTTAGGGTCGATCATCATCAGCCGCAGCTGATCGGGCGAATTGCGGTACAGAAGGCTCAGGATCATCGCGTTGATACCGACCGATTTACCCGATCCTGTCGTCCCGGCGATCAGCAGGTGCGGCAGCTTTTTAAGGTCGGTAATAAACGGTTTGCCGACAATATCTTTACCCAATACGATCGTCAACGGCGAAGAGGCCTCCTGGAACAGTTTACTCTCCAAAAGGTCGCGCAGATAGATGGTCTCGACCGTTTTGTTCGGGATCTCTATCCCGACCACGTCTTTGCCGGGGATCGGTGCCTGTATACGGATCGTCTCCGCTTTAAGCGCCATGGCAAGGTCATCCTGCAGGTTCAATATCTTGGAGACCTTAATGTTCGGTCCCGGCTTGAACTCAAACGTCGAGACCACCGGTCCGGCATAGGTGCGCGTTACGTCACCGTCGATCTTGAAGTGCTGCAGTTTGTCTATGAGGTCGCTGATCTTTGCGTCAAGTTCTGCTTCATCGATCTTGTTGCCCTGTTTCGGTGCTTTCTGCAGAAAGTTAAACGACGGCAGTTTGAAGTTCTTGGGCTTTTCGGTCTTTCCCGTCTCTATCTCTTCGAGCAGTTTTTTGTTCTCTTCGAGTTCGTCGACGACAACGGTATGCTTCTGCTCTTTGATCTGCTTCGCCGCATCAACGATGTTGCGCGGTTTCGCTTCGACCGCAGGTGCTGCTTCAGCCTCTTGAGGCGCTGCTTCCAGGGTATCGTCGGCCTCGCTGGCTTTTATGAGGCGGATCTTGGCTTCGGTCTCGATCGCCTCATCTTCATGTTTTCGCAGGTAGGCAGGTGTATCCAGTTCATCTTTGAGTTCGGCTGTTTCGAGGAACTCTTCATCCTTTGCCTTTTGCGCAGCGGTGCGTTTACGAATCGCTGCAACTTCTGGAGCCTCGTCTTCGCCGTCTGCGCCTTTTTCCGAAAACGAGCCCAGCGACATGCGCGAACCGGCCTCTCTGAGCGGCTGCGCCATCTCCCCGACACTTTTGTCGAATATCATCCCGAGCGAGAGCACGAAGGTCATCAGGAAAAAGATCCAGACCCCGAAAAAGCCGATGTAGCCGACCGTAAAATCCACAAATCCGGACCCTACCAGACCGCGGAGCTCGCCGGTTGTCACCGTTGCCTGAAAGATCTGGAGCGAGAAGAAGAGCAGGATGTAGGCCACCGTGATCTCGGCACGTCTGACATCAAAACCTTGACGTCTGTAGAGAAAATAGGCACCTATGCCGGCAACAAAGAGGTAGATATAGGAGAGGTAGCCGAAGAGCTTTTGGTTGAGTGCCGCAAAATCAGCCCCGAAACTGCCGATGATGCCCGAGTCGCCAAGGATGGTGGCCATCGCCAGATAAAAGAGGACTCCGAAAATAGTAATAAAAAGTGCGTCGCGTAAAATAGTGTGTTCCTTACTGTATGAAATCTATCTATTATTTGTGTAGAGAGTATAGCAAAAAGAGTGCTTAAAGTGGCTTTTGTAGGCAGACAGTTTAATGATTTAGCGGTGATTCGAGCGGACGAACAACAAAATATCTGTCACGGCTACATTGGAGATTGTTTGATTGAATAAGGGTGGTACCGCCGGCCGGACTTGAACCGGCACGCATCGCTGCATCGGATTTTGAATCCGACGTGTCTACCATTCCACCACGGCGGCATGTTTGAAAGGCTGAAATTATAGGGGGCTTTAACTTAAAGTTATGTGAAATTCGAAATATTTTTTTAAAAGCTATATAAAAGACTATATAGTGTTTATTTACACCACTCTTTGGCTTTATGTCCGCCGTCATAAGTGACTGCCAAACCTTGTTCTATCAACATCTCTGCCAGGTTCTTGTCATCGACATAGACATCGGCGACGATGCGGAAGTACTTACCGCGTTTCATGTTGCGCAGCTCGACTTTTTTTGCCCCTCTCAGCTGCGAGACCGTAAACTTTTTCGCCTGTCGCGCCAACTGCTTCTCCTGGTCGCATTTTCCGCGCATCTCAGGCGTGTCGATACCGTTGACGCGTACGCCGATTCTGTAACCGATAATGTCGGGATACGCTTTGATATTTGCCCGGAACGTGTCACCGTCATAGATGCTGGTCACTTCGGAGACGACAACGGCGCCATAGGTTTTGCTGCTGATCGCTTCGGCATGGAGTGAAACGTGGAACACGGTATGGAGCAGTATAATCATCATAATGTGCGTAATGCCGGTTTTCATCTCTGCTTACCCTTTTGTGGTATGATTTGTCTCTAAAACAGGCCGCTTGCCGAACACCCCCGACAGGATGTTTGCTAAATGGCAGATAAGCTCTTAAAAATGGATATTGCCGTGCCTCGAACTATTTATCTGCACCTGCAGACCTGTATGCTGTTTTTCACACTGGCAATGCTCAGCGGATGCGCGCAGCATGTCGAAAAACCGTTGCCGGCACCCGAACCGCTGCCGGAGATCACAGCCGACTACCTTTTAGAGCACGGCATTATATCTTATGCGCCACAATTTCATGAAAAGATCATCGCAACGCTCCCCTATGAGATCGTAACATTCGAGGAGAGCTACCTCGTTTGCCTGGTCGCAAGACTGCCGGATCCCGAAAGCCGGGCACGCATCAGAAGAACCGAAGCAAGCTACTATCTCTGGTTGCAGAGAAAATCAGGCGGGTGGCGCGACTTTACGGCTGTCTATTCGGCGCATATGCCGGATTTGAAGATACATCCGCACTACTCCAGTATCCGCAACGGCTTGTTCTACAAAGACTACACCATTGAAGTCAAACCCGAAATGCTTCAAAAAGTGCAAGAGAGCGGTGCCGAGTTCACCTTGGTCAACAACCAGAACACCCGATCGACGATTGCAATTCCCGCAGACTACATTAAAGCTTTCCTGGAGATGTTAAAACCCCCTTCTACTGTCGATAGACCCTAACCCTATCCACGCTTGCTTTTGAGCATTATCATAAATGAGACCAGCATGACCGGTGCCAAAAGCAGTGTCAGCCAGACCTCCAGTAACATATCCATCTGTTCTCCTTTACGAGACGATAGAACAATATTGTGTGTATATGATGAGATTGCGGGCTATAAACATAGAAATCAGCTAAAAATGCTATTATTACAGTTAAATTTACAGACAGATGTCGAGGTGTTATGAAAGTTCTTATAGCCATCAGCGGCGCAAGCGGTACAAGTCTTGGTCTGAAAGCGCTGCGTGCCCTGCCAGAGAGTATTGAAAAACACCTTATCATCTCGGATCATGCACAGATCGTACTGGACAAAGAAGAGAACATCACACTGCACGAAGATGAGGCCATCTGGGCCTCCGTCGCATCCGGTTCTTTCGGCATGGACGCGATGATGATCATTCCCTGCAGCATGAACACCCTGGCCAAGATCAGTGTCGGCATTGCAGACAACCTTACCACACGGGCGGCCAGTGTCATGATCAAGGAGCAGAAAAAACTCCTTTTGGCACCGAGAGAGATGCCTTTCTCGGCCATAGCCCTTGAGAACATGCATAAGCTCTCGACACTCGGTATTATCATCGCACCGCCTGTGATGGCCTACTACTCCGGACAGGACACCCTGGAGAAGATGGAAGCGTTCATGATCGGAAAGTGGTTCGATCTGATCGGCATCGAAAACAACTTATATAAACGCTGGAGCGATAATGACTAGCCCTAAGATAGCCCTTTATCCCGGAACATTCGACCCCATTACCAATGGTCATCTCGATATCATAAAGCGGGCTGCCAACCTTTTTGACGAAGTGATCGTTGCGGTAGCGGATTCCCGCGACAAACGGCCCATGTTTGCGCTCGACGAACGTATCAAAATGGTTGAAGTCGCCATTGAGAGTGTTGCCACTGCACGCGTCGTCGGGTTTGACAACCTGACCGTCGACCTGGCGAACTCGCTTGAGTCAAAGATCATTATCCGCGGTCTGCGGGCGGTCAGCGATTTTGAGTACGAATTGCAACTGGGTTATCTGAACAACTCGCTGGACAAAGAGATCGAGACGGTCTATCTGATGCCGAACCTCAAGCATGCCTTCGTCAGCTCCTCGATCGTTCGAAACCTGTTGAAGTTTAACGGTAAGACCGACCACCTTCTGCCGCCGGAGGTCCAGGAGATCATTGGAGGGATGAAGTCGTGTACGTTGCAATAGAGGGGATTGACACGGCCGGAAAGAGCACACAGATCGCACGCCTTTCGGCAGCCTTTGACGATGCTGTTATCACGAAAGAGCCCGGCGCGACCAGAACCGGTGCGCAGATACGCGACATCGTCCTGAGCGGCGAGGTCCAGAGCCCCAAGGCGGAGTTTCTCCTCTTTTTGGCCGATCGCGCCGAACATATGCAGGAGGTCATCAAGCCCAATCTTGAGAGGTTGGTCATCTCGGACCGCAGCGTCGTCTCCGGTGTAGCCTATGCCCTGATCCAGGAGACGATCGCAAAAGAGGAGATACTGGCGCTCAATGCCTTCGCAACCGATGGCATCTACCCGCAAAAGCTCTTCTTGCTGCAACTGAGCGAAGAGGAGCTGCAGTTCAGGCTCTCGCAAAAGGAGCTCGACGGCATCGAACTGCGCGGCACAGCCTACCTTCTCGGTATACAGGACGCTTTGATCGAAGCGGCCGGACTGCTGGGCATCGAGCTGGTCATTATCGACGCTTCAGATCCCATTGAAAAAATTACAGAAGAGATTATTAACAAGATCAAGGATACAAAATGATTCAATCCCTACGCGGTATGAATGATATGTTCGCACCAGATGCGGAACGTTATGAATATTTTATCGAGACAGCGACCGCCATCGCCAAACGCTACGGTTTCAGCTATTTTGAGTCCCCACTTTTGGAGGAGACGGCACTTTTCAAGCGCTCTGTCGGCGAATCAAGCGATATTGTCGGTAAAGAGATGTATCAGTTCATCGACAAAGGCGACAACGACGTCTGCCTGCGCCCCGAAGGAACAGCCGGGGTTGTGCGCGCCTTTATTCAAAAGAAACTGGACAAACAGGGCGGTATTCACCGTTTCTTCTACCACGGTCCGATGTTCCGCTATGAACGCCCGCAAAAAGGCCGCCTGAGAGAGTTTCACCAGTTTGGGATTGAGAGTTTCGGTGTGGCCAGTGTTGTCGAAGATGCCACACTCATCATGATGCTGGTCGACATTCTGGATGCCCTCGGTATCGGTTATAAACTCGAGATCAACTCCCTGGGCGACCACAACTGTATGCCGGAGTACCGCACGAAGCTAGTCGGCTTTTTAGAGGCGCACGAAGAACACATCTGTGAAGATTGTGCCCGTCGCAAGGCGACCAACCCGATCCGCGTTCTGGACTGCAAAAACGGCAGCTGCCAGCTGGTCTATGCCGATGCACCCAAACTGATGGACAATCTCTGCGAGAGCTGCGATACCGATTTTGAACTGCTCAAACAGCTGCTTGATGAGAGCGACATCGCCTATGAGGTCAACACCCACCTTGTGCGCGGTCTTGACTACTACTCCAAAACAGCCTTCGAGTTCGTCAGCGACGAGATCGGCTCGCAATCAGCGATCGCGGGCGGCGGACGTTATGACAGACTTGTCGAATTCCTGGACGGCAAAGAGACCCCGGCCGTCGGTTTTGCGATCGGGATCGAACGACTTTTGGAGTTGATCAAGATGCCCGAAGCCAAACGCAGCGGCTACTACATCGGTACCCTGGATGACGAGGGGCTGCCTCTCATCATGAAGGCAGCACAGCGCAAACGCAAAACGGACACAGTGAGCGTTGAGTACAAAAGTAAAAATTTCAAAAACCACCTCAAGGGCGCCGACAAGGTCAATGCACGGTTTTGTGCTATCATAGGTGAAAATGAACGAAACGACGGAACGATCTGGGTTAAAGATCTGGAAGAAAAAACGGAAAACACCATTCCGCTAGACGATTTTTAGTAGGCCACATGAATAATTACGGTATTGATATCTGGGGCAATGAGAACTTTATCATTAAAGATGGTGAAGTCTGTGTTAACAAAGCGAGTCAGCCTTCGCTGCTCTCCATCACTCAGGACATACGCAACAGCGACCTGCGAGGACCGATCATTCTCCGTTTTCCACATATTGTCGGAAAGCAGATCGACAATCTCTATGGGCATTTTCAACGGGCTATCAATGAAAATGCGTATACCGGGACCTTCAATGCGGTATTCCCGCTGAAGGTCAACCAGTACCCGCAGGCGGTACAGTCCATTATCAAATATGGCAAGCCTTACAATTACGGTCTCGAAGCCGGTTCAAAAGCCGAACTTGTATTGGCGATAGCGCAAACACCTGTCGGTTCGCCTATTACGGTCAACGGCTTTAAAGACACCGAGATGACCACCCTCTGCTTCATGGCGGCACAGATGGGGCACAATATCACCGTGACCATCGAGGGGCTGGGCGAGCTCGAATCGATCATCGAAGTGGCAAGCACCTCCAATCTGAAACTGCCGAACATCGGTATCCGGCTTCGACTGCACAGTGCCGGTTCCGGTTCATGGGCAAAAAGCGGCGGCATGGACGCAAAGTTCGGACTGACCGCTACGGAGCTCCTGGAGGCCGTCGGCATGATGCAGGAGCATCAACTTATCGATAATTTCACCATGCTACACTTTCACATCGGTTCACAGATGGAAGATATCGCACCGCTCAAAAAAGCCCTGCGCGAAGCAGGAAACGTCTATGCCGAACTCAAACGAATGGGAGCAAATAGACTCAGCTCGATCAACATCGGTGGCGGACTGGCTGTTGAGTACTCCCAAACGGAAGAGAGACGTCTTCGAAACTACTCCTTACAGGAGTTTGCCAACGATGTTGTCTTTGTCCTGCGGGAGATCATGAATGCCAAAGGGGTCGATCACCCGAACATCTACACAGAGTCCGGCCGCTTTATCATCGCCTCACACGCCGTTCTGATTACGCCGGTCCTTGAGCTTTTTTCACAGGATTATCAGGAAAAATCTCTTCATTTTGCGGAGACGAATCCCCCTATTATTGAAGAGCTACGCATACTGAACAGCTTGTTGACAAACGAAAACTGTGTGGAGTTTATCCATGATGCCTTAGACCATTTAGAGTCACTTTTCACCCTTTTTGACCTGGGTTACGTATCGCTTCAGGACCGTTCGAACGCCGAAATCCTGGTCCATCAGATCATCAAAAAATCACTCCGGATGAAGAAAGGGTCCCGAAGCTATGAGTTGTCACGTCTGCAGGAACGCCTTCAGGAACGTTACCTTATAAACAGCTCTATCTTTCAAAGTATGCCCGACTATTGGGGTCTGTCGCAACACTTTCCGGTAATGCCGCTCGACAAACTGGATGAACCGGCTATCCGTGCCGCTTCACTTTGGGACATCACCTGTGACAGTGACGGCGAGATCCAGTTTGACACGAGCGCCCCGCTCTATCTGCATGACGTTGATCTTGATGAGGAGGAGTATTTTCTTGCTTTTTTCAATATCGGTGCCTATCAAGAGACCCTGGGTATGAGCCACAATCTTTTCACCCATCCCAATGAGTGCAATGTTGAGATAACAGAGGATGGGTATATTCTTCACAACCTCATAGAATCGGACAATATCCTTGATATTCTTGATGATATCGGCTATGATAAATCGCAAATATTAATCCAACTTAAAAATAATTTGGCAAACAGCACCTTTACGACAGAAGAAGAAAAAAGTGATACACTTCAAAAACTGGAATTGTATCTTTATCAAAACGGGTATCTGCGTACCACAAATTAAAATTTATACCACGACGCCATAGAAGTTCAGTCGTCGTATCCAAAGGCAAAACTTGGGACTATTTTCTGAAATCAAAGAAGATTTTGTAAACGTCTATAGAAATGATCCTGCTATCCACAGCAAATTTGAGTTTATCTTTAACTATCCCGGTGTTTGGGCTATTGCCTGGTACCGTGTCGCACATCGACTCCACCGTGCCAACTTTAGACGCTCCGCCCGTATGTTGATGGGCATCAACCAGTTCTTTACCAACATTGACATCCACCCCGCTGCACGTATCGGCCGCCGTGTCTTCATTGACCACGGTATCGGTGTTGTCATCGGCGAAACATGTATCATCGAAGAGGATGTCGTCATCTATCAGGGGGTCACTCTCGGCGGGGTAAGCCTGATCGAAGGCAAACGCCACCCGACCGTCCGACGCGGGGCCGTTATCGGTGCCGGTTCAAAGGTACTCGGAAACATTATCGTGGGTGAAGAGGCCAAAATCGGCGCCAACTCGGTTGTCGTCAGAGAGGTACCGGACGGATCGACTGCTATCGGTATCCCCGCCCACGTGATCGAAAAAGGGCGGGACAAGGATCAGTTCAGCCACAACAAACTGCCGGACATCAACAAAGAGCTGTTTGAGTACCTTCTCAAGCGTGTCGCGGTCTTGGAACATGTCCTGATGAAAGATAACAAAGAGGTTCTGGATGAAGATCTTAAACTGGAACAGATCTACGACTCGTTCCTTAAAGCGATCAAAACCTAAAATGTGCATTTTCTGCACACATTTTTTGCATCAATAGCGTGCTGCCTTCTCTGTTCTTCAAAACACTTTTTATATCACATTGACTGCAATCACCGTTTTGGCCCTCCTGCCAAACTATGAGGCACTGCCGCCACTTCTCTCTTTCAGTGACCTGCTAAACCATTCAGCCGCTTTTGCCGTGCTCTTTATACTCTTCAAACCGGCACATCCGATGCTCCTGACAAGAGATATGGCCGTCATCTTGTTTAGCTATGCTGTTTTAATAGAGATCGTTCAGTATTTTTTACCTACCCGATACGCATCATGGAGTGATATCGCTGCTGATGCTGCCGGCCTGCTATTGGGTTGTGTGATCTTTTTTCTATTGCGGCAATTTCTTTATATAAAAAATTTATTTTTCCAATAAATTTTCATTCAATTAATGCTATAATTTTGCCAATATTTTGCCTCTATTATCCGCACAGGATTGATAGATACCCCAAGGGACAACTATGTTAACCAAACGTATTAATACATTATCAGAATCTATCACTATTGCCGTTACAACGCTTGCCCAAGAGCTGCGTGCCCAAGGCAAGGATGTGATCAGTTTTTCTGCAGGCGAGCCTGACTTCGGTACGCCTCAGGTCATCAAAGATGCGGCTATCAAAGCGATCAATGACGACTTTACCAAATACACGGCGGTTGACGGTATCCCGGCACTGAAGCAGGCGGTATGCGACAAACTCAAACGCGATAACGGTCTTGACTATGCACCGAACCAGGTCATCGTCAACAATGGTGCCAAGCACTCCCTGTTTAACCTGATGCAGGCAACCATCGAAGATGGCGATGAAGTGATCATCCCGGCACCTTACTGGGTCACCTACCCTGAGATTGTGCTCTATAGCGGCGGTACACCGGTAGAGATCATGACGGATGATGCCAGCGGCTTCAAGATCACACCTGAGCAGCTTAAAGCGGCTATCACACCAAAGACAAAGATGTTGATCCTGACGACGCCGTCGAACCCGACAGGCGCTGTCTACTCGAAAGAGGAGCTGATCGCGATCGGTAAAGTCCTTGAAGGCACCGATATCCTTGTCGCCAGTGATGAGATGTACGAAAAGCTGGTTTATGCCGGCGAGTTCACCTCTGCTGCTGCCATCAGTGAAGACATGTACAAACGTACCATCACGATCAACGGTCTGAGCAAATCGGTCGCAATGACGGGATGGCGTTTCGGGTATATGGCTGCTGCCGATGCCGAGCTGATCAAGGCCACTAAAAAGCTGCAGAGCCAAAGCACATCCAACATCAATTCAATCACACAGATGGCTGCGATTGTCGGTCTTGACGGTTCTGCCGATGCCGACATTGAGATGATGCGCAAGGCCTTTCAGGAGCGCCGTGACGTTGCCGTTGAGATGTTCAACAGCATCGATGGTCTCTCTGTCTTGTCACCCGATGGCGCTTTCTACCTCTTTGTCAACATCAAAGAGATCTCGAACGACTCCCTGGCGTTCTGTAAAGCACTTTTGGAGCAGGCAGAGATTGCGGTTGTGCCGGGCGTCGGTTTTGGTGCCGAAGGGTATTTCCGCTTCTCATTCGCAACCAGCATGGAAAACATCAAAAAAGGTATCGACCGTATCGAAACCTTTGTCAAAAACTACAAATAATCTCGCGTACGCTAAAGGGCCAGCCCTTTAGTGTTTCAATCCTCCAAATACTCTTCAAACTCATTGGTATCAATGCCGCTTAGCTTCTTCATAACACTGCGCGAAAACATATAGTCTGTCTCTTTGGCCATGGCATGACAGCTGATGCATTCCGGAATGCGCCCCTCGTAAGCCATTTTGGTGCCGCTCTCATCATACACGCCGTACCACCAATCGCCATTTTCACTGTCATACCCCTCTTCCATCTTGACCATAATGACCAGTCGTGCAAAATTTTTGCCTCCGGGATCACCGTATAATGGTTTATAGAGCTTTGAGCCAACCGGGAAAAGCGATTTGACCTCTCTGTAAGCCGCTACAGCTTTTTTGTTCATCAGTATCTCGACATAGGCATTGTGTGCATCCGATTCGATGACGCCCCTGGTCAGGTCATAGCTCTCTTTCCATTTTGGAAAGGTCATGATGTGTTTTGCTTTGCTGTGCGGGAGGATGTACAACACCATAACGATAACAGCCGTAATCAAAAAAGCTATAATAGGCCAACGTTTCATAAGTAATCCAGATGTCTGATTTTCCAGTATAGATCAGTTCATCTGTAATTACGCTGTATTATTTTGTTGAAAAAAATGATTGATTTAAATGTAAATATCGGGGCTCGCCTGCACCTCAAACAAGGTGCAAAAACGATTATTGCAGTTTTTGAAGGGCTTCGATAACGGCGTTCAGATTACCCAAAGGCAGATGAACTTTCCACTCCGGCTCATCGGCATTACCCGCTAAAGAGATGCCGATACTGGCTACTGTATTCGAACCGGTACCGTAGGGTTCTTCGATCTTTGAAATAGAGATAACACCGTTTTTGGTACCCTCTAACGGGAGAGTCGTTTCAAGAGTCATTTTACCGCTCATTGCTTTTCCTTAGTATGAATATGCAATAGTGTAGCGCTTTTTTCTTGAAGAAATATTATGTCTCAGAAGTGCCTGTCGTAAATAAAAAATTTATCTACTTGGACTTCAGTAAACGGGCCAGCTTGGCTTGCAGTTTTAGTCATGAACGCTGTTCCATTAACGGGAAACCGCCGTAGACCTTGTGACTCTCTTTGACATCATTGGTAATGCCGGAACGTGCGGCAAAGGTGGTAAACGGCGCGATCATAAGGTGTCCTGCAGCCGCAGCCTGCCCGCCCAACACGACATTTCGACCCAACTCGGTCGAGCCGGCCAGACCGGACTGCGAGACCAGTACGGAGTACTCTCCGATGACACAGTTATGTCCGACCTGTACCAGGTTGTCGATGCGTGCGCCCACTTTGATCAGTGTCGTTCCGAATGCGGCTCTGTCAATCGTCGTACATGAACCGACCTCGACATCATCCTCGATGACCACATTACCGTTTTGGTAGATCTTGACATGGGTTCCCATCTTCGTGGTCGCAAAGCCGAAACCGTCACTGCCGATAACCGTCGATGCATGAATAATACAGTTCGAACCCACCTTGCAATCATGATAAACGGAGACATTGGGATGGATGATCGTATTGTCGCCGATCACAGCACCACGGCCGATATAGGCACCCGGCATAATGGTGCAGTTTCGGCCGATAACAGCGCCATTGGCCAGGTTGGCACCCTCGGCAATGTAGCTGCCCTCGCCTACCACCGCGGCCGGCGCCTCCGGATCAACAAGCGCCGGTGCGAAATATTGGCTTGCTTTTGCAAGCGCAAGGTAGGGCTCATCCACGACGACAGCGATCGATGTCCCGGGAACATGCTCAGCCATGTCCGATGTGACAAAGACGGCCCCTGCTTTCGTCTTTTGAAGCTGATCAACGTATTTCTTGTTCTCAAGAAAGCTCAGTTCGCTGCCCGTAGCAGCACTGAGGGTATTGAGTGCAGAGACAGTAATAGACTTGCCTGTATAGTCAGCACCGATCTGTTGTGTCAAATCATTGAGCTCTATCATCAGTCTCCTCACCTTTTTATCGTTCAATGGCGACAGTACCGCCGCGAACGATCTCAATCGGATTGAAACGTTTGATCGCTGTCAAAAAGTGTTCAACGCGATTAGGTTCATCCGCGACCATAACGATGATCGTGTCTGTACCGACATTGACGATCTTGCCGTTGTACGCATTGGACAGAACAGAGATATCACTCAGGTCCTCGGAGATAGGGAACTTGACCAGCACCATCTCTTTTTCGATCATCTCCTGTGTGTCGGAGACACGAAGAACAGGAATAAGCTTGTGCAACTGCTTGGTGATCTGCTCGATAACACGGACCGACCCGATCGTAACGATGGTCAGGCGTGAATAGTCGCTGTCGGGGATCGGAGCAACCGTCAGCGAGACAACGTTGTAACCGCGTGCAGAAAAGAGCCCGGAGATACGCGAAAGCGCACTTGCCTCATTTGCAACAATAACAGAAATTACTCTTCTTTCATCTTGCATTATGACTCCTTCTTGTTTTCTAGCAACATCATGTTGAACAGTGATCCGCCCGACGGTACCATCGGAAGAACATTTTCCAGACGCTCGACCTTGACATCGATAATGGCCACAACGTTTTTCTCTACAGCGTCTTTAAGCGCCGCATCGAACGCCTCTTTTGTTGAAACGCAATAGCCGATGCCGCCGAAACTCTCAGCAAGCTTGACAAAATCAGGCTGCACAGAGAGGTCTGTCTCGGAGTGACGTTTGTCATAAAAGAGCGTCTGCCACTGGCGTACCATCCCCAGATAGTTGTTGTTGAGGATAATGTTGATGACCGGGAGCTTTTTCTCGACAGCCGTCATCAGCTCCTGGATGTTCATCAGGATCGAGCCGTCGCCGGTAAAGTTGATACTGACCTTATCCATCGCACCGCGTTTGACACCCAATGCAGCAGGGAATCCGAAGCCCATCGTACCAAGACCGCCTGAACTGACCCATTGACGGGGGCGCGTAAACGGATAGAACTGCGCTGCCCACATCTGGTGCTGTCCGACATCGGTAGAGATATTGGCATCATCACCGAGCAGTTCGCCGACACGTTCAATGACCCACTGGGGCTTGATGTTGTCCGTATCTTCGATGTAGCGCAGCGGGTGCAGTTTATCGAAATGTTCGACCGTCTCCAGCCAAGGGGCGTAGCGCTTTGCATCGACCTTCTCTTTTGCCAATTCGATCATATCCGCAACAACGCCTTTAACATCGCCAACGATCGGATAATCGGCATTGACAAGCTTGGAGATGCTTGCCGGATCGATATCGACATGAATGACATCGGCATATTTTGCAAACTCCGAAAGCTTACCGGTTACACGGTCATCAAAACGGGCGCCCAGTGCGATGACCAGATCCGTTTCACTCATCGCCATGTTGGCAGCGTATGAACCGTGCATACCCAGCATGGAGATAAGAAGCGGATCATCATGACGCAGTGTACCGCGTGCCATAAAGGTCTCGACCGCAGGGATACCTGTCATCTTGACAAAGTGACGGACCTCTTCCGCCGCATTCGAGTTGATAATACCGCCACCAAGATAGAAAAGCGGACGTTTTGCCTCAGCGATCGCGTCAACCGCCTTTTTTATCTGGCGTCTGTTGCCTTTGGTGTGCGGCTTGTATGTCGGAATATCCACCTCTTCCGGGTAGACGAACTCTTCGATCTGCGCCGTAACATCTTTGGGGATGTCGACATGGACAGGACCCGGACGGCCTGTCGAGGCGATATAAAAGGCCTCTTTCAAAATACGTGGCAGGTCTTTTGCATCCGTGACAAGGTAGTTGTGTTTTGTACAAGAGCGGCTGATACCGACAGCATCAATCTCCTGGAACGCATCGGTACCGATAAGCGACATCGGGACCTGACCGGAGATGACAACCATCGGGATGGAGTCCATAAACGCATCAGCAAGACCGGTTACCGCATTGGTAAAGCCTGGGCCGGAAGTGATCATCGCGACACCGACTTTGCCGGTGACTTTTGCGTACCCCTCTGCTGCATGTATTGCAGCTTGTTCATGACGTGTCAGGATGTGTTCAAAACCGTCCTGCTTGTAGATCTCATCATAAACGTTCATTATAGCCCCGCCAGGGTACCCAAAAACGGTGTTTACATCTTCGGCGATCAATGCCTCGATGACCATCTGCGCTCCGCTGATCTGCATAGCGACTCCTCAAAAAATATAATTCAATCAAAAACGATTGATTCTCCGGAACACCGGAGATGAAAAAATTCGCCTATTATAGGCAATATTAGCTATATTTTTTGTTAAATAGAGGGATGGATTTTTCTTTCAAATTAATTTAATATACAGGCTTCGGCATCCGTACTTTAATCTGCTCAGAGCGAGATCATCGATTTCGGCAATAGTCTATGGCGACGCCTTCACGAACCCCGTCATCAATAACGACGGCTTCGTCAAACCCCAGAACATCATAAAGTTTTTGGACAATGACGATGCCGGCAAGAATAAGACTCTCCCGCCCTACCCCTACGATCTCTGCCCTCGTCTCTTCGGACATGGCCATCAGACCCTCAAGGGCCTGCTGCGTGCCATCCAAAGAGAGTCGGTAGCCGTTGATCTTGTCAACATCATAGTTCCGGTAGTTCATTCCAAGCAGATAGGCCGCCATCGTTGTCGGTGTGCCCGCGGTTGCAACGAAAGCGTCGGGTCTGCCGGCCTTGGCATAATAGTCCGTCACGTAACGGACAAGGTCGCGAAACTGTTCCTCCAGATAGAGGTGGATGTCTCGATGTTGGTCACAGATCTGCGCCGTCGTCACGATACCGATCGGAAAACTGCGACTCTCCATTGTCCCGTTGTTGGAAAAGATGATCTCGGTCGAACCGCCGCCGACATCGATAAGGACGAAATGCCCGCTCTCTATCTGCAAAGATTTTAGGCGTTGTTCTACCGCCAGCAGCGTATAGTAGGCCTCGTCGTCAGCACCAATGATCTGAAATGCGACGCCGGTCTCGGCTGCAATGCGGGCCAGTGCCTCGTCTGCATTGCCGGCCATGCGCATCGCCTGTGTTGTCACCGCTTTGACCTGGGTATTTTTAAGCCCCAGTGCTTTATCTGCCTCTTTCAGGGCTGTAATAACCCGCTCAACAGCCCCTTCGCTGATCAGCCCGGTCTCGTGCATCCGGTCAGCCGTTTTAACGATACGCTCAAAACTGCGTCCGAACTGTTTTGTCTGACAGTCGTACTCTATACAGCGAAAACTGTTTGAACCGAGATCGATCGTTATCATGATATGCCTTTACGGAGTGCCGATGGCAACCGCCATTGACAGGAAGAGAGTTTAATGAAATTCGCTGCTTAGATAGCCGTTGTCGTGGAGTGTGTTGATGATCTCTTTTTGATGCTCTTCACCCTTGGTCTCAAGGTGGATCGTGACATTGGCATCACCATATTCCAGGTCGGTCGAAGTACGGTCATAGGCGATGTGCACAATATTGGCGTTCAGATCTTTCAAAAGGTGCGTCAACATCATCAAAGACCCCGGTTTGTCGACCAGGGTCACCGTCAACTTGAGCTTGCGGTGTGACTTGATAAGACCTTTTTCGATGATCACCGAAAGCAGTGTCACATCGACATTGCCGCCGCTTAGTACTACGGCGACTTTTTTCCCTTTGAGATGCGGCAGTTTCTCATGCAAGAGCGCCGCAACGCCTACTGCACCGGCACCTTCGACAACAAGTTTCTGTTTTTCCAGCAGGAACAAGATCGCACTTGCAATCTCTCTGTCATCGACGGTGATAAAGGTGTCCACGCTCTCGAGCATATAGTTCAGGGTAACAGGCGAGCAGTCTCTGACGGCGATACCATCGGCAATCGTACGGACCGACGTTGTATCAATCGGTGTCTTGGCATCAAAGGACTGTTTTAAGGCCGGTGCACCGGCTGCACTGACGCCGATCACTTCGATCTCGGGGTTGATCCCCTTGATCGCCGCAGCGACACCCGAGATCAGACCGCCGCCGCCGACAGGAACAATAACAGCATCAAGCGCATCCGCCTGTTCGAGAATCTCCAAGGCAACGGTGCCTTGCCCTGCTATGACCTCCTCATCTTCAAAAGGGTGGACAAAGACCAGACCGTTCTCTTCGCCATAGGTGGTCGCATAGGCATAGGCTTCATCATAGTTACTGCCCGCCAGAATAACCTCTGCGCCGAAATGACGGACACCGTTGATCTTGGTTAGCGGTGTCGAATCCGGCATGACGATAACCGCTTTTATGCCGAAGTGCTGTGCCGAATACGCCACGCCCTGGGCATGGTTGCCCGCACTGGCCGCCACCACGCCTTTGGCGCGTTCAGCATCGCTCAAAGAGGCAACTTTATTGAATGCGCCGCGCAGTTTGAAGGCTCCCGTCATCTGAAGGTTCTCTTTTTTCAGATAGACCTCTACCCCGCTTGCCCCGCTTAAAAACGGCGCATAAGAGTAGGGGGTGTGAACGACGACATCTTTAATCCGCTGGTGTGCCTGATGAATCTTTTCTAATGGGAACAATGTTTATCCTAACAGTTTTCGGTGGACTACCATGGAGCAGTAGTTCTGAACGACCTGCATTCCGGCATCTTCCGCTTTTTGTGCTGCGGCGTTGTTAACGATCCCTATCTGCGACCAGAACACTTTGACATCACCGCGTGCGATCGCTGCATCCGCAATAGCATCCAGCGCAGCGGGTTTACGGAAGATGTTGATCATATCGACCTGACCCGGTACCTCTGCCAATGAGGTGTAGACCTTTTCACCCAGAATCTCCTGATCCGCTTTTGGGTAGACAGGAATGATCTTGTAGCCGGCACGCTGCAGGTAACGCGCGACCCGGTTGCTGTCTTTGCTCTCGTCAGGAGAGAGGCCCAGTACGGCAATGGTTTTTACACCCTCCAGGATCTCTCTCATCTGATCGTTATTTGCATTGATCGTCGGGAATTCACACTCCATAAACACTCCTAAATTCTTTTATAGTGACGCGATTATAACATTTTCTCCTGACCGATGCGGTAGAGTGCAAAATCATATTTTATAGGGTCTGTTTTATCGAAGCGTTTGAGGGTCTGCGTCAGCTCCAGTGCCGCTTCCAGATCATAGCTTTTTCGTTGCAATAGCCCCATTTTTTTAGAGACATTGAAGGTGTGCGTATCAAGCGGCATAATAAGATCTCTCTTGTCCACCTTCGACCACAACCCCATATCGATGTTGTCTTTTCGCACCATCCAGCGCAGATACATCATCCACCGCTTCATCGCCGAATTGCCTTTGGTCCTGGTCACTTTTTGGCCGATCAGGAAGTTGTACCCTCTGCTGGCGCAGGGGTTTACATCCTGCATCTGCGTAATAATAGTGTTCAAACCGGAGAGTACATTCTGCTCTGCTTGATACCCTTTGCAAAAGAGTTCTTCAAGGCTCTGCTGCTGCTTCATCCGATGCAGTGTCCTGAAGATCTCGATGACATCCTTGCCGTTTTGAAAACGGTAGTAAAAGGGTGCCAGTTCTTTTTCGATTGCTTCTTCAGAGCTGTCAAGCAGCGAAAAGTCGAGGGAGTAGAGAAATGTGATTATGCTGTCAGCACGCCCATAGCCAAAGAGTGCACACAGGAGTGCAACATACTCATCACCGTGCTCGCGGGCCGGCATAACGGGATCGGGTCGGGAAAGGTGGAGTTCGTCGCGGCTGTTTCGTTTGGCGACTTCACTGTCCAGACGTTCTTTAACCGCCGCAAGTCTCTTGGACAACATGGTGTTTAGAGTTTAAACGATTCGCCCAGGTAATGCTTGCGGACATCTTCATTCTGGCCGATCTCTTCGCTGGTGCCTGACGCCAGCAGCGAACCGCTTTTAATAACATAGGCCCGGTCACAGACATCGAGCGTCTCACGGACATTGTGGTCCGTGATCAGTACCCCGATATCATACTGCACCAGTTGATGGATAACCTCCTGAATATCATTGACGGCCAGAGGGTCGACACCTGCAAACGGTTCGTCAAGCAGTAAAAACCGCGGTGACTTGATCAGCGCACGCGCGATCTCTGCACGACGCCGTTCGCCGCCGGAAAGGGAGATCCCTTTCCGGTAGCGGATCGGCTCAATATTGAACATGTCAAGCAGCTCCTCAATACGTTCATACTGCGCTTTTTTATCTTTGATACTGACCTGGGCCGCCACCATCAGGTTCTCTTCGACGGTGAGGTCTTTAAAGATGGAGGCCTCCTGCGGCAGGTAACCGATACCTTTCACGGCACGTTCATGCAGGGGCATATGGGAGATATCTTCACCGTCCAACAGCACCGTGCCGCCCGTCATCTCGACAAGTCCGCAGATCATATAGAAGCTGGTGGTCTTCCCTGCCCCGTTTGGGCCGAGCAGTCCGACGACTTCGCCCGATCTGACCTCAAGCGACATGCCGCGAACGATCTCCGTCCCTTTGATCGTCTTTATAAGGTCTTTGGCTACTAAACTATGCATTTTCTATCCTATAGATTCTTCTCTTCTCATCCGACTTTGTTATTGTAACGATAATCGTCGGTATCTGCGCACTTTTTAGAAGTTCGGCCAGCGATGCATCGCCCCACTCAATAAGATGGTACCCGCTCTTTTCCAACTCCTCAAGCATCCCCAAGGCGAGGAAATGGTCAAGCCCCTGGTTGTAGATGTCATAGTGATAGAGTCTCTCCCCGTAACACTGCTGCAGTGAAAACGTCGGCGAGGTCACAGGCTCACGCAACCCAAGATACTTCGCAAAGGCCTGCGTCAGCGTCGTTTTGCCTGCCGCCAACGTGCCCTGAAGAATAACGACGCCGCCCTCGGGCAGTGCTTTTACGATCGCCTCGCTGACAGAGTGCAGTTGGTCAAGAGAACAGACTAATTCACTCAAAGTTTTTGGCTCACTCGAATGATCTCCTGCAGTTTTGCCTTGGCTTTACCGCTCAGAAGGGCCTCTTTGGCGAGTTCAAGGCCCTCTTGAATATCACGTGCCTTGCCGTCAACAATAAAAGCGTTGGCCGCGTTTATCATGACGATGTCGCGCTGGGCATCCGTCGCGCTGTTGTTGAAGATGTTGTGCAAGATCTTTGCATTTTCATCTGCATCACCGCCTATGATCGCCTCAAGCGGTTGACGTTTTATCCCATAAAGCAGCGGGTCGATCTCGTATTCCTCAATACCCGCTTCTGTCACGCGGGCAGCATAGGTGATGTCCGAGATACTGATCTCATCCATCTTCTCTCTGGAGCTGACGACCATCGCCGATTTCACTTTGTTGATCTGCAGTGCTTTGGCGATCTTAGGGACAAAAGACCTGTCAAAGACGCCCAGCATGATCTTCTCGACACCGGCAGGGTTGGTTAAGGGGCCCAAAACGTTAAAGATGGTCTTTTCGCTGATGGATTTTCGAACCGGCATGATAAACTTCATTGCCGGGTGATGGTTCTGTGCGAACATAAAGGTAAAACCGCACTCTTCAAGCAGTCTGGCACTCTGTTCGATGCTCAGGTCGAGCCGTACGCCCAGCGATTCAAACATATCGGCACTGCCGGACTTGGAGGTGATCGAACGGCTGCCGTGCTTGGCAACGTATGATCCCATGGAGGCGCATAACAGGGCAACCGTGGAAGAGATGTTGAAACTGCCGATCTTGTCACCGCCGGTACCGACGACGTCAAGCAGTTTCGGACGGAGCTCTTCTGAGACGGGCAGTGCTATCGCGTTCGAACGCATAACCGTCGCCGCAGCTGCCAGAGCATCGACTGAGGTGTTTTCATCAAGCCGCATTGAGATCAAAAATGCACGCATCTCTGAATCGCTCATCTCATGGTTAAACAGTGATGTAAAGGCCTTGAATGCATCATCGTAATTCACGACAACTCCTTAATATAATTGGCTTGTTCCGCTTTTGGGGTCGATTTCGTTGTCGGGATGGCCAGGACTTCATACCGCTTGGCCCCTTTGAGGTAGGCGATGGTGACCACATCGCCGATCTCGACATTTTTGCTGGCCTTCACGGCTTTATCGTTTATATAAACGACACCCGAACTGATCATATCCTGCGCCACAGAGCGGCGTTTTGTGATATTGACAGCGTTTAAATATTTGTCTATTCGCATTGTGGGATACTTTTTAACGGTATTGTAAAAAAATAGAGCTAAAAAGCATGTGAAACTACACTTTTTCGTTCTGTGATGCCAACAGTTCCACTGTCTGTTTCAAAGTTTTCTTGTAACTTTCAATCAGATTCGGCATGCTCGAACTTGACATACTGGCCTGATTGACTTTTTTGGCCGCCACGGCCAAAGCATAGGCACCGATATTGGCACTGACACCTTTTACGTCAAGGCTCAGTTTTCTGAGTGCCTCGATTTTATTTTCATGGTAGAGTCTCTCCATCTTGATGTCGGAATCGCTGTAAAGCTTCATGAACTCATCCACCAGCTCTCCGTAGAGAGCGGCATCGCCGCCACACCGCTCCAGTCCATCTTCATATTGGTAGAACTGGTCCGGTATCGACTCTACGACCACCTCTTGCGCGATAGGATGGGACTTCAGGTATTTACTGAACACCGTGTAGAGTTCCGGTACCTTGATCGGTTTTTCGAGTCGGTCATCCATGCCGCATCTCTTCATCTCCGCTATCTCGTCCGGCATCGTGTTGCCCGAAAGTGCAACGACCGGTATAAAGGCCGTCTTCGGCGAGGACTTGAGACGTTCGGTTGCTTCATAACCGTTCATCACCGGCATATTGACATCCATAAGAATAAGGTCGTACTCGATGCTCTTTGCCATCTCGAAAGCGGTCGCGCCGTCTTCGGCCATATCAACATCAACGCCGCTTGTTTTGAGCAGACTGCTGATCACTTTCTGGTTGATGATATTGTCCTCGGCAACCAGCAGCCTGGCACCGCTGAACACGGCAAAATCCTCTTTGGTGATGTCCTCTTTTTGTGTACGCTCGATCACGATACGCGGCATTGATGCTGACGCCTTGACTTCATCGGCAGGCACTTGCAGCGGTTCGATGACTTCATCACCGTAGAAATTGACAAAGAGGTCAAAAATGTTCTGCTGGTTGACCGGCTTCATGATACGGCCGTCTGCCAGCTTCTCTACAACATTCGCCTTGCTTGATTGGTGCAGCATACTGCCGACGATAACGATCTTTGTATCACTTTTTTCCTTGAGTGCGCCGATCTGCTTGACAAGCTCGAAAGTGAGCAGTTTTTCCGAGATAAACAGCATATCATAACTGCTTAAGTCCGGTGCCAATGATGCCATTTCAGACTGCGTAAAGATATCGACCTCATTATGGAAATACTCCAACAGTTTTTTCATCGCTTTTGCCGCATTGTCATGATAATCCAGGATCAGTATGCGTCGTCTTTTATACGCTTTGTCCGGCATACGGTAGTGGCGTTTCTCTTCAACATCAAGCTCTTGCAGGCCGAGTACAAACGTAAACGTCGACCCTTTGTTCAGACCCGTCGAGACCAGGATCTCGCCGCCCATCATCTCTACAAGTGCTTTCGAGATCGCCAGTCCCAGTCCGGCACTGTTGTTGTTGCTGATCTGATAAAAAGGTGAGAATATGTCCACCAGTTGTGATTCGGCGATACCGATACCCGTATCGATCACCTCAAACATCAGCTGAATGTCACGCCCTTTTTTGCTCAGTGTTTTAACGTGCAGTTTGACCTCGCCCGCGTTGGTAAACTTGATACCGTTTTCAAGCAGGTTTGTCAGGACCTGACCGATGCGCAGCGGGTCCCCGATAATGTGCGGCGGAACATTTTTCTCAATATCAAAGACGACTTCGACATCTTTTTTCTCAATACGCTTCAGAACGGCACGGACAATAAGGTCAAGCAGTTCGTTGATATCGAAAGGCTTGACATCGATCTTGAGTTTGTTGGAACGGATCTTCATGAAGTCGAGCAGGTCATCAACGATCGCGAACAGCACCTGACCCGATTCCTGGATGTTGCGTAACTCGATAGACTGTTTGTCGCTCAGGTCGGTGTCCGATATCTTCTCCGCTTTGCCCAGGATCTCTTTTGCCGGATCCTTAAGCTTTCCGGACATCCCGGCAATAAGCCCCTCTTGTTCGACGATCGAGTCTTTATACTCAAGATTAACGCTGTTAAGCTCGCTGTTTGAGCTGTTTGCGGCCGCAAGTCTGGCTTCAACACGCTTCAGCTGCTGTTTCAATTTTTGCTGATGGCGTAACAGGAAAATAACCGCCGTCAATAAAAGTGCCACCAGCACATAAAGCAGCAGCGTCATTGACGACGGCATCCCTGTGGTTTCAACAACAGATCCGGACGGGGCGTTTGTGGCAGATGCAACCCCGTTGGATACTGACACTGTCTCTTTTGCACCCTGCTCCTGCGGTTGCGTCGATCTCTCCGTAGTGGCGCTTTGAGAAGGTATCACCGTTTCAGGGTACCCGCCTTGTGCATAGACGGACAACAGCTCGCTTGAACGGATTCGGGAGATAAAGGCGTCATGATACGTTGTCTTGATCAACGAAAAAAGTTCATCGGCAACCGCTTCACTGGGTATTGGCTCCAGAGCGACGACCTGATAGGGGCCCGATTCTCTGGTCACAAAATGCAAATCGTACTCAGCCTGCAGCGATGTGATACGTTCAGAACCTTTGGCCCAGGTTTCAAACTCATTTTTTTGATCAACTGCATCCTGAGGAACGAGGTAACTGCCGATAATAATCGTTTTGTGCAAATCGCCTTCTGCCGCGTAGATCGGTGATAGAAGGGCCAGAAAAAAAAGTGAAAAAAGGTATTTCATACGGATTAGCCTAAATGTTGGGATAACAGAGGTCTAAACCTCTGCAATGTCTGCTAAAATAGAGTGGAGTTGTGAACGGTAGAGGTTCATCAGTTTTGGAAATTTATCACTTTCGCCGGCAATAATAGCCTCTCTGAACTCTTCTGCCGTCTGTGTAAGTTGTGCCGTACCGATGCTCTCTCCGATACCTTTGACATCAAGAAGAAGTGCTTTGGCTCTGTCGAAGTCTCCATGCTTCAGCCATAGTTCGATCTTCTCGTCTGAGTCATGATAGAGTGTCTGAAACTCATTAAGTATCTCATTGTACAGTTCAACATCACCGCCAAGCATTTCGATGGCGAGTGCTTCGTCAAGGTGGATGTCGGACGTCTCACTCTCGCCGCTGGTAACAGCATCAGGGTCAAAATAGCAGTAAAGCGCCTGGTAGAGTGCTGCAACCTTCAACGGTTTTTCCAACTGCTCTTCCATACCCGCATCGCGCATTTTTCGGATATCATCAGCGCCCGTGTCACCACTCAGTGCCATGACGGTGATGTGGTCATACGCCGGATTCTGGCGGATCAAACGGGTCGCCTCAAGTCCATCCACACGGGGCATATGGGCGTCCATCAAAATGATCGGATAATTAGGGTCCTCTTCGAGTATCTCCAGACACTCCTGACCGTCATTGGCGATCTTAATGTTGATACCGGACTCTTTCAACAGACCGACGATAACCTTCTGATTGATAAGGTTGTCTTCCGCGATCAAGAGACGAAGCCCCTCAAACTCTTTGAAGTTGTCCTTGGTAATGTTACCGATCGTACTGTTTGGCTCACGGAGCTTGTGATTGATAGCGCTGATATCTCTCGGCCCGGCATCCGCTTTAGCAACCGGCGCCGCAACCTCTGTGACCGGTAACTCCTCTTGAACAGCCACTGCTTCCACTGCTTCCGGCGCTGCCTGGGCAGCGGGCTCTGTTACGATCTCAGGCTCTTCGGCAACATGCTCTTCTTCTGCATACTGGCTCATCTCGGCTTCAAGCTCCTGCGCCTGCGCATGCAGTTCTCTTAGCTCTTCTTCCGAGGCCTTTTTGGGCTTGCGTATTAATAAAAAGATCAAGACGATAAGCGCTATGGCCCCAACCCCGTAAAAAATGTATTCTGTCTTGAACGGCAGACCTGCCGATAGATCCGCAGCCGTTTCGACAGCCGGTTTTTCTGTCGCCATCGCGCTTTTCTCTTCCTTTGCATCGCCGGCCCCGTCTTCTTCGACGGTAATTGCGACGTGCGTATCTTCTTCAAGGGCAATCGCATTTTCGAGAAGTTCCTGCTCCTGCTCTTCCGTTGCATGGACCCGCGCCTTTAAGAAATCTTCTTTGACACAACCGGGACACTCTTCAATATACGCTTTGGGATAGCGTGCATTAACAATCTCAAACACTTCAATAAGAGCTTTGTCATCAACAAACGGTTCAATACTGACGACATAGAGCTCCCCGCTCTCTTTTACGGCATAATCAAACCCATTGATCAACTCCAAATTCACCAACTTTGAGTTGTTATCCATAAAGTCCAACAGTGAACTTAACTGGAAGTCCGCATCTTTTCTGCTTTTGAATTTGCCTAAAATAATACTTTGGCCGTCTTTGAGCGTTTCCGTTTTTTGTGCCGCATTGTTAAACTGCGGCGGAGCGCCCAACGGAGCAGAAGCGAGTGTCGAAAAGGAACACATCAAGAATGTTAATAAGCTTATCAAACGTTTATTCAAATCGATATCCTTGGAGAGTATTATGAAGATAGAGAGTAGCATAAAATCATATAAGCAACCTTATAATCACTTAATCGAGTAGATAAAATGGTGGAGAGTGTTTATGTTTATCTTTATAAAAGCCATAATAAACTAGCAAATTAGTTATGCTACAATAAGCCCACAAAATATAAGGTGTCGTTATGAAGATAAAATATGTAGGTCCAAAACCGCTTATTTCCAAGACCGGGATCAGCTTTGATTCACAGAATGATGACAGGTACACCTACCTGAATATCACTGTACAGCTATTACAGGCATTGGATCACGATAATTTTGAAGACAGGACCTATACATACGCCGCTAACAGCAGCCGTCTTAAAGACAGTGATATCGTTGATATCCTCTCCGGGTATTGCGACGACCTCGAGAGTACCGTAGAGAGTGCTGTCAAAGCGGAGCAGATCCTAATAGACAGTGAATTCAAACGGGCGGAAGAAGCCGAATCGATCTCAGCAACCGAACGGGATGCCCTGATCAAAAACATACGTATGATGGAAGCCTATCGTCTGCAATACGCGACCAATGAAAAACTCTACAACTGCGCCATTCAACAGCTTGCCAAACTTGTCAAACGGGAAAATATCGATTATGTCATTGTACCGATGTTCCAGCGTTTCGCTGCCGTACTCCACTCCATCCAGGATGAACTTTCCAAACAGGAATTTCCGATCGACACACGGATGGATATTTTTGAAGAGAACGGAAGGCTGATGGCCAAAATGGAAGTTAAAAACAGATAGTCGCTGTCCCACGTCGACAGCGGACATGAACCTTATATAGGCCTGTCGAGAACGGGAAACCTATCGTATTGCCGACGCTTTACTTGACCTTGGCAATTGTCTGAGCGTATGCTACTTTTTCACCCACTTCGACACCAAGTTCCAAAAAGTCCGGTTCCGCAATAATGACAATGGTCGACCCCATCTCAAAACAGCCGAAATCGTCATTTTTGGAAAGGGCAATCCCCTCTTCGTAGCTGTAGGCACGTACTTCGGTCGAGCTTGCATTGGTCTGGATGGCCGGCTCAAACGCAACCTGCATCACACCGACGTTCAATGCCCCCACCAGCACCATATAGAAGAGCTTGCCTTCACTGTTTTCACACTCCAGGACAACCCGCTCATTCTCGACAAAAAGATTGGGCTGTTTGTTGAGATAGCGCATGTTGACCGGATAGAGTTTCCCCGGAATATGGACGGCTTTTTTCACCGACAGGTCACATGGGATGTGGTAACGGTGATAATCTTTAGGCGAAAGGTAGAAGTTCATAAAGTCGCCGTCGATCAGTTTTGCCTTATTTGACGCATCGATCTCATCGCCCAGCAGGTCGTTGATGTTGTAATACATCCCTTTAATATGAAGGGCGATGTCTTCATGCAGACGTCCACACTCCGTGATCAGGGCGTCGCATGGCGAGATAAAGTCCTTCGGATCGGCCGAGAACGCTCTCGGTGTTTCAAGCTGACGCGTGAAAAGAGCATTAAGCGTCTCATACGTCGTCGGATCACGGAACTCGCTCATGTCGAGTCCCATCAGGTTGACATACCCTTTATTTACAAGGTTTTGAACAGGTTTTGGAAAATATGTATTGGCGAACGCACCGAACCCTTGTGAAAACAGACTTGTCAGATGACGCATTATAACTCCTTGGTAATTTCTGGTTGAAGCGGGCGCTTTGCCAGCTCTTCGATCAGCACGGTCGCATAGCACCCCTTTGGCAGTGTAAAGTGCATTTCAAACCACGCTTCGTTCTCTTTATATTCGTATTCTACATCTTCAGGATAAACCCATGCATAACGTCGGTCCCCGTCGACCTGCGTATAGTCCATATCAAACTCTTTTTCGATTTCGCCCGCAAGCCCTCCGGCGCGGCGCGAACGTTTCCCGAGCAGAAGACCTGTCGGAACAACATCCTTTTCGTTCAGACGTTCAATGTCCCGCTCTTCGCCTTCGTATTCAAACGGCGAGCCGTGCGGGTAGTGTTTCAGGATATCGCCTTTAAATATCTTAAAAGGGTGCGTCTGCGCTTTGAGTGCGGCGATAACCTCTTTAGGCATGTTCAGCACATCACAAAGCGCTTCGGGTTCAAAGCTGGTGACAAGCGAGTTGATCTCAAGACGACGGCTTAACCACAGGTTGAACATATGGCTTTGAAAAGCGTTGACGTAGAGTCGTTTCAATTTGACATTACGCTCTTTTCGCTTCCCTTTCAAAATGGCTTCACCGATTTTATAGTTCTCACCATCGGCGCCGAACCGTTGATACCCGAAGAAGTTCGGCATCCCCTCTTTCTTGATCGTCTTCAGTGCTTCGGAGAGTTTCTTGGCTGCTGTCGGGTTCACCTTTTTGAGGCGGATAAAAAAGCGGTTGCCTTTGAGGTGGCCGAGACGGATCTTGTTGTTATGGTAGGTCCGTTCCAGGAACTTGATATTCTCGTGCTCGAAACTCGCCAGTTTTTCCTCGTGCTTTTTCAAGATCGAGATGTACTGTTTTGTCAATGCGTTTTTGTCTTTCAACCCGGCATAGCCGATCTCGCGGGCATTGATACCGAGATGGTTGGCGATCATGCCGATGGCGTCCCAGGTGGCAAGGTTCTTCTTGCGCATCTGCAATACAAGGTGCTCGCCTTCACCGCTGAAGTCGTAGAGCGGTTGCTCGTCAACGACAAAATCACGGGGGTTCTGTCTGAAGTGAAAGGCGATCGGGGTGTGTGAAAGTGCATAAAATCTGTCCATAATGTCCTAAATATCATTGACCCAAGCGATACCCTGAGTCTAAAAATGGTGTGCTTTGCAGCAGTTTTTGTAAGATGCCCGTTTCGCTTTCGCAAAGATGTGCAAAGGGGTACGGTTTTTGGCAGCCAGACGCATGAGTTTTTTACGTTGGCGCGGGTTGAACCCGACCAACATCTCATACTCTTCGCCGCTGCAAAAAAGTTTTTTATCCATAGATCTCTTAAGCTGGAATCCTACCCTATTTAAGCTATGAAGCCGCTCAAGATCACTGCCCAGGCCGTCAGAGATATCCATACCGCAGGTGAGGGAGCGTACCGCATCAGCGACAAAAGCGCTGCGCAGCGAAAAACGGACAAATTTAGACTGTGAGTGAACCTTGCCCCCATTCAAAAGATAACGCAGGTCTCTGTAACTTTTACCGATAGTGCCCGTATGCGCCAACAGATCACCCTTTTTCAGCCCTTGGCGACGCAGGGGACGGACCGTATTTGAAACGATTGTGATCGAGATGTCAAGCTTGCTGTTGGAGACGGTGTCCCCGCCGATGATCTCCACACCATACGCATCGGCTGCCTCCTGGAAACCGGCATGAAGCTCTTTGAGGTCATGGCGTGTGTAGTGCGATGGGATGGCGACGCTCAGAAGCGCATATTGGGGTGTCGCATTCATCGCTATCGCATCGGAGATGTTGACCAGCATCGACTTGTAGGCGATCTGGCGCAGTGTCATCCAGGAACGTTTGAAATGGACATTCTCGCAAAACGCATCGTTGCTGTAGACCTGTCCTCCGATAACGGCACCATCATCGCCGATATGACGGGTATGGTCTGAAAATAGCCTGATAAAGAAACTTTCTACGTTCACATCGCTCTCTTTTTTTGGTGTATTTTATCCAATTTTAAATGTTTATATATTGATGAGGGCGACTTAGGCAGGATATCACTTTTTTTTAAGTCTCAATTAACCCCTTTAACAATAAAATGTCTATGAACACAAACTAACATTCTCAACACAAGGCACATAATGCAAATATCTATCTACAAGGTTTTTGGCACTATAAAGTCCCTCTATATCCTAATGTTCCTGCTTTCTGCGCTTCTCACGGCGACTATCATCAGCGAATACGCCTCTTTTTACAAGTTATCAAATTTAAAAAACGAAAAAGAGATCGCGACTGCCGTCTATAACCTGGGACGGGAGGACCTGGACCTTGCAAACATCCAGTACCGCGGTAAAACCACCATGCTGCAGCATGAAAGCAATGTTCTCTCAACGTATTATGCGTATGACTATCTGAACAAGTACACGAAAAATGGCTACTACACGAAGGAGATTACGAAGCTTCAGCAGGCTATTGACGCTTTCAATGCTGCGGCGAAAGGGTGGTTCGCGCAAGAGACGATAAGCGAAGAGGAACTTCAAGCACGAAAAGAGCGGTTCACAAACAGCTATAACGCCTTGACAGCGCAGATCAATGCCATGACTGCGCAGAATGCCGTTTATGAAGAAAATCGTTTTTTTGTACAGATGGGCCTCGCGATCCCTCTCTTTCTTCTCATCCTCTTCAGTATCCTTACCGTCTCCCGAAAACTCAACAAAATCCGCAGCGATATCAAGGTTTTGAACATGACCGAGATGGACGAGGGGGCAACGTTTAGAACCGTGGAAGGTGAGATAATCTCAAAATTGATGGGACGTACGGTGAAAGCGCCTACAGCGATCAACCCGGCCTACCTTGACAGAATCAGCGGCATTAACAACCTCAAAGGTTTCATGCATGAGTACGGTGAGAAAAAGAACCAGAAACTAGGCAACTACACCGCCGTCTGTATCTTTGCAATCGACAAACTCACCGATCTTGAGATGCAGTATTCACAGGACTTCACCGAGGCGATCGTGAAAAAGGTCGGTTTCATGCTTTCGCTCTATCGTCAGCACAATGATATCATAGGGCATCTGGATCATAACCAATTTGCCATCATGCTTTCGCGCCAGGACAAAACCAGTGCGATCAACGATTGTGAGCTTGTCCGAAAAAGTGTCGAGGAGACGCCGTTCAAGAATGTTGACGGCAGTACCATCAAGGTCACATTGAGCGGCGGGTTCGTACAGAAGATGTCATCACAGAACCTGGACGAAGTGGTCGCAAAAGCCAACAAAGTGCTCTCTATGTCGATTCAGCATGGCGGCAACCGTATCGCTCAGCTTCGCGACAAGAATGCTGCACTCAAGTAACCTACCTCCGTAGGTTGCTACCAATTTTCCCATTCCGCCCAAACTTATCGTAAATAAGTGTCACTTTACGCAACTATCATTCCTCTTTAACCATAGAAAAGTATTTGAAACGCTATAATCGATTTTTATTATGTACACTCTATTGAAGGACGGTTAATGAGTATTCCTATTCATACTTATGATGCAGTAATTGTCGGAGCTGGTCTAGCTGGAAATGCAGCGGCTCGCGAACTACAAAAAGCTGGCAAAAAAGTTGCAGTTATCACGAAACTACACCCTCTTCGCTCACACTCAGGTGCAGCGCAAGGCGGTGTCAATGCTGCATTTAGCGACGAAGACAGTGTTGAACTGCACGAATTTGACACCGTAAAAGGTGCCGACTACCTGGCAGACCAGGATGCTGTTGAGTTCATGTGTAAAAATGCGCCGGAAACGATCCGCTGGGCAGAGCGCATGGGTGCCGTGTTCAGTCGCCAGGAAAACGGCATGATCGCACAGCGCCCGTTCGGCGGACAGTCGTCGCCGCGTGCCTGTTACGCGAAAGACCGTACCGGTCTGACACTGCTGCAGACGATGTATGAGCAGGCATACCGCGAAGGTGTTGAGTTCTGGGACGAATACTACGCTGCAGACATCCTTTACGAAGACGGTAAAGCCTATGGTGTTGTCGCGTTCAACATCCGCAATATGGAGAGAGTGATCTTCAATGCGAAAGCCGTTCTTTTTGCGACCGGCGGTTATGCCCGTTCGTTCAAGATCAACTCAAACGCACATGCCAACACAGGTGACGGTCTCTCTATCGTTGCCCGTCACGGTCTTCCTCTTGAAGATATGGAGTTCGTACAGTTCCACCCGTCAGGTCTCTCAGGAAACGGTGTTCTGATCTCGGAAGCGGCCCGTGGAGAAGGCGGACGTCTTTTCAACTCCGAAGGTGAACGTTTTATGGAAAAATACGCACCTAATGCAATGGAACTTGCATCTCGCGACGTTGTTGCACGCGCCATCATCCAGGAGATCCGAGAGGGTCGCGGTGTCGGTCCGCGTAAAGATGCCGTCTTTATCGATCTTACGCACCTTGGTGCCGACCTTATTATGGAGCGTCTGCCGGAACTTCGTGATCTTGCCATCACCTTCCTGGGCCTTGACATGATCAAAGAACCGATCCTTATCTCTGCGACTGCCCACTACTCTATGGGCGGTATCCCGTGTGACATCGACGGTCATGTCCGCAAAAACAACACCGAGTTCGTTGAAGGTTTCTATGCGGCCGGTGAATGTTCTTGTGTGAGTGTACACGGCGCAAACCGTCTGGGTGCAAACTCGGTTCTCGAAGCGATGCTGTTTGGCCGTTTTGTCGGTAAATCAATGGTCAAAGACATTGACAACATCGCACTTAAACCTGCCGTCGAGTCTGATGCTGACCGTATGAACGCCGAGATCGAATGGGTCCTTACCAACAACGGTACCGAAACGGTTCCGGGTCTCCGTGAAGAGCTTCAACAGAGCATGACGGACAATGCCGGTGTTTTCCGTACAGAGAAAACACTGAAAGCACAGGTCAAGATCCTGAAAGATCTTCGTGCCCGCTACAAGAACATCCGTATCAATGACAAATCCAAGATCTTCAACACGGAACTTCAAGAAGCGATCGAATTCGGCCACATGCTTGACTATTCACTCTTTATCGTTGAGAGCGCTTTGGCCCGTAAAGAGAGCCGCGGTGCGCACTACCGTGAAGACTATACGGAACGTGATGATGAAAACTTCCTGCAACACACCATGGCATACATGGACGAAGAAGGCAACATTACACTTGACTACATGGATGTCGTTCTCGGCAAACATGAACTTAAAGCAAGATCATACTAAGGAGACGACGTGAATAACAATTCTATTACAACTAAAGATGTTACATTCAAAGTGTTTCGTTTCAACTCAGAGACTGATTACCTTCCAACGTACAAAGAGTACAAGATGGAAGTTACCTCTGAAGAGGTCGTTCTTGATATCCTGAACCGTATCAAATGGGAGTTTGACGGTTCTTTCTCATACCGCCGCAGCTGCCGTCACGGTATCTGTGGTGCCTGTGCGATGAAGGTCAACGGCAAAGCGACACTGGCATGTAAAGTCAATATGCATGATATGGTTGAGCTTTTCGGTAACGAGATCACTCTTGAGCCGTCAAGCACGAAACGTGCGATCAAAGACTTCATCATCGACAAGTCCGACTTCTGGGAAAAACATGCTCAGGCAAAACCGTACCTTGAAGCGGAGATCGATGAGACACCGACGATCGAGAACCTTGTCTCTATCGAAGACAACGAAAAGATCGACGAAGCAGACCTCTGTATTCAGTGTGGTGCTTGTCACTACTCTTGTCCTGCCGTCGAAGTCAACGAGCACTTTATGGGTCCTGCGGCCTTTGTTGCCGCCTACCGTTTCGGTGTTGACACCCGTGACAATGCACAAGCGGAACGTCTTGACACTGTCGATACGCCGGCACAAGGTGTTTGGGACTGTGTCAAGTGCTACGAATGTGCTGACGCCTGTCCGAAAGAGATCAACCCGATCGACAAGATCACCAAGCTGCACAACATGATCTTCACTGACGGCAAGGTCCGCAAAAACGTTGCGTCACGCCACGCCGTCGGTTTTGCACACTCGATCAAAAAACACGGTCTTCTTGATGAGGGTGAACTTGTACGCTACTCAGAAGGCAACATCGGTGTGCTTAAACACGTACCGGTTGCGCTTAAAATGTTCAGCAAAGGCAAGATCGTCCTGCCTTGGAACATGCCAAAATCAGATAATCTTGATGAGATCCAGAAACTTATCAAATCATCTTCAACAACGAAATTTTAGGAGCCGGTATGTCTAAATTAAAATATGCCCTATTTACTGGTTGTACGGCTAAAGAGTCTACACCTGAACAGATGATGTCAACAATGGCTGTTGCCGACAAACTTGGCATCGAACTTGTCGAGTTGACGGAAGCGTCTTGTTGTGGTGCTTCTCACCTTCAAGACTATGACGACTTCTTGTCTCTAGTCCTTAACGCGCGTAACATCGCGTATGCTGAGAAACATGGTCTTACAATGGTAACGATCTGTAATACATGTCAGCTAAACACGGCGATGACAAAACACCGTCTTGACAACAATGCCGAACTCAAAGCGCGTGTTAACGAGAAACTCGGCGAAGTCGGTCTTGAGTACAAAGGGACATCACAGATCACGCATTTCCTTTACGCGATCATCGATGACTTCGGCCTTGACAAGATCAAAGAGATGGTGGTCAAACCGCTTAGCCAATTCAACATCGCACCATTCTACGGTTGTCACAACATCCGCCCTTCTGAGCTTCAGAACGAGACGCACAAGACGCCGGAGAACTCTTACAACCCGACATCACTCGATGACCTTATCATCGCTTGTGGCGGTGCTAACGTCGATTACGAAGAGAAAAACAAATGCTGTGGTTTCCACGCGGAACTTCAATCGCCTAAGACAGCTGCTACCTTGACAGGAAACGCACTTGCAGGCGCGATGGACAACAACGCTGACTGGATGGTCACGCCGTGTCCTCTCTGTCACCTCAAGCTCGACACGCAGTATCACCACGCTTCTGTCGAGATCGGTCGTGAAGTCAAGCTTCCGGTTCTCCACATGCAGCAGATGATCGGTCTTGCACTCGGTTGTACACCGGCAGAACTCGGTCTACAGCACCACGTCTCTAAAGTAGATTTCGTTTAATCTGCACCTGTATCACTTCGGTGATACACCCTTCTTTCCTCTTTTTTCCCACATAATTATTACGATTTCCGGACTTTTTGATCTTGGGTAAGCAATAGAATTGGTCAGGCCTATAAAAACCCTTGCGTGTTTATGGTCTTAGTATAATTTGTTTATAAACGCAATTACTTAGCGTTCATAACACCTTCAATCTCATCGGGATGCAGTGCCTGGCCGACATAGACAACAGCCTCCCTGGCACCGGCACTCAATGCCAGTTCCCTGTACGCCTGCTCTTCCATCTCGCTGATATAGGTTTTATCCGGATGGATAATGACCCTGGGCGCGACCAGTGCCATTTTGGAGTTTTTCCCTTTTTGCATCAGGTGGCGGATCACTTTGGCACCGAGGTCGAAGTTCTCCGGTTCCGTCATGAAAGGTTGGAACGGGGTACGGATGATCGACGTATCTTCGGGTGCAAGAGCATTGATCTCTTCGCCGACCGCTGTAATGATCTCTTTTTTGCCTCTCTTTTTGATGGCAAGGATCGGTTCATCTTTATACTTCACGCCGGAGGGGTGGTAGTAAAAGATGATCTTGTTGCGCCAGAAGCGAATATAGACGATCTCCTCTGTCAGTGCGGCCACTTTGCGAAAAAACCCGAACATCGCCGTTACCCTCCGTACTTGCAGTGCTGTTCGCACTCATCGATATTTTTGAAAGGGACGATCCCGCCTTTTCCGCTCCACTCAAACGGTCGGCACTCTTTGAGTTTCATGTCAAAATAGACGCGCCTGATCTTTTGATCGCCCTCGCCTTTGACCGGCTTGATCTGGCAGACGGAGTGCAGACTCTCCACAAAATGGAGCTCTTCGCGATCTTTGATCCTATATTTGCCGCTCTTTTTATACAGATGCGCACTCTCGATATAATCCACACCCTCTTTTTCGTAGGGTTCGCCGAGAAGGACCCTGTTCTTCTCACAGCGAAACGTCACTTTTTTGCCGTTGAAACGCGGTGACGCTTTGGTGTTGATAAAACACTGTCCGTACTCTTTGGTGACGACGGCAACCGAGTCGCTGCCCAATCCGCTTCCGGTACAGCCGCCGAGAAGGAGCGCAACGGCCCCGACAACAAGACGCATCATCATACTTTTACCCTGTCTTCAAGTGCGCGGGAGAGTGAGAGCATATCGATGTTTTCCAGACTGACACCCGTCGGAACCCCCTGCGCGATTCGCGTAAACATCACATCATAATCCTGGAGTTTGTCTTCAATGTAGAGTATCACCGCATCATTGGCAATAGAGGGCGTCAATGCGAAGATCACTTCGGTGATGCCGCTGGCCACCATCTCCTGCAGATGGGTGATCGTAAAGTCCTCCATGGAGTCCAGAACAAAAAAACGGCCGTCAAAGAGACCGTTCTCCTCGATCGTCAAAATGTCTTTTGCATTTTCAACGATACAGAGGATCTCATGATTCCGGCTCTCGTCAGAGCAGATGTAACAGAGCTCATCCTCGCTCATCCCGCCGCAAGAGTGGCATTTTTTGAGGCTGCCGAGCGCCTCTTCGATGGCATGAGCGATCTTGAGGGCCGAGAAGTTGTCTTTCATGACCATATGATACGCCAGACGCGTCGCGGACTTCTGCCCGATGGTCGGTAAGGCTTCCAGGGCATCGACAAGACGGTTAAATTTTTCGATTGATTTATTCATTGTCTTTATTTTAGCGAATAGAGGATGATGTAGAGGTTATCTTTGGCACTAAAACATAAAGTTTAAGAGGTGACCGCAATGCACCGGCCAGTTTTTCCGCCTCTTTGCCATGACCGCAGAAAAGATCTGCTCTCACCTGCCCCTTGATGGCACCGCCGGTATCTTGCGCCAGGACCATTCGCTCCATCCTCTCGCCTGTCACGGGATTGGCCGCCGACAGGAAAAGCGGATAGCCCAGCGGTATCTTCGAGCGGTCCACCGCCACGCTGCGCAGTGGTGTCAGCTCCATTCCCATTGCACCCGATGCCGCACGCTGGCGTCGGTCGAAAAAGACAAAACTCGGGTTGCTCTCCAACACACCCTTGGCCTCCTGCGGATGCGCCTTCAACCAACGGCGTATACTGGCCAACGAGATCTTCTCCTGGTCGATCGCACCGCTGGCCACCAGGGCTTTGCCGATGGAGCGGTAGGGGTGCCCGTTCTCTCCGTCATAGCCGACCAGCATCGTCGAATTATCCTCAAGCACAACCCTTCCCGACCCCTGCACCTGCAAAAAGAAACGGTCCACATCGCTTTTCATATAACAGAGCGGCGCTTCTTTGATGGCCCCGCCGTTGATCTCTTGGCGCGAGTAGTACGGCACTACTCTACTCCCCGCCAGTCGCCCCCTGAGTTTGTAGTGCTTGAGATCGTCATACACCCTGCCCGAATCGACGACCAGCAGATCTTCAGGGCGTTTATAGAGCGGGTACGGGTAGTCGTCACCCGCCTGCAGCGAACCGTCAAACTCCGGTTCATAATACCCTGTCAACAAGACCTCTTCTCCGGCCTCGCCTTTGAGCATAAAGGGGACAAAATTGGCCTCAAAAAACGCTTTGGCATCCTGGGCCTGCTCTGCAGAGGGGCAAAGTGGCCTGAGGACGTCAGCCATTTTCGGTGCACCGCACTGCTCTCTGAAAAGCGTGAGTACCGCATCGTGGTCCTCACGCTCCCAGGCGTCAAGGTCGCTGAAAGCGACAAAATGCCCTTTCACCTCTCTTCTGCTGTCAAGCGCGGTCGTCTCTGTCCGCTGTTGGCATGCACTGAAGAGTATGATGAGTCCCGACAAAATACCGTTTCTTAGTAAAATATTTAACACAATCGGCCTCGACTTCTTATTAAACGTATCAGATGGTATAATTCCAAAAATAATTTTATCACTGTGAAAAAGGTTACTCATTTGGAAGATCTAAGTTATTATGAAATTTTAGAAGTCTCGCAGAACGCGGACAAATCAACCATTAAAAAAGCGTACCGCAAACTGGCTAAAAAATGGCACCCGGATAAAAACCCGGGAGATGCAGAAGCAGAGAAAAATTTTAAATACTGTAACGAAGCGTACCAGGTGCTCAGCGATGACCAGCAGCGCGCCATCTACGACCGTTACGGCAAAGAGGGGCTGCAAAACGGCGGCGGCGGACGCAGCTCCGGCGGTTTCGGCGGTTTTGACGACCTCGGCAGCATTTTCGAAGAGATGTTCGGCGGCGCTGCCGGCGGCGGACGCCGTTCACGCGGACCGCAGGAAAAATACCCGCTCGACATGGCGGTCGAGATCCGCCTGAGCTTTAAAGAGGCCATCTTCGGCTGTGAAAAAGAGATCGACTTTACCTACAAGAACGCCTGTAAGACCTGTAAAGGGACCGGCGCCAAAGACGGCAATGTCACGACCTGTAGCCAGTGTGGCGGTAAAGGCCAGGTCTATGTACGCCAGGGCTTCATGACCTTCTCGCAGACCTGTCCGGTCTGTCACGGCGAAGGTACGATGCCGGGCGAGCAGTGCCCTGACTGTAACGGCAAAGGGTTCGAAGAGGTCAAAGAGAGCGTCACCGTCAAAGTACCGGCAGGAGTCGACACCGACAACCGTCTTCGCGTCTCCGGCAAAGGAAACATCGGCAAAAACGGCAGCCGCGGTGACCTCTATGTGACCTTCATCGTCGAAGAGGACAAGACCTTCATCCGTAACGGCAACGACGTCTATGTAGAAGTCCCTGTCTTCTTTACGCAGGCCGTCATGGGCGAGACCATCAAGATCCCGTCACTGACCGGTGAACTGGAGCTCAAGCTCGACATCGGCACACGCGACAAGCAGCACTTCACCTTCCGCGGCGAAGGGATCGAAGACGTTCACGGCCACGGAAAAGGTTCGTTGATCGCGCAGATCAACCTCACCTACCCTAAAAAGCTGACCGACGAGCAGTACGACCTGCTTGACCAGCTCCAGGAGAGCTTCGGCGTCGAGTCCAAACCGCACGAAAGCCTCTTTGAGTCGGCATTTGACCGTGTCAAGGGGTGGTTTAAATAAACCGCCCTCCTGCCTAAGTATCTTCTGTGCTCTGCATACACCCATCCACTTTTTACACTACTTCGAACAAAGACGACCGATGAGACTCTGGTCAATACACCCATCATATCTTGATGCCAAAGGGCTGGTTGCTTTATGGCGTGAGAGTCTGCTGGCACAAAACGTATTACACGATAGGACAAAAGGGTACAAACAACATCCGCAATTAATCCGATTCAGAAATTCCGGATATGCAGAAACGGCAATAGCAAAGTATTTGAAGCATGTCGTCGATGAAGCGGATAAAAGAGGTTACAACTTTGACAGAACAAAGATACTTGGTGATGCAGAGTGCCCTGCGCTGACCGTGACAGAAGGGCAGCTTGCCTATGAGTTCCAACACCTCTTACGCAAACTGCAAAAACGTGATCCCGCCCGTTATGAAGCGCTAAAATCTGTACGGGAGATAAAAACACATCCTCTCTTCACGAAGGTCCAGGGAGGGGTGGAAACATGGGAAGTGATTTAAAGCAGGTCCAGCATAGATCCTGTTGTCGGACTAATCCACCTCAGATCGTCTCTATATCGACGATCTCCACCCTGTCACACTCTTTCTTTAAGAGCTTGCGGCTTCGGGCATTCTCTTCGGCCAGGTCGAGGATGTCGGCGAAGTCGTGTTTGCTCACTTCGAACTGGTAGAGCTCTTTTTCGGTAGCCAGCGTCAACAGCGCCTCTTTATCGTCGCTGTTGAGCACGAGGTTGCGCAGACCCTTACCGAACTCGCTTTTGATCGCCTTGGCCACTTTCTCGTTGTTTAAGAGCATCTCTATGGTGATCTCTTTGTTCGTGTCTTTCTGACAGAGGACTTTGTAGGTGATGTTCATCTTTCCCTTCATCGTATGGCCTTTTTTATATATAGCTATGGGACCATTATACAGAAAGCTCAACAGTGGGGCAAAAAAAGTGGCGAAATGAAAGGTTTTCGGGAGGTTCCCCGCTCGTGCGGGGAGAACTCTAGCAGTTTTTAGGGTCGAACAGTTTGCGGTTGCGGGCCGCAAGCGCGATGATGATAAAGACGATCGCGTAGGTCACCGGCACAAAATCCGGGATCGGCACCGGGTCGCCTTTGGCGTAGGAGTGCATTCCCGCAAGGTAGTAGTTCACCCCGAAGTAGGTCATCAATACCGACGTGAAGGCGAGCAGTGAGATGACCGAATAGAGATACGGCGTGTAGAGCGACTTGATAAAGCGGAGGTGGATCACCACCGCGTAGACCAGGATCGTCACAAGCGCCCATGTCTCTTTAGGGTCCCAGCCCCAGTAGCGTCCCCAGGACTCATTGGCCCAGACACCGCCGAGGAAGTTACCGACCGTCAGCATCGCAAGACCGATCATCAGACTCATCTCGTTGATCGCGTTAAGCTCTTTGATCGACAGCGAGATCTGACGCTCGTTGCGCTTGTTTTTCAAGATA
Organism: Sulfurimonadaceae bacterium; assembly: GCA_041555445.1. Lineage (GTDB taxonomy): Bacteria > Campylobacterota > Campylobacteria > Campylobacterales > Sulfurimonadaceae > Sulfonitrofixus. The sequence continues at coordinate 74,086 of JBFFKK010000002.1, forward strand.
AAGAGGACCAGCGTAATGAAGCCGAGCAGTGCGCCCAGTCCAAGGAAACCGTAACTCGCCGTGATCATCGAAACGTGGATGCTCAACCAGTACGACTGCAGCACCGGCACAAGGTTGGTGACCTGCGGGTCCATCCAGTTCAGGTGCGCTACGAAGAGGATCAGACCGGCAAGGATCGATGTCGCTGCCAGTGTGATCGGTGAACGCTTCGAGAAGATGAAGCCTGCAAGGACCGATGCCCAGGCGATGTAGACCATTGACTCATACCCGTTCGACCACGGTGCGTGCCCCGAGATATACCAGCGGATCGCAAGACCGATAGTATGTGCGACGAGGAAGAGGACCAGCAGAACGAAACTTCCCTTGGCAAAGATACCGAGCTTGAACTTCGGCTTGATGATCTTGACGAACGAAAGCACCAGCAGCGTGAAACCGACCAGGAAATAGAGCGGCCAGAGGCGCTCGAAGATGTTGGCGTGGTTGTGCCAGATCTCCAGTTCGATCTTGCTCTGAGACGGGTAGACGGCAGCACCGACATCTTTCTGGTACACGGCGATGGCATCAACAGCGTTATCGGCATCGCTCCAATTCCCTGTATCCAGCCCTTTGTCGACAGCGGTAAAGTAGTTCACAGCCAACTCACGGACCTTGTACGCATCGGCGTTCTGCATGCTCTGCAGCGCATCCATGGTGTCTGTCCACTTGTTGTTCGCGTCATTCGGAACGGCCCACATACGAAGGAGTGCTCCGGAGAAGACCATGTAGGCGACATTGACGCGTTCATCGACCTGCAGGACAGCTTTGTCGAACTTGTCGCGTTTACCCGGTGCTTTTCGGATCGCTTCGTTGACGGCATCCGTCAGTTTATAGCCGGCCATCTCGTCAGGAAAGGCGAAAAACTGCGAGAAGGCTGCCGTCTTCTCTTTTTCACCGATGCCGAGCAGCTTGTTGATATCTTTATGCGAGGTGCGGATCAGTTTGATCTCGCGCCACGCTTCAGGACGTGTCATCATCCCCAGAATGACCTGGTTGGGGTTGAGACCCAGGACAGAGTTACTGCGGTTCATCTTGTTGAGGATCTCGGTACTCAGCGTGTCGATCGGCTTCATACGCCCTGCACTGTCCTGGACAATCAGAGTTCCAAAATGGTTGGCATGCGCTTTGTCAAACTTCTTGAGCTCTGCGACCAACGGGTTCTCAGCCGCTTCAAGAGACGGTGTGTTCAGCAGACCGAGAAGCAGCAGCAGCGAAGCCGCCACTTTCTGTGCTTCACTGGCATCACGTGCCACTTTCATAAGACGGGAAAAACGGCCTTTTGCAAAGAGCGCACCGAACATACCGATCGCCAGCATCAGGTAGCCGATGTAGGTCGGCAGCGTGCCCGGGTCGTTGTTGACGGAGAGGACCGTCCCTTTCTCATCCTGGTCAAACGACGACTGGAAAAAACGGTAACCGCGATGGTCGAGTACATGGTTCATGTAGATTCTGAACGGCTCTCTGATCGCTTTTTCGCTGTCAAGCAGGACAACATCACTCGCATACGATGCCGGTGAGTTTGAACCCGGGTAGCGTTCAAGGTCAAATTTGACCAGCTGGATCGAAAACGGCAGTTTGATGTACTCTGCCCCGTAGGTCAAGTTCATCGTCATTCCCTCAAATTCAACGGCTGTTTTCTCACCGATAACCCCTTTTTGACCAAAGACGACCGCCTCTTTCGTCTCACCGTTATAGGTAACGTTGAAACGGAGGGCATCCCTGCTGCTCGCCCGCATCATCGGACCTTTCTTGGCCTCGCTGGCGATGAGTGTGCGTGTTGCTTTCGGGTAGAAATCTCTTACGACAAAGCTAGTCGTCCCTGCCGAGAAGAGGGTCCGTTTGGCCGCTTCCTCTTTTTCCGTCGCATCCAAAGCACCTGTGCTCTGGTCATCCATTTTCAGGTAGTTCAGTGCCATCGGATGCTTCATGTAGAGCGTCTCGCCTTCGACAAAGAAGGAGACGACGGGCTTGTGGAACGTCTCTTTCGAACCGAAGTTCAGGACAACACCATCACCCTCGTAGTAATCGCCCTCTTTCAGCTGTACCGGCTCACCTGAACCGCCGCCGGTGACCATCATGTTGATGATAGGCTCGCCGGCCGGATCTGCCTTGATCGAGTAGGTCGCATTGGGGACGTATTCCGTCAGCTCAATGCCGACACTGCTGCCGTTTTCCATCTTCACATCGGTCTCAAAACTGTTATGGCTCATCTTGGAGAGGAGCATGGAGGTTTTATACTGGCTATTTTTCCCCTCTTTGTCCGTAAATACGGCTTTGAGATAGGTGTCAGAAGAGGTCAGCAGGTTGGAAGCGTGCCCTTCACGGATATGCATCATCCCCTCAAAACCGTAATAACGGGTCACCGCAGCACCTGCCAGGATCACCAAAAACGAGACGTGAAAAAGAAGAATCAGGATCTTCTTCTGCTGGATCATCTTGAAGCGTACGATGTTGATGACCAGGTTGATCGCCAATACGATCAGCAAGACCTCAAACCAGCGTGCTTTATAGACGACAGCCTGCGCTGTCATCGTCCCGTAATCATTTTCGATAAAAGTGGCATAGCCGCTTGCAACTGCAAAGATCAGCATCAAGACCGCCATCATCTTCATCGAGCCGACAAAATCTAAAATCGTTTTCATTCCATTCCTTGCTAGACAACTTTAAATACCCTATAAACAGGGCATTTAAAGCTATCCAAAATTTATACTGCATTGTATTTTGTATAAGTTAACTTAAAGTTAACTCGTACAAAAAAAAAGGCTATTTCAACTCACCCCAGTGTTTTCCGATGTTAAGTGAGGTCTTTAGTGGCACATTCAGCGCCGTGACCGTCTCCATGATCGCTTTAAATTCCGAAGCGATCTTTTCTGCCTCGTTCTCGTCGACTTCAAAGATCAGTTCATCATGGATCTGCAGCAGCATCTTGGCCGAAAGGTCCTTCTCTTTGATGACCGCGGCGATCTTGTTCATCGAGAGCTTGATGATGTCGGCCACGGAACCCTGGAATACCGTATTGACCGATTCGCGTTCATAGGCCGCTTTTACCATCGGCACCGCCGTGGCATAATCAAAGTAACGGCGGCGCTTCAACAGTGTCTCGACATAGCCCTGCTCTTTGGAGAGCTCGACGATAGAGGCGAAGTACTGCTTGACCGTCGGAAAACTCTCAAAATACTTCTCGATGATCACCTTCGCCTCTTTGGTCGTGCCGCCGATCGTCTCGGAGAGCTTTTTCGGTCCCATGCCGTAGAGAAGTCCGAAATTGACGGTCTTCGCGACCGATCGCTTTTCAGCCGCCTCTTCTGCGCCGAACAGGACGATCGCGGTCTGCATGTGGATGTCCTTGTCCTCTTTAAAGGCCTCGACCAGCACGCTGTCCTGTGAGAAGTGGGCCAGCAGTCTCAGCTCCATCTGCGAGTAGTCGATACCGACAAGCTTTTTACCCTTCGGCGCAACAAACGCTTCTCTGATACGGGCGCCCAGTTCCGAACGCGTCGGGATATTTTGGAGGTTGGGGTTTTTGGAGCTCAGGCGGCCTGTCGCCGTACCCGTCTGTACAAACGAGGTGTGGATGCGGCCGTCAGAACTCTGCGCATTGAGCTCCAGCAGCGGTTCGATGTAGGTGGAGTAGAGCTTGAACATCTCGCGGTACTGCAGAACCAGTGCGATGATGGGGTGCTCGTCAAGCAGCGCGTTCAACACCTTGACATCCGTACTGCGCTTTTTGCCGACCGGCAGCTGCAGTTTGTCAAAGAGGATCTCGCCGAGCTGTTTCGGCGAGTTGATATTGAATTCGCCGCCGGCAGACGCATAGATAGCCGCTGTCAGTTCCGCCAGTTTCTCTTTCGCCTCGACTTTGAAGTGTTCCAGGCTCCCGGCGTCACTCATAATGCCGTTGCGTTCCATCTCGAGCAACGTGGTCACAAACGGGAACTCAAGCGAATGGGCCAGTTCGATAAGATGTTCGGCACTCTGCAGCTTGAGCTTCTCGAGCAGCAGGTTGTAGAGCTTAAAGGTAATCAGTGCATCTTCTGCCGCATACCTGGTCGCATCTTCAAGCTCGACGGAGGCGAAGGTCTCGCCTTTCTTGACCGTCTCTTTAAAACTGATCATCTCATGTTCAAGCCACACCTTTGCCAGGTGGTCAAGCGAGAGTTTGCTCTCGGGGTTCACCAGCCAGCCCAGGATAATGCTGTCACCGTAGATGTCGAGCGTCTCAACCCCCAGCAGGTCGGCGACAAAATGGAGGTCGAACTTGACGTTGTGGCCGACGACACGCGACTTGAAGATCTTGCGCAGTGCTTTTTGCGCCGCCTCTTTTGAGATCTGCTCCGGCACGCCAAGGTAGAAGTGCGCGATCGGCACATAGTAGGCGATCTCTTCGTTCAAGGCAAAACTGAACCCCACCATGTGGTCTTTGGCATGGTCCAGACCCGTCGTCTCGGTATCAAACGCGATGATGTCGTCCGCTTTAAGCGTCTCCAGCAGTGCCATCAACTCCTTTTCGTCCGTGATCAGCTTGGTGTTAAAGTCCAGTTTTTTCGGTGCCATTGCCGCCATGACGTCATCCGCCGTCTTGGGCTTTGAAGCCGCCGGACGTGTTTCGGGGTCGACCAGTTTTTTGGCGTGCAGGGTACGCAGTATCCCGTTCATCTCATATTCGACCAGTTCGTCGTAGATCGGAACAAAAGGGTTTGAATCGGGGAGTGCAAACGGGGTAAAGTCGACCCCTTCAAGGATATCGGTACGCAGTGTCACCAGTTCGCGCGAGCGCCAGGCATCCTCTTCAAACTCGCGGAGCTTCTTCTGCACACCCGGCGGTTTGATCTCGTCAATATGGGCGTAGACATTCTCAAGAGTGTCGTACTGGTTCAGCAGCTTTTGGGCTCCGACCTTGCCGATCCCTTTGACGCCGGGAACATTGTCCGCGCTGTCGCCGAGGATCGCCTGATAGTCGGTAAATTGACACGGATGGATACCGTACTTGTTAAAACACTCATCTTCATTGATATCTTTGCGCTTGATCGCATCGACCAGCACCACCTTGTCGTCATCGATGAGCTGGTAGAGGTCTTTGTCGTGCGAGACCACACGCACGGTGTACCCTTTTTTCTTCGCTTCGATCGTCAATGAGGCAATGATGTCGTCGGCTTCGAACCCGTCTTTGGCAATGGCGTGAAAACCCATCTTCTCGATCCACTCGATAGCGATCGGAAGCTGCATCGAGAGCTCTTCCGGGGGCGCGGAACGGTTCGCCTTGTAGTTGGGGTCGATCTCATTACGAAACGTGGGGCCTTTGGAGTCGAGGGCGAAAACAAGGTAGTCGGTCGTATGCTCTTTTTCAATCCGGTCGATGAAATGGGTGAACCCTGTCAAAAGTCCCGTCGGGAAACCGTTTTTGTTGCTCAGCGGCGGCAGGGCATAAAAGCTTCGGAAAAAGAAGCCGAAAGTATCAATAATTGTTATGGTCTTGGACATAAAAAGCCTTCTGAAATAATCTTTGTATTCTATCCAAGAAAGCTTATTTCAGAATCAATAGCCGTTTTGTTGACACGCTTTCAATTCAAGCTCTAAAACACGTATCTGCTGATCCAGCTCTTTACCTCTGGGGTCCTTGACATAGATAACCCCGGCTAACAGACCGACACCCAACCGCTCCGCTAAAGAGACCTTCTCGGCTTTGAGCTCTTCTAGTTTTTTCAACTTCTCCATGCATGAGCCGTTGCTCTCCGCAAACAAAGGGGCCAACAGAAAAGCTATGGTCATGAGCAGTGTCTTCATGACATGACCTAACGCTCGAGTCTGCTTAACTGCCTGTCATGCCACTTGCTTAAAAGCAGCAACCCGAGTACGGCACCGACCAGGGCCAGCCACATATCGGACTGGGTGTCCCAGATGTACCCCTGCGTCCCCAAAAATGCATCCGCCGCTTCCTCCGACATCAAAGCGACCCACCACTCTACCAGCTCGTACATGGCACTCAAGGCCAGACAGAAACAGACGATGAAAAAATTACGCCAGGCCGCGGAAGGAATGACCTGCTTGCGTATCAGGATCTCTCTCGCGATCAGTGCCGGGACCAACCCCTGTGCCAGGTGCCCGAGCTTGTCAAAGTTGTTACGGGAGAGCTCAAAAACCTCTTTGAGATAGTCAAAAAACGGCACTTCTGCATAGGTGTAGTGGCCGCCGATCATCAGGATGATACTATGAAGCAATATCAGGATGTAGACAAGAGGGGTCAGTCTGAATGACGAGTAGGTATACGCCATCACCGCCACACCGATAAGCGCCGGAAAGACCTCCAATAGCCAGGTCAGCCTGTCTTTGGGCTCGATACCGGACCAGACCAAAACAGCCGTAAATATGATGATCCAAAGATATTTGATAGTCTCCCCCTTACTTGTTGTCTAGCTAAACATACGCAAGAGCGCCTCTGCTCTCATCGACAGAAACAGAGAAATCACTCCGCCTCGTTCTTCTTGCCTTTCGTTGACAACAGATCGATATTGTAGGGATCGACCGATGCCCATATGTTGTCACCGGTTATCTCTTCAACACTGGAAAGCTTCTCAATAAGATCTTTTGCTTCGTTAATACATTTATCGTAATGTTTGATGATATCCTGATCAAAATCTTTGCTTTTCTGGGCTTCGTATTTTACCAGCTGCATCTGGTTTAACAGGTTGTTGAGGATGTGATGCGTCGCATAGACCATTGAGTTATAGACATGTGCCGCTTTCAACTCCCGCTCTTTGACGATCAGTTTTTTTGTGAAGTAATCGGCGAATACGCCAAAAAGAACGATCAGGACGGAGATCATGATCCGCATCCACAGTTCATTCAGATCTGCCGGGATGAACTCAAATTCCGCTTCGCCATACACAAAATAGTGCACATATGAGTCAAAAAGCCAGAACAACACTGCGACACCGAGACCGATAAGTGCGAACGTGTTCTTCTTCATTTTTATCCCGTTATGTATATCAACCACACTCCTTTATCAAAAACGCATATCGCGATTTGATATCAGATAATTGATTTAGATGTTATTATTATAGACAATTGATGCTAAAAAGAAGCCTTTATCAGGCCATTGCAGCACCCTTTCGATCAATCAAAGACTTTCGAGTAACTATGGCAATACGGCATTTTTCCGCTGCGCTCATAATAGTCCTGGTGATACGCTTCTGCAGCATAAAAAGTGGTCGCTTTTTTAATTTTTGTGGCCACCTTGTACCCCTTCCGACGCAGGATGTCGACCAGTTCCTCCGCGACCGCTTTCTCTGCAGCATCACCGTAAAAGATGACGGAGAGGTATTGCTCACCTCTGTCCGGCCCCTGCCCGTCTGTCTGTGTAAAGTCATGGATCTCGAAAAAGTTTTTGGCAATGGTCTCATAACTGGTTTTTTGAGGGTCGTATGTCACCTCCACTGTTTCGACATGGCCCGTGTCGGTATAGGAGACCTCCTGATAGGTAGGGTTCTTTTTATGCCCGCCCATAAAACCCGAGACGACCTCTTTCACCCCATCGAGTTTTTCCAGATGGTACTCTACACCCCAGAAACAGCCGCCTGCAAAGTAGGCTTTTTTCATCTCTGTCCCCTCTTGTGCATATAAAATCCCACCGATAAGCAACAGCACTGTCATCGCAAATTTTTTCATCATCTCTCCTCTGTTTATCGAGCTATCTCTCTACCAATTGTAGGCGGTTGAAACAAATGAAAGATAAACCGTATTTTATGCCTAAAAGATAGCACTTTTAGGCTAAAATTCGTCCCATGAAAAAAACGATTTTGATCACAGGCTGCTCCAGCGGTATCGGCTACGAAACGGCGCTCTATCTGCACAACCATGGCTATGAGGTCTTTGCCTCGGCACGTCAAGAAAAAGATGTCAAGCATCTTCGCGACAGAGGGCTTAATGCCCTGCAGCTGGATGTGACCGACACCGACTCCATCGACAGGGCCCTGCAGACCGTTTTACAACAGACCGGCGGCAGACTCTATGCCCTCTTCAACAATGCAGGCTACGGTCAGCCCGGCGCACTTGAAGACATCCCATCATACGCCCTGCGCGAGCAGTTTGAGACCAACGTCATCGGACTGCATGAACTGACGAGACGCATCATCCCTGTCATGCGTGCACAGGGGTACGGGCGCATTATCCAGCACTCTTCCGTGCTCGGGCTGATCTCGCTTCGTTTCCGCGGGGCCTACAATGCCAGCAAATACGCCATCGAAGGGCTCTGTGACACACTGCGTTTGGAGTTGACGGGCAGCAATATCCATGTCGTCACGCTCAACACCGGTCCCGTCCACTCCAAATTTCGCGACAACGCGACGGTGAAGTTTTTGGAGAATGTCGATGTTGAAACGAGTTTTTTCAGCGACGAGTACAAAGCCGAGGTCCTGGCCCGCAAAGCGAAAAAGAGCGAAAACGACCCTTTTACAAGAGAACCCGTCGCCGTCATCGAAAAGGTTGTTGCAGCGCTGGAGAAACCGCAGCCGAAACCGCGTTATTACATCACTTCCGCGACCCACATCCTCGGTAATCTCAAGCGGGTTTTACCGACGGCATGGCTCGACAAAATCCTCATTAAAGTCTAGACATGCGCCAGATCAGCGACCACATCTTCGCCGAAGAGTTCCTCTTTGAGCGCGACATAGCAACACCCCTGCTCCCCTCGCCGTACAACGAGTACCCTTTTATGATCATCGAAAACTTTTTGGATGATGCCGCTTGCAAGGCGATCGTCGACAGCATCAAAAAGAGCAATGACGCCATCGAAGCCAAACTGCGCAGCCGCAAAAAAAAGCTCAATCCGAAGATCCGAAAGACCAAGATCTATACGCTGCGCGGCGTACACAAAAAACTCTACGACAGCGCCATGCTGGCCATACGCCCGGAGATAGAAGCTTTTTTCGCGCTCTCGCTTACCCTTTCGACAAAACCGCAGGTCCTGGAGTACACCAAAGGCTCGTTTTACAGACCGCACGCGGACGATTCAAGTTTTCTGCTTGACGGAAACGGTGTACTGCTGGGATTTAAACAGGTGACGCCCGAACGCAAGATCACGACGGTCTTTTTCGGCACCGACTTCAGCGAGGTCCCCTCTACGCCCTATCAGTTCAGCGGGGGCGAACTTGCCTTTAGCTACTTCAAAGATGCCGAGGGGCTTCCCTTTGAGTATAAACCGAAGATGGGGTCGCTGCTGGTCTTTGCATCCAATCCGATCTACACGCATGAAGTCAAAGAGGTCAAAGAGGGGTACCGTCTCACGATAGCCCAGTGGCACGACGCACTGCTTTAATCCTCTCTGCCCTTTCTCGCGAAATCGTCTTTAAGCAGTTTTTTGATGATACGGTTCTCTTTGACCGTGATCTTCTCTTCCGGTTTGATCGCACGGAGAATATGGTGAACCTCGTTGACGGTGATGCCGTACGGATCTTTTTTCTCTATCTTGACACCGCCATGCTCCAGGATGTGGACCATGTCGATATTGCGACGCCCATGCTGCAGAAAATAGATGAGCCCAAGCTCGCCTGTGTGCTCTTTTTCAATAGCGACGACCACTCTATCAGGGACCTCACGCGTCACTTCGGGCGCCAAGTTTTTAAAATCTTCGGCATCCATATAGCCGATATAGAACTTGGTGATCAGGTCGATCTTGCGCATAACGTCCGGCTTGTTCAAAAAACGGATATCCAGGGCCATGTTTTTACCGCTGCGTGAACGTTTCATCAGCCATGTCAGCGTATTGTAGTACTTGAACGGACGGATCTGCAGTTTGTCCGTCCCGACGACACGCTTGTCCTTGATCTTTTGGTACGGCTTGCGTTTGACATTGTCTTTGTCGCTGAGCCAGCTCAAAATATCATTGGCGAAAAACGGCTTTGTGATCCAGACCGTACAAAAGTCCTGCAGCTGTTTCGTGCCGGTGACCCCTTCATTCAGGATCAGCAGTGCTTTGACCTTGTATTGCGGGAATATGGTCTCCAGCAGTGCCTTTTTCTTGCGCAGACGGCGCTTAAGGTTGGTCACCGACTTTGTCAGCGTCATTTCAACCATGTAGAGGGTGTTGTCTTTGGTCACGAACAGGGCATCAAACTCACCGATCTCATTACGGTTGGTGCGGTAGACGATCTGACCTTTGGCATTGACCGAGAGCGTGTTGGAGGTTGATTCGGTCTTGGGGGCGTTCGGCCCTTTGGAGATAAACTTGACAATATCGTTCTGGGTGACGGACCAGCGCAAAAGCCGTTCATAGATAAAGTTCTCAAAGGCTTCGCCCTCAAACGAACGGTATGAGCTGATATATTGCGGGTCCTCTTCATCCATCCCTTTTTTTTGCAGCGAGAGAAGATGTTTGATCCCGTACTTGTAGTAGAGCAGATTATCGTGGATATCGTTTTTTTCGAGATTGTAGATCTCATCTGGCATGCTAAAAATAGGTGACTCCCTGGGGCATCTGATATGCCTTTTCTAACTCACCGTGACAGGTAAGCTCACTAATCATACAGATTTGAAACTGAATTCTTGGTTGCAGCTGCACCTTTTGAACTATTTTGCATGTATAATTGCACTATTACAATGTAGGATGAACATGATTTATTACGCTTATGAACAATTCGTCGATGATGTTAAAGCGCTTGTCCGGCAGACAAAGCACTACCGGCCCGATACACTGATCGCGATCGCAAGAGGCGGACTGACACTCGGCCACGCCTACGCCAGCGCCACAGACAACCGCCAGCTTATGAGTATCAACTCCATCCTTTATGAAGGCGATCAGCGCGGAAAAAGCTGTGAGATCTTCAATGTCCCCGAACTGCAGCATGCCAAAAAAGTGTTGCTGCTTGACGACATCGTCGACAGCGGCCAGACGATCAAAGAGGTCGTTGAACACCTCCGGGGCTGTTTTCCCGGTGTCGAGTTCAAGATCGCCTCGATCTACTACAAAAAGACGGCCGTCATCCAGCCCGACTTCGCCCTGCATGAAGCCGACGGCTGGATAGAGTTCTTCTGGGAAAAAGATTTTTTAGCCGATTAGACTAATGGTATTTACGTCCTCTTCTTTCAACTGGTTTAACTAGACTTACAGTATGAAAAATATCGTTATCATCGGAGCCGGCCTGAGCGGCCTTTACGCCGCGACCCTTTTGCAAAAACACTGCAAGGTCACTCTTCTCGAGGCCAGAGAACGGACCGGCGGGCGCATTTTGAGCATTGAGGGTTTTGATATGGGGCCGTCATGGGTCTGGTCGCATCAGCACCACATCCTGCAGCTCATTCAAGAGAACAACCTGGAACTGTTTGCCCAATACACCGAGGGACTTGCCCTCTATGACACACCCAAGGGCATCGAGGCGTTCACCCCGCCGCCTTCAGCCCCTGCAGGGCGCATCAGAGGCGGTATCAGTACACTTATCAAGGCCTTGGAGCAGAAATTACTACCAAATACAATGAAACTAAACGCCCCTGTCACACACATTGAAAAGAGTGGAGATGAGATCATTGTCAGAACAGACCGAAAAACCTACAAGGCCGATATTGTTTTAAACACGCTTCCGCCCCGTCTGGCTGTCGAGAGCATCACCTACAGACCGCTATTGCCGGCTGAGCTGATACAGGAACTCTCGGCTTTGCCGACCTGGATGGGCAACGCTGCCAAATGCACTATCGAGTTCGAAACAGCTTTCTGGCGTAAACACGGCTTGAGCGGTTTTGCCTTCAGCCACGTCGGTCCATTGGGTGAGATCCATGATGCCTGCACCCAGGAGAAAGCGGCTCTTTTCGGCTTTTTCAATGCGCATGCGCCGGACAAAAGCCCCGATGCGGTCAGAGTTCAGATACAGAGACTCTTTGGTGACGATGCGAAACAGATAAAGAAGATCTACATCACCGACTGGACAAAAGAGCAGTTTACCTCCGTAAAAGCTGACCATAGGGCACTCTCGGCACACCCGGATTACGGCCATCATAACCGTTGCTACGACGGTAGGTTTATCTTTACAGGCACAGAGTCCTCTTTTAACGAAGGCGGGTATCTTGAAGGTGCGGTGCTTGCCGTCAAGCGTGAAGCATCGCGGTTGATAGAGGCGATGTAGACAACCTTAAAGGCTCTCTACACTGTTTTTAGAAGAAGTAGCGCAAGACCAGCGTACTGACCGTACCGACCGATCTGTAATCATTGTTACCGGAAGAGCCGTCCTGAATCTCCAGACCGACTTGTGCGGCAAAAGACATACTCTCGACAAAATGGTACTCCGCGCCTACAAGTGCTTGCAGACTGACCATATCGGAATCCGTCGTCGTTGTTGTCGACGTCAATTTATTCGTCCTTTCACGTGATCCGTCTGTATAGCCGAGACGGCCACCCACATAATAATCGACTTTGTCGACTACCCATAGGTCATAGTAGCCGCCGACAGCCAGTGTTACGCCTTCATACGTGTTTTCTTCTGCAGGATCGTCGTCGCTTGCCGAAATGAAACCAAGTTCCGGTTCAACACGCAGCCCAAAATCAAAATCGATCGGTACCCTGATCGTTGCCTGCGGTGTTGGCGGGCCATATAGTGCCCCTGACAGAGATGACCATGCATCGACCCCGAACCCGAGACCGACTTTGACTTCGGCTGAAGCGGCTGTTGCACCGACGGTAAACGCCATTAAAGACGCAGTAATGATTTTTTTCATCATTTCTCCTTTGTTGTGTTGTTCTATTGTATTGCAGCCCCGCACTTCATACTATAACTTATACTTATCATCTCTCTGGTTTAGGGCAAAACTGTTTCATTATGTAACATATACCCTCATAAAAACGTTTCTGTTCACCTTTGAAAAAGTTTAATGTTTTTCCGGTTTTCAGGGGCTAAAAGGAGCTCTGTTATAATTCCAAACCTAAGGAATATGCATGACAATAGATAACAGTACCAACATCATCAATGGGCTTTTTATGATCCCGGACGAAGGCAGTTTTCTCAAAAAGCTGATCCTCTCTCGACCGACCGTCTATAACCCTGATGTTCTTCTGGCCTTCAAAGTGCTTCAAGAGGCACACCCTGAACTGGAACTGATCCAGAAAGAGAGCTATTTTGCGCTTATCCTGCCGACGCTCTCTTCGGGTGTCACGCTCGAGGCGATGTTGATCACGACCGAAGGGGACGGTGAACGTCTTTTCAGTATCTATCACCGTCTGCACTTTGATCAGACCATGTATCCGGGGATGAGCATCATTGAAGCGGATGCCTTTTTACGCATGGCCGCCGTTGTCACAAACGTCCCGGTCAATGACCGCATCGAAGGGCTGGCAAGCCTGCTGAACTACCAGGTCAAAGAGGCCTTGAACATCGAGATCACCATGCTGACCCTTGCCGATGCCAATCCGAAAGTTGTCGAAGAGAATGTCCTTCCCTATGTCATGAACGCCGTCTCTCGTTTTATGCTGGCCAGCACCCTCGACGACACCGACTACATCCGTCCGATGAGCGCCGATGAGCTCAGCGCCCTTATCGCACGCTGGTGCGACCTGCCGCTGCTGGTGAGTGCGACAGGTGTCAACAGACTCGCGGATTATGAAGATGATATCGTCAAGGTCGAAAATGCCTTTATCAGCGAATTCGCCTCCTCTACGACCTGTCTGATGTTCCTCTATCTTGAACAGAAAACGGCCAATGCGCTGCTCGAAAAAGGCGGGTTCAAACTGGTCAAAGAGTTCTTGCTCGACAAGGCCGAGCTCTATAACCTGAAACCGGTCACCGGAACCGGAGATACATTGGGCAACTTCACGCAGCTCGACAATTCTATCGAAGAGGAGGAGGTCGACTTTTCGATCTTTGATCCCAATCGATAATTGAATATTTTTGATGTTGATGTGTTGAAAGACCCGTTAAAAACACTGTGTGTTTTTAAAAAGAGTCTGTGCTTGTAGTAGGCCGCTTATTTGTGATTGTCGACCGTTGGCGGGACAATGTTACCGCTGGCCTGCATGCTTAACGCTTCGGGATGTTCCGTGTAGTGTTTACGAACGACATTGGCAAGGCGCTGTTTGACGGTATCATCCACCAATATCTGATCGCCCTCACCCAAAGCCTCGACCAGTGCTCTGACCAGTCTGTTCTGCGGTTCTGTAACGCGCTCTTGCCATGATGCCAGCAGCGCTTTGTCGATGTAGCGGGGGATCGAGCCCATAATGCCGACGTCGTTCTGGTCGTGTACCAGCAGTCCGGATGTCGTACCGCGGTCAAGGGTCAGCACCTGGAAAAGATAGAGGGTATGGTAGGCAAGCTGCTTCTCAAAATCCTCTTCTGTCGCAACCGTACCGCTACTTAGTACCTCTCTGAAGATCGCGATGTAGCAATCGACCATCTCTTCGCCGAAGTTCTGCGCCAATCTTTTGTCCGCCTCAGCGTCACCGCTTGAAAAACTCTCCAGATAGAAGTGCGAGACACCGCGATGGCGGCCGAGTGCCGGAATATTAAAGTAACGCTCGCCCTGTGCCGCACCCGATTCAAAGTGCTCGCCTGAGGCTTTGCGCATGCACGCCGTAAACCGCTGCGTTGCCTCTCTGTTCTCTATGGCCGGGTTCAGGTCGGCCATAATGCGCCAGTACCCTTTGCCCTCTTTCATCTCCGTCCAGCTGATGTGCATATGGATCGACGGAGCCAACGGGTTGAAGGGGTGGATGATCGTCGAGATGGCACTGGCCGAGCCCAGCTTTTTACTCTCAACGTCATCGTAATGGACCTGAGAGATGTTGACCGAAGCACGGTTGAACAGGGTGTCATCGGTCGCCACATAACGCACGCCGCCGCCGTGGCGCCCTTCATCCCTGCCCCAGGTTATCGGTACATACTTCTTGTTGTCACCGAACTCGGCACTCAGCTGGTTCAGGCGCTCGACAAAATAGGCTTGCAGATGCGCAACGATGGCATAGGCTTCTTTGGCTGACGGTGATGTGGCGGGTGTAATGTTCATTATGATCCTTGGAAACGGTTGCGTTTGGTCTGTTTGACCTTTTTGGGTTTGTCCGCATGCGTTTTTTTCTTCTCTGTTTTAGGCGTGTGCTTACGCGCTTTGGCAGCCCTGCGTCGGTCACGCTGGTTGTGCTGTTCACTGCGGTCGGGAATGCGTTCATCGAAGGTGTACCCCTCCGTCTTGATCTCTTCCATCTTCAGGCCGATCAACTTTTCGATCTCAAAGAGATAGGCCACGTCATAGGCGGAGACCAGTGAGATCGCCAACCCTTTTTTTCCGGCCCGCCCGGTCCGGCCGATACGGTGGACATAGTCTTCAGCCACACTCGGCAGTTCGTAGTTGATGACATAGTCCATGTCTTTGATGTCCAGGCCCCGTCCGGCGATGTCCGTTGCCACCAAGACTCTGAACTTCCCCTCTTTGAACTGCTTGAGGGCTTTCGTACGTTTGGCCTGGGTGACATCACCGTGGATGACGGTCGCCGGAAGTCCGGCAGCGCTCAACTCATCGGCGATATCCTGACAGTTCTCTTTGGTGCGGGTGAAGACGATCACCTGCTCAAAGTTCTGCGAACCGATCATGTAACTTAGAAGATCGAGTTTTTGGTCGCTGTTGACAAAATGGACCTTCTGCTCGATCGTGTCCGCCGTTTTGTTCTGCCGCGCCACTTCAATGATCTTCGGTTTTCTGAGCAGTGACTTGCCCAGGTTCACGACCTTGGGCGTAAACGTTGCCGAGAACATAAAGGTCTGCCGGCCTTTGGGCATCACCTCACTGATAGCGCGGATCTCGTTGATAAAGCCCATGTCCAGCATGCGGTCTGCCTCATCCAGGACAAAATAGTTGATGTCGTCGAGTTTGACACTGCCCTCCTGGATATGTTCGAACAGACGCCCCGGTGTTGCGACGATGATGTCGACACCTTGTTCGATCGCTGCTCTCTCCGTACCGATCTTCTTGCCGCCGTAGAGTTTTACCGAGGTAAACGGAAGGTTTTTGCCGTACTCGGCGACACTGTCGCCAACCTGCATCGCCAGCTCCCTTGTCGGTACCAGGATCAGACCGCGCAGAAGATGCCTGTCCGCATGTTTTTTGTCGTGTCCGAGACGCTGCAGCATCGGCAGAACGAAAGCGGCCGTCTTCCCTGTCCCTGTCTGTGCGCTTACCAGCAGATCTTTTTTGTCAAGAGCGACAGGGATCGCCTGGGCCTGTACAGCGGTCGGTTTTTCGTAGCCTTTGGCTTTAATCGCGTCTAAAATGTCACTGTTCAAGCCAAGTGTGTCAAAGCTCATTATATCTCCTGAAGTCACTGCCCTATAGGCGTGTAATATGAAATTATAGCCAAAGGGCACCACTAAACAGATGACTAACCATTATTAGCTATAATTACGCAACTATACTCCCCAAAAAGGCCCCGTTTTATGATAGGTTTCTATATTTTCCTTGCCCTTGAAAAGCTCTTGATGCTCTTACCGCATTCATGGCGGAAAGCACTCTTTTTGGGATTGGCGAACCTTGCCTATCATCTGGACAAAAAGCACCGTTTGATCATCCGACAGAACATGGAGTTCGTCTACGGTGAGAATGTGGATGACGAACTGGTCGAAGAGGTGAGCCGTTACGGGTACAAAAGCCTGGCACTCAACTTTCTGCACACCGTCGAAGGCCGCTACATGAGCCCGGATGCGTTCAGAGAGAAGATCACTTTCGAAAACCTGGAGTACGTTGAAAAAGTGCAGGCCGAGGGGCGTCCTATTGTTTTCGTCACCTCGCATTTCGGCGAATGGGAGATCAGCGGCAGCGCGACAAGCGCCTTTGTCGAGCCGATCATGATCATCTATAAAAAGATGAGCAACCTCTATTTTCAAAAGTACCTTCTGGAGTCGCGTGCAAAAGTGCGTATGAGCGCTGCCGAACGCCACGGCGCGCTTAAAGCCCTGGTCAAACAGATGCGCCAAAAAAAGTCGACCGCGCTTTTGATCGACACCAATATCAGCAAACACGACGGCATCACCGTCGATTTTCTGGGCAAACCGACCACGCAGATCACGACACCCGCCTTTCTGGCACGAAAATTTGATGCCGCACTGATACCCGGCATCGTCTATACGGAGGACCATGAACACTACACGGTCCGTTTCTTTCCGGAGATCGAAATGAAAAAAAGCGACGACGAAAAAGCGGACATCCAAGAGGCGACACAAAAGATGACGGACTGGCTGACACAGGTGATCTACGACGATCCGAAACAGTGGTTCTGGATGCACCGGCGATGGAAAACGGACTTTCCCGAGATCTACGAAAAACGATAAGACGGCGTCCGGAACGCGAACATTCGTTTCAGTTTTGTTCATACAAAGCTTCTATAATGATTACAGATAAATGTGAAATCAAGATCAAAAGGATCTTTTATGAAACAGATTGTACTATCTCTGTTACTGCTGCTTGGCGCCTTGGGCGCACAGGCTGATGAAACAAAAAAACTGAAGGAGATCCCCATCGAATACAACACATTAACCCCTGAAGAAGAGTATGTCATTTTGCGCAAAGGGACCGAGCGTCCTTTCGGTGAAAATTATGAAGCGTTCCAGGCACAGGGCGAAGGGACCTACATCTGCCGTCAATGCAACGCCCCGCTCTACACCACCGACAGCAAGTTCGACTCGCACTGCGGCTGGCCGAGTTTCGACGATGAGATCCCGGGTGCCGTCAAACGCGTTCCCGATGCCGACGGACGCCGTGTCGAGATCGTCTGTGCCAACTGCGGCGGTCACCTCGGCCACGTCTTTGAAGGCGAACGTATGACGCCGAAAAACACACGCCACTGCGTCAACTACACCTCCATAAAATTCGTTCCTAAAAATTAATTTTAGTTACAATATAATCTTTTTCAAAAGGGTTATATTGAACAAGTTTAAAATCTTTCATTGGCTGATGGGGCTGGCCTCTCTTGCACTCCTTGGTTTCATTCTAGACATCATGTATCCCGACAACGGCACGAGCAGGGACGAGAACAAAGATGCGTTCATGCAGATGGTCGATCCGGTAGGCACATTAAGCGGCGACGTGGCGGAATTTGCCTTCGACGCGGCCGTCTATGCGACACAACCGGACGAACGGCATTCGCTTGCCCATAAACCCGTCGCCAAGCGAAAACAACATCTCGCCGACCGGTTTGAAGCGTTCAAGACATCAGGAAACATGGAAGCCTACAACACCCTGATGGAGAGCTGCCGTCAACAGCTCTTTGCAATCGCAAAGACGCCAGACGGCAGTCCCACCGATGTTGATGTATTTCTTGTGAGCGGCATCGACATCGACACGCAGGATGAAGAGGGACGGACCATGCTCTTTTATGCAACCAGCGTCAAGAACCCCTATCTGGTCGGTCTCCTTCTCAACTTGGGTGCCGACCGTAACATAGCAGACAATGTCGGACTGAAACCCATGGACCTTCTCGACCCGCAAAAAGACCGCGCCATCTACCTATCGTTTCACCACAAAGATGTCGATGAGGCCTATCAGGCAAAAGGATACAGTAGTCTCCAGGCGACCTACACCTACGACCAGGACAACAACATCGTCAAGACCGAAGTCATCGGTGAACAGCGTGCCACATGGTCACCCTTGATACTGGCGATCGAACAGGGCAATACGCAGCAGGCATTGGCCTATGTCAATGCCGATCGGTATCTTTTCGATCAGACGAGTAATGGCTCTACCGCCCTCTTTTTGGCGATCAAATACAAAGACGATGATGTGCTCAACGCCTTGCTGCAACGCGGTGCCGATATTCAGCATCGCAACCGTTTCAACATGAATCCCCTCGCCCTGGCGATCAAAGTCGACAACCTCTATGCCGTACGCCGTCTGGTCGAACAGGGTGTTGATATCCGCTCCGTCTGTGCATCCAACCGGACACCGGTCAATTATGCCGATGTCAACCGGCGTACGGAGATCAAACAGTATCTCAAAAGTATCGGGGCGAGTTAAGCCCCTGCGAGTATAATTACACCATGAACAGACTTACCAAAAAACAGCTATTGCAATCAACCGATTCCCGCGAAATAACAAAAACGCTCATAGATTTCTGGCCCGGGCTGCTTGACGAAGAGCAGCGGGAGCTCTGTCTTGAAAGCATCTATGAGCTGCTGGCAGACAACGCCCCCTTACCGGACAATTTCAACCTGCTCAGCAATGATGAGAAAGCCCAGTATGAGATCGATGTCGATATGTTGCTGATCACCATAGACTATTATGATCTCAAAACATTGATCTTCGATGACGGGGAGAATGAACTTTACTTCTGGTCGAACGTGGGTGACCGAAGCGATAAAACCAATAAAAAGATCTATAAGGCGCTGTTTAGTTAAGCCGTTGTCGTAACCTGAACCGGGATCGACTTCAGGTGTTTCTCCCGACCAATGGTAAGTCAAAATCACGTCTTAAAAATAAAAAGCGTAAAAAAGTAAAAAGTTTAGTACAACGACGCCAGATCCAGTGTTGATTGTGCTGAAATAAACCCGAAGGATATCGCCTGTTAAGAAACTAAGCGGGGAGCTTAGTTTTAAGGCGTAAAGCAAGATTAATAGAAACCATAGGCTTCAAGTGCATTGAGAGGTGAACTTCAGTGCAAGACAGCCAAAGGGCTGGACCCTGCATCGAAGCTATTGATCGTTATTGGCGGCATATTCCGGGGTACAAAAGATCCCGCAGTGGCACTTGCCATCTTCGGGGATCTCTTTTTCGATGGCCGGAGCACACGGGCAGGTACGGTTGTCGGCACTGACATGCTTTCCGTTCTCTTCAATGACCATGAAACATGGGCAGTAGCGCTTGCCGTACAGCATTTTATGACGGGCAAGCCCCATCAGTACACCTTCATTCACATCTTCATTCGGGTTATAGACCCAGCCAAACTGTTTGTTGACCTTGTCTGTAAACTTTTTGGTTTTTTCCATCTCGGCTAAAAATTCCGGTGAACTCATGTCAATTTTTTGCATGCAAATCCTTTTTTTATTACTGTCATTATAAATCGACACCTCTTAAAACAGCGTGGATTTCTATTTGAGTTAAAATATCTTAAAGGTGTGTGGATATTCTATACAAAACTCTATGTTAAAATACCGTCCAATAAGGATGGATATGCACGAAGAACAATTATTTGAGATGGTCAATGAAGCCGTTATGTATGCGAAAGACAAGCTGGAAAAAGACCAGGAGCTGACGCCGTTCGCGATGCTGTTGTTTAAAAACGGCTATATAGAGAGCATCACCGCAGACGAGACAAGCCACGAAGACCAGTATGCGTCACTGGTGGCGACACTAAAGAAGCGTATCGTTGACGAACCCAAGATCACCGGTCTTGCCATCGTAGCAAAAGTCACGATTCCCGCCCAGTACAAAGCCCCTGTCGATGACGGTATCCGGGTCCATCTTGAGGAGCGCCACAAAGCCGACGACAAGATCGGCGGACGGTTTTTGTATGTCCCCTACCAACTCTACAAAAGCAGCAGTTCCGAAGAGATCACCATGCATCTGCACGACCCCATCCCTGTTGCTTTTCCGCCGGAGATATTTGTCTAAAACACTCTTTATAACAGAAGACGCACGCCCCTGCGCTAGCGCCCGTCCTCGGGAGACAATGCAGGTCTGTCCGAAGGTTCATGCTTCAGCCAGGCCTCGTAATATTTATCATACTTGCCCTGAATACTCGCTCGGTTCTCTTCGGCCCACGCCTCCGTCTCTTTGGAGAGTACGACCAGCTGACAGTCATCAAGCCAGCTCTTGAACTCATCCGAGCCTAATTCAGCTGCATGCACCGGTTTCAATGAAAACCTTGCCTTCCACCAGCCCATTCGGGGTGTCACTAAGGCATAATACGTTTTGTCCGCTTCCAGCGTTGCCGACATAAAATCCGCACTTTCGCCGACAACCATAAAAAGGTGTTCGCCCGGTTCCAGTTCATAGGCCACTTTCGTCTTTGCGGCAACAATACCTACCATTGACGGCGCGTTGTTCTTGATCTCAAAGACACTGGACTGAACAGCATAACCCATCCCGCTCGGACGCATAAAGACGACTTTTGACATTCCGCTCTGCGGTGCCTCTATCCCTGTGCCTTCAGGTGCAACATCCATACGTTTGACTTTTCCGGCACATCCGCCAAAACCCAGAGCGAGTGCCAATAGCACAAGAGCGTAAACAATTTTTTTCATAGCTGATCCTTTTGAGTTACAATACCTCAGTGGATAGTTGTCATGTATTTCCATCAAGGCTGACAGGTCATTCTACATAAAATGCTCTAAAATAACAATCTCTTATAACTTTCCTGCTGCCGCTTCGCTATAAATCAAGATGCAAGACCCTTGACAATATCAGGAGAGGCGCATCTTATAGTCCGCATAGCCGAACTCTTTAACCACCTCGACATCGCCGTTTTGGTGCACCAGGACAAGCGAAGGCAGCTTGATACCGTTGAACGTGGTGTTCTTTACAAAGGTGTAGTGGATCTGGTCTTCAAAGATGATCCTGTCGCCCACCTGTAGCGGCGTGTCAAATGAATAATCGCCCATAATGTCACCGGCAAGGCAGGTGTTGCCGCCCAGTCGATACGTATAAGGTTTCTCCCCCGCCTCGCCCGATCCGCGGACATCCGCGCGGTACGGCATCGCCAGCGTGTCCGGCATATGGGCCTCTGCGGAGGTGTCCAGGATGGCAACATCCATGCCGTTATGAAAGAGGTCCAGCACCGTCGCGACCAGTTCGCCCGTCTGCCAGCCGACCGCTTCGCCCGGTTCCAGATAGACTTCGATGTTGTTGTGGCGTGCTCTGAACGCTTTGATGACCGCAATAAGGCGATCAACGTCATAATCTTTGCGCGTAATGTGGTGTCCGCCGCCGAAGTTGATGTATTTCATCGTATCGATATAGGCCCCGAACTTCTCTTCGAATGCCGCGAGAACGCCTTCGAGCGCATCCACATTCTGTTCGCAAAGTGCATGAAAGTTCAAACCGTCAAGGTCCTTCAAAATGCTCTCGTCGAAATTGGCTTTGGTTGTACCCAAGCGGCTGTATAGGCCGCAGGGGTTATACAGATCTACGGGCGACGATGAGAACTCCGGATTCACGCGTAATGAGATGGAGATATCGGGATTGGCCTCTCTTGCCTTTGCAGCGAAACGCCTATATTGACTCGGTGTGTTGAAGACGATGTGGTCTGAGATCGATGCGATCTCGCTGATCTCTTCCTCTTTGAATGCCGGCGAATAGGTGTGGACTTCCCCTTTCATCTCTTCATTAGCCAGTTTGGCCTCGTGCAAGCCGCTCGCCGTTGCCCCGTCAAGGTATTGGCCGACCAGGTCGAATGTCGACCACATGGCAAAGCCTTTCAAGGCCAAAATGATCTTGGCACCGCTCTCTTCTTTTACCCGGGCTAATTGTTTAAGGTTGTTCTCCAAACGTGTCAGGTCGCACACATAAGAAGGGCTTGGTACGTCATGGTAATTTATCATTCTCTCACTTTTTGGCTATTATTACGTTAATAAATCAATAATATTTTAGCAAAACTAGTCGAAAAAGCGAGTGAAATGAAACAGACAGTCTTGGCCGTTTTGGCCTTTTTTTTAATTATCAGCATCTATTTTGTCTATACCGCTCTGCAGACTACCGGCATCTTTGACGAATATAACGCAACGACCGAGCAGCCGGCTGCCACCGAAGAGAGAAAAGAGGTCAAAAAAACACGTTCCGCGAAAACTGCCTACAGAACACCGGCTACGACCCCTGAGTCAAAACGTCAGTTTTTAGACAAAACGATCGCCGCCATCACAAAAGTAAAAAAACGTCTTGACGCAGAGTACCAGACGGTCTACGAGCTGAGCTTGAAGAAAAAGTTGACGCCGGCCGAAACGGCAAAAATCGAGAAGTTGAAAAAAAGCTATAACGTCGAAGGTATCCCCTGCCTGCTCAAACGTCTGAGAACACACCCCGTAAGTATCGTGATCGCCCAGGCCGCACTGGAGACAGGATGGGGAAGTTCCCGTTTCTACAGAGAGGCCAACAACATTTTCGGTATCTGGTCATACAACAAAAACGAGCCCCGCATAGCGGCCGGCATCCAGCGCAACGGTGAAAAGACCATCTATGTCAAAAAGTACAAAAACCTCGAAGCCTCCATCGAAGGGTACTACCGCATGATGGCCAAAGGCCGTGCCTACAAACAGTTCAGAGAGGCCCGTCTGCACAGTGACAACCCGTTCGAGATCATCCCCTACCTTGACCACTATTCGGAGCTGCGTCATGAGTATGTCAAGCGCCTCTACTATGTGATCAAAAGCAACAAGTTCTATACGCTCGACGATCCGCAATATATGCCGCCGGGCTGGCAGAACATCAAACCTGCCGATCCGAAGTACCTGATTCCGGTCAAGAAAAAGTCGGCTGCCGAAATCGCTGAAAAATGTAAAAAAGAGAATAATGACGCATTGGAGATCCCAACCGAGGATATGAACAGTTCGCATGCCACTGATTTAACCGTGCTGGACGGTAAGAGCGGCAAAGAAGCCGTTGCGCATGCTCAGCAACTGCCCCACACCCATGACAGTAACAAAGATGTCAATGCCTCACCCATCGAGCACAACAACTCCAAAGAGGCGCCCGTAAAGGCACCGGAGGTCAACACGGCAGGCGTTTAGACACGGTTGCCCTTTACACCGGCATGCCAAATACGATCCCCTGCCTCCGGGATAAGAGAAGGCAAAGAGGCTTCACCGGGTTTTAATCCAGCTCTATAACCTTCCACGGAAGGCCCTGCTTGTTCATCTCGTCCATAAACGGGTCCGGGTCGAACTCTTCCATGTTGAAGACACCCTTGCCCTGCCACTTGCCCTCAAGCATCAGTTTTGCGCCGATCATCGCCGGGACGCCTGTTGTGTAGGAGACCGCCTGCGACATCACTTCGGCATAGCATTTCTCATGGTCGCTCACCTGGTAGATGTAGATCTTCTTCTTTTGCCCGTCTTTAAGACCCTCGGCTACGATACCGATGTTGGTCTTGCCTTTGGTGCGCGGGCCGAGTGACGCAGGGTCCGGCAGAAGCGTTTTCAAAAACTCGATCGGAATGATCTGCTGGCCTTTGTGCTCTACCGGCTCGATGCCCAGCATACCGACGTTTTCCAGCGCCTTCATATGCATAAGGTAGCTCTCGCCGAAGGTCATAAAGAAACGGATGCGCTTAAGCCCTTTGATGTGCTTGACCAGTGACTCCATCTCTTCGTGGTAGAGCAGATAGCTCTCTTTCGGCCCGACCTCCGGGTAGTCCCATGACATATGGATCTCCATCGGCTCCGTCTCGATCCACTGACCGTTCTCCCAGTAGCGCCCTTTTGCACTTACCTCGCGAAGGTTGATCTCCGGGTTGAAGTTGGTCGCGAACGGGTAGCCGTGGTCACCGGCGTTACAGTCCAGAATGTCGATGGTATGGATCTCATCGAAGTAGTGTTTTTGCGCGTAGGCGCAGAAGATGTTGGTCGCACCCGGGTCGAATCCGCTGCCGAGCAGACCCATGATGTTGGCCGCTTTGAACTGACCGTCACGCGCCCACTGCTCTTTGTACTCGAACTTCGCTTCGTCCGGGTGTTCGTAGTTGGCCGTGTCGAGGTAATCGACACCGACCTTTGTACAGGCGTCCATGATACTCAAATCCTGATACGGCAACGCCACATTGATAACGATGTCGGCACCGACCTTCTCGATAAGCGCCGCTGTTTCATCCACATTGTCCGCATCGACCTGCGCGATCTCGATCGCACCCTCGGGCAGCTGCTTTTGGATCTTCTCGCAGCTCTCCAGACGACGACTCGCCAAGACGATCTTAGTAAACGTCTCTTTGTTCATCACACATTTGTGCGTCACGACACCGCCCACGCCGCCGGCGCCTATAATCAAAACAGTTGACATACTGCTTCCTTGCTGAAAATTTTTTTAGTCTGTATTATACCAATTTAAAGGCTAAAAGAAGGGTAGCGATCCAGATAGCGGCCAAGGTCGCCAGAGAGACGAAGACAATTGCCGCCCCCGCATCTTTCGCCTGCTTGGCCAGGATGTGGTAGTCCTGTGTGACGAGGTCGACGACGCGTTCGATCGCGCTGTTGATGATCTCGGCCAGAACAGGGATGATCAAGGAGATACCCAACACAAGTTTGTAGCCTATCTCTATCGGCAGTATCCAGGCAACGACGATCCCTGTCACAAACAGCAGTATCTGCCACTTGAAAGAGGCCTCATGCCTGGTGATATCGACAAGACCTTCCAACGCATAAACGGTGTTCTTGAAGAGGTTGTGTTTGGGCTTATTGTGCATAGTAATCATCCTTCAGTTTTTGTACCGCTGCTCTGACGTCATCCGCCGTCGAGCTCATCGGCATGGGATCACCGTAGACCACCGTCACTTTGCGGCGCAGCGTCTCCCTTTTTTCGACATATTTTTTGGGCGAACGCGAATAGCGGCTGCCCCACATCCCCCCGATATAAAAAGGGATGATCACACCGTCGCTCTCTCTGGCGACCATCTCAAACCCCCGTTGAAACTTCTGCAACGGCTCTTCCCTGTTGATGGAACCCTCCGGAAACAGCGTTACCAGCGCATGGTGCCGGATACACTCTTTAGCCTTGCGGAAGGCATCTTTGGAGGCTCTGGCCGAGATCGGGATCGCGCTCCCCCACCTAAAAAAGCGGTTCAGTACCGGCCAGTTGTAGATACCTCTCTCCATCATAAAGATGGTACGTCTCTCGATCGGGAACTGGACGATCATCCAGTCGATCCAGCTCACATGGTTGCCCAGCAACAGCACCGCACCGCTCGGCGGCACATTGGCGCTGTTGACGTTGACAAACTTATAGCGGGCGGAGAGAACGAGCTCGACGACGAACCATGTGAATATGATGCCATATTTTCGGATCAGATAGAGTGCCATCAAGCCGCTCAATGCGGCGATGACGTAAAAGAGGCCGCCGGCATTGAGCCCTTCATAGGCAAAGAAGGTCGTCAACATCAAAAACGTCACCATGAAGATGTTCTGGATAAAGTTGTTCCCCGCAATGATGGTACCAAGGTGAACGCCGGGTGCATGTTTCTGGATAAACGCGTTCAAGGGCACGATGAACATGCCCGAAGAGAGCCCGAAGGTGAAAAAGAGAGCCGCGATCGTATTGAGATGCTCCGAGGTCGGGATCAGCACGAGACTGACCGCCATACCGACGGCACTGAACGGTACGAGGCCCATATGGATGTAATACCTGGAAAACCGCGCGGCCACCAGCGAACCGACGATAATACCGATCGCCGTCAGCCCCAGCACGCCCTGCACATAGATGGTGTTGGTGATCGCCAGCTCGTTTTTGGCATACGCCCCGAAGATCGCCAGCGCGACCTGCGAGACGCCCCAGAAGATCGAGAGGGCGATGATCGCGTCCAAAATGGCGCGTTTGCGTGTAATTGTCTTCATGTTTTTACGCAGGTAGTAGCCGCTAAGGTAGTGTCTAAAGTGGAACCGTCTATCAGACGGTACGCGCTGTTTGTTGGGAAGCCGCAAGATCAACAGGAGTTCGACCAGCGAACCCAGCACCAGCAGCCAACCCAGCGGCGCCACCTGCTTTAAGATGTCATTCGCATCGTCAAATGCACCCAACGTGTTTTCAAACAGCAGGGTATAGACGACGATCCCCGAGAGGATAGCGACTGTCGTTGCCGCCTGTACTGCGGCATTACCTGCCGAGATGAACTTGTTGCCGACCAGCTCTTTGATGTAGCCGTACTTGGCAGGCGAATAGATCGCGCTCTGCATCGCCAACAGGAAGGTAAACCCGAAGGCCACTTCGAACCACCCCATGTAATACGACGCCGTGATGGCCAGCGTAAGGAGCACCGCCAACGCGGCGGCAAAGACCATCACCCTGTTTTTAGGGTACTTGTCCGAGAGGAAACCGGCCGGCGTAAAAACCATGATGAACGGCAGCAGGATCAGCGCGTTGACGATGGCCGTCAGGATGATCTGCTCCTGGTTGTCATAGATCTTGAAGACGGTGTTCTGGATAATGATCTTATGTCCAAGATCGGTAAAGGCGTTTAAAAACAGCGCTACGACGTAGGCATAGGTGCCTTTGATCTTGAACATCGCTTTCAAGCAGCGACCCCTGTGCTCCATCCCGCATAGATACCGTGCTCTTTCTCAACCGTCGTGATCAGCAGAAAAGCCAGCTCTTCCAAAAGCGCCGCATCGATGGCGTGCTCTTTGGTCACGATCAGGGTGTAGCCGTACTCTTCACTGCTGTTATAACTTATCTCTTTCTCTTTGAAGCCGTGCAGGTAGAGGATCTCGGCGACGCGCTTGGCATTGCTCTCCGTCAGAAAGCCCAGGTAGTGCTCCACTTCACGTTCGACAGAGAGGTCATCGCCCGCCTCTTTGAGCTCTTCCATGATGTGACGGCTCTGCACCTGCTGGAGCATCAAAGCGTCCGGATAGAGCGTGTAGAGGTAGTGTTCCCACTTGGCATCCCGGGTCGAACCGGTGTCACTGACGAAGTCCGAACCCAGAACGGAGGCGACGATGCTCTGAAATTTTTTGGCCGTCGGCGCATAGAAATAGAGCTCGCACCACCCCTCTTCATACTTTTGGCCGACGCTTATCGCGTCGATCTCGTTGGCAAGGGTTGCTTTCAACGCCTCAGCTACCGCTTGCAATCTCTCCAGTTCGGAGGGCGTCGGGAACCCCTCCTCATCGACATCGTGCATCTTCAAAAAGGCCCACAAAAGCCATGGACGCTCTTGCTGGGGTGCCGTATCGACGTAATCCATCTCGAGTTCAGTCTTGACGGAACTCTCGTCGCCGGTGGTTATATAGTATTCGATCATCTATTTATATCTTTAGTTTAAAATGGCCTATATTTTATCTTCTTGCTTGTTAAAATAGCTATAATCTAGCCATGGAAAACATCTATCTACTCGTAATCATCTATATTGCTCTGGAGCTCTTTGAAATACAGTGGCAGAAAGCAAAAAACCTTATCGGTATTTTGAGCCGGCTCTACCGCTTCTACAACAAAAACATCATCCTCTTTTTTCTCATGCACCCGACGTTCTATTTCGGTATCGGGCTCGCGATGATCACCGATCTTGCCTTCGCTGCCGTGGCCCTCGTCTTCATCAAAACCGTCGATATGGCGACCAAGATCCTGCTGATACAGCAGATCTTCGAAAAACAGGAGATCTCGCCTGAGATGTCGGCGATGCTGCTTGCACCGCTGCACCCGCTGATGCCCTACCTCTCTGTTCTGGTCTACACGCCGCTGGTCTATTTTGCTTTGGCGCCCTCTCTTTTTTGACACCGGCACCCTTATCCGGCGCGCTGTCGGGTTAACAATTACTTAATAAATTATAATAAAACGCATAAATGATTTATATATGCGTGATATTTTCGGTATAATCGCGCCATTATTTAAAAGACGTACAGGAGAATATTTATGAATGTTATGAAAATCAGAGCCGTATGCCGCCCTATCCGTATCGTTGTCGGTCTTGCACTGATCGCTACCGCCGTGATTACAGGTAACCCTTGGTTCTACCTAGGCGTAGCACCATTGATCGCGGGTCTGGTCAACTTCTGCCCGCTTTGTATCATCACGAAAAAGTGTGACATCTAAACGCTAAACAGCCACCCCTTACGGTCTGCAGCCGCGGACCGTCACTTTCACACCTCTTCACCGCTCACTCAAAAACAGCTCTATCTATACGCGTGTTCACTGCCAACCGGTTTATTATGAGAATAATTATCACTATTGTAACATTTCGTTACACCGGCAATAGAAAAGCGACTCTTTTGATTTAAATAATGATAATAAGTCTCAAAACTATTGACATCCCTTCCATTCAATGGTACCATACCGGCATAAATCTAGTTATGAAAACGATTATCATAATGAATTAAAGGCTTAACCATGAGAAAAACAGCACTGGCAATGACGGCAGCGGCACTGCTCGCCACGACCGTCCATGCGGACACCGATGCCGAGATCGAAACACTGAAACAGCAGATCGCCGAACTTCAGGCCAACCAGGAAGCGCTCATTGACGAGACCTCAAATGCACAGGTCGGTTTTACGACCGTCGACACCGCGTTCTCCCACAACGGGATGGGGGCCGCCGCCTCCAAGGTCTACCGTTCATCCTCACCCCTCTCCATCGGCGGTTACGGCGACATGTACGTTGCCGGCAGTGACAAACCCGGCGCAAGCAACGTAGCCGACGTCTACCACTTTGTCCCGTACATCGGCTACAAGTTCACGGAGAACATTATCCTCAACACCGAGATCGAGTTCGAACACGGCGGTGCCAACCCCGAGATGAACGATCCGGAAGGCTACGCGATCGTCGAGTTTATGTACCTCGACTTCCTGATGTACCAGGCCTTCAACCTCCAGCTTGGCCACCTTTTGGTGCCGATGGGGC
The DNA here is from genome assembly GCA_041555445.1 of Sulfurimonadaceae bacterium. GTDB lineage: Bacteria > Campylobacterota > Campylobacteria > Campylobacterales > Sulfurimonadaceae > Sulfonitrofixus. The sequence continues at coordinate 103,607 of JBFFKK010000002.1, forward strand.
TCATCAACATGCGCCACGAACCGACCCTCTATAACACGGTGCAAAAACCGTTGACGGAGAAGTACATCATCCCGGCGACGTGGCACTCTACAGGGGCTATGGCCTACGGAAGCTTCGGCGAGACGGGGCTCAGCTATAACGCCGGTCTCATCCAGGCGCTTGACCTTAATAACCCCGATAACGGGACAAAAGGTCAGATCCGCGAAGGGCGTGCCGGTTCGACCGGAAAGTCAGCCTTTGAGGAAGCCGCCTTTGTCGGACGCCTTGACTACAGAGGTCTCAACGGTCTCCTGCTCGGCGCATCGCTCTACTACGGCAGTGCGACGCAAGGCAGTGTCCCGGGTGCAGATGCCCTCATCTATGATCTTCATGCCACTTATGAGCTCTCGGGTTTCAAAGCCAAAGCCCTGTACGGCGCGACATCGATCTCCGGTGCCGAGAACATCGCGGCCGAGCCGACCTACGGTCCGACATCGATCGAGGCGTCCAACGGTTACTACCTGAACCTTGAGTATGATGTTCTGGCCATGCTGTCGACAACGGACAGACTCCCGCTCTTTGTGCAGTACGACTACATCAACCCCGCAGCGACGGTCGTCGATGCCACGGCGGCAACGGTCGACAAAGACATCGGCGAGAGCGCGACAACCACGGTCGGCGTCAACTACTTCCCGCACGAGCAGGTCGTTCTGAAAGCCGATTATGCCATGACGGACGACCTGACCGGCGGTACGGATTACAACACCTTCAGTCTGGGGATGGGTTTTATCTTCTAACCCGCCCCGCTCTATTTTAATATTGGAAAAACTGTGAAACAAAAAGACCTGATCTACACGCTCATCAGCACGACGTTGCTGCTCATGCTCTCTGCATGCGACCAGAGCGGCGATGGCGAGACAAACGCCAAAAAAACAGCACTCGGTGCCGTGCTGTTCAACGACACGAACCTTTCGTTGAACCGGACGATCTCCTGCGCGTCGTGCCACGACCTCGGCCATGCCATGGTCGATTCGCGCCCGGGCAATGCCATCGGCGCCTCCCGCGGTGACGACGGCATTGCCCTTGGCGACAGGAACGCGCCAACGGCGGCCTATGCGGCCTATACCCCCTCCTTTCATTTCAACAGCCGCGAAGGGCTCTACATCGGCGGTCAGTTCCATGACGGTCGGGCGGAAGATCTCAAAGCCCAGGCCAAAGGCCCTTTTTTGAACCCGCTGGAGATGATGATGCCCGATGAAAGCAGCGTCATCGAACGCGTCAAGGAGAACAGTGCCCTTGTGGCACGGTTTGAGAGCATCTACGGCGAACAGATCTTCGACAGCGACCTGGCCGCCTACGATGCGCTTGCCGAGAGCATCGCCCTCTTTGAGATGAGCCCGGTCTTTGCGCCGTTTGACGCCAAATATGACCGTCACCTTGCCGGTGAAGCCGATCTGACACCGCTGGAGCGCCAGGGGCTGCAGCTCTTCGAGGGCAAAGCGCTCTGTTCGGCCTGCCATCCGGCAACGACCGAGAACGGCGGTCACCCGCTCTTTACCGACCACACCTACGACAACCTCGGCGTACCGGTCAACATGGCCCTGCGCGACGAGAACGGTGTCGTAGCGGTGGACAACGGTCTGGGCGGCCGTACCGACATCAACGACCCCGCGCTCAACGGCGCGTTCAAAGTGGCGACGCTCAGGAACATCGCCGTCACCGGACCGTACATGCACAACGGCATCTTTAAAGAGCTCAAGACGGTCGTCCACTTCTACAACACCCGCGACGTCGACGGCGCGATCAACCCCGAGACCAACAGCACCTGGGAGCTTGCCGAAGTCGATGCGACCAAGAACAGCGCCGAACTCGGCAACCTCGGTCTGAGTGACGCGGAAGAGGAGGCCATTGTCGCCTTCTTGATGACGCTGACCGACAAGCGGTATGAACCGCTCATACCTGCCGATTAAAAGGGTCGGGATGCTTAACGGCATCCCTCTGAAAATGCTATACTACCTACAAAAAGAGAGACTACAGCGATGCGCTACATTGTACTAACGTTTTTGATACTGACTTCCATGCAGGCCAAACTGCTCGTAACGCCTTTTGACGCCATGCATGCCGTCTACGGCGAGGATACCGAGATAGAGAAGAAAAATGTGCTTTTGACGGTCGAAAAAGCGGACCGGGTCTACAAACAGGCCAAGATGAAACAAGGGGGCAAGATCTTTCGAACCTTCACGGTGCGCAAAAACGACAAGGTCATCGCCTACGCCATTCTCATCTCGCGCGTTGTCCGCACCAAAGATGCCGCGGTGCTCTACATGATCTCGCCCGAAGGGGTCATCGACGGCGTCGAAGTGATCGCCTTTAACGAACCGCCGGAGTACACCCCGACCAAAGCCTACGTCGACCAGTTCAAAGGCAAGAGCGCGCAAGACACCCTGCGTGTCGGCAAGGACATCCCGACCGTGACCGGTGCGACCATGGGCGCGCGCAACGTCACCGACGGCGCCCGCCTCGCCCTCGCCGTTTTTGAGATGCTGTTCAAAGGGCAATAGATGAAATTCACCGTCGTCAAAGACGTTAAAAACGACAGCCTGATGCGCCCTCTTCTGGGCGGTCTGCTGCTCTTCATACTCCTCTTCCTTCCGGCCGACATCCTGCTCAAAAGCAACCATATCGGTCTGACGGTGAGCACACTCAGCCAGACGCTCTACGGCAACGAAGAGGCGTACATCGAAGCGGCAAGCGAGCACTTTCTGCTCGAGCTGATGCACAGCGACATCTTCTTCATGATGATGACCCTGCTCACCCTCAGCGCCGTCTACGCCAGACTCTGCCAGAACAGGAGCCTGCGCCTCGTCAACATCAACGCCACGATGATAACAGCACTTTTGACCGTGGTTCTGCTCCCGCTCGCCTACTACGTTTCGGCAAGCTTCATCCTCCCCTACATCGTCGCCTTCTACACCTGGCACCTGCTGGCCATCATGATGACGCTCGCCTCGCTCTTCTACCTCTTCATCCCGCTAAAAAGCGACTTAAAGTAATGCACCAGAGCTACCGCTACGCCATCGCCTGGTTCACTGTTTTCGGCGCACTCCTGCTCACCAGCGGCGCGCTGCTCTTTTTCAGCAAGATCGGCTTCTCCTATGAGGCGGTCCAAAGCTACTACCTCGGCAGCGAAGCCCTCTTCAGCGTTCCGAAAAGCAGCTACGGCCTCCTGGAGGTCGCCCTGCCGCACCTCGGCTCCATGGGCCTCTTCGTCATGGTCACCGCCCACTTTCTCCTCTTCGCTTCCAAGGAGCGAAAACGCCACGCCGTCAAACCGGTCATCGCCCTCTTCGCCGTCGCCCTACTCGACATCGTCAGCGGCTTTCTCATCGTCGAGGGGTGGACGCTTTTTGTCTGGGTCAAACTCGCCGCCTTCGCCCTGCTCCAACTCTTGGGCTTCTACCTGCTCTGGCTGCTTTTTAGCGCGGTTTGGCATGGGATAACGGCGAAATAATCCCTGCTGCCTTGGCAAAATTCATTAAACATCTTTAGCGCTGTATTTTCATAAAAAAAATGCCACTTTCATAACAATATGTCATTAACCCAAAAATAAACACACACTTTTTATGTGATTTAATATTTCTGTATAGTATTAAAGTGCTAATATGTACGTTGAATAAAGAGTTATACCTACAAGGTGATGTCATGAAAACTCCAATATACGCACTCGTGATAATGCTTCTAATGTCTGCGAGTGGAATCTCAGGTGAGCCAGCTATTATATATGGTGATACGCATGTATTTTCCGTAGATACTCCGTCAGGATGGACATTAGATAGGGAACTAGCCAAACGAAATGGGCTAGTTCACATGTTATATCCCTCTTCAGAATCTGATTTGATTGAAGATTACATTTATGCGATGGGATGGAACCGGGATATTGCTAATGAGAATATAGAAAAATTCATTGATGGAGATATAAAGCAATTCAAGGAACACCACCAGGGAATACAAGATACGGAACTAAAAATACAATCCACGCGAAAACCTAACCGGTACTTGACTGGGCGAATGAAATTAATTGAATTTACTGGCTTTCCAAGAGACTCAGGTAAGTACGCAGAAGACGTTTTTTATTGTGAGGCCAATAAATCAATTCTGACTATTGTATTTTCAAGTCATAGCAAAAGTAGTTATGAGAAATATTTTCCATCTTATCAAGAAGTAATTAACTCGTTCAATTTCATCTCTGATAACCCTCAGGAGTTCTTTAATGAGGTTGAGAGCAAAGGAATACACCTGCAATGAGCATGCGTATTCAACTTATAAGCTATAACAAATCATTGGCGACCAATCAAAAACCCGCGGGCGGCTTTTTGATTGTTTGATGAACTAACACCCCAGAAATTCAATCCCCACACTTGCACCCCTCCTCTCTTTCAACGTCAACACCTACCTGAAAAGCACGCGGTTCCATGGTAAGATTGTTATTGCAGAACCGAAAAGGAGAAAAAATGAGATTGCAACCGATTTCGCTGCTGGCAATGGTCTTGATGCTGATCTACATACCGTCCTGGTGCGGTGAACCGACGTATAAGCAGGGCGTCAACACTTTCATAGAGACCGGTGTGACCGAGCCGGACCGGGTACCGACCTGGTACGCCCCGATGGCCGCCAAACCCTACGCCCCGTCTTCGAGATGCTTGCGACCAAAGGGACACAGGGGCGCTACTATCAACGTACCTACGCGGTGACCATAAAAGACATGGTGAAATGGCACGGCCATGACTGTGAGGGGACGACCCATGTGGCCAACAGCTGTAAAACCGCTTTCAAGATCCTTTTCCCCGACGGCATCATCGACCGAAGCGTGCTGAGAGGCATTTCGGGAACAAGCCCCTGCTGGTCGGACGGGCTGGCCTTTCTGACCGGGGCACGCCTCCAATACGGCACACTCGGATTTTTTAAAGACAAAGCGTACAGCCATGCGGTCATCCTCTACCGCGAGGACACCGGCGTCGCCGTTCTGGCAACATGGAAAAAAGGCATTAACAACATCCCCGACGAACCGGTCGTCCTTCCGGGTGCGATAACATGGAAGACCAAGGTCGACATGCAGAAGGTCATCGACCTCAAAAGAGTCGTCAAAAATGCAAAGGGAAAACCCGACCCTTACCAGGTCGATCTTCTGCGTTATTATCAGTGGCAGCATGTCAACGACATCCTGAGCCATCCGCTGGATGAAAGCTATCAGGCTGAGATCATAAAAGATTTCAAATGGGAGGAGTGGGTCGACACCACAAAAGCCGTACCCAACCCGCACACACGAGGCGACATCCGTCTTAAAAACTACCCTTACCGTGAAAGACCTGTTGTAGAAGGGAAATAACCCCTGCTGCCACGGCAGAATCAAAAACACATTTTCGAGGAAACATCCTGTTGGACGCTTCGCTTGTTTTGTGTTTTTAACGGGTTTTTCGACAAATCAACGTCAAAAGTATTCAGATAACGCGATATTCAGAATTAACATCTTGAGAGCTGTATTTTCGTAAACAAATGCCATTTTCATAACAATATGTCATTAATTCAAAAATAAACATACACTTTTTGTGTTATTTAATATTGCTGTACAGTATTAAAATGCTAATATGTACGTTGAATAAAAAGTTATCTATGTAAAAATAAAAAGTCGGGAAGGGAAATAAAAGTGAGTACTAATGACTTAATTAATGCTCAAATCAAAGCACTTGAATCAGAAACTGCTAAGAATTTCGCAGAGCAACAGAAACTTGAGAAAGAGGCTGAAGAAATCAGAAAAAAACTTGAAAAAGAGGCTGAAGAGAACAGCAGGAGAGTAAGTTTTCTAGGCATTAGTTTGGGTTCCATTATTAAATATATAATCGCTGGTCTCGCCGGCGGGGCATTATTATGGTCAATTTCTCTTGATTATGTGTTTAAGGTTACTAAAGTTAATATAGAGTTAAAAGAGAAACTAGAAAAAGATAATGATAAACTCAAACAGGAAAAACAAAAACTTAGCCAAGAAAAAGAAAAATTTAAAGTAAAAGCCATAGAACTAGACAACACAGTTACTTCACTGCAAAAGCAACTCAGTGACATAACTACCAAACCCTCATCAGAAGAAAAATCCAAAGAGTTAAATAACATTATTGTTAAGGAAGTTCACCAATTAGAAACAGCTAAGTACTCATTTGGAGGAGAAGCTAACCAAGCAGAAAAATCACTTAAACCGGGCTGGGTATATTTGGGTGAATATGAGAATGGTAAATGGAAGACAAGATATTTTAATTTTCAAGAAAATTTGGCACCAAAAGAAATTATAGGTAAAGAGATAGTTCCTTTGGTAAAATCAATAAACGTAAGAACTGAGAAATTTGATGGCGATATAATCTCAGTATTATACAAATCAGATTCAGTAAAAGTTACAAAAGTTGAAAATTATCCATTTACTGACTATGTATGGGCTGAATTTGGGAAATAACTTATTTAAAACTATATATTTTAACATCTGCTCCTTCTCAGATAACAAATCAGAGGAGACCAATCAAAAACCCGCGGGCGGCCTTTTGAGTGCTCATTTTAAACGTTATCTTATGAAATCACAAGTGGACTAAATCAAAATGGTTGAAATGATTGTATCGAGCTTTACGAACTTAATGCTAAGAGTTGTTACAGCATTAGTTTGGATTGGAATGAACAGTTTTGGATACATTCTTGAAAAACCGACAAGAGGAAATCTCTTCATTCTTTTTTGCATTCATATCAGTATAGGAATTCTACTTGGTTACGCCAGTACATTTGTATTTGATTATGGCATCATCAAGCACTATATTGTTGATTTAATAAACCTTGTTTTAGCACCTGCGCTTGTTGGGGCTTTGTTTTTATCCGTAAAGAAAGTGGTCTACAAAAAAGCCCCAGGTGAGACAGAAAGATTCAATTTTATGCTTATCTATACAAATGTTTTTTTCTTCATTTGTACTCGCATGGTGTTGATATGAAAAAGAATATAGATAACAAAACCAAAGGAGACCAATCAAAAACCCGCGGGCGGCTTTTTGATTGCTCATTTTAAATGTTATGCATATTAAGGAGTATTCATGAGCGAATATGTACAAAGACCTAAATTAGTATGGGTAATTTCCATATATTTTATGCTTACAGGTCTTTGGGGTTTGGTCAATCTTTATGGAGTCTCAACAGGAGCAATAAAATTACCTGAAGGGATGGCAGAACCCAGTGGCATCTTTCATTACATCAAAGTTATTGCAGCAGCTGCCTGTCTATTATTATCCGCCATATTATTGTTCTTCCGACAAGAAATTGCAAAGTGGTTTTTTTTGGGCTATTTGATTTACAGCATCATATCAGGGTTGTATTCCTTTATATTCTCAACATTACCTGGAATATTGGAAGAAAATAAAACTATGTATATCGGCTCAATAGTATTCTCTTGGGTAATTTTTGCTCTTGTTGTC
>JBFFKK010000003.1:0-91186 GCA_041555445.1 Sulfurimonadaceae bacterium
AGGCGAGAAAGTGGGGAGAGTTCTGGTTTCGAAACGGCCTCCGCCGGGAGTGATGGCCGCCGGTAAATCCAATATGGAGTTGCGGATGGCAGAGACTATTTTCAAAACCCTTATATACCCTAAAAGACCCTGTATATCGAAGTTTTCCAAGTTCAAAGATTGTCAGAAAAGGTATCTTTTGGGTCATTAATAGCACCAAATTGACACCAAAACTCTATCAATATCCCTTATATTAAAGTCCAAAAAAGTGGAGATTCAACCCCTCGTATAATTTGGAGTGTAATTGCCCCCCCCCTACCTAGTATGTCCATCCCAAGTAGTAAGTAATGGTGTATATTCTTGTAACCATCTCTCAACAAAGCTATCAATATTTAATAGATCATATTCAATTAAATCCCCCAATTGTTCCAAGCGTTCTTTTAAACCCTTTTCTGAAGCATAGGCCTTCACTTTATGCTGGGGCAATTTATAAAAAAACAAGCCTTTAGGAGGTGCTAAACGCATTTTTGAAACACTATTTGGGGGCAATTTAAACTGTATCCCATCAATCCCTTCTAACTGTTCCATAGAATCAATATCAGGTTGTAATTGGAAAACATTTAGATAGAGCTGTACCCATTTTTCGCCACGAATAATATTAACAGTTACAATGTCTAAACGTGATTTTTTTGCAATCCGGCAAAACTCATAAGTGTATCCATGAAGACTATCACGCCCAAACCATGATCCAGAAAACGGTGATTTTCTAAAGCCATTCTTTTCAAGTGCTGGCATACCACGTTTTACAAATGTTTTATTTCGTAACTCTAAAAGCTCTTTATCCGTTGCTTTGTAAAATAGACTCATTCTGAAGCTCCTGCGGAAGCTCCGCGAGTAGCCGCATCTGACACATTGCCCAACTGACTACTAGTGGTACGGTCAACTATCAACCCTCCCGAAGTTCCTACTTTATTTTGAGCTGCTCTTTGATTTTTTGTTAGTCCTGCTGTATTGAATTTACTTTCAACTGTTAATTCATTACCTGTAATCAATTGTTTCATTTTATGATCATATTTTGCCATGGCATCTCTACCAGTCGATGTTTTACCTCCTGTTTCCACTATTGACTTTCCTTGACTGGTATAGCCTTTAGCAGCATATTTGATTTCGGACATAGCTTCACCTATTTTGCCTTTAACAGAATTTGGTAATTTATCAAGCGATGATTTTACAACACCTCCAAGCTTTTGTCCAGCTGCACCTCCAACAACTCCATAGGCGGCACTTTCAGCAACACTACTAGCAGACACACTTTCACCATCAACTATAGCTTGTGTTACTGATGCTGTAGCACCACCAACTGCACCAGAACCAGTGGCTATCAATCCAGCTGCTGCACCTGATCCCAATCCTGCTGTTGCGCCAACTATTGCCCCACCTACGGCTGCTCCAGCATAAGCTCCTGCACCAGAATATTCGCCATTGTAAATATCTAATACCCCTTGCACGGCAACTCCTGCTATCGCTCCAACAAATGCTCCAACAATACCTATCTCGCCGTTTGGATCAGAAAGATTGACTGGGTTATTATACGTATATGTATAGAGATTCAGATTGCTTGGATTGTAAACCCCACCATTAGTTTTACCATCCATATACTCACCAATAATCGGATCCGGACTCTGCCATACAGAGGTACGCGGGTCATAATACCTGGCGCCAAAGTAGTATGAAGTGATTACAAGTGGACGGTTATGGCATTTAAGTTAATCAAAAAAGGTTTTATCTGTGACAATAATTTAGTATGAATGCCGGGTACAACGTGGGCACGAGAAAAAGCTGAAGCTTTTTGTCACCCTCCACTATTTATTTTATATCCATTACTATCATATAGTCTATCAATCTTTCCGTCATTAGTCCTATCGATTAAGGGCTTTCCGCTTATTTACAGGGGTGTAATTAAGATGGGACTATTCTAAATCATATTCTCTACGTGCATAAAAAAATCCACTTAAAGGGTCAATATTGTTAAAAGATTCATCCTTGTACTGCACACATTCTATATCTAACTTTTTTAATTTTATTGGTAAAAGGGCATCCAAATTAGTTGCTACTACTTCTATACTTTCATAATCATAGTCGCTAGGTTCACGATCCAAATAATACCTAATAACGATTTCATCCTCTTTATTATTACATGCTATTGCTATTGCTCTAATATTTGAATAAATTTCACCCAAAAAAGCTATTCTTAAATAGTCACATAACCAATCTGGTATTTGTTCTTTTTTTTCATTCATTTATTTCTCCACAAGATTTTTATTGTGCGGAACTATATGCGCTCCATTTTTTCCAGAATGTAACTGTCCATATTGAATATAGGGGTCAGCTCTTCAATCTTCAACTTTTTCTGACGACCATTGACACCAAGCCCGTAGATACATCCAAATACTCCGCTATCGAAGACTGGGTATGTCCGTCTACGAATGCGTTCACTATAACACAGTTGCGTTCCAGTTTTGTTGCCACTTCTTCAAAATGTTTTTCAAGCGGCATGCTTCTGAGCTGATTGACAAGCTGATCCCTACTTTGGTAACGAGGGAAGATTGATGACCTGCCCCCCCCTGTTTTTTTTTGAGAATTCAATAAAAGCAGGGGGTTGTCACCTGAATTTTTTGACTTTAAATTTTTTCGTGTCTATCATAAACTGTTCTCTTATTTTATCATTCTCATATAAAGACTGCCAACTATCAAAACTTTTACCATGATAGATGACAACATCTTCGAAACCAGAAAAATCTTTTAAATGTGTTATAGTATTTTCTTCTATTTCATAGCTTTTCCCATTATGATGAATAATAACCTTATTTGGTGGTATAAATATCTTCAATTTATCATTTTTAATTGCAATCAGTTTACTATCTGAATCTATCATTTTAATATGATCATAATATTCTATAAAGGCCAAAAGAGCTTTAAATCTAGGTACTATATAAGATTCATGATGAGAGTTCGGTCCTAACCCTATTTCTTCAGTAAAAATTGTAATGTAGTGTTTGTCATAATATAAGCTTTCTCTGACTACAGTTTTTATATAAAAAACAGTAAAAAACATCAAAAAAAGTACCGTAAGTGCTAATGATATATATTTTAATTTTTTATACATTATATTATCTTTTTAAACTATTTTCGATTTACAATTTAGGGCCAGGTGACAACCCACTACTTTACACCTCTAAAAACCTTAGAGGCAGCAGGGGAGAGAGAGGTGTAGAAACCTAGCGATTTCTGCCTGTTTATGCCCATTAGTGCGTTTATTATAGCTGAGTTTCTGAAAAGGGATTGGCACCGAATTGACACCGAGTAATGTTTATGTTGCTTGAAAGTGTTTGTTTTAGGGGTTAAAGACTAAAGTGGCTCCGGATACTGGATTCGAACCAGTGACCAAATGATTAACAGTCATCTACTCTACCACTGAGCTAATCCGGAATATTAAGGTGGTGGACACGGAGGGATTTGAACCCTCGGTACCCGCAAAGGTACGCACCCTTAGCAGGGGTGTGGTTTCAGCCACTCACCCACGTGTCCGTCTCTCAAAAAGAGAACGTGATTATACTTTGCGAGTTCTAATACAAACCTTAAAACCGTAAAGTTAAAGCTTTTCGAGGATCTTCTCGACAACGGCTGCCGGTTCGTCCGACTGGTAGATCGGCCGTCCGACGACGATGAAGTCGACCTTCTCTTTTTGCGCCGACTCGACCGTCGCGACACGCTGCTGGTCGCCGGCAGCTTCGCCGAAGGGACGGATACCCGGGGTAAGGGTCAGGAAAGTGTCCGACGTAATAGACTTGATCGATGCACTTTCAAACGCCGAACAGACGACACCGTCAAGTCCCGCTTCATAACTGTCCTTGGCAAACTGGTCCGCTTTGGCCGCGATCGGTTCGCCGTAGACACTGCTGAACTCCTCTTCATTGAAAGAGGTCAATGCCGTCACAGCCAGCACAAGGGGACGCTCTTCGTACTTCTCCAAACGCGCCATCACCGTCTGCATCGCTCTCTTGCCGGCAGAGGCGTGTACATTGAACATGTCCACCCCGAGCCCCATAATGGACTCTGCCGCATCGGCCATCGTGTTGGGGATGTCATAGAGCTTGAGATCCAGAAAGATCTTGCAGTCGGGGTTGATCGCTTTGAGTGCTTTGAGAAATGGCTCGCCGTCACGAATGTAGGCACGCAGTCCCACTTTTAACCAGACCGGATAGTTTTTTATCTTTTCGACAAGCGCAAGGTTTTCGTCCATAGTCGGTAGATCGAGAGCAACGCAGAGTTCCATTGGGAGCCTTTATAAATGATGATGTAAGTATAAAACATTGTATCTATGAAAGCCATGAAACCGCACCGTTCTTCTCTGAGCAGTGCCATGTGATTAATACCGTTTTTAGTTGAAGAGGACTATCCTTTTAGACTATAAACTACTCTTGAGCAAGGACCGAAAATGGCAACCAAAAACGAACTATTAAGCACGATCGACACGGCAATCGCCGAACGCATTTCCAGCTATGACACGCACCCCGAAAGCGATGACATCTTTGGCGTTTTTGCCGACATTGTCTACCAGGATGATACGGAGGCTTTTAACGCCCTCATCGCTGCAGGCGCCGATGTCAACATGCAGAACAAATACGGCGAGACGCTGCTGCACATCAGCATCCGCCGTGACCGCCGCGACATGGTGACTACCCTGCTCGATAACAACGCCGACATCAACCGTGCGGACGCACCGGGATGGACGCCGTTGATGGAGTGCGTCATGGACGACATGCCCGAACTCTGCAAACTGCTGCTCGAACACGGTGCCGACACGTCGATCGCCAACAAACGCGGGGCAACGGCCGCGATGCTCGTACAAAAATTCGGACGCCAAAGTATGATGGGAATGCTTTAAGCGCTTCCATCGCCTGACGTCTGTCCGGCACCCTCTTTTTCTCCACGAATTTCACTAATTACACGAATTGTTTATATATTCTTTTTCTATTTTGCCCACAGATTATTAGGATTTATGGGATGAATTGATCTTTATGATACAAAATTCTTTTCTATAATCTCAAAAATCCCAATAATCTGTGGGCAGTACCCATATATGACATTCGTGTAATTCGTTGATAGATTTAACTAAAGCGGTGACGCCGACGCGTCACCATAAAAATGTATTTAGCAGGTGCCGTTTTTAACGCAGTTCTCGATCTGGCCGACAACCGCCGGATCTTCAAGTGTCGACGTATCCTGCGTGATCGCCTCGCCTTTGGCGATAGCGCGGAGGATACGGCGCATGATCTTGCCTGAACGTGTCTTCGGCAGACCCGGTACAAAGACGATGTCGTCACACAGTGCGATGTTACCGATCTCTTTTTTGATGATGTTGTTGATCGCTTTCATCGTGTCGACCAGTTCACCGAGGTTCTCTTCGTTTTTAAGCACGACGTAGGCGAAGATACCCTCGCCTTTAAGCTCGTGCGGTTTGCCGACAACAGCAACCTCCGCAACGTCAGGAGATTTCTTGATCGCCGCTTCGACTTCCGCCGTACCCATACGGTGACCGGAGACGTTGATAACGTCATCCGTACGGCCGGTGATCGTGATGTAACCCTCTTCGTCGTAGTTCGCACCGTCACCCGTAAAGTAGACCGGCTTTCCGTCTTTGACAACATCGCCGAAGTAGGACTTCTGGAAACGCTCAGGGTCACCCCATACGCCGCGGATCATCGACGGCCATGGACGCGTCACACACATGTAGCCGCTCTCGCCCGGACCGACTTTTTCACCTGTCTCAGGGTCCAGGATCTCCGCGATGATACCCGGCAGCGGGAAGGTCGCACAAGCCGGTTTGATCGGTGTCGCACCCGGTAGCGGCGATACGATATGGCCGCCCGTCTCTGTCTGCCAGTAGGTATCGACGATCGCACACTGGCTTGATCCTACATCTTCGTAGTACCATTTCCATGCCGGCGGATCGATAGGCTCACCGACCGTACCGAGGACCTTCAGGCTGCTAAGGTCATATTTCTTAGGCTCATCCGCCCCTGTTTTGTGCAGTACACGGATCGCCGTCGGTGCCGTGTAGAACTGGTTGATCTTGTACTCTTCGACCATCTTCCACGGACGGCCTGCATCCGGATAGGTCGGTACACCTTCGAACATCAGTGTTGTTGCACCCATCGCCAACGGACCGTAGACGATGTAGGTGTGACCCGTAATCCAACCGATATCGGCCGTACACCAGTAGGTGTCGTTCTCTTTGACGTCGAAGACCCACTCCATCGTCATCTGCGCCCAGAGGATGTACCCGGCCGTGTTGTGCTGGACCCCTTTCGGCTTACCGGTCGAACCCGATGTGTAGAGCAGGAACATCGGATCTTCCGAGTCCATCGGTTCCGACGGACAGACAGACGACTGTGCATCGATCAGCTCATTGTACGAGTAGTCACGGCCTGCGACCCACTCGATATCTTCGCCGTTGCGCTCTACGATCAGTACTTTTTCAACCGGCGTCTCGCCTTCGAGTGCCGTATCGACAACCGGCTTGAGCATATACGGTTTGTCTTTGCGGTAAGCACCGTCAGCCGTGATGACCACTTTCGCCTCGGCATCGATGATACGGTCACGAAGCGCCTCCGCAGAGAAGCCGCCGAAGACGATGGAGTGGATCGCACCGATACGGGTACAGGCCAGCATCGCATACGCCGCTTCAAGAATCATCGGCATGTAGATGACGACGCGGTCCCCTTTTTTGACACCAAACTCGTTTTTAAGCAGGTTCGCCATCTTGTTGACATTGTAGTAAAGCTCAAGATAGGTGACGATCTGCTTGTCACCGCGGTCACCTTCAAAGATGATCGCCGCCTTGTTTTTACGTTCGTCCAGGTGGCGGTCGATACACTGGTGTGCGACATTCAGTTTGCCGCCCTCAAACCATTTGACAAAAGGCATGTTGCTCTCATCCAGGACATTGGTGTACGGCTCGAACCAGTCGATCTTCTCTTTGGCATACTCGTCCCAGAAACCTTCAAAGTCGGTTTCCGCTTTCTGCTGCAGTGCATTGTACTCGTCCATATTTTTAATACGGGCCGTTTTTGCAAACTCCGGGTTTGGTTGAAAAATAGGTTTTACAGTTTCGCTCATTTGTTTTCCTTGTTGTCGTTTTGAACATGAGTTCTGGATAAAAGACTGTCGTCTTCTATCCAGAGCTCACGCAATGGTTTAGTTTTAGATAGATCATCGCCGTCATGATGGCGTCATTGACCGCATTGTGCTGTCCCATGTTCGGAACATTCAAATCACGCAAAATAGTATCGAAGCGCAAATCAATGTTTCCTTGCGGAATCAGACCAATCTTTTTATCAAAGTATAGGGCTGAAACCTCGACCTGTTCATTGGGCAGAACGATCCCCAGCCACGGTTTGATATAACGGTTGATCATCGCGACATCAAACTCCAAATAGTACCCCACCAGCTTCCGTCCGCCGATAAATTTCAAAAAGGCATCGATACCTTTTTGCGGTTCGACGGCATCCTCAAGGTCACATGGCCGGATGCGGTGGATCTCGATGCTTTTGGAGGAGATCGCCTTCGAAGGTTTCAAAAACACTTCGAACGTTTCAGAGGTGACAATGACGTTGTCACGGATCAAAACGGCACCGATAGAGAGGATCTCGTCGTGCTTCGGGTTCAGTCCTGTCGTCTCCGTATCGAACACGACCACTTCATGACCATTATAGTCTTCAAACAGAAATGCGTAAGCGCTGTCTTTGAGTCGGCGATAATTAAAAAACGATCTGATACTTTTTAACACTTAGGTCACCATATTCAAGTGGAAATGGTAGGTCAGGAACTTCTTGAATGTGTTCACTACCTTAAAGCTGTCTTTGAGAAGATCGCGTTCAATCTTGTCCAGCTTGCCGGGGTTGATGTAGTTGACCTCATCCATCCTCTCCGGGTATTGCAGGCGTACTTTCAGACGTATGCTCAGCAGTGTGTCGTACGCTTCGATAAGCTCCGTGGCGAACTGTTTGTCAAAAACGTTTTCGTTGTTCAGCGCCTTGATCCGCTCGATCGTGTTGGTTGCGGTGATATGACGCTCCATGGCCAGTGTCCGGACACCATGGACGATGGCAAAGATACCGCCTTTTTTCAGGTCGAACTGGTCCTTGTGTTCAGACTTTTCGACGATAAAACCGGAGAAGATACTCAGCGGCGTCTCGAAGTTCAGGGTCGCTTTTGCCATGTGGGCCAGAATGTCCTCGCGGCCGGTAAAACGGCGCTGCAGATACGCCGTCACCTCGTCAAGCAGTTTTTCATTGCCGCTGACGCAGTGGGCGTCGACAAATATCGAGAGCATCTGCAGCGCCGCTTCATCAAAGCTCTCCACCCATTCGTCCACCCGTTTTTTAAAGCGTTCGACGCTGCCGCGCCACTGCGGGTTGTTGACCATCACCCTGCCGCTGCACGGCGGAAAGCCAAGCTGTTCGAGATAGCGGGAAAACTGCTCCATATAGGGGGTGAATATGGCTTCGTCAATGCCCTCTTCGATGATCAAGGCATTGTCCTGGTCGGTTCGCAGGATCTGCTCCTGGCGCCCCTCCGAACCCATCACCAGCAGTGCCGCTTTTTGACGATACGCCTCGGGCACACACAGTTCATACACCTTCGCATAGACCTTTGCGTTGAGCTCGCTGACCAGTTTTGTGATGTAGCGGACTTTGACCCCCTTGGCGTTCATCGACTGCACCAGGAACAGCTGCTCTTTTTGGATGTCGGCGATCTCTTCAATGCTTTTGGCTTTGTTGACCTGCATGGCGATCAGGTAGGAGTGATTTGCAAAATGGCTCAGCAGGTCGATCTGCTCCAATATACCGATCACCTTGCCCTGCTCCATGACGGCCAGACGCTTGATACCGTGTTTGGTAAAGAGCAGAAGGGCATTGAAGAGAAAGTCCTCTTTGTCGATCGTTATAAGCGGAAAGGTCGCAATCGTCTTGACCGGCTCGCTCTGCGGGATGTCGCCCAAAAGCACCTTCTCTCTGAGGTCGGCATCCGTTACGATACCGACACCCGCTGCACTCTCGATCAGGATCGCGCCGGCGTGCAGCTGTTTCATCTTGACAAGCGCCTCTTTGATACTGCTCTCTTCACCGACCAGACAGGGTGCATGCAAGAAGATGTCAGAGACTTTTGCGATCATGAACGGGGTGAGCTCATTTTGATGCTGATGCTGTTTGAGAAGCTGATGTTTGGCAATGAAGTCCTGCATATAGTAGTTTTGAAACGGCGGGTAGTCCTGTATGAGATTTAAGAAAACCTCTTTGCTCAGCAAGTAGCAGATAAGGTCTTCTTGAACCACAAACCTGGATTTTGTGTCGTTGTAGATGAGGGTGTTGGCATCGAAACTGTCCATCTCACCGTAGACATTGTGGAGTTCATCGTCGATGTACTCGTTGACATTGCCTTTGATGATGATGTAGAGCGAATCGCTGCCAAGCGTCGGGGAGATCAACGTTGTCTCTTTAGGATAATAGGCAATATCCATCTGCGTACTGAGATGAGCAATAACACGGCTCTCAAGCAGATCGAACGGATGGATCGATGCCAGAAGCTGCTGTTGATCATACTTACTCAAAACGTCCCCCCCCCTCTTTATTACACTCTATTTTACTGCAAAAGAGCCCTCAATGCTCTTTTGCAAAACAGATCCGGTGCAACAACACCGGACGGCCCTGTTCTTGACACTAGTGGTCAACCGCGCCTTCGGCACCGATACCCGTTTGAGAACGGATGTATTGGGCTTCATACGCCTCGATCTCTTTCGCTGCACCATCGGATTTGTCGGTGACCGAGAAGAACCAGATACCGATGAACGAGACCGCCACCGAGAAGAGTGCCGGGTATTTATACGGGAAGATCGCGGTCTCATTGCCTAAGATCTGTACCCAGACGATCGGGCCGAGGATAACCAGCATGACTGCCGTGGCAAGCCCCAACGAACCGCCGATAACCGCGCCGCGCGTCGTCAATTTGCTCCAGAACATAGAGAGGAACAGGATCGGGAAGTTCGCCGACGCCGCAATAGCAAAGGCAAGACCGACCACGAACGCGATGTTCTGTTTCTCAAAGGCGATACCCATAATGATCGCAACAATTCCAAGAGCAACCGTCGCCATCTTGGAGACCTTCATCTCCGCCATGCCGTCCGCTTTGCCTTTTTTGATCACCGAAGCGTAAAGGTCGTGCGAAATCGCCGAAGCACCCGCCAACGTCAGACCCGAAACGACCGCAAGGATCGTCGCGAATGCCACCGCCGAGATGAAGCCGAGGAAGAAGTCGCCGCCCACGGCATGTGACAGGTGGATCGCTGCCATGTTGTTACCGCCGAGGATCGGAGAACCGCCGTCGATTGCCTGCTTGGCAAGGTCAAGGTACTCCGGGTTTTTAAAGACCATAACGATCGCACCGAAACCGATGATGAAGGTCAGAATGTAGAAGTACCCGATGAAACCTGTTGCATAGAAGACCGACTTGCGTGCCTCTTTAGCATCGCCGACCGTAAAGAAACGCATCAGGATGTGCGGAAGACCCGCCGTACCGAACATCAGTGCGATCGCCAGTGAGATCGCCGATACCGGGTCACTGACCAGTCCGCCCGGGCTCATGATCTCGATCCCTTTCATCTCTGTTGCCGTCGCAAAGAGTGAGCCGAAGCTGAAGTCGTAGTGTGCCATAACGGCGATCGCCATAAATGTCGCACCCGAAAGCAGCAGGAAGGCTTTAATGATCTGAACCCATGTCGTCGCAAGCATACCGCCGAAGGTGACGTAAAGGATCATCAACACGCCGACAAGTACTACGGCAATCTCATACTGAAGACCGAAGAGAAGCTGGATAAGCTTGCCCGAACCGACCATCTGTGCGATCAGGTAGAGGATAACCGTAGCGATCGAACCCGAAGCCGCCAGAGAACGGATCGGTGTCTGGCGAAGACGGTATGACGCAACGTCGGCAAAGGTGTATTTACCGAGATTACGAAGCTGCTCGGCAACAAGGAACAGGATGATCGGCCAGCCGACCAGGAAACCGATGGAGTAGATAAGACCGTCATACCCTTTTAGGTAGACCAGACCTGAAATACCCAGGAACGACGCCGCCGACATATAGTCGCCCGCGATCGCCATACCGTTTTGAAAACCGGTGATCCCGCCGCCGGCCGTATAGAAGTCTTTCGCTGTCTTGGTGCGTTTGGCCGCCCAGTAAGTGATCCCCAGTGTACCCCCCACGAAAAGAAGGAACATCACGATCGCCGACATATTGAGCGCCTGTTTCTCAACTTCGCCCTCCAGTGCACCTGCGGCAAATAACATGGCCGCCGATAGGCCTAAAAATATAAATATACGCGCCATCATTACATCGTCTCCTTAGCTTTGTCTTTGATCTTTGTCGTAAGAGCATCGAACTCACTGTTAGCACGTCTGACATAGATCCCTGTCAAAGCAAATGCAAAGACAATAATGGCGATCCCGACAGGGATGCCGACCGTTGTGACCGTATCATCGCTCAACGGTGTGCCCAGGGCGCTCGGATTAAATGCAATGGTCAAAATAAATGCAAAGTAGACGACCAGCATCGCCACTGTCAACGTCCATGCAAACTTTGAGCGTTTGGAGACCAACTCTTGAAAATTCGGATCATTTTTGATCGCTTCAACTTGTTCTTTGTTCATAAGAACTCCTTGTTTAAAATTGACTAAGGCGATTGTATCTGCCTTAGCTTAACACGTTTGGACAAAAAATACCTGCCCTTTAAAACGCAACTGATTAAAAGTTATAGTTCACAATAAAACGGTATTCGTTCCAACTGACGGCACCATTGAGCGTCGCATCGGGATCGCTCTCTTTCACATAGAAGTCAGAAGTGAAGTTCCCGCGCAGACGGAGCTGCAGGTTCTTGACGAACCCGGTATTATAGATAATGTCAAAGCCGGCTTCACCGGCATCGTTCTCTGTATAACCGTTGTTCTCCGCCATGTCAAAGTCGGCATAGTAAAGTACCGTGTTCAGGTCCGGTCCAAATGTTTTCCAGTTGTATGAAACGGCCGCTTTTGAGGCTTTAGTACCGGCCAGGAACATGTGACGCGTCACCATCCCCTGCGTATAGGCCGGCATACCGCCCCATGGGGTAATGATTGCATTGGCATAAGCCGCATCGCCGGCAGCATTGGCACCTGTTTGAGAGTAGGCAAGATAGGCGGTAAAGTTTTCAACTTTCAGACCCGCTTTTGCACCCCAGTAGAGCGAATCGATCTCACCGTCACCGCCCAATCTTCCGAGCAGTTTATCACCGACAGCGTTCTCTTTGATCATTTGCGCCGCCACGAACGGTTTGACCGCTCCCAGTTCAAGCCCGTAGTTGGCATCCGCATAGACCGCGTTCAAAATGTCGTGCGCGTAGTAGTCCCAAAGCTGGACCTTCAGACCTTTCAGACCGGTATAGGTCGCAGACGCTACAGAGACACCCGCCGTGTTTTCACCGACAGCATAGCCTCCCATGTTTTTAAAGACGCCCACTTGGTCGCGTGAGTCTACGGCAGAGTAACCCGAAGTCGCCGACAATATACCGCCGTTATATACACGCCCAAACGTCCCCTGGGCGAAACGCGTCACATGCCCGACGACCAGGGTGGTGTCCGGGATATCCGTGTTGCTCAGAAGGTACGCTTCGAAGAGGTTGGGAAGCATTCGTGCATCATCCGCACCGGCCATCGGCGTGTTAAGCTTTTGGCGCCCCCCTTTGAAAGCGGTGTTTCCTAGTTTGTACTGAAGATAGGCCTCACCGAGGATCGAATAACTTTTGTTATCCGGACCCAACAGTGTCGGATCGACTTTCGTATAATCGTCTCGCGGGTCATCCAGTGCAAACCCGTTAGTTGTATAGAATGCCGTACCGAATGACAGCCCTTTGAAATCCGCCGTTTCATATTTCAAATATCCGCCGATGGCGTTTGCTTTACGTGTATAGTCGCTTTTCGAAGAGCGTGTGTCTTCAACACTTCTTGAGATACTAAATTCACGGATCTGACCACTTGCCTGACCTTCACTGAACATACTGCTCAAATTTTCAGCAGCCTGTAGCGCAGTTATAGCCGTAATCGATGCTAAACTTAGACCAACTATTTTTTTCATTTTCATCCTTTTTTCTGAAGCAGGCCCGCTTCAAAATGTTCACGCCTCAATAGTAAAACAGAAACGTAGCATGAACATAGCAAAAGAGAAAAAAGTGGCTTTACAGCGGTTTAAAGCGTCAGATTGTCTGAAAAGCGTGGATTTGCGTAACAGAAAGCAGTGGATAGTGGCTTATAAAAAGTAGCGGAGTACCGCTAACATGAAGCGAGATGGTTAGATCTTGATATCGATCATATAGCCTTGCGAGCGAATGTTCTGGATAAAATCCTCTTTCAGTGCCTTCTTCAAGCGGTTCACTTCGGCGCGGATCGTCGCATTGTCGACAAAGTTTTCATCCCACACATAGTTCTGGAACTGGTCAAAATCGACGATACGGCCGCGGTTTCGGGCAAGAAGATCAATGATCTGTGCCTGGCGTTTGGAGAGCACCTGCACCTCTCCTTTGAAAAGCAGGTGGTTATGTTCCTGATCATAACTGTAATTTTTCGAGAGCCGCAGATGAACACGCGGGACTTCGTTTGAGAGTTTGATCTTGTCGATACGAAGCGCAAGCTCTTTAAGATGAAACGGTTTTTTCAGATAGTCATAGCAGCCGAGGTCATACGCGCGCGAAATATCCTCTATATCCACCAAAGCACTGATGTAGATAGCCGGCGTATGGATCTTTTTGGCATGAAGCTGCTCAAGCAGGCTCAGACCGTTCGTCCCCGGGACATTGATGTCCAGGATCAGAAGGTCAAAATTCTGCTCCTGCAGCATTGCCATCGCTTCGCTGCCGTCGAACGAAGCGGTGACTTGATGACCGATGAGTGTCAGGTATTCAACGATCGCCTCGTTTAACATCACTTCATCTTCCAGTAAAAATATCTTCACCTTATCCGCACCTCCACTTACGCCGCCATCGTCTTGAAACGATAGGTAAAACGGGTGAGCTCTTCAGTAGAGCTGATCGCAATGGTCACATCCTCTTCTTCACAGATCGACTTGACAAGGTTCAGACCGAGGCCAAACCCCTCCAAACGCCCCTCTTCCCGGTAGTAAGGTTCCAGTACCTTGTTGGTATCATCGATCTTTTTAGAGCGACTGGCGATATCAAAGACAACGGCAACACGTTCGAAAAGGGTCCTAATATAGATCGTCTCATCGACCAGTGTGTATTTTATCGCATTAGCGATGTTGTTGTCGATAATACGCTGCAGTTTTGTCTCATTGAAGTAGATATAGGGGTTGCCTTCGCACGGTACAAAATCAAATCGCAGCCGCGACTGTTCGGCAACATCCTCGAAAAAGTCGAGACGGCTCTGCAGATAGTCATTAAAGTTGATGGCGATACGCGGGTACTCGACCTGATCTTTTTTGACCAGGTAGCTCAGGTCATCATAGATAGTGAAGATGTTCTTGACCGCCGCATCGATCTTGGAAAGCTGTTTGTTCTTGCCGTGATGCATCCTGAAGAGATCGATGTTGGTCATGATCACGCTCAGCGGGGTGTTGGTCTCATGGACGGCGTGACGCAGAAAGAGCTTTTGCGATGCGAGCAGCTGTTGTGAAAACTGCTCGGCCTGGGCCAGCTCTTCATAGTTCTTTTGCAGGGCCAGGGTCTTCTCTTTGACCTTCTGTTCAAGCGACATGTTCAATTGCGCCAACGAGTGCTTTTGATGCATGATCGTCTCCAGCATCTCGTTGGCATAGCTGACCATGGTACGGAACTCTTTAAAATAGATCTGCTGATAGTTAATGACCTGGTCATTATGGGCGGCACGTTCAAAAAAGAGCAAAAATGTGTCAACGTCGCGCTGCATGATCGCACTGATGATCTTATTGATGCCAAAGATCACACCGAAGAGAATGAACGCCAGTGTCACGATCTCAAGCACCACCTTGACGATCTTGCTTTTTTGCTTGTTGTGGCGTTCAAGCAGCAACGTTTCGGCCGGTTTTGTATAGCTGCCGCTCACAAGTGTATAGCCGTTCTCAAGTTTTTGTACATACACCAATGCATCCGACGTTTTCTTATGTTCCAGATTCTGGAAATGCATAATCGCGGCATCGTCGAGCTGGGCAACATGTCCGAGTCTCTCTTCTATGCCCGAACGCCCAAACAGTGCTTTTCCGTCAGTGTCAAACAGCTGTATAAAGCTGTTTTCATCCTCGCTGAAAAGCTGTTCGATCCGCTTTAACGCCTCTCTGGTATGGTCTGAGGGGTGCTGCAGCTCATAATTCATCAATGAGGCGAACTGGCGTGTGGCACGCACTAACCTGAGCTCCTGTTCTTTGACAAAATTGGCATACTCGGACGTCAGCTGCTTTTCATAGTCCTTGTACTCGTTCTGAATCAGCAGTGAGGCGAAGATGACCGTAAAGACCAATACGACAAATGTGGCATAGGCATAGACCTGCGAAAGTGAAAAACTGCTCAAGTAGCGCGTGCCCATCAAGGCCATTTTTTTACGTAGAGATAACATAGGCAAATTATACACATTAGATGCAAAAGTTTGTGTGTGGTTAAGATTCTTCTACTATAATTCGAACAAAATACTAAAAGGACAATTTATGTTTGGACGTTCTACTGAACTTAAAACTTTCGACTTCTCCGCAGAAGAGATGGCCTCATTCCAATGGGCTAAAATGACAACAAGCAAAGGTGTAATGTGGCTGAAACTCTACAACGACGAGACACCGAATACTGTTGCAAATTTCGCGTCTCTTGCTAACGACGGCTATTACAACGGTCTCAGCTTCCACCGTGTAATCCCGGGCTTTATGGCGCAGGGTGGTTGTCCGCAAGGTACAGGTACAGGCGGTCCTGGTTATGCTATCGCATGTGAGACAGACAAGAACACGCACCGTCACGTCAAAGGGACACTTTCCATGGCGCATGCGGGTCCAAACACCGGCGGTTCACAGTTCTTTATCTGTTTTGTTCCGTGTCCTCACCTTGACGGTGTGCATACCGTCTTCGGCGGCATCGAAGCGGACGATGCCGAGTCCATGGCAGTGCTTGACAGCATTCAGGGCCAAGACAAGATCGAATCCGTAGAGATCCTGGCAGCACGCTAGTTCTCAAATAAGAGATAATGTGAAAGGGAAACGGATGCCGATCATCGAAATTGTCGATCGTAAAAGGGTCTTGTCTGTTTCTCTTTCCCTCTCTCCTGCTGACAAGGCGCAGCCATGTTAGTGCACATCTGCTGTTCCGTTGATTCACACTTCTTTTTAGAAAAACTCCAGCACGATTTCCCCGACGAAAAACTGACCGGCTTTTTTTACGATCCAAACATCCACCCCTACTCCGAGTACAGACTCCGCTATTTGGATGTTCAAAGAAGCTGCAAGAAGCTCGGTATCGACCTGCTCGAAGGCGAGTACGATTTCGAAAACTGGATGCAGGCCGTCCGAGGGCTCGAGAACGAACCTGAAAAAGGGGCGCGCTGCGAGGTCTGTTTCGACAAACGTTTCAGTGTCAGCGCCGAAAAAGCGCTTGAACTCGGCGAAAAGAAGATCACAACGACCCTGTTGGTCTCCCCGCTCAAGTCGCAGGAGCAGCTCAAGCGCGTCGGCGATGCTTTTTATGAAAAAAACGGCGTGGAGTTCATCGCCGTCGATTACCGGGCCAACGGCGGGACACAGGACCAGAGCCGTGTCACCAAAGAGGAGCAGCTCTACCGTCAGGACTACTGCGGCTGCATCTACGGTCTGACCATGCAGCGCGACCAGCAGGAGAAGCTGATGGACGAGATGTTCTCCCCTGTCGCCAACACCGTCCTGCCCGCCTCGATCGAAGAGCGGCTGGCGATGTATGAACAACGGATGCAGTATGAAGATGAGGGGATTGACTACAAGATCGTCCGTCAAAAATTTCTGAACTACCGCCAGTTCTCATGCACGCTGCTCAAAGGCAAAACCCAGGTCATTCCTGCCCACGCCCTGGCCTACTCCTGCCTGCCGCGCAAACGGGCACAAGGCAAGATCGAATATTCGATCGACAATGTCCATTATATGAACCGCGAAGAGGTCTCTTTTATTACGCTGGCCCATTTCAATACAGTGGCGGGGACCCGTTTCGCAACAATCAACGAACTTATTTTCAATGCGCCCGGGATGGATGCAGAGCTGAAGGTACGTCAGGCTCTACTGCCTCTGCCATACAGCCTCTCGCCGCTCATCGTCGTCGACCGGATTCCCGAAGGAAAACTGACGCTCCATCTTGATGCCAAGACCTATGACGACACGAAAGAGATCTTAGTCAAACGGTGACACTCTTCTCTGGTTAAACACCTTCTTCAGACCTATTTTCAGGGGATTATGCTTCCTTAACAGATTTTTGGCTAAAATAAGCCATTAATTTTACATGGCTTAACGTTCTGCGACTACTCAGGTTGCAGCCGTGCCCAATAGCAAAGGTTTTATATATGATGGACGTCGTCGAAATACAAGAGATCCTACCTCACCGTTACCCGTTTTTACTCGTTGACAGAGTTGTCTCACTGGAGAAAGGTGACAACATTGTCGCATTTAAAAATGTCAGTATCAGCGAGCCGGTCTTTGAAGGGCATTTTCCGGGTCACCCGATCTACCCCGGTGTTATGATCCTGGAAGGTCTTGCGCAGGCCGGCGGTCTTTTGGCATTTCAGAGTATGGACCTGAGCAAAGAAGAGGTCAAGGAAAAAGTCGTCTATTTCATGAGTATCGATAACGCAAAGTTCCGTAAACCGGTCCGTCCCGGTGACCGTCTGGAGTACCGCGTAAGCGTCATCAAGCAAAAGGGCGCAATCTGGATGCTCAACGGTCAAGCGTACGTCGATGACCAGCTGGTATCGGAAGCGGAACTTAAAGCCATGGTAGTCGACAAATAAGGTCCGATGTGAGTATGATTTCCCCTTTGGCCATTATCGAGGATGGCGCTGTTATCGGTGAAAATGTCGAGATCGCCCCGCACTGTTTTATCTCAGCCCAGGCAACGATCGGTGATGGAACGACCATCGCCCACGGTGCCTGTATCTACGGTAAAACAACCATAGGGAAAAACAACCGTATCTTTTCACACGCTGTTCTGGGTTCGATTCCGCAGGATCTGAAGTTTCACGGTGAGGAGGTCGAACTTGTCATCGGTGACAACAACACCATCCGCGAGTTCACCCTGTTCAACCCGGGTACCGAAGGGGGCGGAAGCATTACCAAAGTCGGTAACAACAACCTTTTTATGGGCTACGTCCACCTTGGTCACGACGTCATTATCGGCGACAACTGTATCCTGGCCAATGCCGCGACACTGGCAGGCCATGTGGAGATGGGCAACGGTGCCGTTATCGGCGGTATGACACCGATCCATCAATTCGTCAAGATCGGGGACTTCGCGATGGTCGGCGGGGCATCGGCACTCTCGCAGGATGTACCGCCCTACTGTATGGCAGAAGGGAATCGGGCAACATTGCGGGGCCTTAACCTGACGGGTCTGCGCCGTCATCTTGAACGCGACGATATCAATGCGCTGAAATCAGCCTATAAAGAGCTGTTTGAGCTGGGCCGTCCGCTTCAGGATGTTGCACTTGAGCTTCTTGAATCAACGGACAACCGCTATGTCAAGAATCTTTGTGAATTTATCAGCAACACTAAACGCGGGATTCCGTTTGAAAGGAAAAACATATGAGCGACCACCGTAACTGCAGTTTCTGTAATGCACAAGAGAGCGAGGAAAATCCTCTTATTGCAGGAAACAGTGTCTATATCTGTAAAAACTGTGTCTACTCTGCGTACAAGATCATGTTTGGCGACAACCAGGGTGATGTAACCGAAAAAGAGCAGGCACTGGTCGATGCAACGACAAAACTGATGACACCAAAAGAGCTCAATGCCTTTTTGGGTGAATATGTCATCGGTCAGGAGAATGCCAGAAAACTGCTCTCTGTAGCCGTATACAACCACTACAAACGTATTTTCAAGACGTCGCTGGTCCAAGATGACAACACCGAGATCGCCAAGTCCAACATCCTGCTTATCGGACCGACCGGTTCAGGTAAAACATTGATGGCACAGACGATCGCACGGGTATTGAATGTACCGATTGCGATTGCCGATGCGACATCACTGACCGAAGCAGGTTATGTCGGCGAAGACGTCGAGAACATTCTGACGAAACTGCTGCAGGCTGCCGACGGCGATGTCGAACGTGCCCAGCAGGGGATCGTCTTTATAGACGAGGTCGACAAGATCGCCCGCATGAGCGAAAACCGTTCGATCACGCGTGATGTCTCCGGTGAAGGGGTACAGCAGGCACTGCTTAAGATCATTGAAGGGGCCCAGGTCAACCTGCCGCCAAAAGGCGGTCGTAAACACCCTAACCAGGAGTTTGTGCAGATGGACACATCGGGCATACTCTTTATCTGCGGCGGTGCCTTTGACGGCATGCAGGATATCCTGAAACGCAAGCAGGGTGAAAATATCCTTGGATTCGGGCAAGAGAAAAAGTCCAAAGATGAGCAGAAACCGACACTCGACATGGTCGAACCGGATGACCTTGTCCACTACGGTCTGATCCCTGAACTTATCGGGCGATTGCCGATCATCGCATCACTCAACGAGATCAATGAAGAGGATATGGTCCGCATTTTGACGGAACCTAAAAATTCGCTGGTCAAGCAGTATAAAAAACTGTTTGCGATCGATGATGTCGAACTCACCTTTGAAGAGGATGCGCTATTGGCCGTTGCGGCAAAAGCGATCGCACGTAAAACCGGTGCACGCGGTATCCGCGCCATTATGGAAGAGAGTATGATCGACATTATGTACACCCTGCCGGAGTACAGCGGCTATGAGGTTGTCATCACCAAAGAGGTGATCGAAAGCGGTGAAAAGCCTCTCTATATCAAAAAAAGCAAACAAAAAAGCGCATAGGAATATAAAAAATGATTTTTAACAAACTCATCGGTCTTTTCTCGAGTGACCTCGCAATCGACCTTGGAACAGCCAACACTCTCGTCATCGCTAAAGGGCACGGGGTTATCATTAACGAACCTTCAGTTGTCGCCGTTAAAAATGAAAAATACGGTCAGACGAAGGTCCTGGCCGTTGGTCATGAAGCAAAGGATATGGTGGGTAAAACCCCTGGAAATATCAAGGCGATCCGTCCGATGCGTGACGGGGTCATCGCCGACTTTGATATGACGGAGAAGATGATCCGCAAGTTCATCGAAAAGGCGCACGGACGTAAGGCACTGATCAGTCCACGTATCATCATCTGTGTCCCTTACGGACTGACGCAGGTTGAGCGTAAAGCGGTACGTGAATCAGCCCTTTCGGCCGGCGCACGCGAGGTGTTCCTGATCGAAGAGCCGATGGCTGCAGCCATCGGTGCCGGTATCGACATCCGCGAGCCGCAAGGTCACCTTGTCGTTGACATCGGAGGCGGTACGACCGAGATCGGTGTCGTCTCTCTCGGCGGTCTGGTGCTCTCCAAATCTATCCGTGTCGCCGGGGACAAGATCGATCTGGCCATCATCAACTACATTCGCCGTAAATACAACCTTTTGGTCGGTGAACGTGTCGCCGAAGAGATCAAGATCTCTATCGGTACGGCAGTCGAACTTGACGAGCCGCTCAGCTACACGATCACCGGTCGTGATCAGGTCGAAGGTCTTCTCAGCTCTATCACGCTCTCAAGCGAAGATGCCAGAGAAGCGATGGAAGAGCCGCTTAAAGAGATCGCTGAAGCCCTGCGCGACGTGCTTGAACAGATGCCGCCTGACCTGGCAGGCGATATCGTGAACCACGGTGTTGCACTGACGGGCGGCGGGGCCTTGATCCGTCAGCTGGACAAATACCTCTCGGACATCATCCGTATCCCTGTCTATGTTGCAGACGAGCCGCTGTTGGCCGTTGCAAAAGGAACAGGAAAAGCACTTGATGAGATCGACCTGCTTCAAGAGCTGTTTGACGAATAATAGATGAACAGAGAAGTCCTAGGCGTTTTTTTACTCTTTGTAGCCCTCTTCAGTGTTACGATGTTCTTTTCGACGGGGCTTCAGAGCCCTATTCTCTCCCTCACCAACTCGGTCAAAAGCTCCTATCACAACACCACCGCTGCTATCGGTAAGAGCTATGACGAACACTTTGCACAGCAAGACACCATCATTGCGCTGCGTGAAAAACTGGCGCTCTATGAAGAGAGCCACCTGCTGCTTCACCAGGTCGCAACCGAGCTCAATGCCCTCTTTGTCGAGAACAACTCATCGTTCAAAGTCCAACCGGAGGTCGAACTGGTCCGCACCATCTCCTATGTCAAATTCGGCGATATCAACAAAGTCTGGATCGATACACCGGCATTTGACCGCTCCAAAGTCTATGGGCTGGTCCATAAAGAGAATGTCGCCGGTATTGTCGTGATGAAAAACGATCGTCCGATGGCGCTTTTGAACGGTGCGTTGAAAAGTTCGTATGCCGTCTATGTCGGCGAGAACAAGGCCCCGGGCATTGTACACGGTCTGAACACAAAAGAGTTGATCGCAGAGTTTATCCCGACATGGATCCAGATCAAAGAGGGTGACGAAGTTCTGACATCAGGACTTGACCACCTCTTTTTCCCCGGTCTGAAAGTGGGTAAGGTCGTCTCGATCGAGCAGTCACAGGGGTATCAGAATGCGATCATCAAACCCTACTACAGCGCTACCAATCCGGACTATTTCCACCTCATTAAAAGCATTCGCTGAGTCCAGAGGCGACGCGGCCTCTGAGCGAAATACCTTTCAGCTCCACCTGCACACAAAGAAACACGCCGGTATTTGCGGTAACGGTTGACAACCTGGAGGGGGCGGACAACTCTATCTGCCCAAGCACTAAAAGCGCTTGGTCACATACAGCTGCAGTGAGGCGCCTCTGTACGACTCGTCATAATATCGGCCGCTGTAATCCACACCGGCACTCGCCTTGAACATCCAATCACGATAGATGCCGAAGAGCCCTTCAAGATAGAGGCTGCCCCCGATCTCAAAATTGTCCATGTTGTTATCTTTGAATACACCGGCATTGACCAGAAGGTTCAGGCTGTCATCGCCGCTCAGAACA
This sequence comes from Sulfurimonadaceae bacterium, assembly GCA_041555445.1. Classification (GTDB taxonomy): domain Bacteria; phylum Campylobacterota; class Campylobacteria; order Campylobacterales; family Sulfurimonadaceae; genus Sulfonitrofixus. Next base: position 22,269 of record JBFFKK010000003.1, read on the forward strand.
CGGTTGAAACTGCCTGTAAGGTAATAGCCCTGATAGAGCTCCGGTGCGTAATAGCCGTCGGCAGCGCCGATCAGCTCATCGTCATAACCGTACAGTAGTGCAGTCACACCGGCATCTATGTTCCAGTACTGCGATCGCAGCAATCTTCTCATCTCTGAAAGATCGGCATTCCAGCGGTTGTTGTCATCGGACATCACATCATATCCGGCCGAAAGATTGGCATACCAGAGCAGTGTCTGATCCCAGTACAGGCCGGCCCTCAGTGCATCATCCGTAATCCCCAACTCCACTGTTCTCGGCGTGACCACAAAATAGCGATGATCATAGGTCATAGTGAAATAAAGCTGATCATGCGGTACCAGTGACAGACTGGCACCATACACCGCATCACTGTCGCTTTCGGCCTTGGCCGCTCCGATATAGGCACCCGCCTTCAGCAGCGATGAGAATCGGTGCGACACACCGACCCGCAAGGCGCTGTGGCTTGCTTCTGTACCGAAAACATCCGTATTAGGACCTGTCACACGAAGATAATCGGTGCGCCCAAGTGCATAGATATGGGTTGCGGGTGTAAAATAGTACTCGCCGCCGAGAATAGCTGAGGCGATACTCACCTCATCGGAATCAAACCGATACTCCAACCCGCCCGTGACCGATGTTCGGGACTCCGTAGTGACAAACTTCCGTAAAAAGCTGTTCTCCTTGGCCTCCGGCGAGATCTGCTCAACCTTTTCAAGACTCTCTACGGCTGCGATCGGCTCTCTGTGTCTATAGAGCGCTACCGTGTTGATGTAGTTGGCATTGTAATCGTCCGGATTTTTTTCTAATATCGGTCCGAGCAGTTTAAAGGAACGGCTCGGACGATTTGCCCAGGCCAACGCGTCCGCTTTGGTGATGGTATAGCTCTCATCGCTTCCAAACGCTCTGTTGTAGGCATCCAGGATCTCAATGGCGGCATCATAATCACCCCGCCACATCTCTACCTGTGCGTACTCAATATAGGCGGCTTTGTCATCCGGGTGTTTCTCATGATAGTAGGCGTAATACTTCGCCGCTCCATTCAGGTCATTCTCCCACACCAGCGTCCGTGCCAACTCAAGAACATTGCTTGTGTTCTCCGGGTCCAGTCGGTAGATCCGCTCCGAACTGTCGAGTGCTTTTTCAACATTTTTGGCCGCACCCGCGGCATGCAGTCTGGTGTTGAGGTAGCGAATATTGTTAGGGTCAAGAAGAACCGCCTCATCGATCGAGACAAGGGCTTTGGTCAACTCGCCTGCAGCCGTAAGCCGGTTGGACTCCTCGAAAAAGCGTTCTGCATCCGAAGGATTAAGCTTGGCACTGAACTGATCAGCCGGTCGGGATGCATCAAGTGCGACGGTGACGCCCTTGCTTTTCGGATCGATACTCGGATTTGCCCCGTAGATCTCGATGCGCGGTATATTTAACATCACAACATCCTGCAGGGGCAGTAAACCGCCCTCAGCCGCCATTGCCCTGTTGAAACCGTACTTTTCAAGCATCATGTGCATCGTACTGCTGCTGTTGCCGTTACCGAACGGGTAGGCAAAACTGCTTACTTTTATACCTGCATTCGCATAGATCGAGAGTTTTGAGAACATCAGTTCATAAGCGACATCTTCTGCATTGAGTTCTCCCATCAGCCTGTGCGATTTTGAGTGTGAACCGAATACCATACCGTTCTCGGCCATCTCTTTGACTTCCGGCCAGATCAGGTAGGTCGTTACGGCGGACTTGCCTGTCTCACCGAACTGTTCCGTACTGCTCTGTTTACGCTCGGCAGCCGTATCGGCTATCGCATCACTGATCAGATAGATCTCCGCAATCAACCCGTTCTCTTTCAGGATCGGGTAGGCTTGCGTATAGAGGTTCTCACAGCCGTCGTCAAAGGTAATGATGACCGGTTTTTTTGGAAGAGACGTTCCGTTTGCAAGGGTATCGGTTGAGATCGACGCATACCCCTCCTCTTTGAGAAACTGCATCTGTGACGAAAATTCATCTTCGGTGATCCAGTAGCTGTTTGGCGCGGTTTTCCCGATACAGTGGTACAGAAGGACCGGTACCTCTTGCTGCGTACTATTAAGCTGCTCAGCCCCGGCATCCGCCTCTTTGAAGATATCTCCGAACACCTCCTCCATGGTCGCATTGGAACCGTTGACGTCATCAACGATGTATTGGATCTGCGCGAGTTCCAGGCGTACCTTCAGATCGTCGGGATTCTTTTCAAGATAGGTCCGGTATTCATCGATCGCTGCATCAAGTTCTTTCGCCCACTCCTGCGATTTTGCGAGCAGCAGACGGGCCTCTTTGTCGTTTGGGTCCTTTTCCAGGATCTTTTCCAGGCTCGGTATGGCCAGTTTCGGTTTTTTCACCCAGTTGGCCATCTTGGCATGTGCCATCAAATAGGTCCTGTTCTCAGGGTCTAGCCGTACGGCCGATTCGATCGCCTGCAGTGCTTTCTCCGGCTTGTTGTCAACGGCATAGACATCGGAGAGTTTGACATAAAGCTCCGCACGATCAGGCTCGACTTCGATGGCTCTTCTAAGGGTATCCGCCGCTTTGTCATACTCTTTTTCCAGGCTGTAAATGTCTGCCAGTCTCAAATAGAGATCAACGCGGGAGGGATCGTTCCAAACCGCATCTTCATAGACGTTTGCGGCATCATTCCAACGTTTGTCCATCTCCGCTTTTAGCCCGGTATAAGGAATATCCCCCTGTGCACAAAAGCCAATAGCGGTTGTAATCCATAATAGTAACAGTAGTCTCATTTTCGCCATCCTTCTTTTTTTCCGAACCAGATATCTTTGGCAAAACGTATCATCGTAACGAGGTCATACATGACACTTGCATAGCGCATCGGGGTTGCCACAATGCCTTTTAAAAAGTAGCGCCAACGGTGTCCTCTGCTTATCGCCGTCAAGATACCGACCGAGATCAGGGTCTCGATAGCAAATGTCAGCAACAGCGGTTCCCATAACTGCAGTATGATCATGATCAACAGTGCCGTAGGAAAGAATGTCTTTTCAATCAGTGACATAAAGATAACCCACCCCATAGGACGGCCGTACTGGGTTGTGACGTTATCGCCGAACGCTTGACGGTACGGTTCACCGATCTTGCGTTTTTGTCGTATCTCTTCACCGTGTTCTCTCTCCATCTTACGGTGCATACGGTAACGTTTGAACGACTTCATAGGGCTGCGCACCAGGTCATCAAAATAGTAACAGCTCTGAAAAAACGACGAGGACCAGAGGTAGATCTCATGCGGCAGATGTTCGGCTTCCGGTTCCTGCGACCGGGCATAGACATCCATCAACTGGATATTGCGGTAACCGTGCTTAAGCATTGCAAAACCGATAAAGATATCCTCGGAGTTGGTCAGGTCATCGCCGAATATCGGTTCATACTGCTCAAACAGTTTCTCAACATACTTGCGACGGTACGCGACCGCACATCCGACAGGATTGGTGATCGAACCGAAAAAGACCATCTGCCCATGATAGACGAACTTTTGCAAAAAGACGTAGAGCACATCCCGGTAGATGTTGCTTAAACGGCGCATTACCACATGGAACAGGTCCTGCTTCGGCAGCATATGCGCATCATGGAAGCACTCTTGGAACTTCTTGATCTCTTCGCTCTCAAGCATTCTTTTTCGATCTTTGTCGCGCATCGGCATGATCGTACCGCAGGCGCTGGCAATGCCAACGCCCTGATAGAGCTCCTGAACGGTTCGCTCTATGTAGTTCTCCGAATCCAAAAAGGTATCGGCATCCAGAATAAACTCGACATCGCTGTCAAATTCACGCGACTGACGTTTGATCGTCGGTGTCTTACCGATAGGCTTTTCGCGCCGGATGGCGATGATCTCCATTCCGTTCTCTTCACAAAACTCTTTGGCGTAGCCGACCGTATTGTCGGTACTGCCGTCATCAATCAAAATGATCCGGTTGGGCTTGAGCGTCTGTTTCAGGAGCGATGAGAGGCATAACACAATGTTTTTCTCCTCGTTTAGCGCCGGTATCACAACATCGACCGTCGCTTCACGCCAGTCTTCAGCCGGTGTCGCTTCCGTTTTGTCGGGGCCATGCAGCATTCCGACAATACTTAGTATCAGGTTGGGACTCAATATAAAATAGGGGGTTGTTGCCATTACTTTCCTTTTTTACTGGATTGACGGGCGATCAGATCATCGATCGTCTCTTCAAGAGACCACTTGACATCATAACCCGTTAGCCGTTTGACTTTCGAGAGGGCCGGTTTACGATGGTAGATCTCTTCAAAATCGACGCCATACGCCTCTGCATACGGAACATATGCGATCTCTGAACTGCTCTTGGCACGGGCTTTGATCAGTTCAGCCAATGCTTTGATGGTAATCTCGTGCGTGGATCCTACATTGACGATCTCGCCGCTGCTATCAGGATTTTCTGCCAGGGCATCCAGCATGTTGACGACATCGCGCACATCCGTGAAGGCCCGGATCTGGGAGCCGTCGCCAAAGACGGTCATTGACTCACCGGCCAGTGCCTGTTTGACGAAACGCGGTACGACCATGCCGTATTTTCCGGTCTGGTTGGGCCCGACGACATTGAAAAAACGGACAACCGTGATGTCCATATCATACTCGCGGGCATAGGAGAGCCCCATGGCTTCATCGGCAAGTTTGCTGATAGAGTAGTTCCAACGGGTATTGTGTCCCGGTTTGACATGCAGTTCCATCTCTTCATGGAGTGGCTCGTTGCCGGGACGGTTGCCATAGACCTCTGACGTTGAAGCCATAACAAGCTTGGTATTCCACCGGTTTTTATGCATTGCACGCAGTAAGCGTTCACAGCCGGCTATATTGGTCGCCAAGACCGATACAGGCTCGTGCAGCACCCTGAAGACACCGACAACAGCAGCCATGTGGTAGATCCGGTCAGCCCATCCGACCGCGTTCTCCAGACCGTCCCAGAGTAAGATATCGGCTTCATCAAAAATAAAATCACTGTTTTTCATCATTGTTTCAATATTTTTCAACTGGCCGGTAGAGAGGTTGTCGACAACATGAACCTTATCACCCCGGTTCAGATGAAACTCTGCGATGTTGGAGCCGATAAATCCGGCCCCGCCTGTGATCAAGACATGCATTCTTTCTCCCTTTCTTGATTTAATTCTACCTGTTCATTTTGATTGTTACACTTAACCACTTGTTTTTTAGTATTTTTTTGCTGCATACCTGCTGCTGCAGCCCGTTCTGTCTCTCTTTTTGCACCCTATTTTCCCAGGGTTCAAAGCGATGCTCGCTGCTCTGCCCAAAACAATTTTCCCACCCTCTTCTTGCTGCGTAAAAAAAGTTGGGAAAACTCCATCTAAACTTGAAGATTCTTCACCACTTTTTAAGTACCACTTCCCTATAATTAGCAAATTTTTATACATTTTCGAAGGGTCGTAATGCCAAAACGCGAAGACATCAAGACTATACTACTTATTGGTTCTGGACCGATCATCATCGGCCAGGCATGTGAATTCGATTATTCAGGGACACAGGCCGTTAAAACACTGAAAGAGCTGGGCTACCGGGTAGTCCTTATCAACTCGAATCCGGCGACCATTATGACCGATCCGGAGTTTGCCGACCGTACCTATATCGAACCGATCAAACCTGAGATCATTGCTGAGATCATCAAAAAAGAGAACGTCGATGCCATCTTGCCGACGATGGGTGGTCAGACAGCGCTTAACGCTGCGATGCAGATGCATGAAGCCGGTATGCTTGAAGGTATTGAGTTCCTGGGTGCAAAACCCGAAGCGATCACCAAAGGTGAAGACCGTACGGCATTCAAAGAGGCGATGATCAAGCTGGGCATGGACCTGCCGCATTCGCGCTATGCACACAACATGGACGAAGCACTTGAAGCCGCTGAAGAGATCGGTTTCCCGATCATCATCCGTGCATCGTTCACCCTTGCCGGCGGCGGTTCAGGTGTTGCCTACAACATCGATGAGTACAAAGAGCTGGCACAGCGCGGTCTGGACGAGAGCCCGATCACGGAGATCCTGGTCGAAGAGTCCCTTCTCGGCTGGAAAGAGTATGAGATGGAGGTCATCCGTGACTCGGCGGACAACTGTATCATCGTCTGTTCGATCGAAAACTTCGACCCGATGGGTGTCCACACCGGGGACTCGATCACCGTTGCCCCTGCGCTTACGCTGACGGACAAAGAGTATCAGCGTATGCGTGACGCTTCGTTTGACATTCTTCGCGAGATCGGTGTTGACACCGGCGGTTCCAACGTGCAGTTCTCGGTCGATCCGAAAACGGGCCGTATGATCGTTATCGAGATGAACCCGCGTGTTTCGCGTTCATCGGCATTGGCGTCCAAAGCGACAGGTTATCCGATCGCAAAAGTGGCAACGCTGCTGGCTGTCGGCTTCACGCTTGATGAGATCACCAATGACATTACGGGTACGCCGGCCTCGTTTGAGCCGGTCATCGACTACGTGGTCACAAAGATCCCGCGCTTTACATTTGAAAAGTTCCCCGAAGCAGAATCAACACTCTCTACGTCGATGAAGTCCGTCGGTGAAGTCATGGCGATCGGCCGTACCTTCAAAGAGTCGATGCAAAAGGCGCTCTGTTCACTGGAAACCGGTCTCAGCGGCTTTGATGAGATGGAAGGCGATGATGATTTTATCCAGCATGAGATCCGCCGTCCCAATGCAGAACGTGCTCTCTATGTTGCCGAGGGGCTTCGCCGCAGTATGAGCGTCGAAGAGATCTTCGACACCTGTAAGATCGACCCTTGGTTCCTCTACCAGCTTGAAGAGATCATCAACAGTGAAAAAGAGATCAACCTTGAGCTCCTTAACGATGAAAAAGCCTTCCGTAAGCTCAAAACAGACGGTTTTTCGGACAAGCGTATTGCGAAACTGATCACAAAGAACTGCTCAAGCGGCATGAGTGAAAACGATGTCTATGCTGCGCGCAAACGTCTCGGTATCCACCTCGAATATAATGAAGTCGACACCTGTGCCGCAGAGTTTGAAGCACTGACACCGTACCTCTACTCAACGACCAACATCACAAAACTGCCGGCAGCTAAAAAACGTACTTCCGACAAGAAAAAAGTCCTTATTCTCGGCGGCGGTCCTAACCGTATCGGTCAGGGTATCGAGTTTGACTACTGTTGTGTGCACGCAGCATTTGCCCTGAACGACATGGGTCATGAGACCATCATGTACAACTGTAATCCGGAAACGGTCTCTACCGACTACGACACGTCTGATGTTCTCTATTTTGAGCCGATCGACTTTGAACATGTCCGTGAAGTGATCGAAGCAGAAGAGCCGGACGGTATTATCGTTCACTTCGGCGGTCAGACCCCGCTGAAGCTTGCCAACCCGTTAACAGCGATCGGTGCCAAGATCAGCGGTACACCGGCACGCGTCATCGATCTTGCCGAAGACAGAAAACAGTTTTCCGAGTTTGTTGAAAGAAACAACCTGCTACAGCCGAAAAATGGCTTGGCTACAACTAAAGAAGAAGCAGTCGTCATCGCTGAGAGACTGACCTATCCGGTACTTGTACGTCCTTCATTTGTTCTTGGCGGGCGTGCGATGCGTATCGTCTACAACGAGAGTGAACTTCGTACCTATATGGACGAAGCGGTCTCTGTATCCAACGACGCGCCGGTTCTTGTCGACAAGTTCCTTGACCAGGCGGTAGAGCTTGATGTCGACTGTATCAGTGACGGTAAAGAGGTCTATATCGGTTCGGTTATGCAGCATATCGAAGAGGCCGGTATCCACTCGGGTGACTCGGCATGTTCACTGCCGCCGCTTAACCTCAGCAAAGAGCTTCTTGAGCAGGTTGAGCAGCAGACAAAGACCATCGCACTTGGTCTTGAAGTTGTCGGTCTCATGAACGTTCAGTACGCGATCTATGAAAATGAGGTCTATCTTATCGAGGTCAACCCGCGTGCATCACGTACGGTGCCGTTTGTCTCCAAAGCGACGGGTGTACCGTTGGCAAAAGTCGCCACACGTGTCATGATGGGCGAAAACCTTCGTGACGCTCTGGCCTTCTACGATACCTACAAAGTGGTCATTGAAGGCAATGGTCTGCTCAAGCCGCAGCTTAAAGACCACATCGCGATCAAAGAGGCGGTCTTCCCGTTCCATAAACTTTACGGCGCCGACCTTGTCCTTAGCCCGGAGATGAAATCAACGGGTGAGGTCATGGGTATCAGCAACAACTTTGGTATAAGTTTCGCCAAAGCGCAGATGGCGGCAGGCAACAAGATCCCGACAGAAGGGACCTGTTTCCTCTCCTTCATCGACATGGACAAAAAGCACGCACCTGAGATCGCGCGCGGCCTGCACGAAGCCGGGTTCAAACTGGTCGCGACAAAAGGGACGCAGCAGATCATTGAAGAGGCGGGTATTCCATGTGAGCGCGTGCTTAAGATCTCCGAAGGGCGTCCAAACATCCAGGATATGATGAAAAACGGCGACATTACGATGGCCATCAACACTTCTGACAACAACACGGCGAAAAAAGATGCTGTCGTTATCCGCCAGATCGTTCTTGCGATGAACATCCCTTACTTTACGACACTCAGTGCTGCCCGTTCAGCGATCGATGCGCTTTCACAGATGAAAGATGCAAACTGGAATGCGCCGCAGGCACTGCAAGAGTATCTTAACAACTAGCATGCACCAAGTGATACTGGCCCAGACCGACACCACTGTCGGTTTCCTCTCTCAAGATGCTCTCAAACTTGCCCGTATCAAAGAGCGTCCCTCCGACAAGCCTTTTATACAGAGTTTTGATACGCTTGAAACCTACACCAAGAGGGGCGGACGCGTTCCCAACAGACATAAAAACCGTTTACGACGTTCAAAAGCGACGACCTATGTCATCAAGAACCGTGCGATCCGCATTGTCTCAGAGGGGCCGCATCACCACCTTCTGACAAGATACGGCTGGTTGTACAGCACCTCGGCCAACGAGGCAGGCAAATCGTTCGAAATCACGTTTGTAAAAGAGAACGCCGACCTCATCGTCGAAGATGAACGCGGGCTCTATGAGGGCAAGGCATCGGCGATCTATAAATTACACCGTAAAAAAATTCGACAATTACGTTAAAGGAAAAATTTTGAAACACATATCAACTATCGGTTCTGCTGCTCTTTTGGGCAGTATGGGAATTGTTGTGATGAGCACGATTACAGGCTGTGCCGGACAGCAGCAAGAGGAGCATCAAAACCGTTTCCTGATCATCGAACAACTGCCTAGCGGCAAGTACGTCGTTGTCGAAGAGATGCCGACAGAGGGCCCGTCACGTTCTATTATTCGCGAAAGGGATGAAAACGGCGTCGTAACGGAACGTTTTATGAACGAAGACGAGATGCGCCGCCTCGCGGAGCAGGAGTACCAGAAGATGCAAAGCGGCCAGTCCGAACTCAACCAGGAGCCCTCTGCTTCACCGGGAATGGGACTGGCTGGAACGATCCTTGCAGTTGCTGCCGGTTCACTGCTGGGGAACATGATCGGAAACGCCTTGATGGGTAACAAAAACTTCCAACGCCACTCCAACGCGGTTAACAGATCGGCCTATCATCGCAGCTCTACCGCGAAAAAAGCCGCTGCAGCGAAATCGAAAAAGAGTTTCTTCGGCGGTTCAAAAGCGGGCAGTTCATCTGCCCGTACAAGCTTTTTCGGAGGCTAGAGGGTGGTTAAACTTCAACATGTCACCCCATTGGATGACGAAGATCTCGAGAAGATCGGTTTCAGCTGGCACACCGACGAGGACGGCAGCAAATATGTTGCCGACCAACTGGTAGAGGTTTCACAAAAAGAGGCCGAAGCGTATTACGAAGCGGCCAACACCCTCTATGACATGTATGCCGAAGCGGCAGAATATGTTATTGAGAACGACCTCTTCTTTGAGCTCGGCATCCCGTTCAATATCGTCGAGATCATCAAAAAATCCTGGGAGAACGATGTGCATTGGCACATCTACGGCCGTTTTGACCTTGCCGGCGGGATCGACGGTCAGCCGATCAAACTCATCGAGTTCAATGCGGATACACCGACCGGTCTGTTTGAGACCGCCGTACTTCAGTGGGCCCTGTTAAAAGCCAACGGCATGGATGATGCGAAGCAGTTCAATGACATCTACAGAGCCATTGAAGCGAACTTCAAACGGCTCATCACCCTCTTTGATGACACCGAGCTCTTTGACGGACGCTATGACGGCTGGAAGATCCTCTTCTCAAGTATTGAAGGTTCGGATGAAGAGGAGGTCACCACCCGTCTACTGCAGCAGATCGCGACCGACGCCGGCTTCAATACCGGTTTTGAGTTTTTACAGAATGTCCAGTTTGACGAGAGCGGGATCAGTGATGCCAACGGGATCGACTACGAGTACTGGTTCAAGCTCTATCCGTGGGAAGATATCGGCAGTGACGAAGGTGAACTGGCCGTCATCCTCAATGAGATCATGCAGAATCAAAAAGCGATCATTCTCAACCCGGCCTACACGGTCCTGTTTCAGTCCAAAGGGATGTTGAAAGTACTGTATGAGCTCTTCCCGGATTCGCCTTACCTGCTCAGGACCTCAGACGAACCGCTTGAGTGTGCCTATGTCGAAAAACGCCATTTCGGAAGAGAAGGCGCCAACACCAGAATCGTTGACGGCAGCGGCAGCGTTGTGGCACAGACCGACGGGCCGTACGAAAACTACCGAGCGGTCTACCAGGAGTATGTGGACTTTGCCAAAGACGATGCCGGCAACAAATACCAGGCAGGCGTCTTTTTCGCCTATGAGGCCTGCGGCCTCGGCTTTAGACGCGGCGGCGAGATCATGGACAACATGAGCAAATTCGTAGGACATGTCCTAACCCATTAAGAAAGATGGTGGTGAATTCCCTCTTAACAACTGCACAGACAAAGTCTTAGATTTGGTGCAGATTGTGCAAAATGTTTGACCGACAGCGCACTGCTGTGCGCCGAGAGTCAAACTTTTGTGCAAGGTGTGCCGAAGCTGAGACTTTGTCTAAGCGTCGTTCAGGTTTTTTGGCTCACGCACCCCTTCGCCGTTGCCGATCAGGATCGCCAGCCAGCGCGTGTTCTCGTTGGTGTGTAAAATGATCTTTATCATAATGGTCAGCGGAATGGAGAGCAGCATGCCTATCGGTCCGAAAAGCCATCCCCAGAAGATCAACGACAAAAAGACGACCAGTGTGGAGATCCCGAGCCCCTGCCCCATGATCCTCGGTTCGATAATGGAGCCGATAAGAATGTTGATCGTCAAATAGACAATACCCACTTCAAAAGCTCCGAACGTTCCCAGCTGCACCAAGGCAAGAAGGACCGCCGGAACGGCCGCAATGATCGAACCGATATTGGGAATAAAGTTAAATAGAAAGGCAACAAGTCCCCAAAGCACCGCATAGTCCAGACCGATCATCATCAAGACGATCGTCACGATCACACCCGTCACCAGTGAGATAACAGCCTTTAGCGCCATATAGTGCTTTATCTTTGCCAGCACCTCGTTGACATGCTTCATCGTCTCTTTTTCACCATCGGCCATATCCAGTTTTCTGGCAAACTGCGTCGATTCCATAAGAAGAAAAATAAGGATCAAAAAGATCACGAAGCTGTTGGTCAGTACGGCACCTACACTTTTTAAAACCGTTGCAGAGTATTGCATCAACCGCGCCGGGTTGAACATCGAGCTTAAATCCCCTTTGATCAGACCGTAATCGCTCAACAGCGTTGTCATCCAGCTCAGCTGTGACTGCAGTTTGGCCTCATAGTGGGGCATATTGGCAGTGAAACTCTGTACCGAGCTGCCGACCAAGACCCCCAAGAGACTGAAGATCACCAGCAGACCGCCGACAACCGCCAGCAACGCCAAAACGGTCGGGACCTTTTTTCGTATCAGCCAGCTGTACAACGGCGCGATGATCGTCGCAATAAAAGCGGCCATCAAAAAAGGGACCACAATAACGGCAGCCAGCTTCAGCGCGCCCAATATTATTACGACTGCCGCCAATACGACAATGACATTTCCGGTAGATTTTGCTTGTTCCATTATGTTCGCTTATGATAGTATTAGATAATTCTAGCACAAATGAGGGAAAAATGGTTCAAGATCAAGGTTCATTGGAAAAAGCGGTTAACGGTGCGTATCAATTCACTGTCGGAGAGATCATCTCGGAGGCGTGGGAGAGAGTCAGCGGGGCCAAACTGATATTAATAGGTGCGATGTTCATCTACATCGTCATCGCTTCGCTGGTGACCGGTGTCATCAGCCTATTTTTGGATCCGCAGCCCTTTTATGATGCCGGCGAGACGGCAAAAGGGGTTGTTACGGACATGGTCGTCGGTTGGCTTGCATCGCCTGTTACGATCCCGCTTTCGGTCGGTCTGTTGCTTCTTGGCTACGCCCGTGCCAACGATGAAGAGTTGCGTATCGACGCTGTTTTCAACTACTATGTCCTGGTCTGGCCCCTCGTTTTTGCATCGATTCTGATTACCGTATTGACCTATATCGGTTTTGCACTGCTACTGCTGCCCGGTATCTATCTCTCCATCGCCTACAGTTTCGCGCTGCCGCTGATGGTCGACAAAAAACTCGGTATCTGGGGTGCGATGGAGGTCTCCCGCCAAGCGGTCACAAAACACTGGTTTACGATCTTTGGTGTCAACATCTCCCTTGTCCTGCTCATGGTGCTCAGCGCCATACCGCTCGGTATCGGACTTATCTGGACCGTTCCGCTGATCTTGATCGCACAGGGGGTCATGTACCGCAAGATCTTCGGCTGGAAGATCCATGATCCTATCGCCGAATCGACCGATCAGATCGAATAGATGCACTCTTCTTTCTGTGTACCTACACCTGAACGCTTCCGCTTGCAACACTATCTAGTTTTGAATGTCCTTGCTGCTGTTTAACTGCTGCAGGTAGTTGGCGATGTTCATCAGTGAAAAGGTGACCAGGAAGATCATAAGGCCCGGAAAGAAGCCGACCCACCATGCGATGTCAAGTTCAGATTTCGCATTAGAAAGCATGGTGCCCCAGCTCATCTGCGGCGCCACAATGCCAAGCCCGAGGTAGCTCAGCCCGGACTCCGCCAAAATAGCACCCCCGACACCAAACGTAAAACTGACAAAAAAGATCGGTGCCAGGAGCGGTGCATAGTATTTGAGAAGAATCTTTGTCCTGCTCACCCCGGCGATGTTCAATATCTTGATAAAAGGCTGCGAGGTGATGGCAAAGCTCTCGGAGCGGATCAGCCTCGCCGTCGTCATCCATCCCGTCACCGAGATGATAAGTATAAGCACCCAGACGGAAGCGTTGATGTAACTGACCAGTGCCAGCAGCAGAAAAAAGGTCGGAAAGGTCAAGAAGAGGTCGACCATCACCACAAATCCTTTGTCGATCCGGCCCCTAAAATACCCTGCAGTCGCCCCAAGCATCAGACCGACGAATGATGCGATAAAGGCACTGCCGATCCCGATAATAAGCGAGACCTTTCCCCCTTCGATCAGACGTGCCAGAAGATCACGCCCAAGTCGGTCCGTACCGAGGGGAAAAAGTGAAGACGGTGTAGCAAGGATCGCCTCTTTATGCAGTTCGAAGGGGCTTTGTCCATAGACGAACTGCCCCAAAAAGACAAATATAAAGAGAAGCGAAAGTGTCATGAGGCTCAAATAAGGCAAACGGGGCAAAGTCAAAACCTTTTACGCTTCAGTTGTAAAATAGGTCAACGAGGTCTTGCCGAACTTCTTTGACTTCATTTTAGAAAACGGGCCGATCGCATCCGGCAGTTCCAACCCGGTCATGTGCTCTATGATGATCAACTTCACGACATCCTCGGGCAGTTTTTCGATAAGATCGATCATCTTGGTGTAGATCGCTTCGTGCCCTTCACGGATCGAGAACGGCGGATCGATGTAGAAATAGGCATCTTCGTTCATGGTTTTGAGACGTTTCACCACCGCACCGATATTTTCAAAGGTGTCGCCTCTGTAGATTTCGCAAGCGTTCGGGTCCGTCTGTTTGATGTTCTCTTCAAGCACCTTCAGCGCGTTGCGGTCTTTTTCCATAAAGAAGATCCGTTTGGCACCGCGGCTCAGTGCTTCAAGGCCGATCGAACCGCTGCCCGAAAAGAGCTCCACGAAGTTGGCATCGATGATCTCAAACTGTATCGTGTTGAAAAACGACTCCAGCACGATGCTCTTGGAGCTGCGTGTCGTTGTCATAGAGGGAAGGTTGAGCGTCTTGCCTTTGTACTTTCCGGAGATGATCTTTTTTGTGATGGGTTTTGCCATAAATTATTATCCTTACAAATAGTGTTTTATACTGTATTCAAGGTCTTCATCAATATTCTGCTCCAGCATCCAGCGGAGATAGCCGGCATCATTCATCGCCACCTCTTCGAGATAGTGGTCTTTGTACTTGCCGAACGCAAACTTTCTGATCAGCACCGGTTCGACGGTGAGCGCCATGAGTCTCTCATCGTCCGCCATCGCGTTGAGATAGCGGTGCAGCAGCCGGACATGGAAAGCATCGCTGAGTGCGCTGTGCGCTTTGAGTTCCAGGGCCAGGGCCTCAGCCTCCTTCTCTTCACTGCGGTAGAGCCCGAGCTCGTATCTCAGGTACTGCAGTGAAAAGCGGTCGATCTCGTCAATAAGGTGGCGAGAGCACTTCAGGGTGTCAATGACACCCCCTTTCCAGATGAAGCCCTCTTTGGCCAACATCGCAAGATCGAAACCGATGTTGTGTGCGACAAGAATGTTCGCGCTGTTGTTGTGCTCTTTCAAAAGCGCTGCGATCTTTGTGGCGTCGAAAGCCGGAGCCTCTTTCACCATCTCGTTGGTAATGTGGTGTACCGCCATCGCTTCGGGCCTGATCTTGCGCGGGGGCTTTACGATCGCCTCTTCAGTCAGGGTCTTCTCTTCCTGGTCGATAATAATACCGAGTGAACAGATTCGGTCCGACGCCTCCAGCCCTGTCGTCTCGAGATCAAGGTAGATCAGCATCGTCTACTCTTCAACCTTGGGCAGTTTTTCCAACATGGTGTAGTAGTGTTCCAGCGTACGGAAACTCTTCTCAAAACGCCACGCGATGATAAACTTGACGATCATGTTGCGAAGATCGGCATCCACTTTCTCGACACGCCCGTAATAGGCAAGCGAGATGTTTCTGTTTTTGACCTTTGCCTCTTTATCGTACTTGATACCGATGATCTGAAGGTATTTGCCCTCTTTGATCGCGCCGATATCCTCTTCGGCCAGAGAGAGACCCGAGAGGTTGATGGCTTTAAAATCAAAAACATCATGAAAGGCACCAACTTTTTCACCCAGTTCCAGTGTCTCAAAAAGCGCTTCGAGCGTTCGAAGGTTCTCTTTTCGGGCCAGTTCGTAACTTGATATCTTGGACGTCAGTTCTTTTAGTCTCTCCAGCGCTGAGCTCACAAGGATCCTTTTGCTCTATCAGTTGCTATTATTATACACTTAATATATAAAAATATTATATGCATTAAGGGATATTTTACCTGCGATAAACCAATTGTGATTTATACTTCGCAGATCAAAACAAGAGAGCAAGATGGACTACTTAGAAATCACCGGCCCGGCCAAACTGCAAGGCACTGTAAAGATCTCAGGGGCGAAGAATGCCGCTTTGCCGATCATTGCCATGACACTGCTTGCCAACAACACGGTCAAGATCGGCAATATGCCCGCTGTCGTCGACATTAAGACCTTGCTCAAACTCATCGAGAACCTGGGCGGGACCTTCTCTTTTACGGACGAAAACACCGTCGAGATCAACACCTGCTGTCTGACCAATACCACGGCGACCTACGACATTGTCAAAACGATGCGCGCATCCATCCTGGTACTCGGGCCCCTCCTGTCACGTTTTGGCCACTGCGAGGTCTCCCTGCCGGGCGGATGTGCCATCGGTCAGCGCCCTATCGACCTTCACCTCAAAGCCCTGGAACAGATGGGCGCAAAGATCACCATCCATGCCGGTTATGTCCAGGCCGAAGCACCGAACGGGCTGCTGGGCGCCCATATCATCTTCGACAAGATCACCGTAACCGGAACCGCCAACATCGTCATGGCGGCAGCGCTGGCCAAAGGAACGACCAGCATCACCAATGCCGCACGCGAGCCTGAAGTGGTGCAGCTGTGCGAGATTCTCCGTGACAGCGGTGTCGCTATTAAAGGGATCGGTACCGCTGAACTCACGATAGAAGGGACCGACGGCAAACTGATCGACATCGTCTCTTTTGACGTGATCCCTGACCGTATCGAAGCCGGAACCTACCTCTGTGCGGCGGGTATCAGCAACTCGACCGTGACCCTGTTAAATGTCCGTCCCGACCACCTTGAGGCCGTTACCGGGAAACTTGAAGAGATGGGCTTCACGCTTGACATCGGCGAGAGCACCATGACCATACACCCGACGGAGGCAATCAAACCTGTCAACATCGTCACCCAGGAGTACCCGGCCTTTCCGACCGACATGCAGGCACAGTTCATGGCACTGGCAACGCAGGCACAAGGAACTTCTACCATCGAAGAGCGTCTTTTCGAGAACCGTTTTATGCATGTCAGTGAACTTCAACGCCTCGGCGCCGACATCAAACTCAACGGCCATACCGCAACCGTCATCGGTCCCTCAGAACTCTCCGGGACCGACGTCATGGCAACGGACCTTCGTGCATCCAGTGCCATGGTCATCGCCGCCAATATCGCTGACGGTGTTACCCAGGTCCACCGTATCTATCACCTCGACCGGGGCTATGAGAACCTTGAAAAAAAACTTGGCGACCTCGGAGCCAAGATCGAACGCCTGCGCGAATAACGCAGGCCGCTGCGCCCCGCTTCAACGCAACACCCTTTTTGCTCTACTTCCGCCTGACAGATATCATTTTTGTAGACAAACAATAAAGATTATTGTTTAAGCCACATTGCCCTATACTGATTTATCCTATATATCTGGAGCATCTGAAATGAGACAACATGAAAGCTATCGGTGTAACGAATGCGGCACTATCGTAGAGGTATCCGCTGTGGGCGGCGGAACACTCTCCTGCTGTGGTCAGGAGATGGAGATGATCACAGAGAGCGTGACCATGGTCAACCTGCTCAAAGCTTTTGCCGGTGAGTCCATGGCGCGTAACAAATACGAATACTTTGCCAAGGTCGCGCAAAAAGAGGGGCTGCGTGACATTGCTGCCCATTTCCAGCGTGCGGCAGATAATGAGAAGACCCACGCCAAACTGCAGCTTGCTCTCCACAACGTCATTGCCAACGGTGAACCTTTCGGCGATACTGTCGAAAACCTAAAGATCGCTATTGGCGGCGAAAGCTATGAAAACCTGACAATGTACCCCGAATTTGCAGCCGCTGCCGAGGCCGAAAGCAACACAGAGGCTGCCCGTCTTTTCAAGGCGATCGGCAGTGTCGAAGTCGAACATGAGAAGATGTACAAAGCGCTGCTGGCGCGCCTTGAAGACGGGCAAGAGTATCTGAGCGAGGATGCCGAGGAGGAGTGGATCTGTGAGGTCTGCGGTCACGTCCATCGTGGCAAAAAGCCGCCTAAATCATGCCCGGTCTGTAAACACCCGCAAGAGTATTTTTCGAGGCTGAACACCCGTAAATAAGGTCTTTTGCTGTTTTAAGAACAGCACAAACGTGCTCAAACTTTCGGTTTTGGTGTTCGTTGTGTCTGATCTGGATCCAACGCCGAACTCTTCAGTTTATTTGTCGGTGAAAATGATCAGGTCGTATTGGCTGCGCTTTGTCACAAGTGATTTTTCCGGTGCGACCGACCCCTTGTTTTTGGCCACTGCCAGTGCATGACGCAGATCAGCGATCTCTTTTTCCATCTCTTCCATCTGCTCTTTCAAGCGGAGTGCGACATCCACTCCGGCCAGGTTGACACCCAGCTCGCGTGTCAGCCGCAGGATCATCTTGATACGGTCGATGTCACGTTGGGAATAGAGGCGGATCCTTCCATCCGAACGCGACGGTGTGACCAGGTTCTCCCGTTCGTACTGGCGCAAAGTCTGCGGATGGATATCCAGGATCTTTGCCACAATACTAATAAGGTAGACCGGTTCGTCATAGGTGTGCATCATTTTGAGCTCCTTACTCTGTTTTTGGCAGCTTCTCTTTCAACATCGCTACAAGTTCATCATCGAGTTCGTCAACATTCGGCAAGACGATGTTTGCTTTGAGATAAAGATCGCCTTTTTGCTGGGTCTTGCGGTTCATCGCACCCATCTCTTTGACACGGAAACGCTGACCGTTTTTGGTATTCTGCGGTACTTTCAGGTTGATCTCTTTTTCCAAGGTGTCGATGCTGATCTTGTCACCGAACAGTGCGGCATGAAGCGGTACATCAAAGGTCTTGATGAGATTGTCGCCGTCACGCTCATACTCCGGTGTCGACGCGATCTTGATGTTCAGGATCAGGTTGCCGCGCTGCCCGTGCATACTCTGACCCTTGCCTTTTACGCGCATCTTCTCGCCATCCTTGATACCGGCCGGGATTTTGATGTCAAAACTCTCGCCCTGCACGGAAACGTTGTGTTTTCCGCCCAGGATAGCCGTAGCAAACGGGACCGTGACATTGGCTTCGATATCCAGGTTCATCTGCTGCTGGTGACCGCCGCCGAAACCGCCGCCGAAACCGCCGCCGAAACCGCCGCCGCCAAATCCGCCGCCCTGGCCGCCGAAACCGCCGAAACCGCCGCCTTGGCCAAACATCTGACGCAGGATCTCGTCCAGATCGGCACCGCCGCCCTGTCCGCGTGCAAAGTCATGGAAATTCTGACCGCCGAACATCTGGTCACCGTGCATATCGTATTGTGCTTTTTTCGTTTTATCGCTCAAGACCTCGTACGCGGCGTTGATCTCTTTGAATTTCTCTTCTGCACCCGGGTCTTTATTCACATCAGGGTGGTATTGACGTGCCAGCTTACGGTACGATTTTTTGATCTCCGCTTCCGTTGCGTTATCACTGACACCCAATGTCTCATACAGACTTTTACTCATCAATGTTTCCTCTAAATTGTTAAAAATATATTATTTACTATTATATCAAAAAGGTTGAGTCTATGTCAATCAAGGTTAGCCGATATACCGAAGACAATCAACGATAAATTTATGTCGTTTCAACTCTATTTTATGATCCGGTCAGTATAATGCCGCTTGTTGTCGGGGCGTAGCTCAGTATGGTTAGAGTACCTGGTTTGGGACCAGGGGGTCGAAGGTTCGAGTCCTTTCGCCCCGACCACTTTTTTCTTCAATAAAAACTTCTATTTTATATTACCGATATCACTCTTTTTTGTACCGTTGTCATCCATTTTTACAGGAACCGTCGTGGTGTTACTGTCGCTCAATGCAGCTTTTGTACCGTTGTTCTCCACTGCCGGGACGCCTGCGAGCGTCACATTACTGTCATTCGCCGTCGTATTGGTATCGGCTGCACTGGCATTGTCTTCGTTGCTGTCGGCGAGTTGCTCTTTACAGTCCTCAAGTTCAAATTCCAGCTCTTCGAGGCTATCTAGCAACGCTTGTTGTGAAGCAACATTGGCACCATGTTTGTAGACCAGCTCGCCCCCCTTATCGCCCTGATAGAATGTCAAAGCGATCAAGAGTACGAGAGCTGACGAATAGAGCGCGCGGCTCCACCCTTTGTCGACAAAGAAGCTCACTATCTTCAATACGATCGGCAGAAATGCAAAGTAGATCAGATAGGTTCCCAGCAACTTATGGGATTTTAGATCTGCCGCCCCTTCATCGTTCAAAAGCGGTCCCGCCTCTCTTCCGTCCGTCACACCAAAGATGTATGCAGCGACATAAACGATCATCAACAACACAAACAGGGCATAGATAGAGATACTGAGTGCTTTGCGTTTCGTAAAGAGATTGATCAGCTCGATGATCAGTATCACCAGCGGCAAGACAATGGCAAAGTGGACTATGGCCGGGTGCAACAACAGCGGTAGTGCCTCTGGCACTTGGATCGGTAACGTGATAGCTGGTAGTGTCATGATACGCCTTAATATCAGTATGTTCTGATTATAGGCGATGAAAGGTTAAAACAGGGTTAGTAGGAAATGTTGAGTGTTCAATGTTGAAAAGATGGCGAAGCTCATCTAAAAATCTCAAACTCGTAAAAGTTTCAGATTTGGTGTGAGTTGCACCGATACCCAAGGGCAGACCCAGCTGGAACTTTTAGCTAGTGAAGGAAGTGGCGGATACCGCTGAAGTAGAGCGCCATACCGTGCTCGTTCGCCGCTTCGATAACCTCGTCGTCACGGATCGAACCGCCCGGCTGGATAACCGTCTTGACACCTGCTTCAGCCGCTGCATCGATCGAGTCACGGAACGGGAAGAAGGCTTCCGATGCCAAGGCGGCACCGGTCACGTCAAGACCCATGTCTTTCGCTTTTTTCAGGGCGCACTGTGCCGCATCGACACGTGACGTCATCCCCATACCGACAGCGACCATCGCCGAGTTCTTGACATAGACGACACAGTTGGACTTCGTCAACGACGCCACTTTCCAGGCGATTTCGGCATCTTTCATCTCCTGAGCTGTCGCTTCGCGCGTTGTTTTGAGCTCCGAGTTTGCCACTTCGTCAGCAGCGACAACGTCGGCATCCTGGTAGACGAACCCGCCGTCGATGTGTTTGAAATCTTTTGTGTCGTTGGAAAGCACGATCGTGTCCGCACCGTACTCAAACAGTTTGATACGTTTTTTCTTCTCAAAAACAGCCTGCGCCTCAGGTGTTATGCGTCCTGCGATAACCACTTCAAGGAAGATCTCGTTCATCTTCTCAGCAAGCTCAACATCGACAACACCGTTAACGGCTACTACACCGCCGAATGCAGAGACCGGGTCACATTTAAGGGCTTCCGTATACGCTTCAGTCAGGTTTTCACGGATCGCGAAACCGCACGGGTTACCGTGTTTGGAGATACAGACGGCACCTTCACTGCCGAAACCGGCAGCGATCTTCACCGCACCGTTGATGTCGTTAAGGTTGTTGAAACTTGCTTCGCCTTTGAGGGTAGTGAAGTTTTTAGAGAAATAGCTGTCGAACTCATACAGAGCACCGTCCTGGTGCGGATTCTCACCGTAACGCGTGTCCATCACTTTTGAACCGACGATGAACTGCTTGGCACCGAACCCTTTGTTGAAACGGCTGTTCATGTAGTTGGCGATCATACTGTCATAGGCAGCCGTGTGCTCGTATGCCTTGATCATCAGGTCACGACGGAACGCCACCGTGTTGGCATCGTTTTCGATCGCATTCAAGACAAGGGAGTAGTCCGCAACATCGGTAACGATCATGACGCTGTCGAAGTTCTTCGCCGCCGAACGTACCATTGCCGGTCCGCCGATATCAATGTTCTCGATGATATCTTCGAAATCTTCCGTACGCTCGATCGTCTCTTTGAACGGGTAGAGGTTGACACAGACAAGGTCGATCGCCTCGACGCCAAGCTCTTTGGCCTGGTCCAGGTGAGACTGTTTGTCGCGACGGTGAAGGATACCGCCGTGGACAAAAGGGTTCAGTGTCTTGACACGCCCTTCAAAACATTCCGGGAACTTTGTCACTTCGTCGATCTCGATCGCTGCGACACCCGCTTCTTTCAACATCTTGTAGGTTCCACCTGTTGAGATGATCTCGAAACCGTTCGCTACTAACGACTTGGCAAATTCAACTACATTACTCTTATCACTGACACTAATCAGGGCGCGTTTCATACTCTAACCTTGGAAAAATATTTGTGGAATTTTAACAAAATTGTTATTAGGGCTGGGTAAAAAAACCACTTTAAAACAAGTCGATTGATCACCGTTTGATTGAGACTATCGATCCGGTAAGGTTATGGGATAAGGGTCAGCAGGGAATGTGAATTTTGAACGCTACCAAGCCGGACGGCTTGGAGCAGCGACTTAACAGCAGGCTTTGCCGTCCTCTTCTTTGAGGATTTTTTTAAAAAACCAGAGTGAGGGGCAGAAATCAAAGATCGCCCACGTAAAGATCATCGCGACCACAAAAGCCAACAGGCTGAATGCGATCATCGATTCGTCCAGATAAAAAAGTGCCCAGATTAAACTGAGCATCATCCCCGTCAAGAGACGCTGAAGCCTATGACTCTGCATTATTTATCCTTTTAATAGGTACTTAGTAGTGCTCAGGAACAGACTGTGAGCACAATTGGTTACTCTACAATTGTCAAATCAAGACCATGAGTGACATTAGGCGCTTTATCCTGTACCGCATGGTCAACGATCATACGCAAGTCACCGAATACCACATCGGCCAATGTACTGTACTCTACAACTTGTGTCTTGTTAAGATCACCGTTCATGTAGGCGTTTTCAACAGCACCCTCAAACATTGTCCCAAACATGAAGTTAGGGTTCAGGAAGCTAACGGCGATCGTACTGTTTGTCTCATCCGTCTCATCGACGTAAACCGTAAATTCACATGGCAGTGCCGTGATATACTCGTTCCCGAGTCCCGTCGCTTTTTTCGCATATTTCGGTGAACATGCTTCTATAACCTGAACATTCGGGATCGCGATCGGATCAGGACGGCCTGAGCGCCATAGTGAACCTGCAGAAAGGCCCGGTACTCTTTGATCTGCCGTAGCAGCCACACCATCGCCTAGGACGTCAATAATCGCCTCTGCCAACAGTTTGTCGTCAGTTCCTTTAGTGAATGTACCGCCAGCGTTTTTCTGATATTTGTAAACGATGTACGGGCTGCGCAATGCGATGTCATTATCGATCTTGCTTTGAGTAAATTGTGGCCCCAACTCCTCAGTTGACTCAGTATAGGCAAGTGCAGCCGAACCACTCGCACCGTTGTCATCTTCCAGACCGGCTTTGATCATCGTACGCAGTTCGCTTTTCACCGCTGCAGCCATCTCGGCAAATGCAGCATTTTGTGCCGCATCAAAATTTTCTGTTGCGTCCGTAAAGAAAATGTTGAAAATTGCACTCGCATCCAACATATCAATATAGATATTTGTTCCATCACTGTGTACGGATACTTCACAAGGCAGTGCCGAACCGTGGAAACGACCCGTACCGATCGCTTGAAGTGCATACGCTTTGTTACAGAACTCGATTACTCGGGCTGTACCACCTGCGGCAGTACCCATACTCGGGATCGGTAGTAGGTCAGAACCGTCTGCATCCCAACTCTCAGGACCGCTCAAACCGTCTGCCCCGCCATTTGCACCGGCAATTACCCAGTTTGAAGGCAGGTCCAGTCCACCGTCAGCTGTCGCATTGCTCTCATCAGTATAAACGACATACTGCGCGATCTTTTCAGCAACAGCAGGTACATCACCCGTACCACCTGGCAATACTGCCACACGCGTATACGGTGTAATGGTATTTGCTGTCGATACTGAGGTGCTGGTGCTGTCCTCACCACAACCGGCAAAACCAGCGATCAGCAAAGTACTCAGTGCCACCGAGCCTAAAAGTTTTGTATGCATTTTCATAAATGTCTCCCAATAATTAAATTTGGTGCAGTGTAGTGGAAGGGGTGTGAAAAAATCATGAACATTTGTATGCCTTTTTTTCATGATTTTTTCATATTACTCTCTATTTATAGTATATAAACGCGAAATGTTCCGAACTGTCGGCAAAACAGTGCCTCGTGATAAGATTGTGATATTTTAATGATTTTTTCATGTTGATTAGAAGATAATGGTGCATCTTCACATTTAAGGATCAAGATGAAAAACGTTTTATTAGCACTTATGGCAGCCGCTGTCATGATGTTCACAGGTTGTAGTTCCAAAGAGGCAACACCGGGTTATGCAGGCCCTGCGGAAGTCCCTACTTACTTTATCGCTCCATTGATGACAACGGACGAGGTCACCTCTAAACTTGAGGCTGCCGGTTTTGAGATCGTCGCCATCGATAAAGTCGGAAAGAAAAAACTTGACAGTATCGTATTCACAAACGCACACCTGAAAAGTCTGGCAGACAAACCTGGCCGCGGTTTCCTTGCAGGTGCACTTCGTGTACTTGTCAACACGGAAGGCAATGAGACGCGCATCTCGAACCCACGCTACTTCACAAAAGCATTTTTGCAAGGTGACTACAAACTCGGTGACGAGCAGCCACTGCTTGATGACCTCAACAAAGCATTCCCTGAGCTAAAACCTTCGGAAGACAAATGGGAGTTCGACGGTCTTGCTGAGTATCAGTTCATGATCGGCCGCCCGTACTATCAGGACGTGATCGTTGCCGGCGAAGGCAATACAGCAGACCTTGTCGCAACGATGGACAGTGCGAAAAAGAAAGACATCGTTTTCAAACTTGAAGTGGGTGAAGGCCGCACACTTTATGGCGTAAAACTCAACAAACGTACGATGAAATTCGCTGACAAAATCGGTATCCAGAACGGTGCCATCATGCCATGGATGATCCTGGTCGAAGACAACAAGGCAACTGCACTGCGCGCCGATTATATGATCGCGATCAGCTACCCGCTGCTTACAATGACTGAGTTCATGGGCATCATGACAGTACCGGGTGCTGTTGAGAAAGATGTCACTAAATACTTCAAATAGCAGTTATCCCATTTAGATCAACGCCGGGGTCTCCGGCGTTCACCTCTTCTTCCCTTACAGCTCACACTTCTCTTTTGATGAATTAAAAATAATCGTCGTGTAAAACGATCCCGCTTTCTCTTCGACATCATAGGTATAGTCCAGTTTATCCGCCAATCTTGCGATCATCTTGGAACCGATGTATGAGCTGAAGAGTGTTTCGTCACTTTTATCGCCCATCTCGTTAACAATATAGAGACGACGGTGTTTCGTATCCACATAGTTTGTGATGGTCGAGTTGTTCTTAGTATGCATAAAAATGTTTTCAAAGACCGCCTGCATCACCTTCTGCATCGCCTCTTTATGGACAGAGAGCGTAAAGTCCTCTTCCCAGTTTGAGACCATAGTCAGCCCTTTCTTTTCCAGGATCGGCTTGAAGGCTTCTTGCATCATTGAGCACTGCTTCTGCATTGAGATCGACTCTTTTTGCTTCTGCATGTCCCACTCGATCTCTTTCAAAAAGAGGAGTTCACGCAGTTTGTTACTGATGGTCTTAATGTCGTCTTCGCTCTCTTCGATAAAGGTTGTTTTGTCGATATTCTGATTTTGTTTATAGAGTGCCAGACGGGCCTTCAAGATGGCGATAGGTGATTTGATCTCGTGCGCCGCCTCTTTAAAGATGTCCTGCTTCTGTTTACAGAGTGTCTGATTTGACTCGAGCAGTCCGATGATCGCTTCTTTGAGGTCATGGACTTCACTGCTGCCGTTGCAAAGGGGCATACTGGTTTTGTTGGCAGAAGAGTCTTTACAGAAATGGATCAGACAGCGCAGCGGCGAAAAGAGGCGGTTTAGGAAATAGCTGAAGATCATAATAAAAAGTAAGGAAACGGTTCCAAAGACCAGCAGCAGTTTGGAGAGGAAGGTCAACAACTTGCTGTTCACCGCTTCACGACCTGAACTGACAAGAAGATAGCGGTTGTCAGGCAACTTTTTAATGACACTGCAGCTATCTTCTACCGCAGGTTTTTCATCATAAATGCCAAACGTCAAACGATCAAAAAGATCGATGAACGGCGCTTCATGGTACTCTTCCAAAAAGTGAAAACTTGACTTGATCGTCTCGGGATCATTCTTATAAAGCTCATGACGCACAACATCCTCAGCCATAACGGTCAACGAGTTTTCAAGGTTGGTGCTCAACTCTTTATAATAACCATAGACCACGTATGATCCCAACATTAAAAAGGTGACAATCGTGCTGACGGCAAAAAAGAGGATGATCGAGAGCTGTAGACTCTTAGGCTTCTTCAATCGTGTACCCTCGTGTCTTGATGGTCTTGATGACCTTTACCGGCAGTTTTTTTCGAATGTGCCCTATCGTCACATCGATCGTGTTGGACGAGATGTTCTGCGGGTTCAGATAGAGTGCGTCAAGCAGCTCCTCTTTCGAGACGATCGAACCCTGTTTTTTCAACAGGTAGAAAAAGAGGTCGCTCTCTTTACGGGTGAGCCGGATCATCTCCTCTTCATATTGAAGTTCTTTCAGACCGGTATCACAAAAAAGGCCTCCCAGATTGACCTCGGTCGGTTTCTGGTTGCGTCTTGCAAGAGCATGGATCCGTGCCAACAGTTCATCATTGTCAAAAGGTTTATCCAGATAGTCATCAGCGCCCAGGTTAAGCCCCCGGATCTTGTCGGCGATCGTGTCATACGCACTGATCACAATGATCCCCGTCTGTCTGTTCTTCTCTTTGATCTTTTTTATCAATGACATCCCGACATCGATTCCGTTAATGTCTCTGTCCAGTAAAACGACATCATAGGAAAACTGGTCAATGTAATCACTCGCATCCTCGATCGAGGCAAGCGCATCAACCACAAAGTGCTGGCCCAGGTAAGCGCTCACAAGCTGAGAAAGCTGTAAGTTGTCTTCGAGCATTAAAATCCGCATCATATTCCTTCGAAAGTACTTCGTACACCCTAATTCGGTTGCAAAAACCTATTGGTTTTTGCAATATATCCAAAGAGTGTTAGCGAAGTGTTAAAAACCGGAAAATATTGTCTGCTGCTGCATACAACGCTTTTTCGCTTCTGCAAATAGCAAAATAACGCCGTTTCCAGACCCTGCTGGCACCCCTGTCAACAGCTGAATCCTTAAGAAGATACCTGAACAGATTTTTCATCGGTAATTATGCTAAAATTCCACCAATGAAACGACAAATACACACGCTTTTAGCACTGCTGTTTATCATCAGTACCCTGACAACATCGCTGCATGAACTGCTGCCGCATCATCACAGCAGTGATTGTCAGGTCTGTACACTGGTGCAGCATGACAGCGCACTGGTGCCTGAAAACGCCACAGTGTATGACATTGAGGTCTATGCTTACGGGCCTGTACAGTCACTTCAAAACCAGTATATTCGTTTTCGATCCCC
This sequence comes from Sulfurimonadaceae bacterium, assembly GCA_041555445.1. GTDB lineage: Bacteria > Campylobacterota > Campylobacteria > Campylobacterales > Sulfurimonadaceae > Sulfonitrofixus. The sequence goes on from JBFFKK010000003.1 coordinate 49,341, forward strand.
GATCCTGGGGTCACGCGCACCGCCATCTTTTTCATAACAACCAACCAATAATCAAAATTATCACAACACCTTCGTATGCAGGTATGCCTGCGCGCTTATGGTGTTTATTATGGAAACAATATGAAAAAAACACTCTTACTATCGTCTATTGTCGTCTCAACTCTTATGGCCGAGATCCCGGCTCTCAAACCTGCGGATGAACGCACCTTTGTACAGTCACAGTACATGCCTGACATCTCTCTGATCACCGATTTCTCCTATGTCTACCGCGACATAAGCGACAGTGAACTTGCCCACCTTGAACTGCCGGGCATTGCACACGGTCTGATGGGATCGCACAGTCATGACGGTCATGCCCATGCCACCTACAATGCCAACAACGGTTTTAACCTCAACTATGCCGAGCTGATCTTGTCCAGCAGCGTCGACCCCTATTTCAGCATGGACGGGGTCTTTCACTTCAGTGAAGCGGGTGTCGAGATCGAAGAAGCCTATGCAACGACCTCGGCTCTGCCGGCAAATCTGCGCCTGCGCGCAGGTAAAATGCTGTCGGACTTCGGCCGTCTGAACAACCAGCACCACCACGCCTGGGACTTTGGTGACATGCCCCTCGTCTACGAAGCTTTTTTGGGAAACCACGGCATCAATGAATTGGGTCTGCAACTGCAGTGGGTCGCGCCTGCACCGCACTACCTGATGATCGGTGCGGAGGCACTGCAAGGAACGAACGAAATGATGTTCGGAAACACCCTGATCGGTGATCCCGACAATCCGATCGCTGCAGAAGAACGTGCGCCGTCACTTTTCACAGGCTATATGAAAGCAGCCTTTGACGTGGGCGCTACCACCGTTATGCCGGGGGTCTCCTGTGCCTACGGTTCGAGCCGTCTTGACCACCGTGATGATGAAGAGAACCCGCACGCCTTTGCCGGCAACAGCGTGCTCTACGGTGCCGACCTGACCGTCAAGCACTACTTCGACTCCTACAGTTTCCTGACATGGCAGAGCGAATGGTTGATGCGTGATATGGACGGTACCCAGTATGCTGTTGACGCCAACAATACCGACAGCGTTACAGGCGAAGCGGCCCTAAACAAAAAACAGGCCGGCTTCTATACGCAGCTTGTCTATGCCCTGAACAAGAACTGGCGTATGGGCGCACGCTATGACAACATCTACATGAACGATATCACCAAAAACGGTATGACACTTGTCTACGATGACAACGGTGTCAAATATGAGCAGAACTATGTGCGCTACAGTGCCATGGCGGAATACCACCCGAGCGAGTTCAGCCGTCTTCGTCTGCAATATAACCGTAACAATGCCATGTATAACGAAGTCGGCGAGCGGCAGGATATCGATACCGTTATGCTACAATTGAACCTGGCTATCGGCGCGCACGGCGCACACAGCTTTTAGGAAATCGAGATGAAATATTTATGGCTGCTTTTTCTGCCGCTGTCGCTCTTTGCACACCTGAACATCGCAGTAAGCTACCCCTACATCGGCGCCATCGCCAAGGCGATCGGCAAGGACCACGTCAAGACCATCGTCCTGGCACAGGGGAACTGGGACCCGCACTTCGTCGTGCCCCGTCCCTCGCTGATATCAAAACTTCGCAGCGCAGACGCCCTTATCATGAATGGCGGCCAGCTTGAGATCGGTTGGCTTCCGCCGCTGATAAGACGTGCCAACAACCCGAAGGTGCAGAGTGGTGCGGCAACTTTTCTGGACCTCTCGCGCTATGTCGACATGATCCAAAAACCGCGTTCCGTCGACCGTTCGCAAGGCGATATCCACCCGGACGGCAACCCGCACTACCAGCTTGATCCCAACAACATCACGCTATTGGCGGGGACCGTTGCCGCTTTTTTGATCTCGATCGACAGAGAGCATAAAGCGCTCTATGAAGCGAACTACGCTGCTTTTGAGAAAGAGTGGAAGGGGCATCTGGCACGATGGAATGCCAAAATGGCACCGAGAAGAGGGATGCAGATCATCCAATATCATGACAACCTCGCCTATTTCAACAAAGCCTATGGTCTTGTCAACATCGGGACTATCGAGCCGCTGCCGGGGATCCCGCCCTCTTCCCGTCACACAATGGAACTGATCAAGCTGATCAAGACGGAGAAACCGCAATACATCCTGCACGATGTCTACCATTCGACCAAGACCGCGGAGTATATCAGCGGCAAAACCGGCATCAAGATCATCAAAATGCCGCATGATATCGGGGCGCTCGACTCTGTCACCTCGCTTGTCGGGCTCTTTGATTATCTTACGGAAGCGCTTCAGCCATGATTGATATCTTTTTAGTACCGGTCGCGCTCTTAATCATTCTTGTCATGATCCATGCCTGGTTCGGGATCCGTATTTTGGAGCGCGGCATCATCTTTACCGACCTGGCGATAGGGCAGCTGGCCGCACTTGGCGCTGCGGTGAGTTACGGCTATTTTCACGGAGAGAACCTCTATATCTGGACCTTGGCCTTTGCTTTTATCGGTGCCCTTCTCATCACCCTCGGCTCGCACCGCAAGCTCCACCTCGAAGCCTATATCGGTTTGCTCTATGTGCTGGGTGCCAGCGGTATCATGATGGTCCTGGCCCAGAGTGCCGAAGGGATGGAACACTTTAAGTCACTGCTGGCCAATGATATTTTGTTCACAACAGAGCAGGACCTCTACACCAGCAGCGCCATCTACGCGCTTATCGCGCTTATCATCTCTTTTGTCTACCCGAAGACCAAAGGGTTTTTCAGAGAGCTGCTCTTCTTTTCGCTACTGGCGGTCACCGTGACCTCATCCGTCCAGCTGGCCGGTGTTTTTGTCGTCTTTACGCTGCTCATCGCACCGGCCATGGTCGCCAGCATGCAGAACCGTTTTACGCCGTTACTTGTGGCTTTTTTCTTCGGCTGGTTCTTCTCCATAGTAGCAGTCGCTATCGGCTTCTACTACGATCTGCCGACCGGCTACAGTATCGTCTTTTTGGGCGCACTTTTAAGCCTTCTCTTTGTCCTGGCAAAGAGTTCGAAACAAGAGGGTACGGACTAGGCGAGCTTGTTGAGCATCTCCAGCTCGTCCTCTTCGGACTCCGGGTATCGGACACCCTTCAGTGCCGCGCCCTCTTCATCGATATCGAACATATCGTCTTCGAGATCATCCAGAAGCAGGCACTCTCCAAGCGACTTTAACGTCGCTACTGAGCCCTCTTTTTTGTTAGCCACAATACCGATGATCTCCCCTTTTTTAAACCCTTTTGCCACTGCGCCGTCTTCGGCGATCTCGCACAGAAATATCTCCTCCAACGCCTGTTTTTGTACCATTGTGATCAACGTGTTCAACACATCTTTACTTTTTATTTTGACGGCCCAAGAACGTATGCTCATTTTTTATCCTTCATCTAAATCAATCTTCAAGTATACTACAGTATCTCCTCGAAAGTAGTCGTATGAAAGCCTTTGTCACTCTCTTTATTGCCCTTATTGCCTCTGCTGACAGTATCAGCTATAAAACCGATGCCTTCACCAATCTCAACAGTGCCCTCGCATCCGCCATATTCGACATGCGCTATACCACAACCGACAACTTTATCGGCAGGCCCGTCGACGGCTATAACGCCCCTATCTGCTATTTGACACTCCAGAGTGCGCAAGCACTCATCAAGGTGCAGCAGCAACTGCAGAAAGAGGGGCTCACCCTGCGTATCTTCGACTGCTACCGTCCGCAACAGGCTGTCGACCACTTTGTCCGCTGGGCCCAGGATCTGAACGACACCAGGATGAAACGTCTCTATTACCCCGATGTCGCCAAAAAGGATCTTTTCAACGATGGCTATATCGCGGCCAAATCCGGGCACAGCCGAGGCAGCACCGTCGATCTTACGATCGACGGCCTGGACATGGGAACCCCTTTCGACTTTTTCGACCCGCGTTCGCATACCGCATCCCAGGCGGTCACCAAAAAACAGCATGAGAACAGAATGCGGCTGAAAAAAGTCATGGAAGAGAACGGCTTTCAGAACTACGCCGAAGAGTGGTGGCACTATACGTTAAAAAACGAACCCTTTAAGGCACGCTACTTTCACTTTCCGGTCGAACCGTAATATCGTAACAAGGGAGAAGCTTTTCCTACATCAGAACGATATCCAAACTTTCAAGCAGTGAGACCGCTTCGTCGCGGCTGAACTTTGCACCGGAGATCCCATTGATACGCAGGTCGATCGTGTAGTTATAGGCACCGACAAAGTTGGCCTCGGAAAGGTCACTGTTTCGAAACAGTGCCCCACTGAGATCGCACTCAGAAAAATCGGCCCTTTTCAATTCGGCTTCTCTGAAATCCACCTCAACCAGACGACATTTTCGCAGGCTCAGGTTTTCAATTCGTTCGCCAAAAAAAGAGCTGTAGTCCAGAACGGATTCATAAAATGTGAAAGGGGCCTCTTGTATAAACTCCGCATAGTCGATTTTTGTCCAGTCAACCCCTGTCAACTTGCAACTGCTGAAACCTGTCTCTTCAAAACGGGTTCCTGCAAAATCCACGACGTTCATATCACACTCGATAAACCGGCAATCGATGAATCGGCAATGGCGAAAACGGCTCTCCCGAAAGTCACATTTTCGAAAAGTGCAGTCATCGAACTCTATCGATGAAAACGCTTGCTCACTGACGTCCAGATCGCTGAAGGTCTCGGCCCAGTACTCCCTCTGTTGGAACATCTCAACACTCCTCTATCACGTATTTTGTCACTAAATCCTCGCGGACAGACCCCAATGCCGTCTGCGCCAACACGCGGCTGAATGTCGCATCCAGCCCTGCGTGAAGCACCAATGTTTTCTTGAGTACGGGATGAACAAAGCGCAAGCTGTACGCATGCAGCAAGAGGCGGTGGGCACCATACTGTTCCCGGAAGAAACGGTTATGTTCATTGCGCCCGTATTTTGTATCCCCGACGATAGGGTGCAGCAGATGTTTCATATGGCGACGAAGTTGATGTTTCCGGCCGGTACCCGGCTGAAGGCGGACCAGCGAATAGCGCGACGTTGCATACCGCCCAACAGCGAACGGCAGTTCCACCTGGTCGATCTTTTGAAACGATGTCATGGCCGATTGTGCCGGTTTGTCCTGCTGTGCTTTGGTATCGGTCATCTTGTCAAGCACCTCTTTCAGCGGGTAGTCTATGACACCGTCCTCTTCAATATAGCCCCGCACAACAGCCAGGTACTCCTTGCGGAACCCGTCCGCCTGCAGCTGCAGAGAGAGTGCCCTGGCAATCTCTTTGTTCAGAGCAAAAAGCAGCACACCCGATGTCGGTTTGTCGAGACGGTGCACAGGGTAGACAAACTGTCCGATCTGATCGCGCAGCATCTGGATCGCGAAACGTGTCTCATCCTTGTCGATCCAGGAACGATGCACCAAAAGGCCCGAGGGCTTGTTGATGGCGACAATATAGTCGTCTTGATAGATAATTTCGAGCTCTTCCATGTCGAATTATATAACAATCACATCAGAACTTGTCTTTGCGACGGGCACATGGAAATGACATCCCTCTAAGTCGTAAGCAGCTATACTGTCAGCCCGATTTTATACACTAGGTCATATCCATGTCTGCAGCCATCTATCCCGATATTTTTGACGAGCTCAAAACCCAGGTCCGTGAAGCCGGTCTCTTAAAACGTGTCCCCGTCCGCGGGTCGATAGAGATGGCCGCCATTGTTCTCTCCTTTGCTGTTGTTTACAGCACAATGACGTTCTGGAACCCCGTATTGCTCGGCCTGTTTATGACCCTGCTCTTCACCCGGGCTGTTTTTGTCTCACACGACATCCTCCACCTGCAGTACTTTAAAAACAAAAAACTCTCGTTTCGTCTCAGCTACCCTTTTGCAGCCATTATCCTGAGCAACTCATCATCCTGGTGGGACTTCAAACACAACATCAACCACCACCATTTCTGTAACACCATCTCCAAAGATGAAGATATCATGGCGCTCGACGGTGCTTTTACGCCCAACAACCGCGGGAGCTCCCCCTTTATCAAAAAATTCAAACGTATCATTTTCTGGGGTGCCATGTTCTTCATGTACCCCGCTTTTATCGCCCAATCGTACAGCTTTACACTCAAGAATAAAAAATATGGTGAGTTCGTTTTGATGCTGCTGCACTGGCCGATCATCTGGGGACCGATCTTCTACATCCTCCCTTTTGCCGATGCTCTTACGGTCTTTATCACCCTGCAGCTGACACTTTCGGTCTGGCTGGCGTACGGGTTTATTACCAACCACCTGGGCTGCGAAGTCTTTACCGTCGAAGAGGTTGAAAGCATGAGCTGGATGGAGCTTCAGATGCGCACCTCGCGTTCACTTAAAGGCGGAAAATTCGTCCACTGGTTCTACGGCGGGCTCAACACACAGATCGAGCACCACCTCTTTCCCAAAGCGCCGCGTTTCAACCTTTTGAAGGTCCAGCAGATGACAAAAGCGTTTGCCGAAAAGCACAACATCGCCTACTTTGAGACCACACCCATCGAGGCCTACGTACAGATCAACAAGGCGCTCGACGCCTACTAAACGGACCGCAGCTCCCCAGCGTTCCTTTTCCATTAAAAGCACTCTGTTGTTTTTTGTTGCAACAGGTTGCCGGATCTTTTGACGCTTCCGAAATTGTGTGATAACTTTCAAATACCTTTCAGTTAAACTCCCTGTGCAAATCCAAAATCTTTTCAGAAAGTTCTCCCTTTATGACACGTAACAAGTTTGCTATCTTCTTTGCCCTGCTCTTTTCCATGTGTATGGCCCTGTACAGTGCATGGAGCGATCTGAAAGAAGATCAACGGGTGCTGGACAATGTCAACCATGTCGAAAGCCGTCTAAACGACATCATCGAGATCAATGCACTGATGACACAGATCCAGAAAGAGCGCGGTCTGACGGCTATCAATGATGCCGATCCAAATGCCGTTGTCAAAGCGGCACTGACAACAGAGCGTCAAGAGACAACGGCGTTGCTGCGTGTCTCAGACAAAACATCGCTTATCGACCGCGTGCATTCAGCAAGGGCCGATACCCTGCAGTTGGTTGAACACTCCGACAGCCTTGCGGATGATGTATTCAACCGCTACAGCACCATCATTGCGGAGCTGCTTCGGGCATCGGAGAGCCTCATCTTCGAGACGGGGGATCCCGAACTCAAGAACCTGCTGATCATCTACCACTTACTGGCAAATGCACAAGAGAGTACCGGCCGTTTGCGTGCCAAGATCGCGACAGCACTGGCCAGCGGTAAGCTTACCGCTGAAAACCTCCGCGACATCATTGCCCTGGATGCCATTTACCACAATCTCATCAGCAAATCAGCGACACACCTTCCACCGAGATTTCAATCGCTGGTTAGTGATGTTCAGATGAAGCCCTGCGTGAGAGAGACTTTTACAGTGGTGGAAGCGACAGCCAACAGAATGCTGCCGACGCAGACGCTCTCCTCTTTAGCATGGTTCGAACTCTCAACCTGCGCCATTGAAGATCTGAACCAGCTCGGTCAAAGACATCTGCAAACGCTCCAATCCCAGATCGTCTCTGCCAAGAACAGTGCTGAGAACACCCGTCTCAGACACCTCTTTTTTTGGAGCGGCGGTCTTGCCACCTTGCTTTTTATGCTGTCAATCATACTCAAACGTTCCAAGGCCCTGGCACTGAAACACAAACTGCTTGAAAACTATCAAGAGGCCATCGACTACAGCACCATCGTATCAAAAACCGATAAAAAAGGGATGATCACCTATGTCAACCAGGACTTTTGCGACATTTCGGGCTACGCTCCCGAAGAGTTGCTGCACCGTTCGCACAACATTGTCCGCCACCCCGACGTGCCCAAAGCCTTCTTTAAATCACTGTGGGACGACCTCCATAAGGGCAAAAAGTGGCGCGGTGTCATAAAAAACCTCAAAAAAGACGGCAGTACCTACTGGGTCGACGCTTCCATCTCACCCCTGTACGATGAGAAGGGGGCCTTGATCGAGTATATCGCTATCCGCCGTGACGTCACCGATCTGTTCCTGCTCAATCAGGAGATCAAAGAGACGCAACGCGAATTGATCTACCGCATGGGAGAGGCCGTAGAGTCCCGAAGCAAAGAGAGCGGCCATCACATACAGCGCGTTGCCCACTACTCGCGGCTTTTGGCGGAGATCGCCGGGCTCAGCAGCGAAGAGTGCGAGATCATCCTCGCCTCCTCAACGATGCACGATATCGGGAAGATCTCCATCTCCGACGAGATCCTGCTCAAGGCGGAGGCTTTGACACCGGCGGAGTGGTCTGTCATGAAAACCCACGCCGAAATCGGGTACAGGATCCTGGAGGGCTCCGAACACCCGCTTCTCAAAATTGCGGCAACCGTCGCATACGAACACCATGAACATTTTGACGGTAACGGCTATCCGCGCGGTCTCAAAGGCGAAGCGATCTCTATCTACGGAAGGATCGTCGCTATTGCCGATGTGTTCGATGCCCTGGTAACTGAGCGTACCTATAAAGAAGCTTGGCCGCTGGAGGCCATAGTGGCCTATTTCAAGGAGCAGTCAGGCAAACAGTTTGACCCAAACCTTATCGATCATTTCCTGAACCATCTTGACCGCTTTTTAGAGATTCAAAACAACTTCAAAGACCAGGATATCAAAAACGTGTGAGGCTTAAATCTTCTCTTCAAGCTCCCGCAAGCGTCTGTCTGTAAAAAAGGTACCGAAGGGGATCAGCGAAGCGATGAAGAAGATGATACTCTCTTTCATCGCGAAGTTATGTTTCTGGGCCGCCTGCATCAGGATGACCAGGAAAACGATGAAGAGCACACCATGAATCATCCCGACGATCTTGGTTGCGATCGCAATACCCATCATATATTTCATCGGCATGGCAATAAAGAGAAGCAGCAGATAGGAGATACCTTCAATAAAACCGATAATGCGGAAGTTTCCGATCAGGTCCTTGTGGATGTTTTGCAATAACATGGATTGAGCCCTTTGTTTTTGAGAATACTATCGAATAGAACTTATAATTTGCATTCGATCAACTAATTAAAAGAGAACTGTTAGTTTGAAAAAAGTAAGTGCTGAAAGTGCTCAAAAGCCCTGCGGACTTTTGAAGAGTAAAGAAGTTAGATATCCTGTTCGATGACTTTTTTGAACTGACCGAAATAGACCGCATCAAGATCAGAAAGACTCATCTCGATATCATTGACCTTCAGGTCACTTCCGCCGACCGTACCGATCTTTTCGCATGCCAGTTCACCGACCATCGCTTTGAACGCCTCTGCATTCTCCGGTGCGACCTCAATGATGGCACGGCTCATCGACTCGGCGAAGATATCACGGGCGTCGTCGATATTGTTGATCACGACGTCGCAGCCCAAACCGCTTGTCGCAGCCATCTTGGCAAGGGCGATCGCGGCACCGCCTGAACTCAGGTCTTTGGCGCAAGAGAGCAGCCCTTTTTTGTTGGCTTCGATGACCAGCTCCCAAAGCGCCAGCTCTTTTTTGTAATCGATCGCCGGCAGTCTCCCCTCGACCGTTCCGCACACCTCTTTCATATAGAGGGAGCCGCCGAACTCTGACGCTGTTGTACCGACAAGATACAGCTCATTACCCGCTTTCTGGAAGTTTGACATCAAGACCTTGTTCTGGTCATCGTTCACGCCGACCGTTGCGATCGACGGTGTCGGGAAGACGGAGGTGCCGTTGGTCTCATTATAGAGAGAGACGTTACCGCCGATTACAGGCGTGTTCAGCTCTGCACACGCCTCTTTGATCCCCAGACAACCTTCGGCAAACTGCCACATCACCTCAGGGTTTTCCGGATTACCGTAGTTCAGACAGTCGGTGATCGCCAGCGGACGCGCACCTGACATCGCGACATTACGCCCCGCTTCGATGACCGCTGCCGCCGCGCCGCCTTTAGGATCGACATAACAGAAACGGACGTTACAGTCCGAACTCATGGCGAGCGCTTTGCCGTTCTCTTTGACACGGATGACAGAGGCGTCAAGCTGACCGCCTTTTTTGACGGTATTGGTCTGAACCATTGAGTCGTACTGCTCGTAGACCCATGCCTTGTCAACCACCTCCATTGAAGCGATCATTGTCTCAAATGCCTCCTGGTTGGAGACCTTTGCAAAATCATCGATCGTCGTATCGGCGATGCCGTCAAGGTATTGCGGACGTGCCGTCGGACGGTCTAAAATCGGTGCCTCTTCCGAAACAGGGTCAACCGGTACTTCCGCACACTTCTCGCCGTGCCAGAACAGCTCCATGTTGCCCGTATTCGTGACTTCACCGATCACTGCAGCATCAAGGTCCCATTTTTCAAAGATATCGATGATCGCCTGTTCGGAACCTTTTTTGGCACAGATCAGCATACGCTCCTGCGACTCAGAGAGCATGAAGTCGTAAGGGGTCATCCCCTCTTCGCGCGCCGGGACTTTGTCAAGGTGCATGATCATTCCTGAACCCGAACGCCCCGCCATCTCGAACGAAGAGGATGTCAGACCCGCTGCACCCATATCCTGGATTCCGACAACATAATCGGTCTTGAAAAGTTCAAGACACGCTTCAAGAAGGAGTTTCTCGGTGAACGGATCACCGACCTGAACCGTCGGACGAAGTGATTTTGACTCTTCCGTAAAGGAGTCCGAACTCATGACCGCACCGCCGAGGCCGTCACGGCCTGTTTTTGAACCGACATACATAACCGGGTTGCCGATACCTTCCGCTTTACCGTAGAAGATCTCATCCGACTTGGCAATACCGAGGTTAAAGGCATTGACCAGGATGTTGCCGTTATAGCATTCGTCAAAGCTGATCTCGCCGCCGATCGTCGGTACCCCCATACAGTTACCGTAGCCGCCGATCCCTTCGACAACACCGCGTACCAAGAAACGCTGGTGCTTGCTTGTTTTGTCATCATTGGTTACGTTACCAAAACGCAGGGCGTTAAGGCTCGCTACCGGACGGGCACCCATGGTAAAGACGTCACGCATGATCCCCCCGACACCGGTCGCAGCACCCTGGTACGGCTCGATAAACGACGGGTGGTTGTGGCTCTCCATTTTGAATACCGCTGCGTACCCGTCACCGATGTCGATGACACCGGCATTTTCACCCGGTCCCTGAATGACCCACGGTGCCTTGGTAGGAAAACCGTTAAGATGTTTTTTTGACGACTTGTATGAACAGTGCTCAGACCACATAGCAGAGAAGATACCGATCTCGACAAGGTTAGGCTCGCGTCCCAAGATGTTTTTGATGTTGGCATATTCTAGCTGCGATAGTTTGTGCTGACTTAAGACGTCGTCGATATTTTCTAGGGGTGTGCTCACGGTAGTTCCTTGTACGAAATACAAATTTTTTGGTTTTAAGTCGCGATTATACCAAAAAACAATTTTATCCCAGTTTTCAATCGTTATAAAATCGCTGCTTTTTTACCAAAGCCTTGCCGCAGACCACACAATCACCCTGCCCGTAAACGCCAGTTAACTTAACACTAGATGGTTATAGGATTTATAGAGGTAGCCTTAAGAAAGGAAACCCTACAATATTTAACATATTCGACAATTCAGGAGTGTCCTATTTTTTCAAAAACAGCACAATATGCCTTCCGCATTGTAATTTTTATGTCCAGTGACACAGAGAGGCTCTTCTCTGCCGCCTATATTCACGAGCAGACAGGTATCCCTTATAAGTATCTCACGATGCTGATGACAAAATTGGCAAAAGCTGACCTCTTAACGGTAGCGCGCGGACGAAACGGGGGCTTTACCCTCAGCCGTAATCTCGATGAGATCTTTCTGGGCGATGTATTGACCGCGATCGGGGAAAACAACTGCACCAATTGCGCCTTTACCGAAAGTGAATGCGACGAGCACAACCCATGCGCACTTCACGACTTCTACCGCATTCCAAAAAATGCCCTTGAGAAGATGCTGGTCAACACAACCCTCGCCGAGATAGATCCTGCTCTAATCTAAGATATAACGCGATTTAAACGCGTTTCGTCACTTCCAAGAGGTGATAACCGAACTGTGTCCGGATCGGTCCGACGACAACACCGACGTCCGAAGAGAAGACGGCTTTGTCAAATTCGGGCACCATCTGACCCGGTCCGAACTCACCCAAGTCCCCGCCATCGCGGCCTGACGGGCATTTTGAATGTGCCTGTGCGACGGTCTCGAACTTCGTCCCGTTTTCGATCTCTTTTTTCAGTTGCAGACACTGCTCTTCCGTGTCTACAAGAATATGTCTTGCTGCTGCTCTTGCCATGTGATGTCCTTGTTTTTGTGTGCGAAAGTATACCATGCCCGCACGCTGCATCTCAGAAAAGATCTACGATGCAGCATACAGTCAGGATTTCAGATGTGATGAGGGTTGTACTTCAACCGGAACTGGTCAGCTGAAACCGAAATCTTTTTCGCTTTTGATGCTTTTTTTCAGTGCAAAAACGCCGATGTACGTCACCTTCTCGACTTCATACTCTTTTTTACCGCCAGGCAGTTCGATTGTAAACGCATCGCCGACCTGCTTGCCCATCATCTTCCTGGAGAGGGGGGCATGGATCGTAATGAGGCCGTTTTCCGGTTCGCTTTCGTAGAGGCCGCAGATCGTGTAGACCTCCTCATCATCACTGTCGATATTGGTCAGTGTCACGGTCGAACCGAAATGGACACGGCTGTGCTCAAGTGACGCCGGATCGATGATCTGTGTTCTTTCAAGCAGTCCGTTGAGGAAGAAAAGACGCTTGTCTATGTGGCGTAGTTTCTCTTTGGCGGCATGGTAATCGGCATTTTCACTGCGGTCGCCCAGGGCGGCAGCCACCTCTTTTTCCCGGCTGACCTTCGGTTTTTCAACCTCTTTAAGGTACTTGAACTCTCTGGTCAGAAGGTCGTACCCCTCTTGTGTTATCGGTTCAACCGGCATGCGTGCGGCCTATTTGTCAAAACCTAAGATATAAAATGTGTTTTTGCCTGCGACCTGCTGCAGTGCGACCTTGTATTTCTCCGCAAAATGGTTGACTTTTTCCATCGCCTCTTCGGTGCGTTCGGGGCTGGGAGCTTCGATCTTGATCTTGAAGTAGTCTTCACTGTTGGACATGGCGATATGGGAATCATCGACTTTAAGGTGTTCGTGCAGATCCAGGATATGTTTTTGGATCTTGTCAAAAGACTTTGTGTTCTTTACAATTCTGTCAAACTGACTCAATAACGCTTCATTTGGTGCATAACCAAGTTGTTTTAACATCGCTTCGTTGTTCATTTCTCACCTTGTGGGCACCCACTGGAGGGCCTTCTAAATTTAAGACAACGATTTTAACATAGAATGTATTTACTCTTAAAACGGTTCAAAAAGAATGTGGTAACGCTGCGCTGACCTGTTCTCTTTTGCACACTTCTCAAACGCCAGCGCATACTTCTCCGCCTCTTCGCCCCCTCCATACATATTGGCAAGGGTCTTATTGACCTCGCATATCTCTGTCGCTTTGAGGTACCACTCGAGCGCCTGTCGGCGGTCTGCTCTGACCCCCTGACCGTTCATGTAGAGCTCAGCCGCCATCTTTGCACCCAGCGCACTGCCGCCTTTGGCGGAGGTCAGAATCAGGTCAACTCCCTGTTGTATCCTGCGAAGGTTTCGGGGGCCGACAATATGCAGTTTTCCCAACTTTGCAGTGGCATCAAGGTTACCTAGCGCCGCAGCCTTACTGTAGTACTCCAACGCAATATTCAAGGCATTCCCCGTCTGCGGCGCGACCATCAGCGTGTCGACAGTATAGTTGCTGCGCCAGTAGGCATCCCCCATCAGCTCCATTGCCTTGGCATCCCCTTTTTGTACCGCCCTGTCGATCAGAAAAAGCGCTATGCGCATGTTGGGTCTGACGATCTTATCCGCATAGAAAAGTTCACCCAAAGTGAGGTAGCTCTCAGCCGAAGCCTCCTGGCGGTTCGATGCAAGGTCTTTGCTCACCGCCATCAAGGCATCGCGGACCTCACCGCGGGGTTCATTGATCAGAGACTCCGTCACCTTCGTATAATCGGCACTGTTTCGACTCTCTGTGAAGAGGATCAGGCTTGCACCCAATTGCCCTTTACCATCATTTTTGACCGAACGTTCCAGCCATGTCTTCGCCTTTTTTACATCGCCCTTGGCATAATAAAGCAGTCCGAGATCGTACATCGCCTCGATATTGCCTTTCATCGCATTAGTGCGTGCGATCATGATAGCACGCTCAACATCGCCCTTTTCAAATGATGCTTGCATGGCGTTATAATCACTTCCAAACAACGACAACCCCATTAATAATACAATTACAATCCGCATACATTTTCCTCTGAGTTCATATCTTAGTTATAATACACCAAAACAATTTAACATAAGTGAAACAGCGCGCGTGAAGAACCTTTTAATACGATTAACTTTGGGCCTGTACGAACAGGATATTGCCGAGAACGAGATGGAGTATGTCCAAAAATGGCTGGCTCAAGGGTATCTGGTCAAAGAAGAGAACATCTACAGGCTTCCGTCAAAATACCGCGCCGGTACCATCATGATGACCCAACATGCTGCCGGCTTCCTGCAGGTCGTCGGTGCCAATGTGCGTGACCTCTATATCGACGAGCACTCCCTCGGCGGTGCGGAACACGGCGACCTCGTCATCGCACAGCGCCTGCTGGGCAAACGCGGCGGACCGAGTGCCAAGGTGATCGAGGTCATCGGAAAAGCGGAGAGCTACAGCGTGGCGATCCTGACGGTCAAGAACGGGCATAAAAGCATGCTGGATGTCCGCAACAACTACCCCGCCGGTGTCGAACTGACCGCTGAAGAGCTTGCCAAGTATACCGAAGGGGACCTCTTCAAGATCAACAACCAAAACGGCGAGATCATGGAGATGCTCGGCAACATCAGTGATCCGATGGTCGATGAGAAGATCGTTTTAGCGCAGTTTAACAAACATGACGAATTCGAAGATGACGTCCTTGCATTGGCAGAGAGTTTTGACAAGAATGTGGATGCCGCTCGTTACCCCGACCGAAAAGACCTGCGCGACCTGCCGTTCTGTACCATCGATCCCGTGACTGCCAAAGATTTTGACGACGCCATCTGTTACCTTCCCGAAAAGAACATTCTCTATGTCGCCATTGCCGATGTCAGCTCGTACGTCGAGCCGTTCGGTCCGATCGACGCCGAGGCGATCTACCGCAGCTTTTCGATCTACCTTCCCCACCGCTCCATCCCGATGCTGCCGCGTCAGCTCTCAGAGACCCTCTGTTCCCTGCAGCCGCATGTTGACCGGCTCGCCTTTGTCTTTGAGCTGCATCTTGAGGGGCTCAAAGTCGTTCACTCCGAACTCTACGAAGCGATCATCCACTCCAAGCGCCGCTTCACCTATGAAGAGGTCGATCTCTTTTTTGAAGGCGACCTGCAGCCGCAGAACAGTGACGAAGAGGTGGTCATGGCCTACCTGCCGAAACTGCGTGAACTGACCGATGCACTCAAAGAGGAACGGCTGAAAGTGGGCTATGACTTCCACTCCGAAGAGCTGGAGATGGAACTCGACGAAGAGCAGATGATCCTCTCGACCACCGTCAGCGAAGAGACCCCTTCGCACGGGCTGATCGAAGACTGTATGCTGCTGGCCAACAAGGCCGCGGCTTCGCGCTATTCGCACGGGGTCTTCCGTATCCATGAACAGTCCAGCCCCATGAAGCTGCAGAGCCTCTATCAGGAGCTGGCCGGTATCGGGATCATCGTCGAGCCCAAAGAGTCGATGAAAGAGACCATCGACTTCATCCAGGCCGAAGCCAAAAAACGGGACCTGGTCAGCGAGGTCGACACCCTCATCATCCGTGCCCAGATGCAGGCCCGCTACGCCCCGCAAAACGTCGGCCACTTCGGGCTCGGTTTTGAGGCCTACACCCATTTCACCTCCCCTATCCGCCGCTACTCCGACCTTATCGTCCACCGTCACCTCAAGGCGCTGCTTGCCAAAGACACGGAAGAGAGCTCTTACGTGCTGCGCAACATCGATGCGCTCTGTTTCAGCATCAGTGAAAAAGAGCGCGAAGCCTCTTCGATCGAGATCCGTTTTATGCAGCGCAAGTTTGCACGCTGGGCCGACACGCAAAAAGGCCAGGAGTTCAAAGCCCGCGTCAACAGCACCGACCCGTTCTATACGGCGGAGATACTGGAGCCGATCCGCGGCGCCGAGGTCAACCTCAGCGTGGCGACCTCCGTCACCCTTTTTGACGACATCATCCTGCGTATCGACAACGTCGATCTCGCGTCGGCAAAGATCAACGCCTCTCTGGTCAAAAAGCTGGACCACGACCCGATGGAGCTGAGCTAGATGTACCGCAAAGAACTCGACAACCTCATCCGAAGCGGCACTAAAGTACCGGCGATCATGCTCTATGGCGAGAGCCACTTTCTCATCGACCACTATCTCAAATTTTTCAGCAACATCCCTGACGCCAATCTCTTAAGCCTCTACCATGATGAGTATGACTTCAATACGGCCAAAGCCCACCTTTCGCAGGGTTCGCTCTTTGGCGACCAGAACCTGCTCATCATCAAAAATGAGAAAAAGGTGCCGAAAAAAGATCTGGACACCCTGCTGGAACTGGTGCAAAAGAACCCCGACAACACCTTTATCTACGCCTACTACGGCGCCGACATGAAGACCTCCGCCAAGGCCTTTAACAAGAAGTCGGGCGGTATCGAGGTGAGGATGTTCCCCCCTTTTGCCGGCGAGGCGAAAAACATGCTGATCCAGGAGGCACAGCGTCTGGGCGTACAGCTTGACGGCTACACCGCCACGCATCTGCTCGAATCGCAGAATGACGACCTCGGCCTTGCCTTTAACGAGCTCTCCAAACTGCAGATCCTGGGACGCCCGGTCTCAGCCAAAGATATCGATGCGCTGGTCTATGGTGTCGGTGAGATCAAGATCGACCAGTTCATCAACCATCTCCTTGCCAAAAAAGATTTCAGAGAGGAGCTGCAGCGCATTTTGGAGAGCGGTGAGGATGAGATACGTATCATCACGGCTCTGAGCAGTTTTATGACCCAGCTCTACCTCTTTTTTGCCCATATCAAGATCCACGGCATTGCCGATTCAAGAGCGATACTGGGCTACAAACTGCCGCAAAAGATAGAGCAGGAGCGTGCGCAGCAGAGCATCAGGTTCAAACAGCATCAATACGATGCGATGTTGAACCTGCTTCTGGACAACGAGTTGAAAATGAAGTCCAGCGGCGCCCCCGACAAAAACGCCCTGCTGCTGGCAACCCTGATCAAGCTGCAGAGCTATATTTAACATTCAAAACAAAAAATCAATCAAAAAGAATCCCAATGATACAATTTTCCAACGTCTCCAAAGCCTACGGCAGCCAAGAACTTTTTAACAACCTCACCTTCAAACTCAACCCCGGTAACAAAATGGGCCTTGTGGGCCGCAACGGCAGCGGCAAATCGACCATGTTCAAACTTATTTTGGGTGAAGAGGAGCCAAGTGAAGGGAGTGTGATCATCCCCAAAAACTACAAGATCGGTGCCTTGCGTCAGCACCTTGTCTTTACGGAGAAGACACTGCGCGAAGAGGCTGCCCTTGCCCTGGAAGAGGACATGAAGTGGGACACCTATCGTGTCGAGAAGATCCTTTTCGGCCTCGGTTTCGACCAGGAAGACCTTGACAAAGACCCGCTCTCCTTTTCGGGCGGGTATCAGATCCGCATCAATCTTGCCAAACTGCTGGTGACCGAGCCGAACCTGCTGCTGCTGGATGAACCGACCAACTACCTCGACATCCTTTCACTGCGCTGGCTCAAGTCCTTTCTGAGAGCCTTTCAGGGCGAGGTCATTCTCATTACCCACGACCGCGACTTTATGGACGGTGTCTGTACCCACACCATGGGTATTATCCGTCGCGATCTCTTCATGATCCCGGGCGACACCCACAAGTTCTATGCCCAGCTCGCCGAAAATGAAGAGCTCTACGCCAAACAGAAAGCCTCTCAGGACAAAAAGGTCAAAGAGCTCGAAGAGTTCATCGCCAAGAACAAGGCGAGAGCATCGACGGCCGCACTGGCCCAGTCGAAGGTCAAACAGCTGGAGAAGATGGACCGCATGGAAGATATCGGTTTTGACAGTACCCTTACCTTTGACTTCCAGTTCAAGGATACGCCGGCCAAAGTCCTGCTCGATGTCAAAGATATCAGCTTCGGTTACACCCCGGACAACATCCTCTTCAAGAACATCTCTTTTACGATCGAAAAGGGGCACTGTCTTGCCATCATCGGTAAAAACGGTGTCGGTAAATCAACCCTGCTCAACACCATTGCCGGTGAGCTGACACCGCTGACCGGTAAGGTCGAGTACCACGGCACCACGGCAGTAGGACACTTCGGTCAGACCAACATTGCGCGCCTCAATCCCGACAGCACCATCATGGATGAGATCTACGCAGCGAACCCTCAGCTCTCGGCGGCAAGCGTACGCAGCATCTGCGGGGCGATGATGTTCAGCGGCGACCGTGCCGAAAAGAAGGTCTCCCTTCTCTCGGGCGGCGAGAAGAGCCGGGTGATGTTGGGGCAGATCCTCTCCCGTCCTTCCAACCTCCTCTTTCTCGATGAGCCGACCCACCACCTTGACATTGACTCTATCGAAGCCCTGACGGTTGCGATCAAAAACTTTCCGGGCTCTTCCATTATCGTCTCCCACTCCGAAGAGCTGTTGCGCCGCGTCGCCGACCGCCTCATCATCTTTTCAAAAGAGGGCGCCGAGCTGTTTGACGGCGGGTACGATCTGTTCCTGGAAAAAAGGGGATGGGACGAGGAGGAGGTCGAAGAGACCCAACCCAAAAAGAAAAAAACATCCAACCCGATGAGCAAAGAGAACAAAAAACTCAAAAACATCATCACCAAAGAGCGTTCGCGTGCGACCTCGCCGCTTCGAAAAGAGATCGAAAAGGCGGAGAAGTTCATCATGGAGAGTGAGACACAGATCGCCAAATATCATCAGGGACTTGTCGAAGCTTCCAACGTCAATGACAATTCCAAAGTGATGGAGCTTTCGCAGCTTCTCTCTAAGCTAGAAGCCGAAGTTGAAGAGAAATTCGGGCGGATGGAAGTCGCGCAGGAAGAGCTTGATGTGCTGATGGCGGAGTATGAGGAGAAGCTGACGGCGTTGGAAGGGTAATTACACCGCGCATAAAGAGCGGTTTCGCCTACTCTTCACTCTGCAGCATCAGCTGGTCAAGGTGGTAAAAGAGGTTCGGGTACTCCTCTTTGATCTCGCTGATCAGCCAGTCGAGATCAAGCTTCACGATCCTTCCCTCGGCATGCGTTTCTGCCAGCCGTTTGATCTTGTCCATCGCTACGGCCAACACATCGTAATAGTCGATCGGGTACCGTTTCAATATCGCTTTTTCAAGCTTTAAACGAAAGCTCTCATCCTGGGTCGAGGCAAATATTTCGATCATTTTCGACAGTGCCGGTGCTGACGTCAGCGTATAGGAGCGGTTGTTCTCATCGATAATGACCCAGGGGTGTTTTTCATCCCAAGTTCCCTGAAGCAGTTCAAGCTCCTTATGCCGTTCATCGACACCGGGCCGCATTTTGACTATCGTCATCTCCGCCGCATTGATGTTAAGTGTTTCGGCGATCTGTCCAAGATGTTTTTGTATATCTTCCGGAAAATTCACAATGTACCCTTTCACGACAAGCGTCTTTTTTAACACGGTTTATTATCATAGCAAAAAAAAACTCCTGTTCCTGCTCAAGCACCCTGTAAAACGCTTCTACTTGCGGATAATTTCCTTCACCCAGGAGGCGATCATCGCCAACTCATCCCTGTCAATACTGTGATCTTTTTCATAGGCTTTGAACGTCACGTTAAAGCCGCCCTTTTTTAGCTGTTCAACCTGCTCTTTCGAGGTCTCAAAGGGCAGAACATTGTCATCGATGCCGTGGGTAGAGAGCCAGTTGGACTCCGCAGCTTCGCTATTCATCTCGGCCAGCAGCTTTTCGGCATCATAGATGTAGCCGCTGACGGCGATATAACCGGCAAGCACCTTGTGGTAACGCGCACCGAACTCAAAGGTCAGCAGCGAACCCTGCGAGAAGCCGAACAAAAAACTCTCATCGGCATTGAACTCTTCTTCAAAGAGCATGTCCAGCGTCTCGGTAAGAAGCTGGCTTGAGTGCCTGATACCCGGAAGCTGGTCCGGCGGCAGCTGGTACCATGAGAGACCGCTGAAGTACTCGAACGGCGCATCCAGAAGAAGGTAGTTCATCGCATCGATCTTCAAAAAATCCGGCAGCATCGTAAAGCCTTCCGAGGAGTCGCCGCGGCCATGCATGATGATCATCACTTTTTTGGAGGGGACTTTTGCGGGGATAAATATGTTGTCTAGGGGTAAGTTTTGCATGGGGTATTATACAAGATCCGTGCCCCGTTGTTTACACAATATTTACTTTGGTTTTTTACAATTTTTCAAGGGTAATTCTAAACCTTTTAACAGCTCTGTGGCAGAACGTGCTTTGAGTGGTCATGCGATCTTCTCATTGAACACAACGCAACGGAGTACAAAAGCCTTTTGCCTTCATGCAATTGACGCTTTTAGAACTGCCCTTTTTACATCAAAAAAATGCATTGTCCTACCCTGCATGCCGTGCTTTGCCACTGAAAAGACTTTTTAGCTACACCTTTGGGATCGTGATGACAAACTCCGCCCCGTAGAGATCCAGACCATTGTACTCGTACGCAACATTATGAACGGAGATTGTACCGCCGAAGTGTTCTGTGATGATCCGGTAGGAGATATAGAGTCCAAGACCGGTCCCTTTTGATTTGTACTTCGTCGTGTAGTAGGGTTCAAAGACGTTTGAGATGATCTCGTTATCGATCCCGCCGCCGGAGTCTTTCAGCCGGAAGACGACATTGTCGCTGCCGCAGGTGACCTCTGTAAAAAAGTATCGTTGCTGCGATTGCTTCTCCATAATGGCATCGATGGCATTGTTATAGATGTTGAGCAGGGATTGGATCAACAGACTTTCGTTGTAGGTGATCGTGCACGCTTCGGTCATTGCGACCATCTCAACCTTGCTGTTTGCAAAAAGATCTTTCGTCAGTTCGTTCAACTTATTGATCGCATCATTGATCTCAAACGGTGCGATATTCTCGATGTTGGCATTGAAGAAGCTTCGGAAATCGTCAATGGTCTGCGAAAGGTATTGGGTTTGGCGGTTAATATCTTCGGTGATCTGAAGCAGATCGTCTCTGTTCATCGTCTTCTCCAGAAGGACCCCCGTCTCGATTTTTACGATGTTGAGCGAAATGATGTTCAGAGGCTGTCGCCACTGGTGCGCGATGTTGCTTAACATCTCGCCGACTGCGGCTATCTTAGACTGTTCCATGATCACTCTGCTCTGTTTTTCGATCTCCGTATTTTGACGCCTGATCTCCTCTTTAAGACCATGTTTGGTGAGAAGCCATCGCTTTCTAAAACTGACGAAAAGAAGGCTCGAGCCCAGACTCACCATGAACAGAACTGCAATAAACGAGGCATGGAAAATCTCGTCGTAGCTGAGTCTGAACGCCACCTCTTTCGGATGATTATAGCTGTAGATAAAGCTGTCGAGGTCAATATCTTTTGTAACCAGCCCCAGCACTTTGTACACTTTGACAATATCCTTGATCTGCTCCCTGTCCAGATAACCGAAAACAGCATCCTCTTTATACGCGAGCCGTTTTAAGGCTTCTCCCTCTTTAATAAGCTGGATAAGCGTCTTGTTTTGCGTGTTGTAGTGCGCATGGATCAGTTCGGCGGTTTCCGTGATGTTGTCGAATGCGTACTCCCATCCTCTGATCGTGGCTTCGTAAAAATCTTTGGTCAGTTTCGGGTTCTTGTTGATAAACGCGGAAGAGGTGAAAAGGATATCACTGTAAAAATAAAACCCGCAATCCTGTGGATCAAAAACCTTATAGCCGATACCTCTTTCCGCCATCATGATCGGTTCATTAGAGACATACGATGCCATGGCATCGACCTTTTTATCGATCAGGTCCTCGATATTGAAACTGTGCGGCACGATCTCGACATCATTTTTACTCAGACCGCTCGACGAGAGCATCGCCACAATGGAAACGGAATCTTTGGCATCCTTGGTCATCATGATCCGTCTGTTTTTCAGATCTTTGACCGAACCGATATGGGTATCGTCACGCACCAGCAGCACAAGCGGCGACTGCTGGAAGATAGCCCCCAGGGCGACAACGTCTTTGCCCTTGATCTTCTCCATAATCAAAGAAGAACGTCCGACGGCAAAGTCCGCTTTGCCCTTTTCGATAACGGTTGAGAGGTCCGTGTTAAAATCGAACTCTCTGATATCGACATCGATACCGGCATCCCCGTAGTAGCCGTGCTCTTTTGCGACATAGTAGCCGGCAAACTGGAACTGGTGCAGCCAGCTGAGCTGAACGACCGCCTTTTGCGCAGCAAACAGTGATACCGATAAGAAGAGCAGTACGGTTAATTTTTTCATATGGCTGCTATTATACTTTCTCTCCCCACGTAATCCTCTTGGCGCCCCCGCCTCTGGATCATCGGCCCTCTTGTTGCGTGAAGGCCCCTTTGACTTTCACGAACAGTTTTTCCATGCCTAAGACGGCTGCCCCGATAACCAGGCCGGCCAAAAGCTCTGCCAATAGACTGGGAAGAACGTGCAGCGCCTGATGGAGCGGATGGATGTTGTGGACAAAGATGCCCCCTGCGACCAGAAGCATCGCCAGGGTCCCCACAACGGTCAACACCCTGATCACTTTGGGAAGGGCCACGACCAGGATCTCTCCGACGGCCTTCATGGGACTGTTTTTCCCTTCTGCCATCTCGATCAGTTTAAAACCCGTATCGTCCATTCTCACCAGCATAGCGACAAAACCATAGACACCGATGGTCGCAATAAACGCGACAAACGACACAACGATGACCTGGACCGGAAGCGACTTCTCCACCACCGTTCCCAGCGCAATGATGATGATCTCGGCCGAAAGAATGAAATCCGTCACTATGGCGGACTTGATCTTCTTCGCTTCCACCTCAAGTATCGTCTCTTTCGAAAGGGAACGCAGCTGACGTACGACAGGCGGGTGCGGAACGAAATAGTCATAGACCTTTTCGGCTCCCTCAAATGCCAGGTAGAGCCCGCCGACCATCAAAATAGGGACAATGCTCCACGGTGCAAAGGCACTC
This sequence comes from Sulfurimonadaceae bacterium, assembly GCA_041555445.1. Taxonomy (GTDB): domain Bacteria; phylum Campylobacterota; class Campylobacteria; order Campylobacterales; family Sulfurimonadaceae; genus Sulfonitrofixus. The sequence goes on from JBFFKK010000003.1 coordinate 72,622, forward strand.
AACAAAAACGCGATCGGCAGGATGATGAGTTTGTTGCGAAATGAACCTTTGGTGATGGCCCAAAGAACAGGCAGTTCTCTCGAAGCGGCAAAACCCGATGCCTTCTCCGCACCGACGGCCAGGTCATCGCCCAGTACCCCTGCTGTTTTTTTGGTGGCGACCTTGCTCATCGCTGCCGCATCGTCCAATAGCATTGCGATGTCGTCAAAAACGGCGAAAAAACCTGCTGTCATCTCTGTCCTTTATCTTTATTAGCCATTATAACAGATATTACCAGCGCTCTTTTTGCCACGCTTTCTGCTGCGGAAGGCTCAGGAATGTCCATGCGACGAACCGCGCCACCTTCTGCCCCTGCTTCATCTCGACGGTCCGCACCTCAACCGGATTGAGCTGTTTCAGCGCTTTATAGATTGCCGGAAGATTCTCTTTTTTCGAGACAAGCGTCGTAAACCAGAGGACCTTCTTGGCATGCACCACGCTCTGTCTGATCATCTTTTTGATAAAAGCGACCTCTCCGCCCGGGTACCAGAGCTCGTTGGCCTGCCCGCCGAAGTTCAGTCGCTCTCTGCTCTCTTTGTCGGTGCCGAGGTTCCTGTTTTTGCGTGCGGTGCCGCGGCTTGCCTCTTGCGGTGAACGGTGAAAAGGCGGGTTGCAGAGGGTGAAGTCAAAACGCTCCTCTTTGCCGATGATCCCGGTAAAGATGTTGTCGGGATTGGTCTGTTTTCTTATCTCTATCCTGCCTTGAAGCACGCTGTTGTTCGCTACCAGGGAGACGGCCGACTTGATGGAGACCTTGTCAATGTCCGAACCGACAAAACGCCAACCGTAAACCCTGCTGCCGACGATAGGATAGATGCAGTTGGCACCGACGCCGATATCCAGCCCTGCGACCTTCTCACCGACCGGTATCTCACCGTCGTTGACCGAAGCCAGGAGGTCTGCCAGGTAGTGGATGTAGTCCGCCCTGCCCGGTATCGGCGGGCAGAGGTAGTTCTCGGGGATCGTCCACTTTGCGACAGCGTAAAAATGCGAGAGCAGCGCTCTGTTCAGCATCATGACCGCTTTGGGATCTGCGAAATCGATAGAGAGGTTGCCGTAGCTGTTCTCACCCACAAACGGGGCAAGTTTCGGTTCGTTCTTTATCAGCAGATCGAAGTCATACCGTGCATTGTGCAGGTTGCGCGGGTGGAGCCCTTTGGCGGTTTTTTGCATCATGCCCTCTCGAATATTTTTCGTCATTATACAAGGATTTCAGAGCTTATTTGGCCATTGTATTGCTATACTATTGCTACATTCCAGGCGTATAATGGAGAGAAGAGAACATTTCAGAAGGCAGGAAAGATGCATACCAATTCACTTATCGACATATTCAGAGACCATGTCGTCAACCGAAAAAGCCTCAAGGATTATGTCGAGATCAGAAAAGACATCCATGAACGCGGCGAGTTCAACGACGCTTCGCTTCTGCGGGCCGAAGAGCTTCTGCAGTGTGTCAAAACGGTGGACAGCGAGAGCTATGAAAGCCTCTATAAGACGCTCGATGAGATCATCAGACTCGACGACGGCAACGCCGTCGAGTACCCGATCGACTTTGTCAGAGAGATACTTAAGATCGGCAAAAACGGCATGACGGCCAGAGAGGTGGCCGAGGAGTACAGGCGCACGCTTGACCACCATTTCCACGCGTTTAAACACGACTAAAAAAAGGCCTCCCGCAGACGGGGTTTGACACGCGCTATAATACGGCATGCAAACCCTACCCATCCATCAGGTCCTCCCCCAGATCACTGCCGCTTTGCAGACGGACAACCGTCTTCTCCTTCAGGCACCTCCGGGCGCGGGTAAGACCACCGCGGTCCCGATCGCCCTGCTGGATGCGCCCTGGCTGGAGGGCAGACAGATCATCATGCTCGAACCGCGACGCCTGGCAGCCAGAAACGCTGCGGCACGCATGGCGGAGCTGCTGGGCGAGAAGGTCGGCGAGACCGTCGGCTTTCAGATCCGTGCCGACCGCTGTGTCGGAAAAAAAACGAAGATCATTGTCGTGACCGAAGGGATCCTGACACGTATGCTCCAAAGCGATCCCGCTCTCGAAAATGTCGCACTGCTGATCTTCGACGAGTTTCACGAGCGCAACCTCCACGCTGACCTGGCCCTGGCTCTCAGCCTGCAGTCGCAAGAGCTGCTGCGCGACGACTTAAAGATCATGGTGATGTCCGCGACCCTGAATACGGATGCGATTGCAGACCTGCTTGATGGCGCACCCGTCATCACCAGCGAAGGGCGCAGTTTTCCTGTCGAGAACATCTACCTTCCCAACAAGACGCCCCACCCCTCACCGACGCAGCTGGGCACGCTTATCTCCAAGGTCGTGAACGATACCATCCGCAGTGAGGAGGGCAGTATTCTGATCTTTCTACCCGGGGTCCGGGAGATCAAAAACGTCGAATCCAAGCTGCTGGAATCGATCAGAGATAACACCGTCACCATCGCCCCGCTCTACGGCGACATGAGCAGAGAGGCACAGGACGCGGCCATCAGGCCCGCAAGAGACGGAAAGCGCAAGATCGTACTGGCGACCAACATCGCCGAAACGAGTCTGACCATTGAAGGGATCACCGTTGTCATTGACGCCGGTCTGCAGCGGGTCTCGACCTTCGACAGCGGGTCCGGCATGAACCGTCTGCACACCGTCGCCATCTCCCGGGACGCCGCCACGCAGCGAAGCGGCCGTGCGGGGCGCTTAAGTCCCGGCAGATGCTACCGTCTCTGGCATGAGCATCGTCAGCTGGCACGCCACAGCGTCCCCGAAATATTGACAAGCGACCTGACGCCGATGATGCTCGACCTCGCCAACTGGGGTGTCGACAATGTCGATGAGCTGCACTGGCTTGACCTGCCGCCTCCCTCGGCCGTAGAGCATGCCCGAGAGCTGTTAAGAGAGCTCGGTGCGCTGCAAGGCACCGCAATTACCGAACACGGCAGAGCGATGCTGGCACTGGGGACGCATCCCCGTCTGGCACACATGATCCTCAAAGCATCGGCACTGGGTCTTGAGAAGACCGCCTGTCAGGTCGCGGCACTGCTCAGCGAAAAAGAGATCTTCACCGGCAGTGCCAGACACGCTGCCGACCTCTCTCTGAGAATCACGGCACTGCAGGAGCGCCATAACGGTCACCACATCGACAGAGCTGCGCTTCAGCGCGTATTGGCAACCGCTTCCGATTTCCGTAAAAAATGCAAAACATCGCAAAAGACACCTCCCGACGGCTCAGAGATGATCGGTGTGCTCCTCGGTTTCGCCTATCCTGACCGCATTGCCAAAAGCCGCGCTCTTAAAGAGAGCCGTTACCTGCTCAGCGGCGGCAAAGGGGCCAGACTCAACGTCGAGGATGAACTTTTCGGTGAACCCTACCTTGTTGTCGCCCATCTTGACGGCGCACAGACCGATGCCCGCATCTTCGCTGCCGCCGCCATCACCGAAGAACAGATCGAAACGTACTTCAGCGACCAGGTCATCAAAGAGCGGTTGACAAAGTGGAACGACGCAACAGAGCGCGTCGAGGCGAGAGAGATCACCCGACTCGGTGCGCTCACGCTGACGGAACGGCCGGTGCAGAACATCGACAGTGCCGATCTCGCCAGGGCACTGCTCGGTGCGATCAGAGAAAAAGGGCTCGAAGCCCTCTCCTGGCCGCAGCAGGCACGCTCACTGCGGCAACGTGTCGCTTTTTTGAACCACTGGAAGCAAAAAGAGCCCTCTGCCGCCAGAAGCATCGGCACACTTCCCGACCTCAGTGACAGCTGGCTGCTTGAGCACCTGGAGCAGTGGCTGCTGCCGCATCTTGAAGGGGTCAAAAGCTTTAAAGCGTGTCATAAACTCGACCTCTATCCGATGCTTCTGGGTCTGCTCAGCTGGGAACAGCAGCAGCGTATCGACACACTTGCCCCGCTAAAACTGAAGGTGCCCAGCGGCTCCGTCATTGCCCTCAACTACGAAGACGTTGAGGCGCCCACACTGGCGGTTCGGCTGCAAGAGCTGTTCGGTATGGTCGAGACCCCCGCGCTGATCGACGGCACGGTACCCGTCACCATCGCGCTGCTCTCTCCGGCCCACCGTCCGATGCAGGTGACAAAAGATCTGCGGAGCTTTTGGGAAAACACCTATGACGAGGTCAAAAAGGAGCTTCGCGGCAGATATAAAAAACACTACTGGCCCGACGATCCGTTCACGGCACAGGCGACCAGCAAGACAAAAAAGAGGATGTAGGCTCTATCTGCTCTGCCCGTCTGCAAAAACCGTGCCTATAGTGCTTTTCTTTAAACGCAATTAAGCTCCACTTCGATATAATCACGCGTTCCTTACTCTTTGTGCAAAAGCATAACGTTTAAGCATATGACTGATCAGTCCGCTGATCTCGATCCATAAGGGACCAAAACCAAAAGGAGAAATACGCTATGAGACATTACGAAAACCTTGTAATCGTTAAACCAACACTAACTGAAGAAGAGACAAAAGCTTCAATCGCAGCTATCGAAGAAGTTCTTACTTCTAACGGTGCTGAGATCGTTGCACGTGACGAAATGGGTACTAAAAAACTAGCTTACCCTATCGCTAAGAACGAACGTGGTTACTTCCATGTTGTTTATTACACAATGGCACCATCTTCAATCGCTGAAGTCGAACGTCGTTTCCGTATCAACGAAGACCTTCTTCGTTTCGTTACGATCAAATACGATTCTAAACGTGAAGTAACTGCCTGGAAAGACCTGGTTGCTAAAACTGAAAAGAAAGCAGCAGCTAAGACTGAAGCTCCGGCAGAAGAAGCTCCGGCAACAGAAGCGCCAGCAGCAACAGAAGCTCCGGCAGCTGAATAAGTAAAGGAAAGCCCAGATGTACAATAAAGTCGTCCTTGTAGGAAACCTGACACGTGATATTGAACTACGCTATAGCCAATCCGGTATGGCAATCGCCAAAACTGCGATCGCAACTAGTCGTAAGTTTACTACCAACGGCGAGAAGAAAGAGGAGGTCATGTTTATTGACATTACTTTTTTCGGACGCTCTGCCGAGGTAGCAAATCAATATCTTCGTAAAGGTTCGAAAATCCTCGTTGAAGGGCGTCTTCAGTTTGATCAATGGGTTGACCAGAATGGTGGTAAACGTTCTAAGCACTCTGTTGCCGTTGAGACAATGCAGATGTTGGACTCTAAAGGGGAGAGCCAAAACGGCAGTGCCCCTCAGAGCAACTACAATGCACCGCAGCAACAGCAACCGCAGGGTGGTTACGGACAGCCGCAACAGCAGCAGTCTCAATCTTCATACAATGCGCCGCAGCAGCAGTACCAGCAGCCGTCATACGGACAGCCGCAACAGCAGCAGGCACCGAAGCAGAACATGCCGGCAGACCTTCCGTCTATCGACATCGATGAAGATGAGATTCCATTTTAGAGTGAAACCCACTCTTATACAAGTAATAAACGCATAAGGATTAATTATGGCTGAAAGAAGAAAATACAAAAAACGTTATTGTAAATACTGTGAAGCAAAAGTTGACTTCATTGATTACAAAGATGCAGGTTCATTGAGATTCTCTCTCTCTGAGCGCTACAAGATCATGCCACGTCGTTTGACGGGTAACTGTAAACGTCACCAAGAGATGGTTACTGTTGCTATCAAACGTTCACGTGCCGCAGCGATCATCCCTTACACTGTTACACGTAAAGCGGTTGTAAACAACCCTTTCGAAAACATCAAGTAAGACCCCTGGCGAAGCTTAGGCTTCGCCACTTTCCACACTACAAACCACCCTCTACTGAAACTGAACTTACTGTCTATTAATAAATCAGCAGACCCCTTTACATGTCATTTCCTTTATGCTAGTATAGTTAGACAAAGGAGTAGCAGATGCCGTTTATGGAACGCCTTCATAGTGCACTGATCCTGAAAACGCCGATGTATAACCCCTATGAGGCCTATATTATCGAGCATACTCACGAGATCTTCTACGAGACCATTATCAACAACCAAAGCGCGCAGATGGTACAGATGATCATAGAGGGTTTTGATGTCGACTTTCATGAACTCGGAAAGACCCCTCCGCTTATCTTTGCGATCAAGTACAACAAAAAAGAGATCATCGAGACCCTGCTGCTCTATGGCGCCAATGTCAACATCCAGGACAGAGAAGGCAACACCCCGCTCCATTTTACACTGAAATTTGACTACCATGAACTGATGACGACACTCCTGCATTACGGCGGTGATGTCACGATTGCCAACAATGAAGGGCTCTCAGCCTTTGACATCGCGTCAAAAGAGCAGAGGGCGATGATCAGCAAGATTGTCTCTTTGGTCGATACCCGTGAGCATAACATCTTTGAGACCGCCCGATCGGGTGACCTTAACCGTCTCGTTCACAGTGTCCATAAACCCAAGCAGCTCTTCAGCACCAATGAGAACGGTCAGTCTCTGCTGCATCTGGCCGTTCTCAGCAATAACATCAAAGCCGTGTTGTACCTGCTCAACAAAGGGCTCGACATCGATGCCGAAGACAACGACTCCCTGACGCCGCTGATCATTGCGATGAGCCATGTCCGCTACTTGAACATAGCGATTTTACTGCTTGACCGTCATGCCACGATCGAACATGTCTCTGCCAAAGGTCACAGCGCCCTGAGTGTCGCTATACGCAACAACAACCCCGAGGGGGCCAAGGTGCTGATCAAACGCGGTGCCAACATCAACATTGCCGACAACGCCCATACCCCTTTGACCCTCACCCATATCGCGCTGCTCCAATATCATGACAATGCCCAGGCATACCGGGAGCTTGAAACACTGCTCTTAAGCAAAGGGGCAAAGGTCGATGTTGCTCTGAACTCGCTCGGCTGGACCCCGCTGTGCACCACCGTGACCAAAATACAGGACCAGCCAAACAGAGACCACATCCGTCTTCTGTTGCAGCTCGGTGCCGATGTGAACCATCTTGACATCAACGGACGGACCCCGCTGATGCTCGCTGCTTCCATGGGCCGGCTCGCCTCCGTCGAGATATTGATGAAAAACTATGCCGACGTCGACACGATCGACAATTTTGGCTGGAGTGCTTTGATGTTCGGCGTCTACTACAACCATATCGATGTCGTGACCTTTATGCTCGAGAGCGGTGTCAACCCCAATCTGCTCTCGCCGCAAGGGTTGACGGCGCTTAAGATCGCGCAGGAACATAAACGCCTTAAGATGGTGGACCTGCTGCTTGAATACGGGGCGATGCCGATCAAAGAGGATTGAAACTCTTTAGGGCCTTAAAAAAAGAGGCCGCCCAATGTGAATCTGAAATTATGTTTCTCCTGCGTATTGTCGTTATAGATATACTCAACATTCAGAGGGACACTTAAGCGGTTCATCACCAGGATCTCCAGGCTCAGACCGGCCGTTGACTCGTTGTAACGCGTATGGGCACCCCACGCATCAGGCTGACCGAAATCCTCTATATTATAGTAGCGCTGTTTGAGATAGAGGGCCTCTCGTGTCAACGAGAGCGGAAAAGTGAAGAACAGAAGGCGGGCATCAAACTGCTTTTGCAGAGCGAGCTCGCCGACAGCGGCCTGTTTGACAAAGCGGGTGTACTCCAGAGAGGGCATGACGACCGTTGCCGGATCGTTGGCAAGCGCACTTTGATAGCTGCTGAACTTAACGCCGCGTGTAAAATCGCGCACGCTGGTAAGCGCACCCTCTCTCGTATACTCAGAGCGTACCCCTTTGAGCCCCATCCCTATAAAAAACTTTCCGGGCAGATCGTGCGCCAGCCGGTAATCAAACCCGTACGCCGGATCGCCCCGGTCATAGCTCCCGAATAGCGAAAGCGCATGGAGATAGTTGACAAACATCGACTGGCCGAAATGTTCGCTGTGCGAAAAAGCGGCCTCAAGAGAGAGCGGCGAGCGGGCATTGTCGTCATAGTCCTGATAATAGTTCAGCCGCAGATCGCCGCGGTCATAACCGCTCTTGACAAGCGGAAGCTGCATATAGGCGGAAAGACCGTAGTCGCGGCTCGCTTTGGCAATCGTGTACGCGGATTCGCTGTAACGGTTGGTCGACGCATCATAGAGGTGATAGCTGTTGTCGTCCCCGCTGTTGTAGACACCGTAGAACGTGGCGCCGAACGCCAGCAGGTGCGCATCATTGAGATATGTCAATCCGGCCGTTCCCACCTCATCCATACCGCTCTGGGCAAAGAGTACGAAAGCGTTGCTCAGGAGCGGATCGACAAAACTGGCAGCGACCGCATAATTGAAAATGGTATCGCCGTTTTTGCTGCCGAGCCCGAAACTGAGCAGTGTCCCGGCGTAGTCAAGGTTCATCGGACCGTAATAGGGACGCTCCAGCGTCAACCCGCCTTTCTCTTCACCCCTCTGTCTGCTTTCATCAGCAAGGGCAACCCGGCCGAAACAGGGTTCATCTTCGAAAAAGAGTGTCGTGTTGTAGGGGCTCTCTTCGCGACGCTCAATCCTATTGATGACGTAGTAGTATGCTTCGCTTCCAATCGCCGCGATGAGCACCTCTTCGTCATTGATCAGACGCGCTTCGACCACATTGTCGGCAGAAGAGACGCGCTCCACTTTCTTGTTGCCGACTCGGTAAAGGCTGCTGCCGTTTTTACTGTTGGCCACAAAATAGACATTTCCCCTGCTGTCCGGACCGCTCACAAGACCGTAATAGCCCTGATACCTGTAGAGCGGTGTTCGGTTTTTATAGAGGGTACGCTCTTTCCCCTTTTGCACAAAGTAGTAGAGGTTGTCCTCTGCATCGATATAGACCGACGAGTTCACCTGCGCGTAGAAGCGCTCCCCCACATAGAGCTGCGGCTGATCGAATGAAGAGGGAATATCGAAATAGACCTCCGAACCGTCTTGAAGGTAGCCCTGGATCACCTTGGACGCGCTCCCTTCTCTGATCTTGCCCTTGTCGTCAAACAGACCTATTTGAATCGTTGTCGCTCCCGAAAATCCGCTGGCCTGTGTGAAGTAGCTGTCCTCTTTGCGGATGAGCCTGTTTTGAAAATAACTCGTTCGCTCCCGGGTAAGCATCCTCTCTTTTTTCGAAAGTTGCACCACTTCCGGCGCACGCTGGGCATCCGAGACCATAAAGAATATCTTGTCGTAATCGCTGTTGAGCGGCGTGAAGATCTTCGACGTCACCACCCTCTCCCCTTCGGCCTCGACAAAGTCCTGTGACTGTTCAAGCAGCCAGAGGTTATAGCCGGCCATCGCCTCTTCGTAACTCTCGCCGAAGGTCATCCTGAAAATATGGTTGATCCTGAAAGGCCATAGCCAGGACTTGGAGTGGTTGTAAAAGAAGCTGTTGACCTTCTGCAGCCCGTATTTTTCCGCCAGGTAGAGCTGAAAAAACCCGCCGACGATATAGTGCCTGTCGTAATAGGGAAAGTCATGGGTCGTCTGGTTGTAGAGAAACTGCGGCGTGATCTGTCCCGCTCTGGCCTGCATGATGCTCTCTGCTTTGAAACGGCCGCTGTAGAGACGCCCGCCGTTACCGTGCCACGACTCGTTCAGGACCGCATTTCCCTCCAGAAGATAGGAGCTGATCGTCATGTTCGGCAGTGTGAAGAGCGGAAAGAACCCGGCCGTCATCAGGCCGTTGCCCAGAACACTATACAGGCCCCGTGTGACTGCGCTGGCTTTGGCGTTGATATGATAGTTGTGTGCGGTCTCATGATACAAAAGCGTATTGAGCCATGACGTCGATGCAAAGTAATCCGTCTTCAATGCACCGCCGCCATAGTTGATCTGCAGATTATAGGGGTACTGCGTCGAAAAACCGTTGGCGATCTGGTTCTGCTGGGAGATGATCCCGACATGCAGAAGCGCATCCATCTCATAGCCGAAAGAGTCCTTATACTCTCTGTTGATCGCGGGTTCGAGCGCTACGGCCTGCTCAGCCGCGTATCTGTTCTGCTCGGTATAGATGACCTCCACATCCTCCAGTTCCGTCTTGTAATACTGCTCATCACCCGGGACAATTGCCACACCGGCGTACAGCGAAGGGATGAGTGATGAGAAGAGTAAAAAAATATATCTATAGGGTTTCATATCGATTCGCAACAGCTTGGATTTACATTGATTATAGCCAGTGCTATATTAAAAGGTCTGAAGAGGGTGTAGGTTGTGAGGGGATGAGGAGGCGTACATTACGTACGCCGAGTCAGCAGACGACGCGACGTGCGTCGCAGCTAGACCTTTTTAGCCACAAGAAGGAACGTTTCCTGAATCAGAAGCATACTCATAAAGGAAATCTTTAAGGTGCTCAGCATATTTTTTGAATTTTTTACCTTCAGCGTATTTTTCGCCTTTAGTACCTTTGTGCCATGCTTTGAAACCAGCACCGTCGTCTGCAAATGCAGCTGCCCACTCTTCTTGAGTTTTCATAGCAGCACCTTTTGTACCGTTACCGTGACATTTTTTACACTGCTTAAGGTAGGCTTTTTGCCCTTTTTTGATATCCGCGTTTGCTGTTGATGCGAACATACCCAGTGCAACTACTGATGCTAATAGAACTGAAGTTGATTTTTTCATTCCATGATTCCTTGTGATAAATTTGTGCCATTGTAGCATGGAAAAAGCTAAGTAAAGATAAATAACCGAACTAATGTCAAGAGTTTATCGTCGCGTTACCTATTCGCCCATCTCGTCAAACCCGTCGTCGTCGCTATCAACCGTCTTGACCGCTTGACGTATCTTGTCCTGGCGCAGTTTACGATTACTGGTGTGCTTGAGCTTTTCCAACACTTTTTCATCGTCGATGCCCATCTCTTTCTTAATCGCATCATCGTCAAAACCCGCCACCTGAAGGATATAGAGCTTCAGTTCACGCTTGGTCATGTTCTTTTTGAGGATGTTGTAAAGCTCAACTTCATTACTGCTGATCAGCGATGTCTCGCATTGGTAAAACCCGGCAAGTGTTGCCCGGATCGACTTCTCGCCGTTGTATTTGTACCAGATAGAATTTTCTAACATATTTATATTTCCTTCAAGATCAGTGAAAGATCTTTTTCCTCTATTATTATATTGGCCTCTTTTTTCAAGATCTCTCTTGCACAAAAGGCGACGCGCGTCCCCGCATGTGCGAACATACTCAGATCATTCGCGCCGTCCCCGCAGACCATCGTCTCCTCTTTAGTGACACCCAGAATATTCTGAAGACGCACCAGCATGTCGCCTTTGGAGAAGTCAAACATCATGTCGCCGCCGACCAGGCCGGTCAGTTTGCCGTCTTTGACATGCAGCGCGTTGGAAAAGTCGGCGTCATACCCCAGTATATCTTTGGCATAGGTCGTCGCCGTCCTGAAGCCGCCGCTGAAACAGACCACCGTCATCCCGCGCTTTTTCAGTTCGGCGATCGTCTCGACGGCACCCGGCATATACGGCAAGGAGTGGCTGATCTCTTCGACCTTGGAAAAGTCGAGTCCTTTCAAGAGCCCCACTCTCTCCTGAAGCGACTCGAAAAAATCCAGCTCTCCGGCCATGGCCCTTTCCGTGATCTCGGAAACCTGTTTGCCGATACCCAGCGCCTCTGCAAAAAAGTCGATCGTTTCGCCATCCATCAAGGTAGAATCAAAATCAAACACACATAATTTCATAAATAATTACTCATCTTTCGTTATAATCTCGCAATTATAGCGTAGGAAGCCCTTTTTGTTTGAACAACTTATCGATAAACTGCAAAACTCGACATACATCACTCTTGAGACGACGCCGCCGCACTCCGCACGTTTCAAGCCTGTCGTCGACACCATTGCGGAACTTGGGCTCGACACCATGGTCGACGGCTTCAGCACCACGGACAACCCGCTTGCCAAACTTAAATACAATGCGCTCTTTGCGGCGCAGATGCTTCAAAACCGCTTTGCGAAACCCGTTCTTGCCACGATGAGCATGCGCGACCGCAACCGGATTGCCCTGCAGTCCGATCTGCTCGGTGCCAACGAAGCCGATGTACGGGCCGTTTTGGCCCTGACGGGCGACCCGGCCAAGATCTCGGACCAGAAAGAGGCCAAGGGGGTCTTCGAAGGGGACTCGACCATGCTGCTTGACATCATCGCCGCACTCAACAGCGGTACCGATATGATGGAGAAACCGCTCAAAGATGCACCCGAGACGATCTACCCTTTCGCTGTCGTAAACTCCCATGCCCGCAATCCGAAATCCCTGCAGAAGAAGATGCTGAAAAAGGTGAATCACGGGGCTGTCGGCATCATTACCCAGCCGGTGTACGACCTGGAGAATGCCAAACTCCTGGTCGAGCTGATGGAAAATGCGAACCGTGAAAGCGGCAGGGAAACAAAGGCGACATTGATCCTGGGGCTCTTTCCGATCACCAAGCTTCGTACCGCGCAGTTCCTCGATGCCCACGTTCCCGGTATCCATGTCCCCCCTTACTGGCTTGAGGCACTGGAAAATGCATCGGCCGTCTCAACGGATGAAGAGTACAGAGTCGGGTTTGAACTCAGTAAAAAGCTCTTTGACGACATCAAAGCGATCCACCCGAAAATCCACCTGATGACCGCCAACCAGTTTCAGATCGCCAAAGATATTCTTGCCTGAGCAAACGAACTTCTTTCAAATCGGCTTCGTCTGCCTGCAGGCTTTTGGAGAAGCCCAATTAATATAAGATTTGTATATTTCTTGTTATAGTTAGGGTCATTTTACAAAACCAAGGGATCTGATGCCTATCTATACCGTAATCGCGACCTTCATACTTTCACTTTTCTTCACCGCATGTACGCCTGCACCCGATGTCCCTCTTTCGCCGGAACTGCAACAGTATGCCCTGATCAAAAAGAACTGTGAAAGCCTGCGCACAATGCCCGGTATACATGTCCCCGATGCACTTGACAAAGAGTGCCGTAACTTTTTACGACGCCTGGACAAAGTCAATGCCCTGGACGATAAAGTGGCCCACTTCAATGACGATGTCGAGGATCCCTACGCAAAACCGAAACCCGAATATCTTCTGCTGCAAAAAGATGCCAACCGGCAGCACCGTAAAGCCGAAGTCGAATACGAAGAACTTCGTGACACCATCAACCGGGTCTCTCTGGATGCGGTCGAACAGAACGAACTTGCCGATGTGCAGCTGACGCTGCTCTTTCCCGAGACAACATTTACAAAAGCCCATTATGACTACTACAAGCAGCAGGCCGCCGAGTATCAAGAGGTCCCGCAATATATCGCCTATGAAAAAAGTTATGCCGAAGAGTTGGTTGACCTGGGTCTGGTCCACCTGAGCGAAGGTGATAAAAAAAGTGCGATCCGTGCCTTTAAAGCGGCGGCAGCCCTCAACAACGCCCAGGCATTCTACCTTGTCGGCATCATCTATGAGGCCAAGCATGTCGATAAAGCGATCGAGTGGCACACCAAAGCCCTGCAGCGGGGCATCAAAGGGGCGCGTATCAACCTCGCACGTCTCTACAACCGCAACCATGAGCCAAAGGAGGCCCAACGGCTCTATCATGAAGCGGCGGAAGACGGCGATGCCTATGCCCAATACCTGCTCTACGAACAGTACATACAGACGGACAACACCAAAACAAACGCCATGGCCCGTGAATGGGCACGACGGTCGGCTGAGAACGGTTTTCCGTCCGCAGAGTATGCCTACGCCAAGCTGCTCCTGAACGAGGGGAAAAAAACCGAAGCGCAAGCGTGGCTCACCAAGGCTCACCAGCACGGCATCCGTGCAGCCAATGACCTGCTTGGCGACCTCTATTTGAGCCATAAAGAGTACCTTGACGCTGCCCAATACCTTAGCGCTGCAGAGAGTGCAAAGGCCAAATATCAGCTGGCCGGTATGTATGAGCACGGACTGGGTGTCGAGACCAACTACTACCGCGCTTACATCCTCTATAAAGAGGCCCAGAAACTCGGTGAAAAAAAGGCCAAAAAAGATATGGCACGCCTGGCGAAACTGAAAACGGCGAAAGAAGAGGCCCATTACAGTGCTGCAAAACGCAAAGAGCGACAAGAGCTGCAAGAGCAGGTAGAACGCGACGGCGAAGATCCGATACTGCGCAATATCAGGACCAAAGGGATGCGTATACACCTGCAGGGGCTGGTCACCCTGCCGCTGGAGAAGAGTCACGGCTTTATTATCCACAGCGAAGACGGCAAGAAGTTCTATGTCATCGACCACAACCAGCAGGCCGATGTCGAGCAGTACCAATATGTCGATATAACGGCAGAGGCCACGGGCAACCCTATCACGGTCAGCAACAGCATCGGCCTGACGCGTGATATCTATCAATTCAGGTTTCAGAAACATTGTTTCCAATAAAAGCGAGGTCATCCATGTTTCATATCTTTTTAGCAGTCGTGACGGCAATGCTGCTGACAGGCTGTCTCGGTGCGCCCAAACCGCAAACGCACCAAAAGCTCGCCGGCTACCAGAGCCTCCAAAAAAACTGCGAAGAGAACCCGCCCCAGGCACTGCAGCAGGAGTGTGCTCAACTGATCACCGATCTTAGCGAAGAGAACAGGCTGCTTGACGAGATGCAGCAGATCAAAGATGATACAAAACGAGAAGCCGATTACAGCACACTGGCGGACAAAGAGTCGAGCCAGGCGCAGAAGCTAGTTGACGATAAAAAGCTTTTGGCAGAGACGTGTCAGACGCAGATCGCGGCTATTGTCGACCGTGATGATCTCAACAGCGTCATCTTCTGTCTCCGGTTCGATGAGAACAATATCACCCATCATGAGTACAGCTATCTCAAAAAGCATGCCCCCAGATTTGACAACAACCCGCAGTACAGAGCCTATGAAACACGCTATGCTAAGAAGAAGCTCAACGAGGGGATCAATGCGATGAACAGGGGGGAGAAGCGCAGTGCCCTGAACGCGTTCAGAGCTGCTTACGATGTCAAAAGTGCGGAAGCGGCCTACCTTATCGGTATGATCTACGAGGAGAAGCAGATCAAAAAAGCGATCGCCTGGCATCAAAATGCACTTGCCGAGGGCGTTCTTCTCTCCAAGCTCAATCTGGCCAGACTCTATCTGCGTGTCAAACAGCCGGACAAAGCAAGAGCATGGTACCTGAGTGCCGCAGAAGAGAACAACGCCCTGGCCCAGTACAGACTCTTTAAAATGGACGCAAAGTCAAAAAGTCTCAAGCGGCGGGCGGAGGCGCTGGTATGGCTCGAGCGTTCTGCCAACAACAACTACCCGCAGGCGCAGTATATCTACGGGCTGCAGCTCCTAAAACAGAAAAATGTACAGGCGGCACAGCTCTGGCTGGAAAAAGCCTACGCAAACGGTATCAATGAAACGGCAGGCTTCTTAGGGAAGCTCTACTTCGAAGAGGCCGCGTATGAAAAGGCCTACCCTCTGCTTGTCAAGGCAGAAGCGAAAGGCGAAGCCAACTATCTTCTGGCCAGGATGTACGAAAACGGCCTGGGCGTCAAAAAGAACAGCCTCTTGGCCTATCGTCACTACAAAAAAGCCCATGGGCTCGCCCACAACAACTACACGGCCGACATGAAGCGTCTGCAAAAGATGATGACTAAAAAAGAGCGTCAAGCGGCCAAATATATCGATAAAAAAGAGGCCGCCAAGGCGCAAGAACTGGCCAAGAACTGCGGCGTCCCCGCCACACTGAAAAACATCGCTGCAGCAAAACGAAACGTCCACATCGTAGGTGTTGCTGTCAGTCCGCTCGGAGAGGCCAGCGGCTTTCTCGTCTACGGTGAAGATGAGAGCCGCTACTATATCGTTGCCCCGGAGACGGCACCAAAGATCAAGCCTTACAGCCATGTCGATATCAAAGCAAAATCGACGGGCCACGCCATCACGGTCAGCAGTGACAACGGGGCACTTCAACCTCTCTATCAATTCCATCTTCAAAAAAACTGTAGTAACAACTAAAGGAGTCTTATGCGTTTTTATCTTTTCGGTCTTGTCCTATCCCTTCTTATCACCGGCTGCGGTCCGGAACCCGATGCACCGCTGGCCCCGAAGCTGAGTCAATATGCGACGGCCCAACAACAGTGTAGTCAATTCATATACGGTAAAAAAGAGCTCAACAGCGCTGTCGAAAAAGAGTGTGATAAATTCATTAAACGGCTTGAGAGGGCAAACACAATGGCCTATAACCTTGAAAAAAAAGAGTTTAAAAAAGGTGAAGAGGTCGAAAAAGAGAAAGTCTATGCGCGTGAACGCCTCAGGGTACAGAACCGTTACAACAGCCTCTCAAAGGCGGTTAAAAAGGCCACTCTCCTTGCCATTGAAAAAGACGATGTCGACCACTTCATACAGGGGATCGCCTTTCCGGGGAACACCTTTATCGCACCCTATTACGACTATATGAAGAGCAAGGGAAGCCAGTTCATCAATGATCCGCGCTATATTGACTTTGAAAAGCAGGAGAGCGAACGGCTGATGCAGAAAGGTACGCAGTACCTCGAACACGGCAACACCCTTCAGGCACGCGAACTCTTTGAAGCCGCCGCTGAAATGGGTAATCCGGCAGCGGCCCGTGAAACCGGTATCCTCTACGAAGAGAGCAACATCAAGCAGGCGCTCTACTGGCACCATAAGGCTGTTGACGGGGATATCAAGGACTCCTATCTGAACCTCGGCCACCTTTATGAGCGTGAGGGAGAAAGCGAATCGGCACTCAACTGGTACCTTCGGTCCGCTGCGGAAGAGAACGCAAAGGCCCAGTACCAGCTCTATCTCTACTTCTTGGACAAGAACAGAAGCAGGGCCGTCTCCTGGCTGGAAAAATCTGCCGACAACCAATACCCCCTTGCCCAGTACACCTACGCGCAGATCCTGATCAAAGGGACAAAGCGTGATCAGGCCGTTGAGTTGCTGCAACAGGCTTCACGCAACAACTATACGCCGGCCTCGGACTACCTGGGAACATACTACTATGATCTGAAACTGTATAAAAGCGCTTTCACACAACTCTCCAAATCCGAGAGTGCCGACTCTTTCTACCTGCGGGCCAAAATGCTTGAAGAAGGGGCCGGTATGGAGAAAGACTACAAACTGGCATGGACCTTCTATACGCAGGCGGCCTACCTCGGTAAAAAAGAAGCCAAGAACGATATTGAAAGGATCGATCGGCTCATGATCGAAGAGAAACGCCGTCTGGCCGAAGAGGAGAAGAAGAAGCAGAGTGCACAGATGGCGAAGTTCGTGAAAGAGTGCGGCCAGATTCCGACACGTGCCTCCATGAAAAAGCGTGGCAGAAAACTCCATATCACCGGCCGCGCATCGATGTCGGTCGGTTACCGCAGTTTTATCATCTACGGTGATGACGGCGAAGACTATTACCTGCTGCAGGCTAAAGGGATCCAGGAAGATGACTATGTCGACATCTCGGTCGTCTCGACAGGCTCTACTGCCTCCGTGAGCACCGGTGATGATGAAGATACCAGGAGTATCTATCAGTTCAGATTCCTGAAAAAATGCGAACTCGAAGAAGACGCGCAGTAACCTGCGCTTTTTCAGCCGCTTCCCTAATCGGCGGCACCGCTAAACTTACCTATAATTTGCTATAATCCGCCAACTGTTTATAACTGCCGACAAAGAACCCTTTGCCGGCATCAAGAATATTGCAAGGAACCCTATGATCGATCTTAAACTTCTACAAAAAGACTTTGATTATGTCAGCAGTCAGCTACAGCGCAAAGGGGTAACACTTGAAACAATTGAATCGATTAAAACCAAAAACGAAGCACTGAAAAAAGCCAAGGCCGCCTTTGAGAGTGCCCAGGCGGATCAGAATGCGATGAGCAAGCTCTTCGGTGTCTATAAACGCGAAGGCAAAGATATCGCCGAACTTAAAGCAAAAGTAGATGCGAACAAGATAGTGGTAAACGAGGCCCAGGAGAAGCAGCGTGAGGCGGAAGAGGCGCTGACCGATCTCGTTATGGCCGTACCGAACATGCCGGACAGCGATGTCCCGGACGGTGAGGACGAAGAGGATAATGTCGAGATCAGAAAAGTACTGAGCCCGCGCGCCTTCTCGTTTACCCCGAAAGAGCACTGGGAGCTGGCGGAGACCACAGGCTGGATCGACTTTGAACGCGGTGTCAAAGTGGCCAAAAGCCGCTTCTCCGTCGCCTTTGACATGGGGGCACGCCTGGAGCGAGCGCTCATCAACTTCATGCTCGACTTCAACCGTGAACGCGGTTTTATGGAGGTCTCCGTACCCCAGCTCGTCAACCGTCAGGCACTGGAGGGAACGGGCCAACTGCCGAAATTCGAAGATGACCTCTATGTCACAACCGACGGTATGTACCTTATCCCGACGGCCGAGGTCCCGTTGACCAACCTCTACCAGGACGAGATCATCCCGGAAGAGGCACTCCCCATCAAGATGACAGGCTACACCTCTTGTTTCCGCAAGGAAGCCGGTGCCGCCGGACGCGACACGCGCGGTATCATCCGCCAGCACCAGTTCCATAAAGTTGAGCTCGTCGCCATCGCCAAACCGGACGAAAGCGATGCGATCTTTGAGGAGATGGTAAGCTGTGCTTCC
>JBFFKK010000004.1:0-75857 GCA_041555445.1 Sulfurimonadaceae bacterium
CAAGGCTTAGCTTTAGTGCCACAGCGGCTTGCTTAGAGATGTGGGGCTTTTGCTCCTTTCTCGTTCCAAAAAGTGGTAAGGGTGAAACGGCGGGGTAAGAGCCCACCAGTTCCTTGAGCAATCTTGGAAGCTATGTAAACCCAACCTGGCAGCAAGAAACAGATGGTTAGCGTCTTACATTGCTATTGTTTCGCTGGAGCTATATAGTAATATATAGAGTAGATTAATTGCCACATTAACAAAACCCGGCTTATTGTTGTACCTGCTTACTGAACGCCTATACATTGTTACCCTTTTATACCATTTCCCCAAACACGATCCAAAATTAATATTATTTCTGTTTTTTTAACAGGTTTAAACTCTGGTCTGTATAATCTAAAATAACAATTTGAACGTACCCGTCAGCGTTCAACGCAGTCAAATCAATCCAGGAGCGTGCTGTATGTCTGAGTGTAAAAGATGTGGCAAGACCTATTTTTCCAAAGCGTGTCCACATTGTAACAACAGTGTTGACGCTCAGCGAAAAGAGAGGTACAAACGCCATATGCACCGTTCCAAGGCAAAGGGTGATGATTATGAAGCCTATGTTGCGGAATACTTTAGAAACAGGGGGTATTCGGTTGCCGAACATGGAAAGATCAATGGTGTCAACGATCAGAGTATTGATCTGATCCTCAAAAAAGAGAACCAGATCACCCTGGTCCAGTGTAAAAACTACAGGGCAGAGACCAAGTACAAAATAGACCATGAAAAAATAAAAGCGTTTGTCGGTGAGACGGCTTTTTACCTGCAGGATAACCCGATGTATGAAGGCTATGAGCTAAAAAGGCTCTATGTCGTCTCCAATCCTGTACTGGATAAATCCGCCATCCATTTCATTAATAACCATAAAGAGAAGATCGACTATCTTCATCTGCCGTTTCGCAAGCCGCTCGATATCGGTACACCTTCTCAAAAAATGGCTCCGACAGAGCGGGCAGCCAGCTATCAGGATCGTATAAAAAAGAGAAGGGTATCGGATGGCGTTTCAAGTGAGAATAGTGAAGATAAAGATGTGTCTATCGGCCTAACACTCTTGTTCGTCGGTATTTTAGCTCTTGCCGGTTACATCATAGTGGAATATAAGGAACATCAACAAACGGTTGCGTTGGCCGAAGAGAAAGCAAGGGTAGAAAAGCTCAATCGTGAACGTCAGCAACGCGAGCAGAAGAGCTTGGCCCAAGAACAGAGAATGCTCGAATTGGCGAAAGAGAAAGCAAGGGCCACGAAGTTATATCGCGAACGTCTGCTGAGAGAGCGCGAACAGCTTGCGCAGCAGAGACAAAAGAGCTATACGGCAAGATACAGCAGTACTACAGCATACCGAGCAACGAAGGTGACAAGAGAAAAGCCGAAACAGCAAAAAAAGGCATCTACCATAACAAGAAAAATGTATCCCAAATACACTGAACAAATCAAACTCAAATCGTATTCAAAAATCAGTGTGTTGCCCGACAATCGTCTGACATCAAATTCACCGATTTATGGCATTTTTGAAAAAAGGTACTTGTTTTCAAAACCTAAGTGTAGAGAAAAACAGTTGAGGGACATAGGCCTTGTCAATGATTGCTACGTCATGGCAACGAGTAGAGACAAACTCTACATAAAAAAGTCCAGAGTCAAAGAGTTTTCGATGTATAACAAGATGAAAAATAAAAAAATAGAGTGTGACTACAGCAAGAAATACGGTATCATGCATGACTGCAAAATTTGGAACGGATAAGGTTTCCAACCTTCGGTTTTTCGTCACAAAATTCATTCATATTAATTAGTAAAACACTGAAATAGACCTATTGGAATAGGGCGGCTGTTTTATCTTTTTGATCTGACTTTTTCTGGATTATGACTTGTTTTTGTACACTCTTTCCTTTTTACACCGCAAAAAAGGAAACGAAAAAGCTCTCTTGACGGCTTTACCCGAGGGCATTTCCTTTGGTCACAGGTCGACTACCATCCTTACACGCACTCTCTCGCTAAAAACGACAAACTCGATACGCTCAAACAGGCCGTTTTTTTTAACGCTCATCACTCTTTCCAGTCTGCCTTGCAGATGCCATGAATAACTCAAGCGGTAACGCATTGACTTGATTTAAAAGCTACTGCTTTTATCCCTGGGTTCAAAGCACTGGCTACTGGAGTCAATAAGTTTATAGGAGAGTTGTTTAACTACTTCAGAGATTGAATTACAACGTTTGAAAAACAGCGTCTCTCTCTTTTTCTCGAAAACTGTCTCTCTGACGCGACAGAGAGAAAAAGTTCGGTCTATCACGGGTCAAATATAGAGGGAACATGACATCAAATAAGTGTTTATTATTAGAAAACCGGTTAAAGCTTTTTCATAAAGTTTGAACGACTATGTTCATAAAACATGTATCATATTTCATAATATTAATTGAAAATCCACCGTAAACATCTAGCATTCATATGTAATAGGGCGCTTGCCGGGCGGATCCAGGATTAGTCTGTTTGGATGTCCATAATGCCATCTCGAACACCGCTGAAGTGAATTTTTCATCGTCTATGGCTCAGATCTTCTGAATTGTAAAGAGATGCAGTATGTTTTTCCAGGGTGAGATGATGTGTGGCGGACAGAGTCAGATTACGATTCTACAGCGTGTTTGTTGACGAAAAATTTGTTGATATTAATTAGTTGAAGCCTGTTTTTATGTCAACTGCAGTGATTTAAAGGGCGATGCTTTCCCAGAAGAAGTCCAGGTGTTTCTCAAATTGGGTCGACAGCGCCGTTGTAGGCTCGTTATCTATCTTTAGAAGGGTAACTTGCAGCCTGAGGTAGAAAAGAGGGCTCAGGAACTCCGCAGCCATCAATTTAGGGTCTCCTGAGCGTATAAGGTCCTCCTGCATCATCACAAAGAAGGCTTCAGAGAGCATTTTGATGTTGTTGTTGTGGAATTCGCTCTTAAAACTCTCCCTGATAGCACTGTTTTGCAGCAGTTCGATCATCAGGATGCGGAAGAGGCGTTCATTCTTGGCATCGAAGGTCATCAGCTTGTAGCCCACGATAAAGGAGAAGAGAAACTTCTTGCCTTCCTTGGCGCGTTCCGCGATGCTTTTGTCGCTCTGCGCGGCCGATGTGGGGGTTGAGAATAGGGTGGCGGCAACGGCTTTGAAGATCTCTTCTTTGTTGGTAAAGTGGTTGTAGAGCGCGCTTTCGCGTATCCCTACTTTTGCCGCGATCTTACGTACGGATGCCGCCTTGTAGCCATACTCCGAGAAGAGCTCCATACTGGCTTTTAGTATAAGATCTTTGGTACTTTTTCCGCTGCCGCTTTCTTGCATCTTTTCCTCAGGTGAACAGTTGTTAATATCTCCCATAACTATATATGAACAGTTGTTAACTTATGCTTAATCGCAGGTGAACAACTGTTCATATATGGCTGTTTTTCAAGGGTGATAGGTGAACAGTTGTTCATATGTATATGCCCCTGTTTATAGGGATTTGAATGATATTTTTATGGAGATTTTCTACTCTTTTTGGCGCTTTTTGCAGGGCTAAAAAATGTGGTGAACATATGGTCAATAACAATGTACGTTAAAATAACGGATGTTCATTTATTGGAGGTGTTTCAGATGCAGGTGTTCATCTATTTTTTAACTGCAATAGTGCTGTTGGTTGTCTCCGGATGCGCCAATTCCAAGATACAGATACGCGATGACAATCAACTGATTGTCTCTGACGCCAATACAACCGTGCAAGTCATGACGCCGCCTCTGGAGACAAAAAAAATCAATATGGGTTCGGTCTATGTCGATCAGCATATTATTGCGGCAGATGAAGATCAGTGTATTGTCTATGAAGATATCAGAACAGCCGGTGCGTATAAGTTCAACTATTCATATCAACGCAGTATTGATCTTATCTTCAATGCATATCGTGTAGAGAAGCTCAAAAGCTATGGCAACCTGACGCTGTACCGTGTGACATTGCGGGACACAAAAAAATCAACCATAAACGTGTTGGCGCTCACAGCATCCAAAAAATCATTGAAGCTGGTGTACGGGTTTGATGATAACGCCTTGAGTGCGCTAGAAAAAAGTCTGGATCAAAACAACACGGTCATTCATTATACGTTGACCTCAACAACACAACGCAGGGACCACTGCATACAGAGCAGCTGGCAGCCGAAGCTGCTGATCATGGATAATCTTGTGGGCAAAGAGGGCGGTGGGCATATACCGGCCAGAGGTCTTTAGGCTATTTTGCCTTTCGCTCTTTTGACTTTTCCTGTATCTCGGTCATGGTCTTTTTGAGTCTGCTTTCACTTACCGGTTTAGGATGCCTGATCACACCGCTATAGAAAGGGGTGCACTCCATGGCGGCATTGGATATCTCTTTGGGGGCATCCGTCACGCTGGTCAATGCTTTATCGGTGGCCTTGCCGACGACGGGGACATAGCTTGCCGCGCTACCGACAACGGAACCGGTACTTTTAACAATGTCCGCACCAAGATCAAGGACACCGCCTATGTTGCCGATAAGAGATTTTGTCGCGCCGCCGACGATATTGAACCCTGCCGCTGCCAGTTCTACCTGAGGCGCGCTCACATTGCCTTCGACCTGTTGAATGAAGTAGGCACAGTATGTCGGATAGAGCAGGCCGATATAGAAGTTCTCAAATGTTTGCGTGGTCAGATTGACATCGCCCCGGACAGCGACCAGGTTCTCTTCTGTTGCAACAGCACAATCGACGCAGTGGACAGCAGCGTTGTCGATGTCGGTCAAAAAACGCATGTCACCGAAGCGTGTCTTCTTCACATCTTCCTTCTTCATGATGTCGGCAGGGATCTCTTTGAGCGAACGTACGATCGGCATCTCTGCAAAGCTTCCCTGAAAGAGGTTCAGGTCTTGAGAGTTGCGAAGTGTCTCCAGCGTGTCATCGAGATCAACGCCTTTGAGGACCATGTCTGTGATGCGGATGTCGCTGCGGCCTTTGATGGATGCCAGATTCCCCTCCGTAAATGAGGGGGAGGAGACGTTGATCGTTGAATCAAGCGTACCGTTTTCGATAGGGATCTTTAGGCCGCTGAATGCGACGAGCATAGGGACGGAAACTTTTGTGGCGGTGAGATGAAGATCTGTATCGGTGAGATTGGCATCCAGTTCACCGCCTATCGAATCGCTCTTCATAACGGCATACAGTTCGGGTTTGGTCTGCACCTCTCCATCGATGAAGGCTGTTGCGTGATAGGGTGCATTCGGGTAGGGCTTTAAACGCAGTTGAAACTCTGTGGTCAGGTTCTGCTCTTTGGGTGTATAGTGAAGGTTTTTCAGGTTGATCGTCTCATAGTTGGTTGTGATATCGCCCAGACTTAGATAGAGATGGCCTTTTCGATATGAACCGATGGCAGCGATGTCAGTGTCGTTTGGCCACCGTTTCGTTTTCAGATCGCCGTTGAGATGAAAATCACCGGTCTCGAGATTGTAATCACTTTTACGCAGACGGACTTGAAAGAGCCTGTTGTCTAACGTGCCGTTAAGATCTATAAATCCTTTCGTATTGTAAGCCTGCAGGGAAGCATTGGTTTCAAGAGGGGCCGTCGCATTGGCATCGAGCATCTTGTGCCACTTTTTTGGCAGTTGAAAGTTAAGCAGGTTGAGTGTCAGATGTTGATCCCCGTCTTGTTCAAACTCCCCATTGATACGGAGTGGCCCTTTCAGCTCTTTTGGGAGTATAAAGGTGTTTTTTTCGAGGGCTTTGATATCCAGGTTATAACGGCTTTTTAATGTCTTTTTTGAAAGATCGAGGACAACATGAGGGACGGTTATGCGCTCATTGCCGGTTTTAATAGCGGCGTTTCCACGATAACGGGAATCTTTGTATTTTAACGAGAGATTGTGCTCAAGTGAAAAGGGACGAATCGAGCGGCTTAGATCACCGTAGCCGCTCAGTTTGTCTGATGTGACATTCGCTTTAATAGACGATGATGTGTAGCGAAGGTTGTAATCGAGATTACCTTTCATAACGACAGGTTGGTCTGTCAATCTCAAGAGCGCTTCGACAGGCAGCTTCTCTCCTGCGACGTTGATCTCCTTGTTTTTGTGTTCAAACGTGAGGCTGCCAAGCTCTTGTACATCCAGTTTTACCGTTGTCTTTCGGGGTGTATGGTTCAGATAGCTCTTGCCTGAGAGTTTATAGTTACTGTTGAGGGTGCCAAATCGGTTTAAACCTGTCATTACGAAGTCAAGATGGCTTTTTATGCCTTGCTCTGAGTAGCTTAGGTCCCTGACCACTATTGTTTCATAAGGTGTTGTCAGTGTTGTCTTGTTCAATCTGTTCTGTTTGATGTCCAGTGCACCTCTGATGTTCAGTTTTGGCGCCTGGTAGTAGGTTGTCTTGATCTTTTTGGCATTGAGGGTAAAGTAGAGGCGCTGCACATCCGGTCTGTAGCGAAGTGCCGTGTCGTTGACAATACCGATATTGCTCCAAAGAGCAGGGCGGACAACGATGTCTCCGTCTGTTTCGCTCTTTGCATCTACCGTTAGGGCGATAGTGTTTTTAAGCCCCAGCTCCTTTCCATATTTCCATAGCAGTTCCAGGTTTTTACTCTGAACCTTAGCCTTCCAAAGCAGCGGCTCGCTGCTTAGGTTGGCATCCGCTTCAATCGTGGCATTTCCTTGTACTATTACCTCTTGATTGGCCATGACCTGAAGCGGTTCCACTGGCATATTATCTGATATTAAATGAAGCTGATTGTCTTTCAAAGTAAGTAAAACAGGGCTTTTGAGCGCTTCGGAACCTGCGGTGACTGATAAATTGCCATTGGCGTAGTTGAGTTCTCCGAATAGGGTATGCTCGCTTCGAATGTTGAGCGGTTTTGTGTTCAGAGAAGAGAGTCTGTAGTCAAGATTGAGATCACTGCTGTTAAAGTCGTACCGTAACCGC
Source organism: Sulfurimonadaceae bacterium (assembly GCA_041555445.1). Classification (GTDB taxonomy): domain Bacteria; phylum Campylobacterota; class Campylobacteria; order Campylobacterales; family Sulfurimonadaceae; genus Sulfonitrofixus. Next base: position 6,942 of record JBFFKK010000004.1, read on the forward strand.
TCTGTCCGAAGGCGGTAGCCGTCGACGGAGAGCAGATAGCTTGCGTTAAGATCACCCTCTCCAAGCGTCCCGTTGAGATCAAGAGCGGCATGCTTCAGAGGCAGGATCTTCTCTTTATGGTTACGCATCGCCACGCTGACCCGGAATTGGCGCTGATCGAAACCATAGTAGAGCTTGTCGAAAGCAACATCGGTCACTGCGTTATGCAGTGTCACATAGCTTTTTAGTGCGTCGCTGCCGACACTCCCGTTGATCTCCAGAGCGAGAGGAAGAGGGTGTTCCAGTTCAGGTGAGAGAAGTATTGTCGCGTTTTCTTCGAGCTGGAGGTCACGGCTCTCTAAAAAGAAGTTGACGGTGTAGGGGTTTTCTAGAATACCGCTGCCTTTGGCAGACAAGCGGCCGGTCGCGTAGTTGGGGAGCGGGTTTTTCTGCTGTGTGCGAAAAGTGGTCAGATCAACGTTGTCTATCTCGTAGCGGTAGTCCCAAGTTACAAAACTGACATCGCCTTTCAGCGTTCCATCCAGCAGTGTCGCATTGATATCAAGCTGGCGGTCCCCGGTTGTAAAGGTGGCATCGAGCACCGCAGCGATGCGGGGAAGCTCAAGGGTGGCAATGTTCGAGAAGGTGTTGACGTTGCCGTCGTAGTGGAGGGTGAGGGTCGCCCGCGTCAAACTGTGCGGTTTTGCCGACAGTGTGAACGAATCGTTCTGGTCGAGTCTGCCGGATGCCTCCAGTCCGTGCAGTGAGAGCGATGCCGCGGCAACATCTGCATCCACCTTCAGAAAATAGCGCAGGGAACTTTGAAGAAGAGACTTCGTCACAGGCGGAACAAAAGGCAGTGCAATAGCCAGGACAACCATAAAGAGAAGCAAATAAGAGAGATACTTGATTACTGTTTTCACAAAACTACTTTTTACAGAGATCGATTGTATGCAGTTCTATTATACAGGATAAAATGTTGTTTTTATCGTTGTTGACAGCGCTGTCGGATAGAAGCGGTGACAAGAGTACGCCGGTCGATAAGGCCGTACGCTCGGCTCGATTATCTTTTGTAGGGTACTGCCGTCAAACGTGTCGCTATCAGCTTGACGGTGCCTGTTTCTTTGCCAATAACGCATAGATATCGGCTATGTCGGCTTTCAGGCGGTAAAGCTGATCGATCTCGCCTGATGCCAGCACACGGTTGAGCAGTGCCAGCATCTGTTGCAGTTTTGTTTCGATAGTGGTACCGTTCGTCGAGGCCGGAGCCGGGTCATTTCCAGTAGCAGTCTGGCTGGGCAGGGTGGTGACCAGTTTTTCAAACTCCTCTTTGACGGGTTCGATATTGTAGCGGTAATAGCGTTCGCCTGTCCGCCCTTCAAATTCCTTCGCGATACCGTGCGTAATAGCCTGCTCAAAAGGAAAGCCCTGCTGTTCAGGGTGGTCGGGGTCACGTATTTTGAGTTTATAGAGAAGCTTGCCTACGCTTTTGGCATCGATGTCGTACTCTTTGCCTATCTGTGTCATGGTCTTGAACATGATTGACTCCTTGATTGTAATTACCGTATATTAATGTAAAATAACATTTTTAAATACATTAATGACAATCTGACATATTTTAGATACTGCAAGCGTACGATAAACGGTGAGGCCGAAAAGAAACCATTGACGCCAACATGCATTGCAAAGCGCTGTGTTCGCAGACCGTATTGCGCAGAGCTGTCGCATCATGGCTGATGGCTACAAACTGATATTGCGGTAAAGAGGCCAGAGTCTACAAGGATAATGCGGTAGAGTCGTTACACGATTCGATCCCGCTATGATCAGACTGCGGTTGACACTACGTGCATCTTTTCCGGAGCAGAAGCGGCAGACTATTTTCAAGAGAATATACATTATGTTAACCAATATGCATGTTATGCTGTAAATATTCCCGTATAAACGGGAATATGGCGTTTTTTCAAACTTACAGTGTATCGATAAGGCGAAAATGCTGCATGCTGAGCACTGACTGTATTGACGTAAGCCCATCTTTTGTATAGGGAAACTCTAGCTGACTAAAGTCGATCCAGTGGCCGGTAATACGTCGCTTTAACGCAATACGCAACTGTGACTCCTCTTTAAAGATATCGATACGTGTCGAAACCTTGTTGATGCCGTGATAGTCCGGGAAAAGCGGATCATCGGTAACATCTTCCATCTTATTAAGGTAGTGGCTCTCCCGAACGCCCGTACCAGGCTCACCCCACTCGAAACCGTGTTTTGTCAGCCACTCGTAAAGATGTTCCAAAACCTTCTGTTTGATGATATTGGCATCTGCGGCGGCGTTCTCATCACTCAACGCTGTCTCTACAAAATGGGTGTTTGATCGCTTGTCGATCTCATTGATCAGTTTTTGCAGCTTAGGCGGCTGGGCAACACGAGCATAAGGTCTTGAGAAGTAGATATGTTCTTCTTCCTGCTCGTCGCTTTTGAGATGCGTACTGCTTACCATGCTCCAGCCGTCCAGACCCAGATAGTCTAACATTGCCGTGAGATAGGTGTCTCTGGGATAGATCTCGTTGAGATACTCGATGACCCACCCTCTTTCGACGGTCTTTTTAAGGTTTAAAATCAGGTACTCTTGCGTTTCGGACATTCCGTTCTCCTTCACTTCATATTTTCAGCTTTTCTATATGTTAGCATAAAAAATGACGAAAGTTGTCTTCCAACGCACTGAGGCGGGGCTGTTCTTTTTAGCACATGCCTCTGGTTTTAGCCCCCTGTAAATCGATCTATGATAATTTGTTACGATAAAGTGTCCTGAAGGAGCGATTATGGCAACGGTGACCTTGATAGACAACCGCGACGGCAAGCGTTACGACTTTCCTATATTACGACCGACCAAAGGTCAAGATGTAATCGATATACGCAAACTTTATAGTGAGACGGGCATGTTTACCTATGATCCCGGATTTACTTCGACGGCAAGCTGTAGTTCAAACATCACCTATATCGACGGTGACAAGGGCGAACTGCGTTATCGCGGCTATGCGATTGAAGAGCTTGCCGACAGAAAGAGCTACCTTGACACCTGCTATCTGCTTTTGGAGGGCAAACTGCCCTGCCAGAACGAGCTGATCGCTTTTGATCAGGAGATCAGGAAACGCTCTTTTATTCACGAAGGGCTCAAAAACCTCTTTTATGCCTTCCCTGATCAGGCACATCCGATGGCGATGATGGCCTCTGCTGTCGCGGCGCTTTCAACTTTTCATTTTGAGCATCTTAACCTCAATGACAATGAAGCGTACCAGGTGATGTCGCGCAGGCTCGTTGCCAAGATGCCGACGCTTGCGGCCTTTGCGTACCGCCGCTCTTTGGGTATACCCTTCATCTACCCTGATATCGAGCGCTCTTTTACAGAGAACTTTCTCTATATGATGCGGGCCTATCCCGGCCAAGATTTGGAGATCCCCGAGGTGGAAGTGCGGGCACTCGACACTATCTTCACCCTGCATGCCGACCATGAACAGAACGCTTCGACCTCCACCGTACGCGGTGTCGCTTCGACCGGTGCCCACCCCTATGCGGCTATTTCTGCAGGTATCAACGCCTTGTGGGGACGCGCGCATGGTGGTGCCAACGAGTCGGTCATCGCGCAGTTGGAGTTTATCGGTTCACTGGAAAATGTCGACGACTTTATAGCACGCGCGAAGGATCCGGACGATGAATTCAGGCTGATGGGCTTCGGGCACCGTGTCTATAAAAACTTTGATCCGAGAGCCCGTATCTTAAAAGGTCTGCTCGATGAGCTTGAAGGCGAACTCAAAGTCAACAGTACGCTTCTGGCCATTGCAAGAAGGATCGAAGAGGTCGCTTTAAGTGATGACTATTTTATAGAGAGAAAGCTCTATCCGAATATTGATTTCTATTCAGGTCTGATCCTGACGGCACTCAAGATCCCGAAAAGTATGTTTACCAACATATTTGTGATCGGCCGTACAGCAGGATGGATCACGCAATGGATGGAGCTCAAACACGACAATGAGATGAAGATCGCGCGTCCGCGTCAACGATATACAGGCCCAATAGAGGAAAAAATATAGATGAGTAGCACCAAACAAGAGCTTATACACGATATCGAGACCCTGCTTAACAGTTATGGAGAGAAGGTTCCCACGACGGTCATCAACCCTGCACTGCTTGAGTTCATGGATGAAGAGACACTTAAAAGTATCATTGACTCGCTCCTGCGTCAAAAAGAGACGGTCAATGAAGACAGTATCGAGTGGTTGGAGCAGTTTAAAAAGTACGATTAACAAACCGCTTTCCGGCGGGTTGACCGTATGGTTTTTTCCCAATCACAACCCCTCTGCTCTCTCCAATAACAGGATATTGCCTTTAATCTTTATCATTAATATTTAACAGTAGATAAAGCAACAATATAAAATAGAAATCTTTAAGTTAAATATAACATTAACATTTTATAATTCGAACATAAATTAACATTGTAGTTAAAATAACAAAATTGATGAAAGCGAGCTAATTATGGCAAATGTAGACCTGGTTCAACTGACTGAACAGACAAAAAAAATGACAGCGATGGTTGTTGAAGATGAAAAAGTAGCGAACGAGCTGTTAAGCTCAACATTCAAAAACTTTTTTTCAGATGTGAGCTCGGCCTTTAACGGTAAAGAAGCGTTGGAGATGTACGCTAAAAATGCGCCGGACATTGTGTTTGTCGACATTATTATGCCTGAGATGGACGGTATTGAACTGGCGCGACGTATTCGTGAGATCAACCCGAACCAGATCATTATCGTTATCTCGGCATCAAATGATATTCAGAAGATCTCTGAATCGATCGAGATCGGTGTCAACAGTTTCATCCAGAAGCCGATCGATACTAAAAAGATCATCGAACTGCTTACCAATGTAACGGCGTTGATCTCTAAAAAGAAGAAGATCGAGACGAAAACATTCTCTATCTCTCTTCCGCTTGACCTTTATGAGCTTGTCGATGACAACGCAAAGTCTGAAAGCATCTCTAAAAATGCGGTTATTATCCGCGCACTGCGCGACTTTTACAACGACTAAAACCGTTCTTTAGTCCGAATCTTCTGCCTGTTGTCGTTATGCAGGCAGAACCATCAAATACGTAACCTTCCCTCTTCTCCTTTTTATACAACACACTCAATTATCGCATCCTGTTCTTTGCGTAAAAATGCAAATTTCGATTTCGTAGTAAAAAACTGCCGGTATTGCAGCTGGAAAAATATCGGTTTTATTGTAGTTTAAGAATCTCGCCTGTATACTTCCGCCCAAGAAGCAATTCTTACTAAAACGGCCCCATCATCTAATGGTTAGGATTCATGGTTTTCATCCATGCCATAGGAGTTCGAATCTCCTTGGGGTCACCACTTTCACAATATATTCCCTCAAGCAAAATTATCAAAACGATACGTTAAAACAGTATTTTATTACCCTAAACGATACCGTTACAGATATCCCGCGTCTTTCAGGGCTTTTTTCATCCCCTCTTTATAAACAGAGTCGTCACGTGCCTCTACCCACGCGATCAGCTTCTCAACGGTGGCCTCAAATTCACGCAGGATCTCTCGGTCTTTGCTGATGTATTCGCTGCAGAGAGCGTCCATCCAGGTGTTGACTTTCAGATAGCCTCTGTCAAAACTGTTCTGTTCTTTTTTAAACCGATGCGGCGTAGACTGGATATAGAGCTGTGCGCTGAGTTTTTCTATTTTGTGTTGCATGAAAGAAGTGTAGCTTTTTATCGTCTGTCGGAGCAAAAATATTGCACGGTGACACCACCCAACCGGCGGCGTCCTCTTAGAAACCTTGTCGGGTGAAGTGAAACAGGGCTGTGTTGGTAAACGATGAGATGCGTGCGGTATGTTTAATGAGCGCTTTTTCGGCGGGTACGCCCTCTGTTTCACAGCGTTTAAAGAGCCTTACAAGTTCCTCTTTCTCCTGTTGTACAGTACCCTTGTTGTCGTTATTTATTGTCTCGAACATCATGTAGAGCATGTCGTAGGTCAATTCATCTCTTATGATATGCCCCGCTTCGCCCAATAGTGTTACGACCATGAATTATGCCTCTCTTTTGTAATTGTTTAATCCTAATCAAATAAAGTGTGAAAATTGTGCGAAAGGGTCCCTGTCACCTTTGTTAAACCCCGATGATTGTCCGCGTGTTAAGGAAGTTTGGCTAAAATTCTAGGACTAAACAATCAGGATAATTTATGTTACGTTTCGCCCCGAGCCCGACCGGTGATATGCACATCGGAAACTTACGAGTCGCCCTTTTTAATTACATTGTTGCAAAGCAGCGCGGTGAAGAGCTGATCGTCCGCATCGAAGATACGGACAAAGAGCGCAATATTGAGGGTAAAGATAAAGAGATACTGGACATTCTGGGACTTTTTGGCATCGAATACTCGAATGTTCTGCATCAGAGCGAACAGCTGCGTTATCACCGAATGATGGCGATACAGCTGCTGCAGGACAAAAAAGCGTTCAACTGTTTTTGTACCCCTGCCGAACTGGATGCGAAGCGTGAGATTGCCAAAAAAACACGCAAACCTTTCCGTTATGATGATGCCTGTACGCACCTTCCGGCCGAGCAGACGATCGACAACGAAAACCCGTTTACGATCCGTCTCCGCCGTCCTGAAGAGCCTGTCGTCACGAACGACCTGATCAAAGGGGAGATCAGCTTCGCACCCGAAGAGATCGACTCCTTTATCATCATGCGTGCGGAAAAATACCCTACCTACAACTTTGCCTGCGCGATCGATGATATGCTGAGTGACATCTCGCTGGTCATTCGCGGCGAAGACCACATGAGCAATACACCCAAACAGATAGCGGTGCGCAATGCACTCGGTTACGAGAAGGCGATGGAGTACGCTCACCTGCCGATCATCCTGAACGATGAGGGTAAAAAGATGAGCAAGCGCGACGACGCCTCCTCGGTCAAATGGCTGCTTGAAGAGGGGTATCTCCCATCCGCGATCGCCAACTATCTGATCCACCTCGGTAACAAGACGCCGGAAGAGATCTTTACGCTGGATGACGCCCTGGCATGGTTTACGCTTTCAAGTATCTCAAAATCTCCGGCCCGTTTTGATCTCGACAAGCTGAAGTTTATCAATGGACAGCACCTGCGCAACCTCGATGCGAAAGAGCTTTCGCGTTATGTCGGTTTTGCCGATGAAGCGATCGGTCAGGTGGCCAAGATCTATCTTGAAGAGGCGCGTACGCTTAAAGAGCTCCGTCCGAAGATCGAAGCGATCTTTGCCGAGAAAGTTATTCCGGAAGAGTTCGCGGAACAGGCGGAAGTGATGCGAAAAGTGATCACGGCCGCACCGTATTTTGAGGCCTTTGATGACTTCAAAAATCACATCATGAACGAGAGCGGTCTTAAAGGCAAAAACTTCTTCAAACCGCTTCGCCTTCTTCTGACGGGCGCCGATAACGGTCCGGAAGTGGCAGACCTGTACGTCTACCTAAAAGACTTTATGGGCGAGATCGTCAAATGAGCGCCCTAGCCAATATCATTGTCGGTATCGGCGGCATTGTCCACTCCCTTCTGACGATCTATATCTGGGTCGTTATCATCGCCGCCCTGCTCTCATGGGTGCGCCCCGACCCCTACAACCCGATCGTGCAGTTCCTGACGCGCATCACCTCGCCGGCGTATCATCTTGTGCGGCGCATGATGCCGACCTACTTCAACGGCATCGATTTTGCACCGCTCATTATCATCATCGCGCTGCAGGTGATCGACATCGTGCTGATCACACTTCTCAATACGGTTGCGAGCGCGTTCTAATGCGTCCCCTTTTACCGTTGCTTCTGAGCACGCTGCTTTATGCAGAGGTGTCGCTGGACGAGATCAACACGAAGCCCAGCTCTTTGGCCAAAAACTTTATGATCTGGCGTTTCCTGCACCAGGATATCACGCCGTCTCAGGCGGATGAAGCCTTTTACCAATACCGTAATGTCGATACCCGCCTCTTTAAAGCGTATGCCAAAAAGTCTGACCGTGAAGAGGTGATCTACACGGCAGAGTGCCTCTCTATGCCGGCCAAAGAGCTGGTCAGGAGCAACGACATCTCTTGTGTCAAGATGGCCTTCTCCCCCTCTAAAGCAGCCACGATCAATGAAGAAGATCGAAACCGTCTTGCAAGACTGCTGGACAGTGAGAAGACCTATACGTGGGTGGAGATGATGGACGATCTGCTGCAGACGCGCCGCATTACCGACCTGAAACGGTATAAACCTGCAACGTTTATGTACCTCTTTTTGAGTGCCGGTGCGAAGTTTCGGCAGGAGAACCTTGACCGCCCTCTCCCCTCCGAATACATAACCGCAATCCAGAAACATTGGGGTTTTAACCGTTTTGTGGTGATGGTCGTTACGGACAACCGTTACGCAAACCTCCAAAAAGAGCTGTTGAAGATCCCCGCTACCGCGAAGTTGGCCTCGGAGACACATTTCTACCTGGCGATGAACGCGATCGAGCATGACCAAAACGACAATGCCCTTGCCCACCTCAAAAAGGTGTATGAACTTGCCTACTACCGTTCGCATAAAGATAAGGCGCTTTTCTGGCAATATCTGCTGACCAAAGAGAAAGAGATTTTGGCACAGCTGGGTGCGAGCGTCGACATCAACATGTACGCGCTCTATGCCAAAGAGAAGCTCGGCATAGAGGTGACCAACTTCTATACGACACTGCCCACGCGCGAAAACAACACCACCAAAGCGGATTTGACTGACCCCTTTGTCTGGAACGATCTGCTCATAGAGATCAGAGAGACCCCGAAAGAAGATCTGCCGAAACTGGCGGATAAGTACGCCAATGAAGCGATGCTGCCGCTGCACTCTTTTATCTATGAAAAAGCCTCGGGGTACAAGGAGATGGGGTACATCATGCCGTATGACAAGTACATGCATGACCTCTCAAACGAGGACAAGGCAATCTACTACGCGCTGATGCGTCAGGAGAGCCGTTTTATCCCGGCGGCACTTTCACGTTCGTACGCCCTTGGTCTGATGCAGATGATGCCGTTTCTGGTCAAGGCGCTGGACAAAAGCTTTAAAGACAAGCGCCACTCGTTTGAGGAGATGTTCGATCCGCAGAAGAACATCACTTATGCCAAGAAGCATATCGCCTGGCTTCAAAAAAGCCTCTACCATCCGGTGCTGATGGCGTATGCCTACAATGGCGGCATCGGTTTTACCAAGCGCTACATCACCAAAGAGAACTGTTTTACCAATGCCAAGTATGAACCGTTTATGAGTATGGAGATGATGGCCAACTCCGAGAGCCGTGAATACGGTAAAAAGGTGTTGAGCAACTATGTGATCTATAAAAAGATCCTGGGCGAAGAGGTCTCTATTGTTGCGCTTTTTGATAAGTTATTACAGCCTGCTCAGTGTGACCGCTTTCGAGCACCAAAACAGGCTGCCCGCTAGGCAGTTTGTAGCGGACATAGTAATAACGGCTCCAGTTGTTGCTGACCGGCATCAGTTCCACCAAAAGATCATCATTGTCCAGAGGTTCTGACGCCAGCGCCTCTTCACCGTTCAAAAGCAGAAGGTAGCTACTCTCATCGACGGCTTCATTCCGCGTAAAATAGAGGATATTTTCCTGTTGCGGGTTGTAAAAAGCGACCAGGAAGTGGGCCATCCCACCCGTATAGTTCGGATAGACATCATTAAGATAGATGGTTGATATGACGGCTTTCGTCTTGTTGTCGCTGCCGAGAAGGCGTATATTTTGATAGCTGGTCGTTGCTTTTTCATTTTCCGATGTGAGCGTGTAGTGTTCAAAGTGGCTGCTGCACCCGCTGAAGATTGTCAAAGAGAGTGTAAAAAGTATGATGAACTGTTTCAATTAAAAACCTAAATTATAGTGTGGTCAAAAGTATAGCCTATTCACTATGAAACTCCCTACTCACTGCTCATAACGCACTATTCAAGAGATTTTTACTGACATTTGTCTATAATCACTTAAAATTTAAGAGCATTCCTGAATGCCGTGATGATGGATATTGATTTGCATAAACGTCTAGCAGTTGCTTTTACCGGCCCCTCAAACAGCGGTAAAACGACACTGATATTAAAAGTGGCCAGAAAGCTTATTCATGATCACAAGATGGACGTTGCGATCATCAAGCATGACCCTAAAGACAAGGCGAGGTTTGACACGCCGGGCAAAGACAGCTACAAGTTTTCGGATACGGGGGCCAAGGTGGTGGTCACTTCGCCGAACAAAACAACCTACTTTTCAAACCGTCATCAGGAGTTTGAAGAGATCGTCGATATGTTCGGCGACGTTGATATCGTCCTGGTAGAGGGGTTAAAGAACCTCCCTCTTCCGCGCATCAGCATCTTCCGCAACAAGATCGATGAAGAGTACTTTCCCTACATGAATGCTCTGGCTGTGGACGAGAGTATTGATCTCGGCGCATACACACTTCCCGAAGGTGTCAGTGTCTTGGATCTGAACAATGAAGATGACGTGATAACGTGGATATTAAATAATGCAAAGGCTGTGTAGATGAAAGAGATATTTAGTGCAATAGAACGTGCTGCAATACGTATTAAAGAGGAGATCGATACCAAAGACATCGGCTACTCCCAACAGCAGAACGCGACGGGCGACACGCAGTTGCAGCTTGACATCAAATGTGATCTTGTCTGTGAGGAGGAGTTCTCCAAGGCGGCGACGATCAATACGATCGTAAGCGAAGAGCAGGACCATAAGGTCGTCATGAACGAAGCGGCGCAGTATTTTGTCGCGTTCGACCCGCTCGACGGTTCATCGCTGATTGATGTGAACTTGAGCGTCGGTTCGATCTTCGGTATCTACAGCGGTTCATTCGGTGTCAAAGACCTGGTTGCGGCCTGTTACGTTGTCTACGGCCCGCGTACCGAGCTTGTCTTCGCCTATGACGGTGAAGTGAAGTTCTACCTCCTTCAAAACGGAGCGTTTGAGTTTGTCAAGAACATCACGCTCAATGAAAAGGGTAAACTGAACGCACCGGGCGGCACGCAGCAGAACTGGCCGGCACACCACAAAGCGATGGTCGACGGTCTTTTCCAGGAGGGGTACCGTCTGCGCTACTCCGGCGGTATGGTCCCCGACCTTCACCAGATCCTTCTTAAAGGGGGCGGACTCTTCTCATACCCGTCGACGTCCGATAAACCCGAGGGCAAACTTCGTATGCTGTACGAAGCCCTTCCGTTCGCCTTTATCTTCGTAATGGCCGGTGGCGATCAGACCGATGGTAAAAACGACCTTCTGACCCTTGAAGCGTCGCATATCCATGACACAACACCGTGTTTCTTCGGTTCAAAGTACGAGATAGCAAGAGTCAGAGATGTCTACGCAAGAAACTAGCGTCTTTGAAGAGCGCCTCGACGCCGAAATGGCCAAGATGCAGCAGTGCCAGGTCGAAAAAGCGGTGAAGAGCTGCAGCCTGTGTGAATTTTACATCGGCTGTGAAACCCGCAGAGCCTATGTCCAAGCCGTCTATGACTCGATGTCTAAAGGCGAGACCGGCGGATTTGAATTTTAACAGAGAGAGAATATATGAGCAACTATTACACAACCCCTATCTACTACGTCAACGGTGAGGCCCATATCGGCCATGCCTATACGACATTCATTACCGATATGCTGGCGCGCTATTCGCGTCTAAAAGGTGAAACCACCTATTTCCTGACCGGCACCGACGAACACGGCCAGAAGATCGAAGAGTCTGCGCTTAAAGCGGGTAAGCCGACACAGGTTTTTGCCGATGAGATCTCCGCGCTGTTCAAAGGGCTGTGGGACGAATTTGAGATCTCGTACGATCAATTCATCCGCACAACGGATGAGGAGCACAAAGTCGGCGTGCAGCATGCGTTTAAAAAGATGTTCGACAAGGGCGACATCTATAAGGGCGAGTATGAGGGGAACTACTGTGTCAGCTGCGAGACCTTCTTCCCTGAGTCCCAGCTGATCGACGGGGAGTTCTGCCCGGACTGCGGCCGTACGACGAACACCGTCAAAGAGGAGAGCTACTTCTTCAAACTCTCCAACTACGAGCAGCAGCTTCTCGACTACTATGAAGCGCACCCTGACTTTATTTTGCCGAAATCCCGCCGCAACGAGGTGGTCAACTTTGTCAAAGGGGGACTGCACGATCTCTCTGTGACCCGTACATCGTTCAGCTGGGGTGTGCCTCTGCCTAAAGAGCTTAATGACGACAAGCACGTCATGTATGTCTGGCTGGACGCACTGCTCAACTATGTGACGGCGCTCGGTTACGGACGTGACGAGGCCAAGATGGACCTTTGGCCGGCGCACATGCAGGTCGTCGGTAAAGACATCCTCCGTTTCCATGCCATCTACTGGCCGGCATTCTTGATGAGTCTGGACCTCCCTCTTCCGAAACATATCGCAGCACACGGCTGGTGGACACGCGACGGTGAAAAGATGTCAAAATCAAAAGGCAACGTGGTCTCGCCAAAAGAGGTCTCGGACCACTACGGTGTTGAGAACCTCCGCTACTTCATGATGCGTGAAGTGCCGTTCGGACAAGACGGCGACTTCTCGCAGCGTGCGTTTATCGACCGTATCAACTCGGACCTGAGCAATGACCTGGGCAACCTGCTTAACCGTATTATCGGTATGAGCGGCAAATACAGTGACTTTGTGATCGACTCGGTCGATGTCGAGAAGTACCACAGTGCCGAGCTTGAAGAGATGTATGCCGTCTTGGACGAGGTAGAGAAATATCTGGACGAAGTGCAGACACACCGCTTCCTTGAAGAGCTCTGGAGGGTCTTTACGATCGGTAACAAGGCGATTGAAGCCCATGCACCGTGGGTCAAGATCAAGGAGGGCAAAAAAGACGAAGCGTTGGCCACCGTTGCATTGGTGGCTAACGTATTGGCAAAAGCCTCTATTCTGCTGCACGCTTTCATGCCTAAGACAACCAACACGATCGCCGATACACTGGGCTTTGAGATCAACACCGAGAGCTACCGACGCCTTCTCAAAGAGAAGAAATTGCTACCAACCTTTACGATCAAAAAAGTCGGTCCGCTTTTCCCTCGTGTCGAGGAGCCTCTTATGGAAGAGGCGCCGAAAGCGATGATGGAAGAGACACCGAAAGCCGAGAAAAAAGCCAAAGAGAGCAAAAAGCCTGAAGCGGCCAAAGAAGAGAGTGCCGGCCTGATCACTTTTGACGAGTTCTTCAACACGACCTTGAAGATCGGTACGGTCGTCGAAGCGGAAGAGGTGCCAAAAAGCAAAAAACTGCTTAAACTGCAGGTCGATCTCGGCGAAGATGAGCTTCGTCAGATCGTTGCCGGGATCAAGGACTACTACTCTGCCGAAGAGCTTGTCAACACGCAGGTCTGTGTCGTCGCCAACCTCAAACCGGCCAAACTGATGGGGATTATGTCTTCGGGGATGCTATTGGCTGCAAAAGATGACGATGGCCTCTGCCTCGTTCGTCCTGAAAAACCGCGCAAAGCAGGTTCTTCTATTGGTTAATTGTTGCTAGAGGTGCTTGGAACGTAATGCGCCTCGAAAACCTCCTCGCCCTCACCCAGGGGATCTTACAGAACCAACCTTTCGTCTCACGTTTTGACGGCATCAGTTTTGATGCCAAAAAGGTGAAACGCGGCAACCTCTTTATCGCCTTTAACAACAGTGATATCGACGAGGCTATTTTGCACGGTGCCTACGGGATTATCTTCGACAAACCTACGCAGATCACGGACAACGAGATCGCCTGGATCAAGGTCGGTGATGTCGATGATGCCCTGATGCGGCTTCTGCGTTTTCATCTTATCGAAAAAGAGCTCGATGTCTACGAGACGGACCTGATTACGATCAAGCTGGCCCGCCAGGTCATGACAGACAGCAACTTTCTGGTACTGGGACAGTCTATCAAAGATGACTTTATGACGCTCTGGGAGGTTCCGCGCGGAGCAAAGATCCTCTATTGCCCCAAACTGATCGACCGGGACACCTTTGTGGACTCAAAGACCCTCCCCCATGCCTACAAGGACGAGATCACGATCGTCGAGCAGACGCTCTTTGAGACCTCGTTTATCTTTGACGACATCTTTTATGAGCGTCAGCTGCTCTCGCCCTTCTTCATCTCGTACCTTGAGCGGCTGCTCAACTTTTACAAGATGCAGGAGATCAACTACCGCTTGCGCACGTTTACCCCGATCGACAACTTTGAAGCGGTCTTTACCAACAAAGACCTCTCCGTGAAAGAGTTCGGTGCAAGCGACCGCGTCCTGATCTTTGAGCCCGATTTTGAGCTGATCCACTCCCAGATCTCATTTTTGGGGCGACAAGCCAACTGGGCCAATATCATCTATATCCTGCCCAAGGCAAAAGCACTCCCTTTTGAAAACATCGAAGGGATATTTACTTATGAGTCGCAGCAGGATATAATCAACATACTCAAATCAACACCGTTCCACTTTGCTCTGATCGCCGAGCAGAACCGAACGTTGTTGGATCATAACGATCTGAAGCGGCCGGCAGAACAGTTGACACTGTTTTAAAGACGCGTTTTATGCACACTAAAGGACAAACACTTTGAAACCACTTCCCAGTAGGCAGAGTATCGTATCTCTGATCTTTACAAACCACGCTACGGCTGTTGCCGGGATCGGCTTTGGACTGCTTACTTTTCTTTTTCACTTTTACCACAACCCCTACCTGGCAACACTCTTCGCAGCGATCAGTATTACCCTGCTCTCGTTGACAGTCTCCGAAGTCGCTGAAGTTCTGGCTGAACGTCTGGATGAGCCTTACGGCAGTTTTGTACTCACCTTCTCGGCCGTCATCGTCGAAATCATTCTTCTCTTTTTGATCTTGCTGGAAGCGACAAACAACCCGTATGCCATGGAGACGGTGAAAGGGGGGATCATCTCGGCCGTCATCGTCGATATGAACGTCTTGCTGGGCCTGGCGGTATTTATCGGCGGTCTTGCCTTTAAAGAGCAGGAACACAACGAAGACACATCGAGCACCTACACGACGATCCTGCTTGTGGCATCATCGGCCCTGCTGGTACCGAGTATCCTTCACTTTACAACGGGTGAGACAGATGACCTTGAGAGTGCCAGTATGCTGATTGCGGCGGTACTTTTTATCTTCTATATCGTTATTTTTATCTTCCAGACCAAGACACACACGCACTTCTTTAAAGCGACAGCCAGAAGCCGTATATTCCGCTATAAGAACAGGCAGAGTGAAGAGGATGAGGAGGAAGAGCAGGAGGACCTGTTTGAGAAGATGGGTACGACGTTCAACTTTATCGCTATCTTCATGCTGATTGCTGTTATCGGCTATATCGCAGAGATTTTTGCACGCGAAGGGATGCAGCTCGTTACCGAGTACCGTTTCCCTGTCGGTCTTGCCGGTCTTTTGATCGCGGTCATCTCTGTTGCACCGGAGATCATTACCGCCATCAAAGCGGCCAAGAACGACCAGATCCAGCGTGTTGTCAACATCGCTATGGGCGCCTCGACCGTCTCGATTATGCTGACGGTACCTATTCTGCTCGCCCTCTCTTACGCTGCAGGCAACCCGTTGACACTCGACTTCAACACGCTGCAGATCGGTGCGCTGATCCTGACGATCATCCTGGCGTGGAAAACAACGGATGACGGGCAGACCAACTACTTTGAAGGTACCTCGCACCTGATCTTTTTTGCCTGTTACGCCATCGTTCTGGCATTTTTATAGGAGAGCACATGAAACGCAGAGATTTTTTGACAACGGCGGCGGCGACAACGGCCGCCGGTCTTTTGGGCGGCTGTAACGACTCCGGCCGCCAGGCCATCGATTACACAAAACATCCCCAGAAAAAAGATGTTGCGGACAAAGATGTCTATGTCAACAGAAGCAGAAAGACCAAGATCAACCTTGCGACATCCTGGCCGGGCCACTTTCCGATCATGGGGACCGGGGTTGAGCGTTTTGCCGACAATGTCAACAAGGCCAGCGGCGGCACGTTGGAGATCAAGGTCCATCCCAAAAACACGCTGATCCCTGCCCTTGCCGTTTTTGATGCAGCGAGCAGCGGTCAGATCGACGCCTTTCACTCCGGACCCTATTACTGGAAAGGCAAAAACGCCGCGTTTTCGCTTTTCAGCGGTTTTCCTTTCGGTATGACGGCCGAAGAGATCAACTCATGGATGACCTTCGGCAACGGCATGACACTCTGGCGCAAACTCTACGGCAAATACAACCTGCACCCTCTTATGGGCGGCAATACCAATATTCAGATGGGCGGTTGGTACAGAAAGCCTTTGGAGTCGCTGGCCGACATGCAGGGACTCAAGATGCGTATCCCCGGGCTTGGGGGCGAGCTCTTCTCCAAGCTGGGCGTCAACCCTATTCTCCTTCCGGCGGGCGAGATCTACACCTCATTGGAGCGCGGCGTGATCGATGCGACGGAGTGGGTCGGTCCGGCGCTCGATATGAAGATGGGGTTTTACAAGGTCGCCCCCTACTACTACTCGGGCTGGCATGAACCGGGTTCTATTCTGGAGCTGACCTTTAACAAGCACAAATGGGAGAAGCTCCCCTCCGAGCATCGAGCGATCATCGAGATGGCCGCTTCGCAGATGAATGCCGACATGGCCAGCGAATTCCACTACGAAAACATGAAATCACTGGACCTGCTGACGAAAAAAGGGGTGGAGATCCTGAGTTATCCTGCCGATGTCATCGATGCCGGCAAGAAAGCTCTTGTCGAAGTCATGCGTGAGCAGAGTGCACTGAACAGCGACTTCAAAGAGGTCGCCGATGATGCCAATGCCTTTTTGCTTCAATCCAAGGCGTGGTCAAAAGCGAGTCTTCACTACTTCTTAAACACACGGGAGTAGCGCTCCTTATAAAGTCATAAGTGTTATAATCCGGTATCTATAACAAATGAGACTGCATGCGTTTTTGGACTCTTCTCTTCCCGTTTTTCCTGTTTGCCCAGGATCTGATCATTGTCGACAGAACCACGCAACAGCCCCTTTCAAATGCGCAGTTTATTCAAAACTTTGACATCATACTCAGTGATATGACGGGCAAGGTCAGTTTCGACGAAAACCGCACAAAGACCATACATGTCAAAGCGTACGGCTACCGTCCTTTCCATTGGGATGTGAACAGTACGGCAACACGTTTGGAGCTGGAACCTATCAAGGTCAAAGGGCTGTATCTCTCTTTCTGGGGTGCCAACCCGAAGACCAAGACCTTCAATAATGCCCTGGACCTTATTGAGACGACAGAGGCGAATGCTCTGGTCATCGATGTCAAAAGCGAACAGGGGCAGATGTCCTATAAGACAGATGTCAAAGAAGCCCGCGAGATGGACGCGCACTACTATCGCACCATCAAAGACATTGACGGCTACATGCGACGGTTGAAAGAGAAGAAGGTCTACACCATTGCGCGCATCGTCTGTTTCAAAGACGAACTGAGTGCTACATACCACCCTGAGCGTGCCGTAAAACGCAGTGACGGTACGGTATGGCGCAATGCCGCCAAGATGGCATGGGTCGACCCGTTCAACCCTGACGCGCAGGATTACATCATCAGTATAGCGGTCGATGCCGCCCAAAAAGGGTTTGACGAGATCAACTTCGACTATGTCCGTTTCCCGGCCAAAGCGGATCTGATATTTTCGCAGGAGAACAACCAGGAAAACCGTCTGATGGCGATCGACTATTTCATCAAAAAAGCATCCATGCGGCTTCGCCCCTATGGTGTCTTTTTGTCCGTCGACACCTACGGTTATGTGGCATGGAACACCAGGAATGACACGAATATAGGGCACCAGACCGATGTGCTGGCTCAACATGCCGACTATCTTGCACCGATGCTCTACCCTTCCGGTTTCAATGCTGGGATATTGGACATCGAGGACCCTGCAGCCGAACCGTACCGCATCGTCAAGGCGACACTTTTGAAGATGCAGGAGAGTATTGAAGCGGCGCGTCTTCGTCCCTGGCTGCAATATTTTAAAGACTACGCTTTTTCGCGCAAGCACTACAACGATTTCGAGATCAAAGAGCAGATCCGTGCCAGTGATGACACCAACTGCAGCGGCTGGTTGCTGTGGAACCCGTCAAGCCGTTACAACCGCGGCGGATTGCTGCAGGAGTGATGGATAGGGAGTCGTCTTTATTGTCTACGTAATGAGAACGTCACTTTTGCTCTTTTCCTGTATCTACCGTACCAGTGTCACGCATCCGCTGCAACACGTTTTTCCCACTGCTCGACATTGATACCTCTAATGAGAAGCCACAGCCCAAAGATAATTTCAAAAAGCCCGCCGGGTGCATAAAAGGCTATTTTGACGCTCTCTGATAGATCGGGCGTGAGAATACTGACAAAAGAGAGTATCAGCATCGTCATATACGTTAATATTCCCCATATTGCGAGTACCCGCGGAACGTACCGTGATGTGTAGAACAGATAACAAAAGAGCGTTCCGCCCATACCGATTAAGATAAGGACAACGTCGAGTCCGCTGTGGCGAACATCAAGAAACAGTCCGACCAAGGCCTGTGTCTGCGCGGGTGAAAAGGATGCTTCACTGTGCAAGAGCAGCAGCGGGAATAAACCGCTGAACACCGTAACGCTCGCGCCCACAACAGCCTCTGCGACTCTCCAAAGCAGTGCGAGCAAAGCGAGGTTTCTGTCTACTGTTTTGAGGACGACATAAAGAGAGAAGGCAAGCAGTATGACCAGTGTATACATCAATATCTCGCCGGCAACACCGAATCGAAAGAGCATCTCGTGCGACACTATATTGTTGGCCGTTGCGGCACTGTCGTTGGTCACGATAAGTGCAGATGCCGCGAAATTGACGCTGAATATACCCAGTAAAATAGTGGCCAGGTAGGTAAAACCGGCAACTCTGGCATAGATAAACGGTGATCTGTCGGCGCTACGTGTTCTCATCTCATGCGTCTCAATAGCTTGGTTATATGATCATGCTTGCAAATGGCTTTTTTCACAAGTCGCTCCATCTCTGTTGATTATCTATGTCAAACCTATCGGCCGATGACTATATTTTATAGTGAGTCGCTTAAAACAACATATACCTGTCGTTTTCTTGTTGGATGCGTGTCTCAGAAGAGCTGTATCTATCGGAACAGGCGACGGCTCTCAGATATACACTATTCGGCATTTTTGGCTGTTTTACTCTTTTTTTTCTCGGCATACATAAGATGGTCCGCCTTATGGATCAAGGCATCCGGTTCAAGGTACGCCTGAGGGCCGGTCTGTACGACACCGATACTGAGTGAGATATCATAAGCGCTTTTCTTGATTTCATCGATAAGACGTTTTGTATAGATCTCTTTGGCCAGCTCTTCACTGCAGTTGGGCAATATGACGCAGAACTCATCGCCGCCGTAGCGAAAGCAGCTGTCCTCCTGGCGCGAGACCTGCTTAAGAGCGCTACTGACAATACAGAGTATCTCATCACCCTGTTGGTGCCCATGGGTGTCATTGATAACCTTGAAGTCATCGATATCGATGTAGACCATGGAGACGGGCTCGCCGCGGCGTTCTGCAGAGAGCAGCGTCGCGGTGAGCGTCTCGGTCAATTGCCGTACGTTGAGCAGCCCCGTCAGCGGATCGGTGCGTGACAGCTCTTCAAGCTGCTGTGTCCGCTCTTTGACCTTCTCTTCGAGGATATGCGAGTACTGGTCGGACCTCTCTTTTGCGATCTCGAGCTCCGAAAGCAGACTTCTGATGTAGGTGTCAAAAACGAGAGAGATGTCAAAGAGTAAAAGCTTTTCAAAGGCATCAAGAACACGGTTGCGCTCTTCGACCGCTTCCATGTTTCTGGAAATGACATCAAAGAGTATTTTTTTAAGGGTGTAGATCCCCGAGAGGTAGAGCTTCGGGTCGACACCGATACGTTTGTGTACAAGACCGATCCTGAGGCGGTTGTTAACATAATCCATGCCATAGAGGCCGCTGACCAGATCAATCAGGTATTTGTGCTGGGCCTCCTTAAGACGCTCCAGGGTGCCGGCATCACCGATGATGAGGGCGATCTCGGGTATGCTTGTCTGCTGTTTGTAAAACCGGTCCACGATGTCATCTACATGAAGCATGAGAAGGTCTTTAGCCGATTTGAGCGCGGCCACATCCTCTTTGTCCAGGTAAAAAAGATGTTTTCGCTGATCGATCTCAAACTCGTTGATCCGCATCTGCTCGAGAAGTGTTTTGTTCGCCCGGTCCATCGCATCTCCTTGTGACAACCCATAAACATATATCTATTCTATACCTATTAACTTGAATAGAAATTAGGTAAGTTGAAGTGGTTTTTACTTTAAGAGAGGTGGAGATTAAATGCAGCAAGCAGACCAACCCCCTGCCACAAAGACGCGGACTTCGGGTTGAATATGCTTTTAGGTGTTGTAGAAAACGGTTGGTGCAGTTGCGTCTTTTACGCTTTTTTTACAAACTCTTGTTTGAGTTTGATAGCGCCGACACCAGGGACTTTACAGTCGATGTTGTGTCCGTCATTGCCTTCAACAAGGCGGATACCCGTGATCTTGGTCCCTACTTTGATCCCATTGCTGCTGCCTTTGACCTTAAGGTCTTTGATAACAGTGACCGCATCGCCATCCTGGAGAATGTTGCCATTGGCATCTTTTACGATCAACCCTTCTTCTTCTACAGCATTTTTGCTCCACTCATGTGCACACTCAGGGCAGACATAAAGCTCGCCGTCTTCGTAAGTATATTCGCTGCCGCACTGCGGGCATTTTGGTAGTTGTTCCATAGATGTTTCCTTAAATAGTTTCTGAAACGTATTATAGTGTTTTGACAAAAGAATTTGGCTTTAGCCGTGTTGCAATCTGCCCTAACGGTTTGAAAATGCGGCTTGTTCTCTTATATGTCAGATGAATAGATAAGCAAGTGTGCTTGCCGTTACGTAGCCGTATTCGACTTTTTTGCGTCTGGCGTCGTCTTCTCTGGCATTGAAGAGATCCAAAACGGCCTGTCGAATAAGAAAGGTATAGAGTATAAAGTAGAGTGTCGGGACGATGTGGATATGCAGGGGATACTGGTCGACACTCTTGCCAAAGAACGACAAGATCAGGTCTATCTGTGTGTAGATACCCATAATGCCAAGCGCCGCATTGATAAACATCCACTTGACCTGCTCGCGCCCAAAGACCTGCAGATAAAAGGCGGTGTAAACGAGGATGGCAAGGCCGCCGTGAAAATAGATAAATGGTGCAGGCGACGGCACGCCGGAATAGGATAGTAGAAAACCCGATCCGCCGAACATGAACATATGAAATAGAAAAAAAGGGTAGATAAACCACGGGGCATCATCCCCTTTATTGTATGTCTTACCATTGATAGTGATGTTGCCGTGTAATTTCATTTTTGCCTTTCTTTGATTGGTCAGGTTTTGATCTCTATCTCGCCAGACAAGTATTTGCTCGCTTTTCCAGCTATGAGGACACGGTTTCCGACGATCTCGCAAAACAGTTCTCCTCCTCTTTGCGAGATCTGTTTTGCATGAAGTTTCGTCTTGCCCAAAGCCTTAGACCAGTAAGGCGCGAGCTGGGTGTGTGCAGAGCCGGTTACCGGGTCTTCATCGATGCCGTATTTGGGTGCAAAGAATCGGGAAACAAAGTCGCATTCGTCAGATTTCGCAGTGATCACAACGCCTCTTAGATCAACATTTTCAAGTGCAGCCAATTTGGGTTGCGCCGAACGGACTGCCTCTTCGCTTTCAAAGACAACAATATAGTCTTCAGCCTTCAGGCACGTTACCGGAGTCGTATTGAACGCTTGAAGAATCCCTTCAGGGGTTTCACACTTTACGGGAATTTGAGATGGAAAGTCCATGACAAGCATGTCACCACTGTTTGCGACTTTCAAGAGACCGGATTTTGATTCAAACCTTATCTCTTGTTCCTTGTAACCAAGAACCGTAAAAAGAACGTAAGCTGATGCCAATGTTGCATGGCCACACAAGTCAACTTCGGTAACGGGCGTAAACCAGCGGATGTGGAAACCTGCTTCCGTTGGAACAAAAAAAGCTGTTTCCGACAGGTTGTTCTCTTGTGCTATGGATTGCATGGTTTTATCAGACAACCATCTTTCCAGCGGACATACGGCTGCCGGGTTACCGCCAAATGTTTTTTCAGAAAAGGCATCTATTTGATAGATGGATAATTTCATTGCTATTCTCGTACAACGGGTTATTTATGCAACATCTTATAGCTTTAAGGCTGAAATAATCCCGATATCTAACATTGAAAATGTTTTTCTATTTGCAGATAATTGCAGGGGGTAATTTTTTGATGCGCTTGCAGGTTATGAAATAAACTCCAGCAGAGCATTACGTGCTTCCGTGATCTGAACAAACCGTTCGTGGCTGCCGCCGACGTCGGGATGCGCTTTCTTGGCGACTCGACGATAAGCGGCTTTGATCTGGGACGACTTAAGCAGGCCGCTGCTCGGCAGTTCCAGCAGTTCACGATGCTGCTTCTCATCGAATTGCTTGAATTGGCTTGGGCGCCTGCTTTTTTGTCTGTTGAACCGGGACAGGTCTTCAAACAGGCGTTGCTGCGCTTCGCGGCGTCTTTCGAGGGCCTCCCGACGCAATCCTACCTGATCGTCTTTCCATTGCTGACGGGACATGACGGTGCAGGCAGCGAAGTCGATCTGACCGTTTTTCTTGAGCGCATCAAGACTGAATGGACCCACCATCTCGTAAGGCGCATCCAGCCAGGCGCTTCTGCCGTCCTGTCCTGCTTCGATGCGGCAGATGGTCACAGTGTCGACGATCCCGTAAGCGCCATTCCAGATGACCCATTGTTCTTCTTCCTCATCATGCATGATCTATCTCCAGCTGGACGTGTAAACGTGTTTTTAATGATATGCAATATACGTACTAACGCAGGCACATATGCAAAGATGACGGAGTGACCGGATGGGGTTAGAGCGAGGCGCTGAAGCGTCTGAGCAGCGCCCTCTTCTCTCTGCTCTGCGGCAGATATTGCTCCACAAGCGCATGAAAAGCAGCAGAGTGGTTCATGTGGACCATATGGGCAAGTTCGTGGACGACGACGTAGTCGATGCACTCTTTGGGCGCCTGAATGAGGTGGATGTTGAAGGTGATGACGCCGCTGCTGCGGCAGTTGCCCCACTGGCGTTTCATGCGGCGCAGTTTCATCTCTTTGGGGTTGAGACCCATGATGACAGAGAAGTGGTTCAGACGCTCCTGCAGGTAGCTCTGCGCCTCTCTTTTGTAGAAGCTGTGGTAGTGTGAGGGTATCTGCTCTTCGGCGCTCTTGTCGCACTTCTCTTTAAGGTCGGCAAATTTGGGGTGGTACTCAAGCGGATAGGTCTCGCCGAAATAGAGGATCTCTTTGCCCTTGATGAGCCTCGGTTTCTCGCTCACCTTTTGCAGCGCCTTGCGTATCCACGCCTCTTTTTCATCGATAAGCTCAAAAACTCTTTTTTTGCTCATTCTGGACGAACTGACCGTCACTGCGCCGTTGTCGGTGATGCGAAAATAGATGTTCTTCATCCTCGGTTTGACGATGTGCTCTACCGTCAGCCCTTTGTAGCTGTAACTAGTCTTCAAGGATCGCCTTGATAACACGGTAGTGGCGCTCTTTCTCGTCGCGCTTCATGGCGGCATGGGCCGGCGAGGTCGAGGGAAGCAGCGTCGTCGGGATGTCGATGTCGCTGAAGTGCTTCTTGTACCCCTGCTCCGCTTTTCGGCCGGTAAAGAAGATGTGCTTTATGTTCGGGTACTGTTTGAAAAAGGCGTGAAAATCGTTGGGTACGAGGTCTTTGAGGTTGGCATCGCTTGAGTTTCCCTCTTCGCGGCGCAGGGAGCCGTAGGTATCCCACAGGGCGATCCCTTTTTCGAGTGCAAAGGCGCGCTTCTCTTCGTTGGTCGCAAGAGTGACCTCAAAGAGGGTCTCCATGATCGGCCAGAAGAGGTTTCTGGGGTGTGCGTAGTAGAAGTTGTCCTCGAACGATTTGATGCTGGGAAAGGAGCCGAGAATGAGCACTTTGGAGTGCTCATCGACAATGGCATCAAAAGGGTGGTCAAGACGTTCGTTGGACATCATTACTCAATAATTTACTATATAGTAGTCAATCGATCTCATAGTCGATCGGGTCTCTGACACCGGCGATCTTGAAACCGTTAAGGCGCAGCCGGCAGCTGTCGCAGAGACCGCAGGCTCTGTCTTCATTTTTGTAGCAGCTCCAGGTTAAATGAAGCGGTACCTGGTGCGCGAGTGCCTCCTGGACGATCTCGGACTTTTTAAGGTGGACAAGCGGCATCTCGATCGTGATGTTGGTGCTCTCTTTGGTGCCGAGGTTGATACTCTCCTGCATGCTTTTGATGTAGGACTCACGACAGTCCGGATAGCCGCTGCTGTCCTCTTCGACGACACCGATGCAGATCACTTCGGCACCCTCTTTCTCGGCAATGGCCGCCGCCATGCTCAGAAAGATACCGTTTCGGAAAGGGACGTAGGTGACGGGAACGCCCTCTTCCACACCGCCGGTCGGTACATCGATGTTCTTGTCTGTCAAGGCAGAGGCACCGAGCTCTTTGAAAAAACCGATGTCAAGGTCGTACTTGCTCACGGCACCGATGGTGTGGGCGATAGCGTGAAAGGCTTCGCGCTCTTTTTTCTCGGTGCGCTGATCATAATTAAAATGGACCGCGATGATCTCATAGCCCCTGTCTTTCATCAGGTAGGCCCCCAGGGTCGAATCCATTCCGCCGCTCATTATACAGACCGCTTTTTTACTCATTGCTACTCTTTTTTCGTTTGTTAATGTAATATCCGAGAAGTGTCAAAGCCACAACATAGAGCACAAACTGTAAGGGCCCCATCGTCAAAAAGAGAGCGATAACGCTTCCAACGGCACCGTATTGATCTGCCATATGTACGGATGAATACATAACTACTGCTTTTGGTAATGTGATTTTAGCACATCATAGGCCGCTTTGATGCGGATAAACTGCTCAGGGTCGCTATTTGTCTTGGTATCGGGATGGTAGAGCTTGGAGAGGTTCTTAAACTGTGTTTTAACCTCGTCAAAGCTCGCCTCTTTTGAGAGACCGAGTAGCTTGTAGGCGTCGAGTATCTCCTGCGACGTGGGCGGCGCCTCGTAAAGACCTTCGTAAAAGGCCTCTTTGGTCTCTTTGATGAGATTTTTAAAACGATCAAACAGCACTGTTCTTTAACCTCTCCAGTATTTTGTCGGCCACGCGAAAGGCGTTGGCATAGATGGTCCATGTGTAGGGGACGCTGCCGCCGGTGGGCATAAAGCTGGCGTCGGTGACATAGAGGTTGGCCACTTCGTGCGCCTTGCAGTTGACGTCCAGAACCGACGTTTTGGGATCCTCTCCGAAACGGCATCCCCCGGCAACGAGGTTCGGCGGCGGTGCGTCGGAGATGTTGGAGGTGATCTCTTCACAGCCGAGCTCTTCGAGTACCTTGACGGCCTTGACGGCCAGGTAGTGCCCTACTCGCAGGTCATGCGGGTGGCCATAGAGACGGACCTTGCCGACAGGCATGCCCCACTTGTCTTTGACCTCCTCGTCGATGCCGACAAAACAGTTGTCTGTCGGCAGCCAGTCGTTGAAGACCTCGAAGGTCATGACACGGGAACGTTCAAAAGCGTGGTGAAGGCTTTTTGACAGTGTTTTGCCCCAGACAAGATCACCCTTGTCGTTATAGACCTGATCCAAAGCTCTCGGAATGGCGTTGGCGTGCTCGAAAAGGAAGTCGATGGTGCCCCCTTTCAGGCGTCGCTCGCCCACGTCGTACTCATACCAGTCCTGAAGCGACCGGTTGACAAAGGCGCCGCGCAGCAGCAGCGACTCCTGTCTTTCTTTGGGCAGTTTTTCAAAGTTCAGACGCCCTGTACCGCTGCCGCCGGCCGAAAATATGAGGTTCTTGCCGACCTGCCCGCTGTTGTTGGCGAGCCCGTTCGGGAAATGGGCGCTTTTCGAGTTCAGCAGCAGTCGTGCGCTCTCTATGGCCTGGGCCGCCAGCACATAGATCGTGGCCTCAACGGTGTGTGTTTCACCGTTTTTGTCATAGTAATGGACACCGCTGACGCCTTGGTCAATGCTTTCGATCCTGTAAACAAAGGAGTCGGGTAGAATCTCACAGTTCCCGGTCTGTACCGCCTTGTCCAGCAGCGCCGATTTGGCATGGCTTTTCGCCCCTGTCGCACAGCCGTAACTGCCGCAGAGGTTGGAGTAGGAGCAGCCTCTGCGGCCCAGCGCGTCAAAAGGGATGATCGCACGCGGTGTCGGCATGGCATAGTAGCCCAGCTTGGCACAGGATTCGTCTATCCAGGAGGCGATGGGGTGTTCCCACGTCGGCGGATAAGGGTAGTCGGCCGTTGAGCGTTGTTCAAGGTACGGGTGGAAGACCATCTTGCCGGAGACGCCGACCACCTCTTCGACTTTGGTGTAATACGGTTCCATCGTCTCATAATCGATGGGCCAGTCAACAACATTGGCCCCTTCGACCTCGCCAAAAGCTGTTTTGAGTTTGAAATCGTTGGGCTTCATGCGGTGAAAGTAGCCGCTCATCAGGTTGGAAGAGCCGCCGACCATGGAGCCGTTCCAGAAGTTCCATCCGCTCTCTGCGCCCGTCTCTTTGACGATGTTGCCCTCGTTATCAAAGGTCTCAACGACATGCTGTTCGTCTTTGAGGTTCGGCGTGTAGAGGCTGCGTCTGGCAACGGCGATCTCATCTTTTTTAAAGTCATTCTCATTGTAGAGCGGCCCTTTTTCGAGGACAACGACCTTGAAACCGGCCTGTGCAAGCGTATAGGCCACCGGTGCACCGCCTGCTCCGCTGCCGATAATACAGATGTCTGCCTGTCTTATCATATCGCCACCTCGTTTGGACGGGGAAAACCGGGTTCGTAGGCCAGCCATTTCCAGCCGGCACCGTCGACGTTGCCGCCATAGATCGGGTCGGAGAAGACCGTCTCGAAATAGTAGCTCATCACTCTGTAGAGCCACCGGTCGCCCCACCGCAGCATCGAGATCTTTTTCAGCAGCGTCTCTATCTGCCCATGGTCGAGTTTTACAAAGTCCCTGTTGAACTCTTCGTTGGCGGTCTCGTTCAACCAGCGAGTACCGTTGATAAGGTGTTCTCTCTCCTCGATATCAATGCGCCGGTCGCTCAAAACACCTTTAAAGTAACCGATGATGTTGAGCTTGGATGTAACATAGCCGTCGGCATCGTTGAACATATGGTTTATGAGGAGGTCGAAGATCTTATAGGTGTCGGTACCGACGTTGTTGGTTAAAGCGTACTTTTTGGCAGCAATACCGATAAGAAGTGCAGCGCCTGCAGCGCCGCCGTACTGGAAGAAGTGACGTCTGGTTATCATCTGTTGATTGTAGCATAATGAAGATGACTTTGTATGGTTATAATGAAAGATAAGACGATTTTTGCTCCCGAAAACAGTGCCGACACATTAAGCAAATTTCTGTACCCTTTCACTACTTAAAGAGAGAGAGGAAAAACAATGCGACTTTCAGTTTTTACCAACACCAGACTTTTCACCCTTGAAGGCAGTGCCAAAGATATCTTTATGAACCTTGTTTTGACGCCGGATGAAAACAACCGTGTTCTGCCGGTGCAGGAGATCGACGACATGATGCGGTTGCGGGCCAAGAACCTGACATTGGGCAACGGCATTGACCAGATGATCAAAAACGAGATCATCGAGGCCTTTGAGGACCTTAAAGAGGGCGACCGGTTTTTGATGAACCAAGCCTTTATCACCGATATCAAAAGTGCGGAAGCCGCGTACTACTGGCGGATAGTTGCCCTTTTGAACGACGGTTCAAAAAGGACACCGACAGAGGCTCAGGGGATCGCACGTATGGGCGAACGCGAGTTTGACATCCGCTACAAAAGTGCTGACGAAGCAAAGTAGGCCTTTTTAGTTGCACTTGGATAAAATACGCGCATGATTGATTTAGATAACAGAATCGGCGTTGACGTGGACATCGAGATGCTTGAGCGTATCGCGGCAACGTTGAGTGATAAAGAGATAGAACTGATCCTGACAGATGATGCAGAGATGGCAGTGCTTAACCAAGAGAGCCGCGGCATTGCCAAGTCGACCGATGTGCTGAGCTTTCCGATGATGGAGATGCCCGGAGCACCCCTTGGCAGCATCGTGATCTCTGAAGATTTTGTTAGAGCCGGGGCCGAGAAGTTCGGACACACAAAAGATGACGAACGCGCCCTGCTCTTCATTCACGGCATGCTGCATCTTATGGGCTATGACCATGAGATCGATAAGGGCGAAATGCGTGAAAAAGAGCATGAAGTACTACAGGCCTTTGGCCTGCCTGAGAGTTTAATCGTAAGAACGGAGAAGATGTAATGGATTTTGTAATATTTATAGCGGCGATGAGCGCACTGATCTTCGGTGCCGATTTTATTATCAGGGAGTCGGAGCGTATCGCCCTGCACTTCAACATCTCCCACTTTGTGATCGGTGCAACGTTGATCGCCCTTGGAACCTCTCTGCCGGAAATGGCCGCATCGATGATGGCGAGCTATGAAGGCAAAAGCGACATGGCCGTCGCCAATGTGATCGGTAGTGTCACCTTCAACATCACCTTGGTTCTGGGTGTTGTATTTTTGATCGCCAAGAAGATCATGCCTTCACGTGACCTCTTCTCGCTTGACAGCGCCTGGATCATCATGCCGCCGATGATCTTCTTTCTTATGATCCAAGACGGTGTCATCAGCCGTGTTGACGGAGCACTATTTATGTTGATCATGGTCGCCTATCTGGTCTTTTTGTTTACCAGTGCCAAAGAGGAGTTCGAGGTCGAGATCGATGAGGAACTTGAAAAAGAGAAGTTTAACTGGCTCAAGACGATTGTCCTACTGGGTGCAGGGTTTGTGCTGACGATCGGCGGTGCAAACTTTGTTGTCGAGAGCGGCAGCAATATCGCCAGAATGTTTGAGGTCAGCGAATGGATCATCGGTCTCTTGCTGATCGCACTGGGGACGTCGCTTCCGGAACTTGTCGTCTCTTTAGTGGCGATCAAAAAAGGCAATGCCGACATGAGTATCGGCAATATCATCGGTTCCAATGTTGCCAACTTTTCGATGGTTATCGGCGGTGCATCACTGCTCAACCCATTGAATACAGCAGGTGCTTCCAGTTTTGACCTTTATATCCTGGCGGCTGCCAGTGTCACGCTCTTTTTACTGCTTGCCAATAAACTCTACAACAAAGCGGGTGCGATTTTCCTGCTGACCGTTCTCGTACTGTTCCTTCAAAACGCCCTCGTCAACCTCTAAGACCTTCTACGTTGCCGACATCCCGATTAAGGGGTGTTTATACCACTTTTTTATGGGGCTAAATTATAGACAACCTTGTAATCAAAACCGTAAAATAACGTGGTATACTACACGCATAAAAACAAAAACATACTGCCGTAGGGCAGTATCTCTAAAGAGGAAACAGTTATGAAAATGATCAATGTAAGTCTAATAGCGGCCGCACTGCTGTTTACGACATCTGCCTACGCCGGCGCAGAAGAGGGAAAAGAGATGTTTAACGAAGCCAAGTGTATCGAGTGCCACAACACCAGTGACTTCAAAAACTCTAAAAAAGTCCACTCCTTTGAACAGCTCGAAGCACGTGTGCAGGCGTGTCAGCTGAACACGGATGCAGGTTGGTTTGATGAAGATGTTACCGACGTGGCTGACTATCTGAACCAGGACTTTTACAAGTTTAAAAAGTAATTACAACGATACACTGCAAAACGCACGCAGCGACTGCGGCGTGTTCGCTGCTCCACCCTGCTACTTCTTAATATATCCCAATTCAATCAGCTTATTGTAGATATCAGAGACCATGCCCCCGGCGGCTGCACCCCCGTGCCCACCATGTTCGACAAGAACCGTCACGATGTACTGCGGGTCATTCGCAGGCGCATAGGTCGTAAACCAGGCGTGCGAACGGGTGTAGTAGCGCATATCTCTTTCGTTCATACGCTGTTTGACCTCTTGCGAAATACCGATAACCTGTGCCGTTCCCGTTTTGCCGGCCACGGGGATCTTGGCATGCATAAAGTTAACCGCTGTCCCCTTGCTGTGTTGGCAGACCTGACGCATCGCCTGCTGTATGATCGGCAGTTTTTTGTGCTGTTCCGGTGTCAACACGTCCCTGTATTCGGGTACATACTCCTCGTCACCGATCTTTTTAGCCAAGTGCGGCGTGACCAGGCGACCGGTTGCCATAAGGGCCGTGAACTGCGTTATCTGCATCGGTGTGGTCAGAAAATCACCTTGACCGATCGAGGTGTTGAGCGTCTCACCGATATACCACGGCTGGTTAAAACGTTTGCGCTTCCACTCGCGGTTGGGTACCGTTCCGATGAACTCGTTCGGAAGGTCGACGCCTGTCTTGGTGCCGAGACCGAACTGTTTTAGACCGAAGCTCATGTCGGCAATACCGACTTTCAGGCTCCCTTTGTAGAAATAGTCATCACAACTTTCACGGATCGCTTTTCTAATGTCCGTTGTACCGTGACCGGTATGTTTCCAACAGCGGAAATTACGTTTACCCAGTTTCATCGTACCCTTGCAGTCGACGTTCCACCACTGACTGATACCGGAGCTCAGATAGACAAGACCCAGACCCGTTTTAATGGTCGAGCCCGGCGGATAGAGCCCGTTGATCAGTTTGTTGGTAAACGGCGTGTCGATGTTATCGATAAGCTCTTTCCAGCGCGTTGATGAGATCCCGGAGACGAATGTATTGAGATCG
Source organism: Sulfurimonadaceae bacterium (assembly GCA_041555445.1). Classification (GTDB taxonomy): domain Bacteria; phylum Campylobacterota; class Campylobacteria; order Campylobacterales; family Sulfurimonadaceae; genus Sulfonitrofixus. Next base: position 37,801 of record JBFFKK010000004.1, read on the forward strand.
TACTCGGGGAAACTGCCGGCTGCCAGGATCTCTCCGTTAATGCCCATGACCACAACGGCTCCTGCTCTGGCATCAAAACGCTCGCTGATAAACTTCTGCAGACGCATATCGAGTGTCAGGGTCAGATTGCGGCTTTCGATCGCTTTGGTATGGCTCAGCTCTTCAATAACCTCATTCTGGGCACTGACCTTTATCTTACGCTCGCCGGCAACACCCTCAAGATAGGTGTTATAGTACTTCTCGACACCGCTTTTACCCGTTGAACCGATCAGCTTGGCAAGTTCATCGCGTTCAATATCTTTTATATTGGCCTTGGCAACATAACCGATCGTATGTGCGGCCAGACCGTTATAAGGGTAGTGGCGCTTTGGCGCAGGGATGACAAGGATATTGTCATCGAGATGCAGCGGCGAGTAAACCGGCATGATCTTCTCATAGGAGATAAAGTCGACAACGCGGATATCATTGTGGTTATAGTAGGAGTCATTGCGTATGTATTTGTTCCGGATCTTGGTCGCGTTCAGTTCAGGCAGATAGCTTACAAGCAGGTTGATCGTCTTGTCAAGTTCGCTGGGCTTGCCGTCCTTGTCCAGGTGGGGCTGCAGTTTGATCGAAAAACCGAGTTTATTGATAGCGATAGGCTCATTGTTGCGGTCATGAATCTCACCGCGTATCGGTGCGATCTTCTCGGTTTTGATGGTGTTGTGCGATGAAAGTGTCTCGTAGTAGGTGTTTGACTGGATCGCAAGGTAAAAGACGCGTATGAGCAGCGAGACCCATATGATAAAGAAAAACGTTATAAGCAGACGTGTTCTCATAACAGGCCTACCAGTAGAAACTCAAAGAAGATGTACCAAAGAACATGCCAATCCATCGTCGAGTGCTCCAGCCACAACATCTGCTCCAAAAGCATCGAAAAGAGGAAGAAACCGATATAGGCAAGTATGATATAGATGAAGTGAAGGCAGCGTCTGCACTGTATCATCTGCTCAAGCTTCGGAATAATGAACTTGTAGAGAAAAGAGAAGTAGACCAAAGAACTTAAAAAGAGATAACCTTTGTCGGCTTCATAGATCAGCAACATCGCCACGACTAGCAGCAAAAGCGAGATATCCTGTTTGTCCACTGAACGGATAAAATAGAAAAAAAGCAGACCAAAAAGCGGCGGCAGAAAGAGGTAGATGTTGCTCAGACTTTCGTACGCCAGATACGCGGCAAAAAGCAGCAGTGCTTTTAAAGCGAATGGATAAGTGATACTTCGTTGCATATCGGAAAGTGTTTACAGTTAATACAATCGGCCCAGATTTTATGCTCAGGCAGAGACTCTTTGGGTATCTCTTTAAAGTCAAGACGCTCAAAAAAGGCCTGCTGATAGGTGAGTGCGAGGACCTCTTTAAGGCCGAGGTCCTTTGCCTCCTCCAGTGCACGCCGGACAAGACCTGTCCCCACGCCCTGCCCTCTGACACTCTCGCCAACAACAAGCGAACGCACTTCCGCCAATGTCGTCGTATGGATATGCAGGGCACAGAAACCGACCAGTTTGTCGCCGTCAAAGGCAAGGTGGTAAGAACGGATGTTGGTCGCCGTTTCATCGTTATTACGTTTTAAGATGACACCGCTTTCGACCTCGGGCCCGACAAGAAGCTGCATAGCAGGAATGTCCAGAAGTGTTGCTTTTCGGAATTCAAGACTCATGTTCTTCTCCATTATGCTCCACACCTTCCTGCAACGTATTGTAAAGGATGGAGATGAGTTTGTGCATGCCGCGTTTTTTTGCGCTGGAGACCAGGATGGCACCGGGATGGTCACGCAGCAGTCTGCCCTGCTCTTTTTGGTTGAGCTTGTCTATCTTGGTAAATACCCGTATGATGACCTGATCTTCACGACAGACCTGGTCGAGATAATCGGCTACCGACTGATCGATCTCGAGGTTCGGATGACGGCAGTCGATAAGGTGCATAAAGACCTTGATCTGTTTGCGCTGTGCAATAAAATCGGTCAGGTTTTTCTCCCAGTCCGATTTGATGGACTTTGAGACCTTTGCATACCCGAAACCCGGAAGGTCCACGAACTTGGCGTCGAGTTTCCGATCATTGTCACGGTCCATGAAGGTGACATCGAAAAAGTTGATCAGGCGTGTTTTGCCCGGTGTTGCGGAGACCTTTGCGAGGCTTTTTCTATTGCTGAGGGCGTTAAGAAGAGAACTTTTACCGACGTTTGAACGTGCCATGAAAACGACCTCGTTCAGATATTCGTTCTCGGGCGCCAGCGTGACATCCGGCGCAGAGGTGACAAACGCTGAATTAATTATCTCGACCATTATTTACTCTCTTCTTCGATCTCAAACGTCATAATGACCGGCTTTGTACTGCCGCCTTTGGCATGTGCTTTGCCCTCAACCGTGCTGATCACGACCTCTTCACCGTTGATCTCTTTTTTATCGTTGAGCTGTTCAATATGAACATTCGTGTAAAAGAGATACTCTTTGGTAGCCGGTACAAAGATGACTTTGCCCGCAGTGCCCCGGTATGTGGCTTTGTTCTCGGTCTCGATAAAGAACGAGACGCTCCCCTCCGCAATATACTTGGTCGGTTTTCGTTTGGTGTTGGTATAGACAGTGACCTTTGAAGCATTCAGTTCGTCGGCGTCCTTCGTTATCTGGACATCACCGCTGAAAACGGTGACACCGCTCTTCTCGTTGGTATTGAAACTTTTTGCAACGACTTTGAGTTGCGCTGCATTCAAAGAGAACAGTAAAAAAAATGATAAAAGAAATAGATGTTTCAAGGATAATCCTTATTTTGTTAAAGTAAATAAAGCGGTGACACTCTTGGCCTCCGTACGGCCCTGTTTGCTGTCATAGTAAAGATCCGTTCCGACAAAGCTGTCGGATCCCCTGGTCATCGTAAACGGGCCGACCGCGTGGATCGACTCATCCTCTTTATTGATAACAGCTTTGTCTGATCTGAATTTCATACCGTCTTCGCGATAGTAACGGACATTCCCTTCAAGGGTGATAAGGTCCTTGTTGTCATAGACACCGAAATCGGCCTGCAGATTGTTGCGCTGTTGACGGGTACTGTCGGTATAGTCGATATCTTCGACTTCGATGCGATCGGGATAACGAAATCCGTAACGTCCTATCATGATATCCTTCAGACCGTCTACACCGAGTTCATAAAGGGTAAAATTTCGCAGTTCAAGTTCCGCAACCTGGGCGTTATCCTCGATGGTCTGACGGACCGGATCGGGCTGAAAGAACAGGAGCATGGCAGCCAGGACCAACGCAATAAAAATGAAGAAGTAGTTTACGTTTACTGCCATAGCGCTAAAAATTCACCGACTTCATCATTGATCTTGAACAGTTCCTCGATCATCTCTCGTACGGCACCGTCACCGCCGTTTGCCTTACAGACGCGTTTGACGACATTTTTGACGTGCTCGGAACCGTCCTGCGGGGTAAACGAAAGACCGGCGATCGAGAGCATTTTATAGTCGTTAAGGTCGTCCCCCATAACGGCGATGCGGCGCAATGGCACATTCAGTTTCTCACTGAGTTCCGTCAACAAAGCAGCCTTGTCCTTAACGCCCTGATGGAGTTCTGTAATGCCGAGCTCTTTGGCACGCCTCTCGACAAGTTCGGAACGTCGGCCTGTGATAATGACCGCTTTATGCCCCATGCGGATCCATGAACTGATCGCAAGGCCGTCTTTGACATTGAACTGTTTGACCTCGTCGCCCGAGTTGGTGTAGATGATCTTGCCATCCGTCAGACAGCCGTCGACATCGAGGATGATCAGGTCGATCACAGTACGCCTTTCGTGCTGGGAATGCCTGCGCGATCGTTTTTAGCCGTTGCGCGACGCAGCGCGACAGCAAAAGCTTTGAATGCCGCTTCGAGGATGTGGTGCTTGTTACGTCCCCTTTTCATGACGATGTGCGTCGTAATGCGTGCATTCAGCGCGACCGCATGGAAGAACTCCTCGGCCAGTTCGGTATCGAAACTGCCTACTTTGCCATTTACGTCAACTTCATAATGGAGGTAAGGACGTCCGCTCAGGTCCATATCGCACTCAACAGCGGTCTCATCCATCACAACAGTCGCATTGCCGTAGCGCTCAACGTTTTCGATAGGATAGATCGCTTCAGCGAGAGCCTGACCGATGACAATACCGACATCTTCGACACTGTGATGATCGTCAATGTGCGTATCGCCTCTACAGCTGACGTTCAGATCGATCAGTGCATGTTTGCTGAAAGCCTCAAGCATATGATCAAAAAAACCGACGCCTGTGCTGATGTTGCTTTTTCCTGACCCGTTAAGTTCAAGCTCTACGGTAATCTCCGTCTCTTTGGTCGCTCTCTGTTTTGATATCATATTTACTCTCCAACTATAAATGCATTTTCGAAAGGTGAATTGACTTTGAAGTCTCGTGCTTCGGCCTCAGACTTAAACCCGCTGAGCCATACACGGAAAACCCGTTTGTTATTATACTCAGTATCCTTGATGATTGTACGGTACCCCTGATAACCGTCATATTTGCTCTGTGTGACGAGCGCACCGTCGATCTTGGAAAACGAACCGATCTGCAAGGCATAGTTGTTGTAGGCCAGCACCTCTTGCGGACCGCTTTTCAGCTCTTTTTGCGTCGCAACGCTTTTCGATTTTTTATCTTTAAAGCCGACGACCTCCAGTTTGACGTTGGCCGTCCCTTTTTTGACCATGTCGATCTTGTGGGCCGCTTTGTTTGAGAGGTCGATGATGCGTGTTCCGACAAAAGGACCGCGATCATTGATGCGGACAACAACACTCTTGCCGTTCTCACGGTTCGTTACTTTCACAATGGTGTTCATCGGAAGCGTCTTGTGCGCGGCCGTCAGCTCATGCATATCATAGATCTCGCCGCTCGACGTCGCCTTGCCGTCAAAGTCCGGACCGTACCAGCTTGAGATACCGTAAAACGTCTCACCCACTCTGACCTTGGTCGGATAATAGCGCTTCCCAAAGACCGTATAGGGGCGCATGGTCGGATGGACGTAGCCGCTGTTTTTGTTGGAATCTGAACGTGCATGGTTTTGTGTTGCAGCGGTGTCGGAACGTTTTGAACTGTGGCTTTTGACACCGCGGGTACTGCACCCGGCAATCATGACGGCAGCCAAGACGATGGTAATAACTCTAGTATACACGCAGTTTCTCTCCAATCCTGATAATGTCAGAGTGTTTGTTGTTTCGTGCCTTTAGTGTACTGACACTAACCTTATATCGTTTTGCGATTGAACTCAGGTTGTCACCGGAACGGACAACATACAGCTTTTTTGAATGCGGCAGCGGAGGAACGATCAGTTTTTCACTTACATGGATAACGTTGCTCTTCTTGTCATTCATGGCTTTGAGCTTTTTGACGCTTGTTTTAAAGCGTTTGGCAATGCCGAGGAGTGTGTCCCCGGGACGAACGATATAGCTGTTTGCCGCGTACTTGAACTTGTATTTGTCGATCAGCGTCGGTGTCGTCGGAATAATGAGCTTTTGACTGACACGGAGATAGTTGCTTTTGAGTTGGTTGAACTCTCTGATGATCCTGTACGGTACATGGTATTTGGCACCGATACGCGACAGGTTTTCACCCGGTTTTACAATATGGACAAGGTAGATCTTTTTAAGATCACACGGCTTGTAGTTTTGTTTGAAGCGATTGAGCTTGTCATAAGGGATATAGACATCACAGCTCTTTGAGAACGGCGGTACGAAATCATACGTAAGGTGGCGGTTAAGTCTGCGCATCTCATCTTTGTCGATGTCAAGTATTTCAGCGACGCGGCTGATCTTTTCGCCTTTAGGCAGTGTGATGGTCGCAATGGTGTTGTGATTGGCGCGGTTTAGCAGGTATCCGTATCCGCTGTTGTTGATGTCATTCTCATCGATCCCCATCAGTCCGAACGAGAGTATCTTTCGAACATAATTGCGCGTCTCTCTGGGAAGGTACTTCTCCTTCTCGCTTAGAAGCGTAAAAATGTCATCCTTGCCGCCGGCTTTCTCTATGGCGCGCAGTACACACCCCTCACCGCAGTTGTAGGCCATCGCGGCCAGATACCACTTGCCAAAACGATCATAGAGCGATGTGAGATACTTTGCGGCCGCCTCGGTCGACTTGATGGGATCGCGTCGTTCATCAAGGTAGTCGTCTATATGAAGTCCGTATTGGCGCCCTGTTGCCGGCATAAACTGCCATATGCCGGCCGCACGCTTTTTGGAAAGCGCTTTGGTCGTGAACGAGGATTCGGCCATCGCAAGATAGATGAACTCAGGCGGAACGTCCGCATTGTAAAGGATCGTCTTGATCGTTGGAATGTATAGACGGGCACTCTGCATCGCGTTGTAGTACTGTTTATAGGCTTGTGGCGATTTTTTTGACTGCAGCATCTTGTTTAGATGCTCGTCATTGATGTAATTGGGATCGACATCAAACGCGGACAATAGCATGATCTGTTTGTTGTGATTGCTTTCAAACTCAAGGCCTCCGAAAAGAAGCATTGGCAAAAGCAGCAGAAAAAGTGTTAGACTGTATCTCAAATAAAAACCCCTGATATAAGGTTCTATTATAGCCTAAAAAGCCCTAAAAACAACTGTTTGAGGAGTTTTATCCGAGCATCTGTGCATAAACGTTTCCAAATGTCATCATATTATTAAATATTAAACAATTCACGTGCATTCTGCGTTGTCAACTCTTCGACTGAAGCACGTTCAAGACCAAGCAGCTCGGCCATTTTATCCCGGACCAGTGTTGTGTAGTACGGTTCGTTGCGCTCGCCTCTATGCGGGTGCGGTGTAAGGTAAGGCCCGTCCGTTTCGATCACCAGTTTTTCCTGCGGTATTTTGGGCAGTACATCAACAAGCTTTTTCGCATTTTTGAAGGTCAGCACGCCGCCTATTCCGAAATAGAAGTTGTTGTCGGCAAGGGAGAGCAGCTCTTCATCGGCATTGTAACAGTGCAGGACACCGCCCACTTCTTCAGCACCGTTCTCAAGCAGGATCATCTTCGCATCATGGCTGGCATTGCGTATATGAACGATCAATGGTTTTTTGTAGCGTTTCGCCAATGCGATCTGTGCGGAAAAGACCGCTTTCTGCGCCTCTTTCTCTGCCGCTTTTTCGGCATCGCTCCCCTCGAGGCGAAAGTAGTCAAGGCCGCATTCGCCGACGGCAACACACTTGGGGTGTTCTATGTAACGCTCCAGTGTCTTCTCGTCATACTGCTCTTTATCATAGGGGTGTATACCGACTGAAAAGTATATCGGCGCATACTGCTCGGCCAGGGCTACGGCACGCTCCAGGGTGGTGATATCGGCACCGGGGATGATATAACGCTCTACGCCGCCCTCTTTCGCGCGCAGAAGCACGTCATCGAGGTCCGGTCTGTAGCGTTCATCGTCCAGGTGTATATGGGTGTCTATGATCAAGGCGCTTCCTTTCTCTTATTGTTTCGTGTTTTACGGACACTGATAATGTTCTTGACCATCATGAGTGTAAAAACAAGCGCGACCACTACTGCTGCCGAGCCGAGAACACTGTCACCCGCGTTGAAGGCTGAAAAAGCATATATTGCAGCCAGAACGGCAATGACCAGACACATCAGGAGGCGCTTTCGAGCAGCTCTTTTGCGAAGCTTCTCGCCTCGGCCGTAACGGTCTCGCCGCTGATCATCCGTGCGATCTCTTCGATGCGCTCATCTGGCGAAAGTTCGCGGACCGTACTCGTTTCATCTTTTTCGACCATAAAATGCTGTTCGCCCATGGAGGTGAGCTGCGGTTGATGTGAAATGACAAAGATCTGAAAATACTTGGATAACTGCCGCAATACACGGGCGACACTCATGGACTCCTCTCCACTGAGGTTGGCATCGATCTCATCAAGCATCAGGACGCCGCCTTGTCCCTGCATCGATTCGGACTGAACGGCCAAAAGTGCGAGACGCAGACGGTTGAACTCGCCGGCACTCACCTTCTCCAAAGGGGCGCCCTTAAGGTTGAACTCCAGCAGATCCTGACCGGTCACGCCGCAGTCACCATGGCTCAGCGACATCTCCGCCCCGCTTAGATAGAGCTGCTTAAGATAACCGTTGATCGCCTCATTGAAATCATAGAGTGCCTCGCTGCGTTTCATCGATATCTCCCGAGCAAGCTCCATCATATCGCTAAAGAGTCTCTCAACCTCTTTGCTCAAACGCTCCTTTTCAAAATCAAAGTTTTCGTATTTATGCACCTCGAGCGCCTTCTCTTCACGATAAAGCAGCGCCTCTTCGATCGAGCCGTAACGGCGCTTAAGCTCTGAGAGCTCTTCCAGACGGTTCAGAACCGATTCGATGTCTTCATTCTCCAGCTCTTCAAAGTTTGTTCTCGCCTCGTCAAACTGCGAACGGAGCTGGTTCATGGCGTCATCAAAAAAGGCACTGTCGATATCGAGTGAGCTGAGTGCTTCGGAAACAAGGTGCTCATTTTCAAATATCGACTCTGCAAGTGCCAGCTTCTCTTCTGCCTTCTCTTTTTGCGAAAGCGTCCGCTTGATCTCCAGAAGCTCTTCATACTCGCCGGCTTTGGGGTTGATACCGTCGATCTTGTCAAGCTCAAACTCCGCAAACTCTTTATGCTCCTGCATCTGTTTTTCCTGTGCTAAAAGCTGCTCAAGGTCATGCTTGGCCTTTTTATAGGCATAAAACTCGTTGCGGTAGATATCAAGCGTCTCAAGATGGTTCGCCTCCTTTTTGCTTACCTGCTTGTCAAGCACACTGAGCATGTTCGCCTGTTCGAAGTCGCTGTAGTCTTTGAGGCTTAGAAGGCGTAGATGGTGTTTCGAGATCTCTTGCAGGGCCTTTTTGGAGATGCTCTGGGCATTCAGAAAGTAACGCACCTTCTCTTTCCGGACCTGTTTGAAGATATTTGGCTCTTCATTGTCAAAACCCGTCGTCTCCTCATCAACCTGCCAGCTGACACTGGATTCACTGACCTCTGCCAGGGCGTCATCAAAACCGACGGAACCGAGTATAGACCGCATCAAAACGGATTTTCCGCTGCCGCTTGGACCGGAAAAGACGATGAGACCGCTCCGGAGCTCAAGCTCCACCTCGTTAAACGTGAGACAATTCTTAAGATAAAAACGTTCTATCATCTATTCACCCCAGCTTAGTTTCTCTTTGAGAACTTCAAAGTAGTTGAATTCGTTTCTGTGTATAAGCCGTGCAGACTCTTTGGCGAGGTGGATCTTGATGATATCCTCTTCGCCGAACTCGTACATGTCCTGTCCGTCAACGACGGCCAGGGCGCTCTTGTCCGGTGTTTTGACCTCGATCTCATATTGGCCCGGAAGCACTACAGGACGCTGTGTCAGTGAGTGCGGCGAGATCGGCGTGACGGCAAAGACCTGTGTCAGCGGAAAAAGTACGGGCCCGCCGCAAGAGAGGTTGTACGCCGTGGAACCTGTCGGCGTCGAAACGATGACGCCGTCACCATAATAGGTGTTAAACGATCTGCCGTCAACAAATGTCTCCAGATGGATCATTTTGGAGATCGACGGACGGGTCATCACGATATCATTGAAAGCAACGACCTCTTTGACTTCATCTTTGGAGTGAATACTCGCTCGCAGCATGGCACGTTTATCGATGCGGAAATCACCGCTTTTGAGCTTGGGGATGAAGGCATCAAGCTCATCCATGTCAAAATCGGCAAGAAAACCGAGCTTGCCGGCGTGTACGCCGAGAACGGGCATCTTCCATTTAAACGAACGCCGCACGGCGGAGATGAGCGTGCCGTCACCGCCCAGTGTGACCAGCATATCCACGCTTTGACACATGAGGTCGAACTCCTGCCCCATCACATCGATCATCCCGCCGCTGATATTGTCGATGACGACATCGATATTATGCGATTCAAAAATCTCTTTAATCTGATAAAACTTGTCTTTAAGTTCGGGAGTCGAGGGTCGCAGAACAACCCCTATACTCTTAATGGTTAATAGTTCCAAATCAGTTAGCCTTTGACTTTTATACTGATGATTATAGCTTATTCTTGTAAAACCGCTCAAAAATATGTCGCTAAAGCGCACGGCTTCAATCGTTATCTCAAATACTTTTAGCTATAATCGCGAAAAATATTACGGGCACATTTGTCCTTAAAAAGGATTTTCTCGGTGAGAAGTCATTACTGTACAGATTTAAGTGAAAAAAATATAGGCGACAAAGTTGAGCTTGCCGGTTGGGCGAACAACTACCGTGACCACGGCGGTATCATCTTTATTGACCTGCGTGACAAAAGCGGTTTGATCCAGCTGGTGTGTGATCCTGCCGACAATGCGGATGCACACAAAACAGCAAATGAGGTCCGTGACGAGTTTGTTCTTCTTGTCAAAGGAACGATCCGTGCCCGCGGTGAAGGTCTGACCAACCCGCGCCTTAAAACAGGTGCTATTGAAGTCGTTGTCGATGAACTTGTTATCGAAAACCGTTCTGCGCCGATGCCGTTTGTGATCGGTGACGACAAGGTCGGTGAAGAGACAAAGCTCAAGTACCGTTACCTTGACCTTCGTGCACCGAGTTCGTATGAGACCTTCCGTCTGCGTTCAAAGGCGGCTATCGCTGCGCGTAACTCTCTGGACAAGCTTGGTTTCCTCGAAGTCGAAACGCCGATCCTCACCAAGTCGACACCGGAAGGTGCCCGCGACTACCTTGTACCATCACGTGTCCATGAGGGCGAGTTCTATGCCCTGCCTCAGTCGCCGCAGCTTTTCAAACAGCTTCTTATGGTAGGCGGGTTCGACCGTTACTTCCAGATCGCCAAATGTTTCCGTGACGAAGACCTTCGCGCCGACCGCCAGCCGGAGTTCACCCAGATAGATGTCGAGATGAGCTTCTGTGACCAGGAAGATGTCATCAGTGTTGCCGAGACACTGCTTGTCGACATGTTCGAAGCCTGCGGCCACACAGTCAAGGCACCGTTCAACCGTATGACACACGCTGATGCAATGGAGTTCTACGGTTCAGACAAGCCGGACATGCGTTACGATCTCAAGATGGTCGATGTCATCGATATCTTCGAGCGTTGTGACAATGCGATTTTCACCGAGATCGCTAAAAACCCCAAGATGAACCGTATCAAAGCACTTCGCGTTCCGGGTGCCGACCTGGTCTTCTCAAAACGCGAGATGAAATCGTTTGAAGATTACGTACGCAAGTTCGGTGCACACGGTCTGGGCTACTTCCAGATGAAAGAGGACGGCCTTAAAGGACCGTTGACGAAGTTCTTCTCTGAAGAGGATATCCAACTTATCATCGAACGCACTGAGCTTGAAGTGGGCGATGTCGTCTTCTTCGGTGCGGGTGAGAAGAAGACGGTATGGGACTACATGGGCCGTTTCAGAATTTTTATCGCCGAACATGAAAAGATGAACCTGATCCCCGAAGATACGTTTGAGTTCCTCTGGGTCGTCGACTTCCCGATGTTCGAGATCGAAGACGGCCGTGTCAAAGCGTTGCACCACCCGTTCACACAGCCTAAAGACCTTGTCCACGAACATATCGAGGACATTGAGTCGATCGCGTACGACATCGTGCTTAACGGGGTCGAGCTGGGCGGCGGATCTATCCGTATCCACCAGGAACATGTCCAGTCTGAGATCTTCAAGCTTCTTGGTATCGAAGAGGAGGAAGCGCACGAGAAGTTCGGCTTCCTGCTTGACGCGCTTAAGTTCGGTGCGCCGCCGCACGGCGGTTTCGCCCTCGGTTTTGACCGTTTCATGATGCTGCTTGCGAAAAAAGACAGTATCCGTGACGTTATCGCCTTCCCTAAGACACAGAAAGCGTCATGTATCCTGACACAGGCACCAAGCGAAGTGGACAACACACAGCTGCGTGACCTGCATATCCGTCTTCGCGAATCGTCAAAGTAACGTCTTGAAGAAACTTTTTCTTATCATCGGTGCACCGGGATCGGGAAAGACAACGGATGCTGAGCTGATCGCAAAGAACAGCGACGCCATCACCCACTACTCTGCCGGCGATATGTTCCGTGCAGAAGTGGCCAGCGGTTCGCAGCAGGGCAAGATCATTGACAGCTACATCTCCAAAGGCAATATTGTGCCGATCGAGATCGCTATCGAGACCATTGTTTCCGCCATCAAAAAAGCCCCGACCGATGTCGTTATCATTGACGGTTACCCGCGTTCACAGGAGCAGCTTGAGGCACTCGACAGCTATCTAACTCCCGATCACGGTGTGGCATTGATCAACGTTATTGAAGTCGTCGTCAGTGAAGATGTGGCACGTGACCGTGTATTGGGACGCGCCCGTGGTGCGGATGACAATACGGAGGTCTTCAACAACCGTATGAAAGTCTACACGGAACCTCTCAAGCTTATTCAGGAGTTCTATGAAGCGAAAAAGATGCTTGTCAAAATCGACGGTGAACGAGGTATAGACGCGATCGTCGCCGAGATGGAAGCGTTCATCACCTCCAAGATATAATCGTTACAGCGGCGCCAACACCGCATTTCACCCGCATGTTTAGCGAGTCACCTCAATTGACGTCAATACGCTTTTTTGGGCGATCCGGACAGCTGGGTTGTTTATGTAAATAAGATAAGATGTTTTTTAAATATTGAAGAAGTGCCGCAAGCGTTATGAGAGTAGGCACCCTTTCTACACTTACGCACGGTTTGTATAAGTAAAGTCGCTTTTACGGCAGGAATGATATAAAAATGGAGTCAGAAAGATGACAGAACCTCACATCTACGCTGTTATCATCGGTTCAGAAATCTTGAACGGCCGCCGAACCGATAAACACTTTGATTTTCTCAAAAGTGCTCTTGCCGCGCGAGGCTACAGCCTCTACTCCGTTGAGATCATCAAAGATGATGCGGCATTGATCAAGAGCAGTTTTGAGCGCGTGAAAGCTGATAGAGAGAGCATCCTCTTCAGTTTCGGCGGTATCGGTTCGACGCCTGATGACCTTACCCGCTCCATTGCAGCGGATGTTTTTACGTCTAAACCGCTGATCCGGCACAAACAGTTCGAAAAAGATATTATCGAGCGGTTCGGCGAAGGTGCTTTTCCCAACCGTATTTATATGTCTGATCTGCCTTCCGGTGCCTCTCTCTTGAAAAACCCCGTCAACAACATGTCCGGCTTTTACCTTGAAGAGCGGTTCTTTTTCGTTCCCGGGTTCCCGGAGATGGCCCACGCTATGGTAGAGGAGGCAATAGCGCGTTTTTTGCCCCAAAACAGACCTCTGTACCGAAAAACACTCCTAGCATACTGCAGCGAAGAGCGGTTTATCCCGATCATGCGCAGTATCCCAAAAGAGGTGGAGTGCTCCTCTTTGCCGATGTTTGTCGACGGCAAGGCCAATGTCGAGATGTCGGTAGCCTCTTATGACGAAGCGATCAGCCGCAAGTACTTTACTATGTTTGTCGACTTCCTCGAAGAAAACAGCATCGGCTACGAGGTAAAGGCATAATGAGCACGACACTCTTTCCTCTGGCCTTTATCGGCGTCATGTATTTGATGAACGCCTATATCCACAAGCGTCTCTTTAAACGGCTCCATTTCAATGTTCGCAAGGCAAGTTTTTTATTTCTCGCCACGGTCTTTGTCTTTGAGATATTTTTTGTGGTTCAGATACTTTTCCACCCTGTCCCGGGTTCGCAGTCTCTCTACTACATCCTCAGTCTGCCTGTGGCGATCACCGTGACACTTTTTTTCATTACACTCCTTTATGACCTGATCCATACCACAGCCCAACAGATCCCTTTTGACCAGAGCCGCAGACGTTTTATGAAGATCGCTTTTGACGTAACGATGTTGATCCTTGCCGTCTCTTACCTGCTCAAAGGGGTGATCGGCGGCATTAAAAGGCCTGTACTCAACAAGGTCGATGTTTTTATCAAAGATCTTGGCTTTGAGACGTTGACTGTCGTCCAGTTGACCGATGTCCATGTCGGCAATATTATCGGAAAATCATTTGTCCAGGATTGCGTCGACCGGATCAACGCGCTTAAACCCGATATTGTTGTTATCACCGGCGATCTTATCGACAGGGAGATAGAGGATGCCAAAGAAGATCTCATGCCCCTAAAAGAGCTGCAGACAAAATATGGCACCTACTTCATACTCGGTAACCATGAGTACTACCACGGCCCCCAGGCGGCGGCTGACTTTATGCCCGAGTTGAACATTACGCCTCTGTTGAACGACAATGTCGTCATTCGCGACGGTGAAAACGCTATTAACCTTGTCGGGATCAACGACTTGCAGTCCCTGCGTTTTGATGTTCTTCCTGTTGACACCTATAAGGCGTTTAACGGTATCGACAAATCACTTGCGACGGTCCTGCTTGCGCATCAACCTAAAAGTATTGAGATCGTTGAAGAGCATCACTATGATCTTATGATCAGCGGCCACACCCATGGCGGTCAGATCTTTCCTTTCGGCTTTCTGGTGATGCTGCAGCAACCCTTTCTCGCCGGGCTGCATTATATCACCGACAAAAAACAGATCTTTGTCAGCCGGGGAACGGGGTTTTGGGGCCCTCCGGTACGCGTTTTCGCCCCAAGCGAGATATCGGTGCTGACCTTAAAACCGAAAGTGACTATTTAGCATCTCTTTTTTACTGCATAAATGTTCTTGAACTCCCTTAAATATGGCAATTTGTCATCAAAATCTCTTGTAAAAAAATATATTTTACTATATAATAAATTATATAATTAAACAAGGAAAAGATTTGAAGCCAAAAGACGAAGTGACACGTTCTCTTGTAATTGACAGACAGACATGGGACGAGGCGATGAAATATTCACGCGGCCGATACAAGATGAGCCTGAGCAAAGTGACTGAAAAGCTGCTGCAGGAGTGGTTGGCCAAAGAGCGACGTAAACCGCTCGAAAATGAAAATCAGAAACAGTTCTTCTAAATTGCGACTCAGGTTTATCTACGATGCATGACCGACATGCAGGTATTCGGTATTTAGCACTATATTATGATATGATTTATCATACTCAATTGATCAAGGACAAAAAATGAGCGATGGGAAAGAATTACCTGAAGAAGAAAGAAGCGGCTCCATTTGGCAGTACGGTAAGGATGTTGGACATCTGGCATCATCAAGCGGAAGTATGTCCCAGGTTCGTAAAGATATCATCAAATTTGCCTTGGGCTTTGAGATCAAAGATATACGTACCTATGCGGGGTACAAGGGTGACCTTCTTGTTGAGATCATGGCGACAGACCCCGAAGTTATTCAAACGATAAAGAAATGGGCTGAAAACCTGGGTATGGAGACCGTGCTAAAAGAGAATCAGATGACAATGATCTATGAGCTTTATTGTATTACACCCGATGAAGAAGTATACGGTTTGGCCGTCCCTAAATAGCTGTTCTGCGTTATCTAAGAGTGTCAGCTCTTTGCAACGGCTATCGGATTGTGAACGTCGTTGAGACCTCTTCATCCTCCATCGCAGCGGTAACGCTCCACTCCCCTTTGGCCCGTCCCTTTTTATAGCGCACATCATAGGTGCTGGCGTGGTTGGCAGGCAAGGCTGTTGCACGTTCGCGGTCATCTTTTCCGTCGGGCGATTTCCATATAAATTCGACATCGCGATCTCTGTTTATACGATCGGCCATTAACTTGCAAGTGATCTTATCATCCTCATCGAGACAGATAATCGCTCCCTTTTTATCAGCGCTTTTGTTAACTTTTTTCTCTACTTTTAGAGCTGGTTCGTTTGTTTTTCCAGCGCGCTCATCTTCTGAACAAGCCGTAAAAAGCGCTGCTATCAGTATCGCTGTTATATACAGTTTCATTGCATCTCTTCCAAAAGTTTAATCATGCTGTTTTTATGCATTTTTTTGGCAAAGCCCAACGCCGTCAACCCCTTGCTCTCCACGGCATTGACATCGGCGCCCGCTTCAAGCAGCAGTCGCAAGATGTCGTGTCTGCCGTAGCAGACAGCTGCCATCAATGGTGTAAACCCGCTTTTACGTGTGGTCTCATTGATATCTTTACCCTTCTCCATCAGCAGTTTGATAATGTACATGTTGTTGTAGGTAATAGCAAAATCAAAGATGCTTACACCTTCATCGTCCTGGTAAAACAGGTCAGCGCCATTATCAATGAGCAGTTCCAGCATATCCTGATCAACACGTGATTTGAGGGCATATGCCAGAACGGACTCCCCGGCTTCTGTCATGTCATTGAGATCCGCCCCCTCTTTGATCAGCTTTTTAGCTGCCAGATAGTCATTGTTCTGCAATACCGTGATCCATTTTGTCATTCGCTGTTCCGCTAATAAAATATTATATCGAGAAAGTATATCAAAGATGTCTAAGACAAAGTGCATGCAGGTAGAGGATTGCATATGTTTGAGTTTACTTTAAGTAGCATGTGTGGTTACTCCTCCTAAAGAAAGTCATGGTAATATTTCACAACTAAAAATCCTACAAAGCGAGAATCAATGGAAACTATTCAAACTGCTGATGCATTTAAAACACTAATTGACAACATTAAGAGTACGGAGGGGTACAAAGATCCTTTGGCATTTGGTATCTGTCGTGTCGATCTTGGTCAAAAGAACAGCGACAAAGTACTTCAGGCGACCTATCCTGTTATCAACTGGAATGAGAACTTTGGTTCTGCCGCGATCTTCATCGAGGCGCTTCGTGAACAAGGTGTTGCCGTAGACTTTTCAGAAAGCGAAGTCGTTTGTAATGTCACCCTTGCCTTCCTGGAATCATGCCTGAACGCATTTACGCCGTATGCTGATGAGGCCTTCGGTGATGCCCACAAGAACATCCAGGTTATCTCTGCGCTGTACGGTCAGCTGAAAGCCGAAGGCGCACGCGAGGGAGAGTTCCGTGTTGTCTTTATCTTTGACGATGTTGCCATTAAAAGTGTTGAAGCTGCCTACTTGAAGCTGTATGCCATGTCGCTTGCAAAAGTTGAGCTCCGCTCGATCTGCCTTGACGGTGCTTTTGGTGCGCTTCCTAACGTCGCATGGTCTGACGGCCAGCCGATCGAACTTGACTGGCTTCGTGAAAACGAGATTGAACTTAAGTTAGCCAACGCCTATCCGCATGTCGACTTTGTAGACAAATTCCCGCGTTTCCTTCAGCACATCATCCCTGCGGACAACACGCGTATCCTAGAAACATCCAAAGTACGTTTCGGTGCACAGCTTCACGCCGGTACGACGGTTATGCCGGGTGCTTCTTACATCAATTTCAACGCCGGTACGACGGGTGTCAGTATGGTTGAGGGACGTATCTCGAGTTCTGCTATTGTCGGTGACGGTTCGGATGTCGGCGGCGGTGCATCTATTCTCGGTGTCCTGAGCGGTACAGACGGCAACCCGATCTCCATCGGTAAGAACTCGCTTCTGGGAGCCAACTCGGTTTGTGGTATTCCTTTGGGCGATGCCTGTATCATAGATGCCGGCATTGCTATTCTCGAAGGGACAAAGGTCGGTATCTATCCGGAGCAGCTTGCAAAGATCCAAGAGGTCAACAAGGGTGTTACGATGCAAGGAGAGGTCTTTAAAGGTAAAGACCTTGCCGGTCTTAACGGTCTTCACTTCCGTCAGAACTCACTGACAGGTGAGATCACCGCTTCACGGTCGACGCGTGAGATCAAGCTCAACGCGGATCTTCACTAACCCTTACAACGGGGTTCTTGCTCCGTTATTTACGCTGTTTCTATCCATTCGCTTTCTTTTTACTTTTCACTTTGCGCTTTTTCTTTTTTTTCACCGGCTTGTAGGTAAAGATATTCATGCGGTCCAGGCTCGGCATCAGTGAACTGTTGAAATCATAGCCATTCTGTTCGCTGCCGATATCCAATGTGCTGATGACGACTTTACCGACAATGACCCGCCCCTCTTCCGCATTGTCATCAACGGTTTTGATCCCCCACATGTTGTGCAGTATCATGATATTGTCATCATAGGTCCCAAGGTAGAGCATGATATGCCCTTTACGGTGTAAAAAGGTCTCAAACGGTATAGCTTCCGCTTTGATCAACGCCTCTTTTTCGGTTATGTTGAGATCAGCAAGCGATATGACTTTTCCGATACGTGACTGCTGTCTGGAGTTGCGCGGCATCCAGATGCCGAACGGCGTATAGATGTCACGCAGTGTCGAAGAGCAGTCCCTCTCCTCATACAGTCCTCCCCAGCCGTAATTGCTTTTCATGACACCGGATGTTATCCGGGTAAGGTTCTCTTGATTAAGGAAAAGCGGTTTGGTTGTCACGTCACTGTGTTTAAATCTGATCGTGACGAAGGTCGGTCTGTTAAAGGCACCGGGTGCAACGGCACGTGCATACGTATAGAGCCCTCTTTTTTTTACAAGACTAAGGCGCATGCCCACACGGGAATAAAAGAGAAAGTGCCCTTCGGTGTCCGTGAGTGCGACCTTCTCTTTCAAAAGATAGACCGGTTTCGCTTTCATCCATTTTTTACGCTCTTTTTTGTTCATGAAAGCGATCGTATAGCTGGGCAGCCATCCGGAAGCGTAAGAGGTATAGACATAGACCCATGCCCTGTCTTTAGAATAGTGTGAGATAAAAACAGGCTCATTGGCGTGGATGGCACTGTTTTGGAGGTAGTCAAAGGGAAAACCTTCGCCCGCAAGATTCGGGTCTCTAAAGAGCGGCTTTTGGGTCGGAAAGTTGCGCAGCGATGAGAAATGCAGTGTTATCCCGTAGCGGCTTACCTTGCCAAAATGTTCAAAGTTGGCCTGTTCAAGCATCTCGTCAAACCAGGAGGGCTCGAGAAGCTGGAGATTTTCACCGTACGAACACCCTTTCGTGTAGACACGAAACGGCCAGCGCGCTGTTGAGACCCTTTCCGGTGGCCGTTTGTAGCTCCAGACCGAAAAGTAGTTTTTGTCAAAAGTTTTTTGGACGTCATAATACCGTTTATGTGCCACCGCGCTCTTTTCTGCATAGACATCTATCTCTTGCGGAAAACGGTAAAGGTCCTCTACAAAATGGGGATAAACCGGTGTAATACAGAAGTCATCACCGGATCTCGTGCTCTTTTCGGCAGTTGACAGTTTAAGCTGCTTCAGCTCTCTTACCGCCTTGGCATTGCTTTGCGGATTGATAAGGGTAAGTGTTTCCATTTCCTGTTCTGCTTCTGCAGCATATGCGTTAAAAGAGAGCAGCATCGCGAGGCTTGCAAGCAAGAGAGCGAAACGAAAACCTTTGTTTTGATGCAACTGCATCTCCTTTTATGACACCCAGGGAGCATTAGAAGTGTAACACTTACTCTACCCCGCCATAACGCCCGACAACCCGGCCGAGAATGTTGATCTGTTCCGGTGCAGCGACTTGCGGAAGATAGAACTCTTTATTGTCTGAAATAATATCGATTTTACCATCTATACGCTTTTGTAATCGTTTAACAAGCAGCATATCTTCTGTTTGGATCGCAAAAACACCGCCGCGGGATATGTCGACCTTCGAACGGTTCAAAAAGATGATATCGCCATTTAAAAAAGTGGGTTCCATCGAATCTCCGGTCACGTTGATAGCCTCTATGTTTTTCAGTTCGCTCTCGCCGCCCAAAGTCGCCAGAAAGTGCGGCTCGATCGCAAGGTTTTCAGACTCCTCGCCTTCATCCGCGAAGCCGCCGCCGCCTGCCGAAGCATTAACAGCATTAAAATAACGGACCATATAAAACTGGTTGGTTGCCTCGACCAGGGACTCGGGACTCTGGTCGTACAAGAGCCAGTTAATGGCAATAGAACGTTTGGCGCAGAAATTCAGCAGCTCCTCATACGGGATCTTCTCGCGTTTTTTCATCGTCGCAAAATTCATCTGTGAAATCTCCAGTGCATTTGCCACGTCTTTGTCAAACACTTTTTTACCCGGGATATCTGATGAGATGATATCTTTTATCTCTTCTACGATCTCGCTGAAACTTTTCATATTCTATCCTTTTTATGGACACCCTGTTGCATCGCTCTCTCGGGTGCCATACTTTTTATACCAGTATCATAAGACTTTGCCATACTTTATCAAAATAATATGTCAAATTGCAATATTTTATAGGCTTCAGTCACAAAATTCATAGAATGTGCCTATAAATGTGATACAAAAGGATGACAGATGGCAAGAATAATCAAAACTGCGGATTCATTTCTGGACAGATCGTTAGCGTCGTTAAACCGTTGGGCAGACATAATTTTGTAATCAAGGAGAGGTGATGAACATCAACAGCAGAGAGTACCTATTAATCAAAAAAGTGATCAAGAGCAATCCGAACATCTCGGTGGGCGATATGGGGCGATTGATAAAATTGATCTACAACAGCTAAAGATCGCTTTCAGCACAGAGGCTGCTACCCCTTCAGGTCCTCTTCCTGACTCTTTTTATCGTCCTGAAGCGTTGTCTCTTCACGCTCTTCGAGCTTACTCTGATGGTAACCGCGAAAGATAAAGAACAAAAAGAGGATAAAGAGTCCCGTCATAATATAATCCATGAAACTGCTCACATCAGCTCCTTATAGGCACTGAAGTTCTGCTTGATCGCCTCATAGAGGATGATCCCTGTACTTACGGCAAGATTCAAGCTGCGGCCCTCTTTGGTCATGGGGATGGTCATACAGCGTTCGGGATGTGCCGCAAGGAGTTCAGCGGGCAGCCCTTTGGTCTCAGAACCGAACAAGAGGAAGTCGTTCTCTTCAAACTTCTGCTCAAAATAGGGGGTATCCGTTTTCGTGGTACCGTAAAAATAGCGTGCATCAGCATCCTGGGCAGCAAAGAAGCTCTCAAGATCTTCCCAGACATGGAGGTCGAGTTTATGCCAATAGTCCAGTCCCGCCCTGCGGACCGCCTTTTCATCAATATCAAAGCCGAGCGGTTTGATCAGGTGGAGTGTCGAACCGGTATTGACACAAAGACGGCCGATACTGCCCGTGTTGTTCGGGATCTCCGGACGGACCAATACAATATTAAACAAAAAGGCTCCTGACTGTTTTAGGATTTAAAAAATCACAGTTTTGTTGGCATAGACAAAGATGCGGTCTTCCAAAGCAAGCTTCAAAGCCCGGGAGAGAACGATCTTCTCCACGTCACGGCCCGAACGCTGCATGTCGCGCCAGCTGTAGGCATGGTCGATATGCTTGATCTCTTGTGCGATGATCGGACCTTCGTCGAGATTGTTGTTGACAAAGTGCGCCGTCGCACCGATAATCTTGACGCCACGTTCAAAAGCCTGTTTGTACGGGTTTGCCCCGATAAATGCAGGCAGAAACGAGTGGTGGATGTTGATGATCTTGTCTTCATACGCTTCGACGAATCGCGGGGTCAGGATCCGCATGTATTTGGCGAGGACGATATAATCGACATCTTTGTATTGACCAAGAACGTCCAAGATTGCCTCTTCGTGCGCCTCTCTGTCGAGTCCTTCATGCGAAACGGTGACAAAAGGTATGTTGAATTTGCTGACCAGGGGCTCCAGAAGATCATAGTTCGAGACGACAGCCAGAATATTGGCATCCAGCTCCCCGGCTTCATAGCGGATCAGGATATCGCCCAGGGCATGGGACTCTTTGGTCACCATCAGGATGATGTTCTTCTTTCCGGGCTTAACGATATCAACGCTGGAGTTTTCCGGAAGCACGGCTTCAAGTTCGCTCTCAAGCTGATCTGCATCGACCTTGCCTTCAACCACGGAGCGCATAAAGAACTTATCGTTCTCTTTATCAACGAACTCGTTGTTGGACATGATGTTAAGTTCATGTTTATAGAAGATACTGGCGATCTTGTAGACCAGACCTTTCTCATCTTTGGCATCGATTAATACGCGATATTGCTTCATTCTTTGGCTCTCTTGAAAACTGTTTTATAAAACCTGTACATGGTGTACAGGCTCTAAAAAGAGTGGATTGTTATTTAACGGCGTAGTTGGCGATAATAGAACCCATCTCGCTCGTTGAGCAGATCTCTTTTGCATCAAACTGTGCAAGATCCTGGGTGCGGTAACCTTCGGCAAGCGCCTGCTTGATCGCCGTATCAATACGGTCCGCTGCCTCGTTTTCATTCAATGCATAACGAAGCATCATCGACGCACTCGCGATCGTTGCGATCGGATTGGCGATCCCCTGTCCCGCGATGTCCGGTGCAGAACCGTGAATCGGCTCATATACGCCGATCTTGCTGCCGACAGAGGCAGATGGCAGCAACCCGATAGAGCCGGAAAGCATACTTGCCTCATCGCTCAGGATATCGCCGAATATATTTCCCGTCAGCATGACATCGAACTGCTTTGGATCACGGATAAGCTGCATTGCTGCATTGTCTACATACATGTGACTCAGTTCCACCTCAGGATATTGGGCAGCCACTTCAGTTACGACATCGCGCCATAGCTGGGAGACATCAAGGACATTGGCTTTGTCAATTGAACAGACACGTTTTGAACGGGTCATAGCGATCTTGAAAGCATTGTGCGCAATACGAACGATCTCGTCACGTGTGTAGACCATTGTGTTAAAACCGCGGTTCTCGTCACGGCCTTTCGGTTCCCCGAAATAGATACCGCCGATCAGTTCACGGACAACCATAAGATCAACGCCCTGTACGATCTCCGGCTTCAATGAACTTGCATTGACCAGCTCATCATAGACAACCGCAGGGCGCAAGTTGGCATAAACGCCTAAGGCTTTACGAAAACGCAGAAGACCTGACTCCGGACGTTTTTCACGCGGAAGGCTGTCCCACTTTTCACCACCGATGGCACCAAAAAGGACGGCATCGGAGTTCATAGAGGCATTGATCGTCTCTTGCGGAAGCGGATCGCCCGTCACGTCATAGGCACAACCGCCCATCAACAACTCTTCATATTGAAAATCAAAGTCTGCCGTTGAAGCAACCGCGTCAAGAACCTTAACCGCCTCATCAATGATCTCAGGGCCGATTCCGTCACCTTTGATAAGGGCGATTTTATAGTTTTTCATTATTTCTCTCCTTGAGCGATTTCTTTAGCCGCATAATTCATTAAACCGCCGGCATTGATAAGCTCTTGCATAAATTCCGGGATAGGCGTGAATTTGTAGACTTTACCGTTTGTTTTATTGGTAATCGTCCCTTCGTCCATGTTGATGCTGACCACATCGCCTTTCTTGATCTCTGTGCTCTCCGGAAGTTCAAAAATAGGCAGCCCCATGTTAAATGCATTGCGGTAAAAAATACGTGCAAATGTCGGTGCTATAACGGCTGCGACACCGGCCGCTTTCAATGCGATCGGTGCGTGTTCACGGGATGAACCGCAGCCGAAGTTGTCATCAGCGACAATGATGTCGCCCGGCGACATGTTTTTGACAAATGCCGGGTCGGCATCTTCCATGACATGCTTGGCCAGCTCTTCAGGCACTGATGTATTTAAATATCTTGCGGCAATAATAAGGTCTGTATCGATATCTTTACCGAAATTCCAGACTTTTCCTTCAATTGTTTGCATTCAATTATCCTGATCGGCACACCCGTCTACGTACAAGGCGGCCTTTAATTTTGTGGGATTATATCGAAAAAAGTGTCATATCTTTATAAATCAGACGGAAAGAGGTTCTTATATTATTTAGTATCATGCGCCATTGACGTATTTTTGCAGACATGATACAGGCGTTTTGTTCAGAGTGAAAAAATGAGATTAAGCGCGTAAATAATACATATAACAAAGTATAATTTTAGCTAATCTCGGTATAATCCGATCACTAATTAAATCACCTGCTAGGAGCGCATTGCATATGACCGCAAAAGAATTGAACAAATACCTAGATGAAACCTTCAGTACCCATAAATCTAGTGAATGTTTGACATATGAGTCCTTGGTTGAGATCTTCGAAAAACAACCGACAGCTGCTCAGGCAAAAAATATCCTAAAACTTGCACAGAAACACAATGTCTGTCTTTACACCGCATCTGAACATGCCAAAATGCTTAACGACAAAGAGGCTGCTGCCCGTCTGGCTGCCCAGCGCAAGCTTATTGAAGACTCAAAAAGCGAAGAGTTCGACATCCTGAAACAGCATGAACTGATGGAGTGGTCACGTTCAGACTCGCCTGTCAGAATGTACCTGCGTGAGATGGGTCAGATCCCTCTTCTGACCAAAGATGAAGAGATCGAAATATCCAAAAAGATCGAATACGGCGAGAGTATCATCATCGATGCGATCTGTTCGGTCCCCTACCTTATCGACTTTATTCTGGATTATAAAGACCCTTTGATCAACCGTGAACGCCGCGTTAAAGAGCTGTTCAAAAGTTTTGAAGATGAAAAAGAGCAAGACGCAGACGGCAATGATATAGAAGAGGACAAGTCCGACGTCGCCATGACGGCAAAAGACAAAAAACGTGTTGAAGCCGTCGTATCCAGCTTTAAGGCGTTGGAAAAAGCGAAAAAAGATTGGATGAAATCGGTCGAAAAAGAGATCATTCTCGAAGAGGGAGAAGAGCTGACAGAAGAGTATGTTAACTTCTCTCTAACGGCCAGCTTTAAAAAGAAGGTGCTTAAAGAGCGCCTGCTGGACCTCGGGCCGACATCCAAACTGATCAACGAGCTTGTAAAATCGATGGAGACTGCGCTTAAAAGCGATGACGGTTTCGACAAAGAGCTCAAGCGTCTCGAGTACAAACTGCCGTTGTTCAACGACACCTTGCGTGAGAACCATACGGAACTGGTGTCGGAGATCTGCGACTTGACAAAAGAGGACATCGCCGCACGTGTGCCTGAAGCGACAATGGTCAGCACCTATATGGAGATCAAAAAACTTCTTCAGACCAAAGAGGCGTCAAAAGGCGGTTTCGACATGGAACCGGAAAAACTTCTTGAGATCCTTGAGCAGATCAAACGCGGTAAAGAGATCTCCGAGATCTCCAAAACGCGTATGGCGAAGTCCAACCTCCGCCTTGTGGTTTCGATCGCGAAACGCTACACGAACCGTGGCTTGCCGTTCCTTGACCTTATTCAGGAGGGAAATATCGGCCTTATGAAGGCGGTCGACAAGTTCGAGTACAAAAAAGGGTACAAGTTTTCGACCTATGCGACATGGTGGATCCGTCAGGCAATCAGCCGTGCGATCGCGGACCAGGCCCGTACTATCCGTATCCCTATCCATATGATCGAGACGATCAACCGTATCAACAAGATCATGCGTAAATACCTTCAGGAGAACGGGAAAGAGCCTGATGTCGATACAATCTCTGAAGAGGTCGGTCTCTCTGTCGAGAAGGTTAAAAACGTCATCAAGATCACGAAAGAACCGATTTCACTGGAAGCCCCTATCGGTAATGAAGATGATGGCCGTTTCGGCGACTTCATTGAGGACAAGACCTCTTTGGCACCGTCAGACGCCATCTTGAAAGATGACCTCAGACTCCAGATCGAAGGCGTGTTAGAGCAGCTTAACGAGCGTGAAAAAGCGGTTATCAAAATGCGTTTCGGGATCATGGACGACGAAAGCGACCGTACACTCGAAGAGATCGGTAAAGAGCTTAACGTCACACGTGAGCGTGTTCGACAGATCGAATCGTCTGCGATTAAAAAGCTGAAGCACCCTAAAGTGGGGCGTCGTCTTAAAAACTACATCGAAGAGTAGACCCTTTGACCTTCGAACAGCAGTGGATTGAATACGACTATAACCCTTTTGTGCTCTTCAGCTCGAGCGGCAAGATCATCTCCCTTAACGGTGAAGCGCAATATCTTCTCGGCAGTGTTGACAAGAACATTCTCTTTGAGATCGCAACGACGCATGCCAACAACAGTTTCGGTTTCAAGACAACGTTTTTAGAGCTGGAATTCGGCAGATATCGGTTTTTCGGCATTACGGTAGGCTATGAGAATGAATCGGAGATAGGCATACGCCTTTACCAGCAGCCAACGATCAACTTCTCCGCCCCCAAACCTACCGGTGACCTGACAAACATCTATACGCTGTTGGATATCTGTATCAGCACCAACTCTATCGGCACGGAGACTGTCTTTCATAAAGAACTTGACCCGACCATACCGGAGATACGTCTGCATCCCGATAACTTCATCAAGCTTTTGAACAAGATATACAGCGGGTATAAAGAGAGCGAGCAGATCACGACAAAGCTTTTCTACCGCGTCGGTGAACATATCAAGTTTGAAGAGAAGAAGTACTCCCTCTTTACCATCGAGATTACAGGGGGGATGTTCTGCAAGAAGTTTATTTCCGAACTGGAGATGATCGCTGCAAAGAATCACCTCTATTTTACCTTCAACGACAATGTTGTCAGTATCAACATTCCAATGATAACGGATTAACGTTCCGTTATACTGAAACTACTCTTTTATAAAAAGAGCGCGCCCCATATAAAGCCCTACAACGATCCCGGCCGCAAGACCGACAAGAAACGGTACCAGACTCAAGAGACCATTGTTCTTAAGGGCGATGAAACCCAGCACCAAAAAAAGGTAAGGCACCACTCTGAAGATCGAAACAAGTGCCGGCGCGCTCTTAGCCGTGTTCTTGATGTTTTGCGGTTTCAGGCGCTTCTTTTCCTCTTTGACGATCGCTTTTAGATCCAGATCTTCATCGGCAGCCGCTTCGGTGCCGATCTCTTCACTGTAGAGGTCAAACGGGTCATCGATCTTCTCGACAAGGTCCGTGTCGTCAGGGCGCTCCTCTGAAGCGACACGTCTCTCTACCAACCGTTTGTAGCTGTATGTCGAACCAAGAAGGATCAGTGCAGAAGCCAAAAATGCGATCTGGAAGTTGATAAAGAAGGTATATGAGTAGAGCCATAAGGCAAAGATGGCGATCTCACTGGCGATGATGAGCTTAATAGTTCTTTTCACTCTCGTCCTCATCATCGTCATCTTCGAGCTGTTTCTGGATCTTGTATCGATCCTGCTTTGCCAGCTCTTCAAACTCTTTGTACTGTTTTGAGTAGGCTTTGTAGACATTTAAAACAGCCGCAGCAATACCGATGGCAACACCGATCCACAACGTCCACGTCAGACCCGTAAGGGATTTCAGCCCAAGGCCGATCCCGACGCCGATAATGACGGCGACAACCATCGATATGCCGAGCGAAAGGGATTCAGCCCCCTCAATGATCGGTTTGATACGCGGTTTTTCACCCTCTTCTTCCGGTGTTTTAGGGGTATCAGCCATTATTTGATCTCCGCAAAGATCTTCTCTGCAGCCTTGATCGTGTTCTCGACCATCGCATCTGTTGTGGCCGTACAGACAAAACCTGTCTCGTAACCCGAACAGGCGAAGTAAAAGCCTTCAGTCAGCATCGCAGCATGGAACTTGGCAAACAGTGCATGGTCGGCATTCGCCGCATCATCAAAGTTCTTGACGGGACTGGCACTGAAGAAAAAGCCGAACATCGAACCGCGTACATCGGTTACCATATCGATGCCGTTCTTGGCTGCAGCCGCTTTCAGCCCTTCGACCAGACGCGTCGCGCGCTCTTGAAGAACCGGATAAAGCTTTGCGTTCTGCTTAAGTTTCTTGACCGCGGCAAGACCGGCGGCCATGGCGATCGGATTACCGCTGAGCGTCCCTGCCTGATAGACCGGTCCTTCCGGAGAGAGCATTGCCATCACCTCTTTACGGCCGCCAAAAGCGCCAACCGGCATACCGCCGCCGATCACTTTTCCGAGTGTGATCATGTCCGGTGTGACGCCGGTAATGCTCTCCGCACCATGCAGGGTTGCACGAAAGCCGCTCATCACTTCATCAAAGATCAAAAGCGCGCCATGGTCGTCACACAGTTTACGCAGGGCATGCAGAAACTCTTTCTCGGCCGGCACCAGGCCCATGTTGCCGGCGATCGGCTCGATGATAATACAAGCGATGTTGTCCGAGTCCTTGAAGCATTTCTCGACGCTTTCCAGGTCGTTGTATTTAGCCAGTAAAGTGTGCTTTGTGAAGTCTGCCGGAACACCCGGAGAAGAGGGATTTCCAAACGTTGCCAGACCGGAACCTGCCTGTACCAGAAGCGAATCGCTGTGACCGTGGTAACATCCTTCGAACTTGACGATATCATCCTTGCCGGTAAAACCGCGTGCAAGACGAATGGCGCTCATGACCGCTTCTGTCCCCGAAGAGACAAAACGCACCTTGTCAACAGAATCAAAAATAGAGACGACCTCATGTGCAAGCTCAGTCTCCGCCTCAGTCGGCGCACCAAAACTCAATCCGTGTTTAACCGCTTCGATGACGGCCGCTTCAATACTCTCATCACGGTGACCGAAAATAAGCGGTCCCCACGACTGGACATAGTCGACGTAGCTGTTGCCGTCGATATCGGTCATCATACCGCCCTGTCCCTCTTTGATAAAAATTGGCGTACCGCCGACACTTTTAAAGGCGCGTACCGGTGAATTGACACCGCCCGGGATGTATTCTTGTGCTTCGTCAAAGGCTTTGTTCGATGCTTCTGTACTCATTAATGATCCTACTGTGAATTATTGACGTCATTATAGCAAAGGGGATGTTATTTTTGCAGAGGAGGCGTATTCACCTTCGAAAAAACGTTAAAAATAGTGTCTAGAGTGAAAATCCGCTCTGCGCGATAGGCAACGTCATAATGTCTATAGACCTGAAAAAAACGACTTCTTACATCTACTTTCTTTTTCAAAAAAAGGGATTGGTCAGCGGTTAATGACCCTGTGCTATAATCACGAAAATTATATACTATTGGTTCATATGAGTCGTTCAACCGCCGCTTTTCTCATTGCATTGATGTTTCATCTTCTGCTACTGCTGCTCTTTATGCTTCTAGGCTACTATACGCCAAAAGTCGACAAAGTTGAACCGCCCAAAGAACACCGTATCAAGGTCTCTTTAAAAGAGAGGCCCAAGGTCGCCAAAGATGCCGCCGTAAAGAACAAGGTGCAGCCGACCGAACAGAAACTGATGCCAAAAGGCAAGCAGCTCGAAAAGATCCAGCAAAAGCCCTTTATCGAACACACGCCAAAACCGCCGTTACAGCCTCAGAAACCGGTCACCAGGATCGAACCCAAAAAGCCGGAACCGGTCGAGAGAAAGATTTCGCCGCTACCGCCGGAAAAGCCCTATATTCCGCTCACAGATAAACCTACGGTCAAAGCCGACCGGAACACGACTGAGCCCTCTAAAAAAGAGCATAACAAGCTCTACTCAATGCTCTCCAAAAAGGTGGATACGACAAAGCAGGAAGCCGATTCAAAACGTTCGGCCAAACGAGAAAGCAAGCTGCTCAACAACATCAAAGATGCCTACGGCGAGACCTTCGGCGAGCTCAGCCCCGGTGAGCAAAAGTACATTCTCGACAACCAGGAGATCATGCGCCGTATCACTCAACAGGTGCTAAACCGTGTCGGACGTGTCAATATCCCCAACGAGATGCGGGTCAACAGCTCCAATATCGTTGAGTTCTACCTCTACCCCAACGGCGACATCTCCGACATAACGTTCATCGAAAAAAGCAACTTTTACATTCTCGACGACACGACCAGGGAGACGATCGAGTACGCTTACAGCAAATACCCGCGTCCCACTGAAAAGACACGCATACGTTACAAGGTCGGTTATTACCTGCGCGGCTATTAAGCGTGTAGACCGACAAAACGACATATTTGGCCCATTTGATATTTTAATCGACATTCGTCAAGCGCACCTAACATTTTTTTTGCTAGGATAAAACATAGTCAAGAACCAACGATAAGGATCACTATGTTCAAGGTAAAAAGTGTTGCTATTATCAGTTTAATCTCTTTCTCTCTGCTTTTCACCGGCTGCAGTGACGAGAAGGAGAGCGCTGCGCCTCTCGCCATACCGCCATTGGCCGTTGAAACGGTCACCGTGCAGAAAAAACCTATGCCGCTGTGGGTCCAGTTCACCGGTATGACCAAAGCCAGCAGTGACCAGGAGATCCGGGCCCGTGTCTCCGGACGCCTTCAAAAAGTCTTCTTCAAAGACGGCGATCAGGTCAAAAAAGGGGATAAGCTCTTTTTGATCGAACAGTCGCAATACAAAAGCAATCTCAATTCGGCAAAAGCGAAAAAGCGTATGGATGAAGCTGCGTTGGCGTTGGCGAAAGCTGATGTCGCTCGGTACAGACCGCTCGTTCAAGACGGTTTGGCGCCGCGTGCGACGCTTGAGCAGTATGAAGCGAAGTACGGTGAACTCGTCGCTGCGATCGCGGCTGATGACGCAGCCATTCAAAATGCGGAGCTTGAGCTGAGCTATACGACCGTCGCAGCACCGGTTTCCGGCCAGGTCAGTGCACGGCGCGTGGATGTCGGCAATCTTGTAGGCTACGGCGAATCGACACTGCTGACGACGATCGTTCAGACCGACAGCATCTATACCTATTTCAGCCCGACGGAGTCCCAGGTGCAGCGCATCTATAAGTTCCGTTCGCAAAAAGATCTACCGGCCTTTATTGAGGTGCGCGGGCAAGGCGAAGATGTTTTGAAGCGCAAACGGCTCAACGGGTATGTCGATTTTGCCAACAACACCGTCGATCCCTTGACATCGACCATCTCCATGCGTGCGACGATAGACAACAGGGAGAACGCTGTCTACCCCGGAACGTTTGTCTACATCAACGTCTTCATCACCGACAAATTTGACTTTATACTGTTGCCGCCCCAGTCGATCTTTGAAGATCAGCTCGGCAAGTTTGTCTATATTGTCGATGAGAACAACACCGCCAGACGCAGTGATGTGGTCACCAACTTTACCTCCCGCTACTACACCAGCATTGAGAGCGGACTTTCTGACGGGGACAAGGTACTCATTTCCGGTTTGATGAAGGTCAAGGAAGGCCGTCTGCTGGCGCCTGAAGATGTGACTGAAACAAAAGGGATCGATGCGGTCATGCGGGAGAAAAAGCTGATCCCTGAAGAGGCACACAAATAGATGTTTTCCGTAACCTTTATCAAACGGCCGATTTTCGCAATGGTTATTTCACTCCTGATCATCGTCGGCGGTCTCGTCTCGATGGTTGTCCTGCCGGTGCAGGAGTTTCCTGACGTTGTGCCGCCGACGGTGCAGGTCACGGCCAACTACACGGGGGCCAACGCCTATGCTGTCGAAGAGTCGGTCACACGACCTCTCGAGGACAAACTCAACGGCGTCCAGGGCTCCATCTACCTTGAGTCCGCCAGTACGTCGACCGGTCAATCCAAGATCACCGTCTATTTCGAACCCGGATACGATCTGGATATTGCCGCCGTCGACGTGCAGAACAAAGTCTCTATGGCCACCGCATCGCTTCCGGCAGAGGTGAAACAGCAAGGTGTTATCGTCGACAAACAGAGTCCAAATATCGTCTGTATGGTGACGCTTAACGGGGATGAACGTTTCGATGACGCCTTTTTATCCAACTTCATCAATATCAACGTCCTGGATGAGCTCAAACGTATTCCCGGCGTCGGTAAAGCGGAGAATATGGGTGAGAAAAAGTACTCCATGCGTATCTGGCTCAACCCGGACAGAATTTACGCTTTGGATCTGACACCGCAAGAGATCATCAATGCGATCCAGTCGCAGAACAAGCAGGCAGCCGTCGGTAAGGTCGGCTCCGCCCCGACCTATAAAGACCAGCAGATCGAGTACGTGTTGACTGCTGAAGGGCGTCTGTCTGAGGTCGATGAGTTTGAAGAGATCGTTATCAAATACAAAAACGACGGTTCGCTGGTCTACCTCCGCGATGTTGCCCGTATCGAGCTCGGTGCCGAAAAGTACGACTGGAATGCCATCTTGAACAAAAACCCGACCGGCCTGGTCGGTATCTACCAATTGCCGGGCAGCAATGCCCTGGAGATCCGTGAAGCGGTCGGAAAGGTGATGGAGAAGGTCAAAGAGCGTTTCCCCGAAGGTATCAGCTACTCGATCCCGTATGATACGACCAAATATGTCAACGTTGCCATCGACAATGTCGTCACTAACCTTTTTATTGCGATCCTGCTCGTTATCATGATCATCTACATTTTTTTGCAGTCGTGGCGTCCGACCGTTATTGCTGCCGTCGCCATACCGGTCTCGCTGATCGGTGCCTTTGCCGCGATGTACATCGCACCGGGCTTTTCGATCAACTTCCTGACCCTCTTCGGTCTGATCCTGGCCATCGGTATTGTCGTCGATGATGTCATTCTGGTGGTCGAGAACGTCGAGGTCATCATGTATAAAGAGCCTGAACTTACAATGCCCCAGGTCGTCAAAAAGTCGATGATAGAGCTTATCGGCCCGATCATTTCGACGACGCTCGTACTGGTGGCCGTATTTATCCCGGTCTCCATGATGCCCGGGATCACCGGTTCGCTCTACCAGCAGTTTGCGTTGACCATCTCCTTTGCCGTTATGGTCTCGTCACTCAACGCACTGACCCTTTCGCCGGCAATCGCCGCCATCATCATCAAACGCCGCGGAAAAGATGAAAAAGTGTTCATCGGTTTTTCGATGTTCGAGAAAGGGTTTACCTGGCTGACGGAGCGATACACCGCCCTGATCACACTCCTGATCAAAGCCAGATATGCCGTTCTCGTAGCCTTTTTCGGGCTCCTGGGTCTCATCTACTTCATGTTTGCGACCGCCTCTACCGGCTTTGTCCCGTCGGAAGACAAGGGTGTCCTGATGGTCGCGATGAACCTCAAACCGGGCAGCTCTATCGAACGCACGGTTGTCGTTCGTAAAGAGGTCGAAGCGATCGTGGCCAAGATCCCGGGTGTCTCCGATGTTGTTGCCATCGACGGATTCAACGTCATCACGTCAACACTCGACGGCAGTGCCGGTACCATGTTCCTGACACTTGATCACTGGGATGAAAGAACGGCACCCGGGATGGATGTCAACAGTATCATCAAAGAGGTGTTTGTCAAGACAGCCCACATCTCCGATGCAACGGTGGCCGCCTTTAACATGCCCGGTATCTCCGGTCTTGGCAGTGTCGGCGGCTTTGATTTCAGGGTACAGGACTACCTTGCGGGCGATATGGACACCTTTATGGCCTATACCCATGAGATCATCCGGCAGGCGAACGAGGACCCGCGCATCGGTCAGGCATTTACGACCTATAATCCCAACTATCCGATGTATGCGATCGATATCGACCGCAAGAAAGCCAACGCCCTCGGCGTCGATGTCGCCACGCTTTTTGCAACCATGCAGACCTACCTCGGCTCTTTCTATGTCAATGATTTTACCAAATTCGGTAAGGTCTTCAGGGTTTTTGTCCAAGCTGACAGGGAGTTCAGAAGCGATAAGAGCGACATCAACAAGCTCTATGTCAAAAATGCGCACGGCAAGATGGTGCCGATATCCGCTATCGTCACCGTCAAAGAGGAGCTTGGGCCGCAAAACGTTGCGCACTACAATCTCTATCGCTCCATCCAGATCAACGGTTCTGCCGCGCCCGGTTACAGCTCGGGCGATGCCATGGCCGCCATGGAAGAGATCGCGGATCGTGTCCTGCCGTCCACCTTCGGGTATGACTGGTCGGGGATGTCGTTTCAGGAAAAACTTGCAGGCAATGGCCAGATCGCTATCTTTGTCTTTGTGGCCCTGGTGGTCTTTTTGGTGCTTGCCGCACAGTATGAGTCCTGGATCCTGCCGCTGATGATCCTGCTCTCGGTACCCGTCGTCATGATAGGTGCCATGGGTGCACTCAAACTGGCCGGACTGCCGCTTAACGTCTATGCCCAGGTCGGACTGGTGCTGCTGATCGCCCTCGCCTCCAAAAATGCGATCCTGATCGTTGAATTTGCCAAGGAGCTGCGCGAATCGGGCAGAAGCATTGTCGAGTCGGGTATTCAAGCCGGCAAACTGCGTTTCCGCGCTATCATGATGACGATTCTCTCCTTTGTCTTCGGTACGGCGCCTCTCGCGTTTGCCACCGGTGCCGGCTCTGTGACGCAGCAGTCCATCGGCGTCGGCCTGCTTGGCGGCATGCTGGCTGCGACCGTCGTCAGTACCCTGCTCGTTCCGGTGCTTTATGTCCTGCTGGAAACGATGCGTGAACAGTTTGTCAACGTCGAAGACGAGATCGCGAAACGGGAGTCTATCTAATGAAAAAACTACTTCTACTTCCTCTGCTATGGCTGTCGATGCAGGCAGACACTACGCTCTATACCATTGACAGTATGATCGAAAAGGCGCTGGTCTCCAGCCCCGACCTGAACATCTCGCGCGACAATGTCGAGATCGCAAAACGGCGTACCGATCAGGCGACGGCCGATTACCTCCCGCAGGTCGATCTCTACGGTAGTGCCGGTGTCATGGGCGTAAAGGCTGCCATCGGCGAAGATGAGGGACAGCTCATCACCGGCAAGATAACCGCATCCCAGCTTATCTATGATTTTGGCAAAACCGGCGGAAGGATCGCTCTTTACGCCGAAGAGACCAATGCTAGCTTCGCGCTCTATAACCAGGATATCGCCAACAAGATATACAGCGTCAAAAATGCGTACTACGACCTGTTGCGTCGAGAGAGCCTTATTAATGTCTATCAGGAGAACATCCGTCTGACCGAGCAGCAGCTCAACCGGGCCTCGCGCTATTTCGATGCCGGTATCAAGACCAAGATCGATGTCGTCGATGCGCAGGTCCGTCTCATCGAGGCGCAGCTGGATCTTGAAAATGCCAAGTTCGACGTCAAACTCGCCTATATCGCGCTTGACAGGAGTATCGGTAATATTGACGAGACGGTAAATGGCAGGGTCTACTTACCCGATCTCAACATCTCTGACGATCTCTATGCGTCACTGCCGCGTGAGAAGATGTCTCTTGACGAACTGGTCGAATTCGCCTATCGTCACCGACAGGAACTGCAGAGCTACAGCCACAGGATCAAAAGTGCCCAGAACAGGGTGCGCCAGGAGCGCGGCGACTACTTCCCCGGACTCTACCTCGGCGGTGACTACCAGTACAGTGACGTCGAAGAGAGTGTTCAGACCTACATTCCCGAGCAGCAGTGGAATGCGAACGTCAACCTGAAGTGGAACCTTTTCGGCGGTCTTCGCACCCTGGCCAAAACCGAAGAGGCCAAAGTCGCCCTGCTGCAGGAGCACTCAAAGTATGATGAAGCCAGACTCCGTATCCGCCAGGAGGCCAGTAATGCCGACATCGGACTGCTGAAGAGCGATGCCAATGTCAAGCTCTCCGAAGCCCTCGCAAAAGCGGCAAAAGAGAAGTTCGATCAGGCCCAAAAACGTTACGAGAACGGCCTCTCGGACTATATCGAGCTCCAGGAGGCAAGGCAGAGCTATATCAACGCCAATGCCAAGCTGGTCTCGAACTATTATGACTACTTCATCGCCCTTGCTGCGCTTGACAGGGCCATCGGCCGCTAGTGCGACGCTGAATGCAGGAGGGAGAGCGCTCCCTTGTAGATGGGCTCGTCGATAAAACCGTAACGTTCATCACTGAACCCGGTGACCCCTTTTGCCCTCTCCTCTTCAAAACGCTCGATAATATAACGCGCCCTTTCAAGGGTTTCTTTGTCAACGCCGAAACTTGCTTGAGCCTGTACCGCCTGGTTGGGGGAGAGACACCCTTTCGCATCATACCCCAGTCTCTTCTCAAGATCGAGCCATGCCTGAAAACCGGCCTCATCTTTGTAGTCCTGATAAACGAAAGAGACCGCTTTTGCACCGACTGCTCGGGAGGTCAGCAAAAATTGCGACAGAATATGATGCATCAACGGGTTGTCCACACGTATGAGCGCCTGCGAAAGCCCCATATCGGCAAAGAGGTCCAAAATACCGAGATAGAACGTTGTAACCCGGGCATCAACCTTCAGTTCGGCAAGATGCAGCCACGCCTCTTTTGTCTCGATCGAGAGGTGCAGTTCGATCCCGTTGTCACACAGTGCCAACGCTCTTTCGACGTCTTGAGCCGTTCTGATCTTCGGTACGCGGATCGCATCCGGCCGGCAGCTGTTAAGCATCTCGATCTCGGCTTCACCGCCTTCATCCAGCGCATTGACACGTACGATGATCTTTTTGTCACTTTGCGCCAAAGCGCTCAAGGTCAGCATTGCCAGCCGAAGGGCAAACGGTTTCATCTCATTGGACACACCGTCTTCAAGGTTCAGGATGACCGCATCGGTGCTGAGCTCGGGGATCTTGTTCAGATGCTTGAGGTTATGCGCCGAGAGCATCATCGGCGAC
This sequence comes from Sulfurimonadaceae bacterium, assembly GCA_041555445.1. Classification (GTDB taxonomy): domain Bacteria; phylum Campylobacterota; class Campylobacteria; order Campylobacterales; family Sulfurimonadaceae; genus Sulfonitrofixus. Next base: position 73,978 of record JBFFKK010000004.1, read on the forward strand.
TTGTAATCGGTACGCTGGTTGATCGTACGTTTTCTGGGGAAAACAAACTCATCCAGCAGAGAGAGGTTTCGGCTGTTGATCGCCTCTTGAATGGTGGTTGTGTCACTGAGCAACATTTTGGCCCTCCACAGGGTGTAGATAGCCGTAGAGCGTTTTGATCTCTTGCGGCGTCAAGAAGTACCGCGGCATCCCTTTTTGGCGCGTTTTCATCGCTTCGTCAAAACTTTTGAAGTCAAGCTGATTGATGGCGGGCGGACGAAAAGACTTGCTCTGTCCTTTCTCCTTGTAGGTGGCGATCAGTTTACCTTCTCCCTTTTCACCGTGACACTTATGACAACCGATGCCCCTTGGGCTCTGGTAGAGCTGTGAAGCGTATTCGGATTCGGTGATAAACGAGACATCCGCTTGCAGGACGTCAAACACCGCAAAAAGAAAGGCAAATACCGTTAACCTCTTCATTGAAAGCACCTTGTTAGACATTAGGCGATATAATATCGAAATTTTAATGTAGGACTCCTCTAAATGCAGATTCTTGATGGTAAAGCACTCTCAAAAAAAATAGAAGAACAAGTCGCAAAAGATGTTAAAACACTCAAAGACGAAACAGGCCGTACTCCGGGGCTTGCGGTCGTCCTCGTTGGTAATGACCCTGCCAGTCAAGCCTATGTCGGTATGAAGAAAAAGGCGTGCGACCGTGTCGGTTTCTACTCGGTGACCCACGAGATGCCGGCCGACATCTCCCAGGAGTCGATCGAGAACACGATCAAGATGATGAACCAGAACCCTAGCATCGACGGTATCTTGATCCAGCTTCCGCTTCCGGAGCAGATCGATACGACCAAACTTCTGGAACTGGTTGCACCCAACAAGGACGTCGACGGTTTCCACCCCTACAACGTCGGCCGTCTTACCACCGGTCTCGACGGGTTTGTCCCCTGTACACCGCTGGGTGTCATGGAGCTTTTGGCCGAATACGACATTGATCCTAAAGGGATGAATGCCGTCGTAGTCGGCGCTTCGAACATCGTCGGAAAACCGATGGCTGCCCTGCTCTTAAATGCCAATGCGACCGTTCAGGTGACCCACATCCATACCAAAGATCTCAAAGCCTGTACACTGAACGCTGACATCATTCTCGTCGGTGCCGGTGTTATCAATCTCATTACTGAAGATATGGTCAAAGAGGGTGCAATCGTCATCGATATCGGTATCAACCGCGCGCCTGACGGCAAGCTGGTCGGTGATGTCGACTATGAAAACGTTGCACCGAAATGTTCCTACATCACACCTGTACCGGGCGGTGTCGGTCCGATGACGATCGCCATGCTTCTACAAAACACACTACGTGCCGCACAGGCACATGCCAAAGAGAGTTAATGAAACAAAAAGTCTACAACGCGGCCGGCAAAGCCTACCGCTTCTCAAACTCATGGACAGGTACGATCATTATCGTCCTTTTTATCATCTTTTTCGTGGCACAGGCCTTCCGTATCCCGAGCGGTTCCATGAAAGATTCCCTGCTGGTCGGTGACCACCTCTTTGCCAAGAAGTTCGCCTACGGTATCCCGACACCGCATATCCCTTTTCTGGAGATCCCTGTCGTTCCGGGTACCGACGGTCACATCTATAACGGTGACACACCTGAGCGCGGCGATATCGTCATCTTCCGCTACCCGCACAACACCAACCTGCACTATGTCAAACGCTGTGTCGCCCTGCCGGGTGATAAAGTCGCTGTGCGCGACAAAGACCTTTTCATTCACCCCAAAGAGGGCGACGAGTATATCAAAGAGAACTACATAGGTTTTGAGATCATGGTCTACGGCGGTGAGCTCTGGGTCAAGAACCCGTATCAGAAAGCCCACCCGGGTATCCACCAC
>JBFFKK010000005.1:0-70672 GCA_041555445.1 Sulfurimonadaceae bacterium
GATCGACTTCAAGATCCTGGCCGTGGCGCTGGGTGTCCTCTTCATTCGCCGTATGCGTCTGATGTTCGTACCGAAATAGGGACGCTATAGCGATACGTTCAGCCTGCTGAAAACCTTGTTGAGAAAAATATTCAAATGCTGCTCTCTACGGCAGCATCACCTTCTGCCAAAATATGTATAAAAAATAATCAACTCTATGAACATAATAAGCCCATTATGCATTATAATTTGACAGTCAACACATCAGATGCATCGATTTTGATGATCGGGGTGTCGTAAAATTGCTTTGATCACACACTGAACAGAACTAGGCGCTACTAATGCAGAAGAGTAGGTAAGTCCTTTTCCTTGAGTGTGCCCGTGTAAGCATTCTCTAAAAACTTCTCCTAATAGACTTGATACAGTGATGTGTCAGGTCAGAACAGGTATCTATCAAAACCCTTATTTTCAGGCTTTTTATAAGTGCCTTACACGTAAAGCGAAACAGGTCACATAAGGAATAAATATGCAGCATTTAGTCAAGCTTTATGAACAAAACCGACCGCTCATAGAGCGGTTTATCGCATCAACACTGAAACGGGCCCAGTTAAAGACGATTACAAACAGCAGTTACGCACTTTTGAAAGAGTCCTTTCCCAGCCTTGAACTGATCTACGCTTGTGACAAAGAGATGAACCAGATATCGGCCAACCTCGGTGACAAGATCGAAGATGAGACCCGCATCGGCGAAAACCGTGCCTATCTGCTTGACCTGGAGAAGTTCGACGGGGAGTTTTTTGTCACCGAACCGTACATATCGAGCGTATCGGGCACACTCTGTATTACGGTCGTCTACCGATACGGTGAGAACTTTCTGTTTTTAGACTTTAGACTCCGGACACTGCTGGAGCGCTTTCACCTGATAGAGGGGAACTCCGCTTTCCGGATGCTGAGCCGCTTCTCTTACGGCCTTATCGGCGGGGGACTGCTTCTCTTCGGCCTCTTTGTCGTCTTCTACGGTATAAGCAGCTTCTTAAGCTATCTCTTTTCCGATGCCAAGATGGACCTTGAGATCGTCTTTAAACCGGTCATTGCCCTCACGTTGGGGCTTGCCGTCTTCGACCTGGGCAAGACGATTTACGAACAGGAGGTCCTGCCGCGGACCCAGAACATCTCCGAGGTCTTCAACCCGAAAAGTCTGGTCACCTTTATGGTCTCGATCATCATCGCGCTGCTGATCGAAGCGCTGCTGATCGTCTTCAAGATCTCCATCAACGACTACAAGGACCTGCACTATGCAGCTGCCCTGATATTGGCGCTCGCGGCACTCTTGTATGTCTTCAGCAAGTTTATCACCGTCCCCAAGCCAACAAAAAAAACGTAGGTGGTGCAAGACAGAAATCCCTTTAACGCTTTTGCGTCAATCAGGGTCTCCATCTGCTTTGACGGCTTGAACCTAGCCGTACGCTGACAAGCTTGGTACAAGTTTTATCTTATTATAATTATAAGAGAAGCATAGAATTATCAATGCAGTAAAAGAGATTATTTCGGCTTTTTTCTTCTCTGTATCACATCAAAACATAGGAAGGCGTAACGATGAAAAAGTGGATATTTAGACTATTAACGACGGTAGCTGCTCTACTTCTAGCCGCTTGCAGCAGCGGCGGAGAGAGTGGCGGTAGCGGTGTCAGTGATGATCCGACGACGATCAACGGGACGCCTGACACAAGTTTCGGCAGTGACGGTCTGGTCTCTTATTTTACGACAATGGGAGACCTGGTCAACGATATTGCTATCGACAGCAACGGTAATCTTTATGCGACCGGGTTTTCATTTATCGATTTATCCGGCGATACTACCGGCCTGATATTGAGCTTCAATCCGGATGGCTCTGCTAACACAACTTTCAACGGTACGGGTCTGGTCAATTTTAATTACGAGGGTAGTGCTGAATTTGGCAACGGGATCGCCATTGAAGATACGGATAGAAGTTATATTATCGGCAGTACGGATCTCCATGTTGATAACGATATTGTGTTTCTGAGTTATGAATCAAACGGTACCTTTAATACAAATTTCGACACTTCGCAGATGGTCATCGACGGCGGTGAGGTAGGAGATGATAGAGGGTACGATATCGTTATGGCTGATGGTGTTGCCTATTTTACAGGTTATGTCCGCGGTTCTGACACAACACCCGATCTCTTCGTCGGAAGTCATACTGAATTCGGCGAGCTGAACCTAGATTTTAATGGGACAGGGATGGTCACATACAGCGGCGGCGGATCAGAAAAAGGGTACGGTATTGCTCTAGATGCGACGGGTAACATCTATGTTGCAGGTTCGTCAGAAGTCGCTCCTGACGATGAGAAACTCATTATATTAAGCTACAAGATGAACGGTACGCCGAACACAGACTTCAACACTACGGGTATGGTCACTTACGACAGCGGCGATGCGAACGATTCGGCCACGGCGATCGCGATCAGCGACGACGGCATCATCTACGTCGCCGGCAACTCGACGCACGATGTCAACAGTACCCTTTTTGTACGAAGTTATAATCCAGATGGTTCGCTCAACACCGATTTCAACGGGGGGATGGTCAGCGTCGAAGGAAGCTATACATACAACGGCTACAAGGACAGTGTCAACGACATCGCCCTCGACGGCAAGGGGAACGTCTATGTCGCCGTTACCTATAACCAGGACCTCGTTGTCGTCAGTTACGATAAAAACGGTTCGCTCAACACCGATTTCAACGGTGAAGGGATGTTCGTTTATGACAGCGGTACGTATGATTCCGGTAAAGCACTTGTCGCTGAGGGGAACGGAACACTCTACGTAGCCGGTGAATCGCATTACGACGGGGATGCGTATCTGGATATCATCCTGCTGAAATTCAAATAGTCCTGACGCTAGTGCTCTGACGTGCGCGGAGCCGGTTGCGGTTTTGCGCATTTGTCTTCTCTCTTTTCGCGCCGTACAGCGCTTTTTTACTCTTTTGTGTTATGCTTACCCCATATTATCTAGTAGGGACAGAAGCGTGCAAGAGAGTCATAGGTTGATCCACAGCATCATCGACGAGATCGAAAAAGTGCTTATCGGCAAACGCGACAAGATCGAACTGGCCATGGCGGCGTTTCTGTCGGGCGGCCACCTGCTGATCGAAGACATGCCGGGTGTCGGCAAGACGACCTTGGCCAAGGCCCTTGCACAGGTGCTTGGGCTGGAGTTCGGGCGTATCCAGTTCACCTCCGATCTTCTTCCGGCCGACATTATCGGGGTGAACTATTTTGATGTCAAAAGCGGCGAGTTCCGGTTTAAAAAAGGGCCGATATTCAGTTCGGTTCTGCTGGCCGACGAGATCAACCGCGCCACCCCCAAGACACAGAGCGCACTGCTCGAAGCGATGGCCGAACATCAGGTGAGTGTAGAGAACAAGACCTACCTGCTGGAGCGTCCGTTCTTCGTCATCGCAACCAAAAACCCCTTTGAAGAGAGCGGTGTTTTCACGATGCCGAGTTCCCAGCTCGACCGCTTTGTCTGTACGATCTCACTGGGGTATGCGGACAGAGCGTCCGAACGGGCCATTTTGAAACAAGGCAACCTGAAAGGGGTGGACGATCTGAAGACCTTCTCAAAAGAGGAGGTGCACAGGCTACTGGACCTGAGCCAGAAGGTCCATGTCAGCGATGAGATCCTGGACCTTGTCCAGAGTATCATCGAAGTCTCCCGCCAGCACGGTCTTTTTGAATACGGGCTCTCAACAAGAGGGGCCTTGGCGCTTTTACAGCTCTCAAAAGCCTATGCCGTCATCAAAGGCAGAGATTTTGTTACGCCTAATGACGTTACGGATGTCTTAGAGCCTGTTGTTCTGCATCGATTGGAGTTAACAAACCGTGATAGTTCTGAATCAGCTTCAAAAAAGATTCTCGCACTCATTTGCCAAGATTGCTAGAAAGGGCAGCGAGCGACCGACAAAGTACATCTATCTGCTGATACTGATCTTTGTCGCGCTCTTTATGCAAGCCTATATCCACAACTACAACATCGTCTATCTGGCACTGTTTTTTACCTTCGCTTTCGCCATCAGCAGCTATGCGTTCGGACGGAACAATATCCGGGCGTTGGAGGTGCAGCTTCTCTCCTTTCAACGGGTCTTTGCCAATCGGCCGAGCAGCTACACGCTTTTACTCTCATCGTCTAAGCGGGACATCTATGACATCAGCTGTCTCAGCGGAGATGAAACGCAGCACTGCAAGATCATCCGGGCCGATAAGCCGGAGGTGTTGACCTTCACCCATACGTACAGCCGCAGAGGCGCTGCCAAACTGGAGAGTGTGCAGTGTGAGAGCGGCTTTCCGCTGCCGCATCAGATCTTTTACAGGGTCTTTGACATCGAGAAGCATTTTGTGGTCTATCCGGAACCGAAAGGGGAGAGCATCGACGCCTTTATCGCCAAAAACAGGTCTCTCTACGGGGATAAAGACGATTTTGAGGGGGTCAAGGTCTACGAGAAGAGCGACAGGCTCTCCCAGATCTACTGGCAGTCGTTAGCCAAAGGTGACACGCTGATGAGCAAGGTCTTCTCCTACACCAATGAGGCGGCGGTACTTCATTTTGATTTTATGACCTGCGCGAGGAGCGATGAAGAGCGCCTCTCTCAGCTCTGTCTGTGGGTCCTCGAGTGCGAACAGCGGTCGTATGCGTACACCATTTCGATCGGACAGAAAGTATTGAACAGTAAAAAGATGGGCAGTGATGAGATTCTCACATATCTTGGACAGTATTAAGTCCCCGCCAAAGAGTCTGCATCTCGTAGATATCGCGCTCTTTTTGTCGATTCTGCCCCACCTGGACCGGTTAAAGTTTCCGATGCTCGTCTATCTGCTCGTTGTCTTTGTTGTCCTTCTCCTAAAACGGGAGGTACCGAAGCCCCTGCAGTATGGGTTGATGCTCTTTGGACTGCTGTCGGTCGTCAGCTCTTTTTACACGGATTTCAACTTTTCATCGTTCAGCAAGTTCGCCCTCTATCTCTCATTTTTGAATGCATTGCTGATCTATGCCGTGACGCTGCAGCGTCTTAAAGGGGAGGTGAACTTCTACCTCGCTTTCTCTCCGGCGATGTTGCTCATGCTCTCGTTTTTCCTGCATAACTCGGTTGTCATGCTCTTTTATATGGTGTTCGTACTCTATGTCTTCTTGCTGCTCTTTATCTGGCATAAGATGAACAGTTCGCTCTATGATGTGGTCAAGATGTCCCTCTCCATCTTTGCCTACTCACTGCCTATTGTCGGACTTCTCTTTATGGTCTTTCCGCGTATCAGTTTTGAAAAAGCGGATTACGGGTTTAAAGAAGAGTTGATCAAACGAAGCGGCCATAACGGACGGATGTCTTTAGGCAGTGACGCCCTTCTGGTGCCGTCGCAGCAGGTCATCATGGAGGTCTATTTTGATGAAAAGCTTCCAAAGGGGGAGGAGCTCTACTTCCGCGGAACAACGCTCTATGTCGACAGAAACGACTCTTTCGTACAGTTGGACAGCCGTTACCAAAAAACCTTGAACGCCGAGAACCGGGCCGATGAGCTGCTCGAGCGCATAGGGTACAAGGTCACGCTCTATCCGCATAATGAAAAGTGGCTTTATGCACTGGATATTCCGGACAGCGCCCCGCCGAAAAGCAAACTGTACGATGACTACACGCTCTTCAGCGATAAAAAGATAGAGAAGGTTTATCGGTATAGCCTCAATTCGCATTTGTCGTACAGGATGCGCGCGCCGATACGCAGAGAGATACGCGATGCAGCGCTGGTCGTCGACGAGAACCGCGACCCGCAGAGCGCCGCAATCGCCAGGAGCCTGATCGCGCCGAGTGATCAAGAGACCCTGAAAAACCTTACCGACTATTTTCAATCCCTGGATCTTGAGTACACGTTCAAACCCGACCCCATGGACAGACTGCGACCTATTGACGCATTTTTGCAGGGTACGAAGAAGGGGTACTGCGTCCACTTCGCAGCCGCATTTGCCTATATGGCACGGGTGGCCAAACTTCCGACCCGTATTGTCACGGGTTTTATGATCAACACGGACGAAGCATTGGATAACTATCTTGTTGTACGGGAGTATACCGCTCATGCCTGGGTCGAGGTCTATCTTGAAAAAGAGGGGTGGCGCCGGGTTGAGACTACCGCATTTGCAAAGCGTTTCGATGCCAACGCATTGCAAAATCTGGGCACGGCCGAGTTGAGTCCGACGGAGCGGTTTCTGCGTTACACCAATCTGCGGTTTATGTATGTGAAGTATATCATCGAGACATGGATCCTGGAGTACAGCCGTGTCAAACAGATGGAACTGCTGAACAAGCTGTTAAACAACACAATGTATCTCGTCAAGTTTCTGCTCTCCGCACTGCTGTTTGTCCTCTTCTCTCTTCTGTTGGCGATGTTCATCAATGCCAGACGTTGCAAAGACAGGGTTCTATGTCTGATAGATCCGCTTTTAAAACAGGCCAAAAGAGAGGGCCTTGAGAAAAAGAGCAATGAAAGTATGCATGACTTCTTAATGCGCCTTAAGAGGGTTTATGACAGCAGTGTGCTCGATGAGGTTGATTCGCTCTATCACAGCGTCAAGTATGCAAAAAGCTATGAGGATAAGGATCTGCAACGGCTCAAAGAGCTGGTGAAGATAACAAGAGAGGGACATCACCGATAGACTAAGAGATTATTAGTGACTGTACGATTGCAACGACACCAACAGTACTCTGCCCCGATGCCATTATCTAAGTAGGCTTACTGTAAAATACTCAATTATTATATAACGGAGTTATTACGAATGGAAAGTATGAATGTTATTGACGCTATTAAAGGCCGTTCATCAAAGCGAAAATTTTTAAATAAATCAGTTCCGAAAGAGACAATCGAAAAGATTTTGGAAGCAGCTGCGATGACACCGAGTGGTGCGAACATGCAGCCTTGGACAGTCTATTCAGTCAGTAATACCGAAATTCTGACAAACATCGGTGATGCTATCATCAAACATATCGAAGCGGGCGGTGACGTCGATCAGCATATACAGTATTACCCTCTCAACTGGATCAATCCGTACAAAAAACGTCGTATTCTTACCGGAGCGGGCCTTTATAAACTGATGGAGGTCGACCGCCATGATGATGAGACCCGTCAGAAGATGTGGTTTGACAACTACCGCTGGTTCGGAGCACAGAACGTCATTTTTGTCTATATTGAGAACGAGCTGATCAACGGTGCACAAGGACCGCTTATCGATTGTGGCGCCTACATGCAGAGCCTTATGCTGGCAGCCGAAGGGTACGGCTTGGCGACGGTACCTCAAGGTTCTACGACCGAGTATGGCAAGATCGTCTCTAAAGTGATCGGTGTACCCGATAACTATTCGCTACTCTACAGCGTTGTTGTCGGATACGAAGACAAGGATGCCAAGATCAACACGTATCAGCCAAAACGTGTTGCGATGAAAGATATTGTAACGTTCATCGATTAACAACCTTAGCGCTCGGATTGCCCTTCCGGGTATCGGCGCAATTTATGCCTCGGTTCACCTTTCGACGCACAACGCGACGATATTATCTTATCGTCCGCCAAAACGGTCATTCCACCACTCATGCGGTGAGATCGTCTTCTGCTTGATAAATTCCTCATCAAAACGGTATTCGTACTCTTTAACATACTCTAAAATGATCTTGTAGGCCTCAATGATGTCGCTGCTCATCTTGGTCGCTGTCTCGGTCTCATCGAGATGTTTGTCGGGGTGCCACTGGTGCATAAGGTTTTTGTAGCGTGCTTTTATTTCTGGAAGTGAGGCTGTGTCGCGAAGGCCAAGTAGTGTTTTGGCCTTCATAACCTCGTCAAAGGAGTGCATTGGTAGGGTGTTTAGTCTTTCTGTTGACGCATGTATGTCGGAACGTCGAGGTAGTCATCACTCAGATCACCGCCGACAACCATTTTAGGACGTTGTGCCTGTTGTGTCGCTGTTGACTGAGGCTGGGCAGGCGTATCTGAAACAAAGGCGTCATTGTTGACACCCTGGTTAAGATCTTTTTCAAAACCTGTCGCAACCAGCGTGATACGGATCGCATCGATCGGCATACTCTCATCTGTCGTTGTTCCAAAGATTACGTCAGCATCGCTGTCGGCACTTTCATGCACGATCTCCATTGCCTCTGTCATCTCCATCATCGGGAATTCAGGGTGCATGTGGAAGTGGACGAGAACACCCATCGCACCGTTGATCGACATGTTGTCAAGTAACGGTGATTCGATGGCAGACTTGATCGCCTCATATGCTGCATTTTCACCCTGGTGCTCACCCATACCCATGAGTGCCATACCGCGGTGGTTCATAACGGTTTTAAGGTCGGCAAAGTCAAGGTTGATGTCGTTGTCGCCGTGAGAAAGGATCACCCCTGACGTACCGCTTACCGCTTGGGCAAGAACAGAGTCAACGATCTTGAAACTTTCACGCATCCCCAAACGCTTGTCGATGATGGAAAGCAGTTTGTCATTTGGGATGATGACGATTGAGTCACACTCGCCTTTAAGATCTTCAAGCCCTTTTTCGGCAAGTTTGGAACGTTTACCGCCCTCGAATTTGAACGGCTTCGTTACAACGGCAATGGTCAAAGCACCGATCTCTTTAGCGATCTGCGCAACGATAGGGGCCGCACCTGTACCGGTACCGCCGCCGAGACCGGCAGCGATAAAGACAATGTCAGCACCCTCGAGCGCCGTACGAAGTTCGTCATAGCTCTCCAGTGCCGAGTCTTTACCGATAGACGGTTTCATACCTGCACCAAGACCTTTTGTCAGCTTACCGCCGAGCTGGATCTTTGTGTTTGCCAACGAATTGTCCAGTACCTGCGCATCGGTGTTCGCAACGACAAGTTCAATACCGCTGACACCTTCGTTGATCATGTGCCCGATCATGTTGCCGCCACCGCCGCCGACACCGACAGCAACGATTCTAGCACCTGTTTGTCGAACGGATTCCTCGATTATAAACATATCACTACTCATTTCACACTCCTTGTTAAAATAACTGGGTCATCCAGTTCCAGAATTTTGAAAACGCACCTGCTTCCTGTTCACCCTTGCTCTTTTTCGGGGTGATAGGTTTTCCAATCTTTATGTTGTTGGGTTTCGCGGGGAGCTCTTCATCGATTGTCGGGATACCGGCCGTTTCGACATCAGCCAGATCCGGCATCTCAAGATCTTCAAAGTCATTTTTTGTATGACGCATCTTTTTGTTCACATCCACCTCATAGAGAGAGTAGCCGTTTGCTTCGTAACGAAGCAGACCGATGGCACCGGCATAAGAGGGGTTGCGCAGTTGATCGAACAGCCCGTCGACCTCGATCGGTTTGGCGACACGTACCGGCAGGTTGTCAAAGATGGCACTGGCAAGCTCACGCAGACCGTCCATGTTGGTAAAACCGCCTGTCAAGACAACACCTGCACCCATCTGCTCTTTCAGCCCGCTTTTCTCCAGCGACTGTGCGATGATCATCAATGTCTCTTCGACACGTGCGTAGATGACATTGTGTACCACCTCTAAAGAGACCTCGTGTGTCGAGGTCTCATCTCCGATGATCGGCAGTTCTATCAGGTCGTTGTTCGGCGCATGCAGCGAACCGTATTCCATCTTGACACTATCGGCCACGTTCAGCGGCGTATGCAGTGCCATCGAGAGGTCGTTGGTGATATGGTTGGAACCGACCCCCAGAAAATCATTGTAACGGATGGCATTACCGACATGGATGACGATATTGCTGGTACTGCCGCCCATGTCGACAACAGCGACACCGAGCTCTTTTTCGTCGTCGTTCAAGACCGCAATTGCCGAAGCATAGCCACTCAAGACCACGTTGTCCACCTCGACGCCTGCAGCACGTACAGCCTTTCGAAGGTTGTTGAAGTTTGACTTCAGCGTGGTAATGATGTGCGTCTCGACTTCCAGGCGCGATGCGTTCATCCCCAGAGGATCTTCAATGTAGTCCTGATCGTCTACTTTGAAGTTAAAAGGCAGGGTGTGCAGTATCTCGTACTCATTCGGGATATTGGCGTTGTAGAGCGAAGTGCGCATAACGCGTTCGATCTCTTTTAACGAGATCTCTTTGTTCGGTATATTGACAATACCGCTGGAGATCAAGCTTTTTGTGTAGGCACCGGAGATACTCACCGTCGCTTTCTTGATCTCGGTTCCGGCCACGCGCTTGGCGTCCGACAGGGCACTTTTGATCGATTTTGAGGCTAACTCGATATTCGTGATGCTGCCTTTTTTAAGGCCTTGTGCTTTAGCAATACCGGCACCCGTGATCTGTATATTGTTCTCAGAATCAATATTGGCGATAATCGCGCAGATCTTGGTAGAACCGATGTCAATTGCTAAAACTGTTCTGCTCACGTTAGTTGCCTCCTACATATGATTCGACAGTGAATTTACTCTCGAGCATCTTGATCAAAGATGCATTGAAGATCGAAGCTTTAAGACGCGCCACCTGCGCTGCTTCGGTACCCGCAGTCGTGTCATCCAGTTTCTGTTCGGTGATGTTGAACAGGACCACTTTCTTGTCACTGAGAGGGACATAGCCGCGTTTTTGCGCCGAAGCAAAAAGCTTTGCTACAAAACGTTTTGTCTCTTCTTCGTTCAGACCTGAAAGTGGTGCGCTTTGTGCCGCTGTAATGAAGTCACTGCGGAGACCGCTGAAGCTTTCCAATGAACTGTTTGCCAGCTCCTGGAGCTTCTGGGCACTCTGCTGTGCAGTGTAATCAGCCAGTACGGCTCGCTTAGCCTCTTCGAACGATTTCGCCGTTGCAGGGTTCGCCTGCTTAAGCTGGATGATGACATATTTTTCACCCACCTTGCGCGGTTTCAGAAAAGGGCTGGTGATGTTAAGTGCCGTGATCTCGGTAAAAATCTCGGCAGAGAACGGGTTGTTCTCTTCATCTATCGTCATCGTTTCAACCGCGACACCGCTGTCGAGCGTCCCTTTTTTGAAGGCGATGTAATTGCGAAGCGCTTGTTTATTGGTCGCTTTTTCATCTAAAGTAGCAAGAACCCGCGCTCTGGCAGCATCAAGTTCCAGTATCTTACCCTCAGCATCCGTAAAGTCTGTACGGTTCGCACTATAGTAATCCTGTATCGAGGTTTCATTCGCATCCGCAGAGATCTTCTCCTGTGTCACGACTTGAAGTGTGAACGATGGCTTGTTCATGTAGTTCTGCTGGCGTGTTTCCCAGAATGCTCTGAGCGCTTCATCTGAAGTGTCAACCGTGATATCGTTGGCATCAAGAACCTTGTATTCGATCTTGTCAGCGATACTGCCTGCCGTTGTGAAGATCTTCTCTTCAAGAGGAAGTGCCTCACTCTGAAACAGTGAAAGTACTTTTTGGATCAGGATCGAGTTGCGAAGATCACTCTCGTATTCCGTTACACTGAGGTTGTTCTGTTTGAGGACTTTGACATAGAGCTCTTTTGAGAAGCTGCCGTTGTCAAAGAACATCTCCTGGGAGAGAATGACTTTTGACAGTTCGTCCTTGGTGACCTGAAGGTTATAGCTGTTAGCTAGATTTAAGACAAGGGCCTGCTCGATGACCTGGCGCAATGCCTGTTGTTTTAAACCAAAACTTTCAGCCTGCTTTTCATCGAAGTTTCCTTGGAAAACCTGGTTGTACTGTCCGTAAAGACGGCTGTAGGCCTGTTGCCATTCGCGCTGACTGACAGCGATGTCGCCCACTTTGGCGACGGCTCCGGCTTTATCGCCGTAGCTGTATTGTCCCCATCCGACAAAACCGGCGCCGATAAAAGCGAAAGTTGAGATCCAGATGGTGATAACTAGGTATTTTCGGTGTCTTTGCATCCAAGTGATCATATGTGATGTTGCCCTTAATATATCAATTGGTTATATTTTATGTTTTTAAATATTAAACTAGCCTAAAAGTTCCCTAATTTAGGCAGATTGTCGCATTTTTTGCAAATGCAGATTTCGCTATGATTAGATCAGTAAAACGAATGAAGGTTGAATGATGAATAATGAGATGATGGCCAACAGAGATCTTGATGTAATATGGCATCCGTGTACCCAGATGAAAGACCACGAATTTTTGCCGATGATACCTGTAAAAAGCGGAAAAGGGGTCTATCTGGAGGATTTCGAAGGCAACCGGTATATCGATGCTATCAGCTCCTGGTGGGTCAATATCTTCGGCCATGCCAACGATTACATCAATGCAGCGGTCAAAAAGCAGCTGGACACACTCGAACATGTTATTCTGGCAGGCTTTACCCACGAACAGGTCGTACGGTTGAGTGAACGTCTTGTCAAATTGACCCCCGAAGGACTAACACGCTGTTTTTATGCGGACAACGGCTCATCGGCTGTTGAAGTGGCGTTGAAGATGAGTTACCACTTCCACAAGAACCAGGGCAGGGAGCGTCCGCTCTTTGTCTCTCTGAACAACTCTTATCACGGCGAGACCATCGGCGCGCTCTCTGTCGGTGATGTAGAGCTCTATAAAGAGACCTATGAGCCGCTGCTGATCCGTTCGATTCAGACGGCGGTACCGAAAGACCAGAGCGAGGCCGCCGCTTTGGAAGCAGCGGAGGCTCTGGAAGCGTGTTTTCAAGCGCATCCTGATGAGATCGCCGCCTTGATCGTTGAACCGTTGATCCAGGGTGCCGGTTCGATGCACATGTACCATCCGCTCTTTTTGACCAAAGCGCGGGAGTTGTGTACAGCATACGGTATTCATCTGATAGCCGATGAAGTGATGGCAGGCTTCGGCAGAACGGGCACGATGTTTGCTGTCGAACAGGCCGGTATAACACCGGATTACATTGTGTTATCCAAGGGGCTTACAGGAGGCTATTTACCGCTCTCTGTCGTACTAACAACCGACGAGGTCTACCGAGCTTTTTATTGTGACTATAAACTTTACAAAGCCTTTTTACATTCACATTCATACACAGGAAATGCGCTTGCCTGTTCTGCCGCCAATGCGACACTTGACCTTTTTGAATCAGAAAATATTATAGAACGCAACAAAGAGACAGCAGCCTATATCGCATCAAAACTGGAAAGATTCAAGCGTTTGGAGAATGTCAAAGAGGTGCGCCAATGCGGGATGGTTGCCGCGATAGAGCTGAAAGGGTATGATGCCAGTGAGCGGATCGGTCTCAAAGTGTATGAACATGGCCTCAAAAACGGTGTTCTTCTCCGTCCTCTTGGCCATATTGTCTATTTCATGCCGCCTTATATCATCACAAAAGAAGAGATAGATATTATGATGGATACGGCCTACGATGCGATCACTCAAATATAGGAAAAAATTATGATGAAATTGCTTGCAATATTGTCATTGTTACTTACCTATATATATGCAGAGGAGATCGCAGTCGATGCAAAAGCGATCACCAAAGCGCATAACGATCTGCGCAAAAAGTACAATTCGCCGGCACTAAAATATTCAAAAGAGCTCGAAAATGCCGCCCGAACCTGGGCAACAAAACTTCAACAAGATGGGTGCGCCATGGTACACTCATACGGCAAAGTCGGTCCAAACGGTGAGAACCTTTTCTGGGCGAGCGCCGTTAAAACAGCCAATGCCAAAGATGCCAGCGGCAGCTGGATCTGGCACAGTAGACTGAAAAAGGTCAAAGAAGAAGCGGTCGTTCAGGCCTGGTACGATGAAGTGCAGTGGTATGATTATGAGACGAACAGCTGTGAAGAAGGGAAGGTTTGCGGCCATTTCACTCAGGTAGTCTGGAGCACGACGACCGAGCTGGGCTGTGCAGCGATGGCCTGCCGTGACCGCTCCCAGGTCTGGGTCTGTGAGTATGCACCGGCAGGAAATGTATCGGTAAGAGAGACTTCGGGAAATGTTGAAAAGTTGAGACCGTACTGAAAGAAGAAAATACCGGGTACGACATCAGTGCGGAAGAGTGCTTGCGCGTTCGCGAGAGAAAAGATAACTGTGTATCGTTAAACCAGGTGATCTGGGTGTTTGGACTGATTGGATGGCGAGACTGTTCATGATTTTTGGTATATTTTCTCTCAGTTAGGCGTTTTAGAGTATGATTGTTAAAAGCCGGTTCTGTCCGGTTTGTGGCTGTACATCTCTTTTTTGCAAAGCAGCGAGCAGCCTAAAGACAGATTATTAAAAGGTAGACTATGAGCAATGATGTCAACGACTTCTCTCTGATTGAAGAGATCTGGCACGCGATAACACACGGTGTGGGGCTGGCACTCAGTATTGCCGCATTGACGATCATGGTGGCCTACTCTTCACAGAGCGGTTCGGTGATCTCGGTATTGGCCAGTATACTGTTTGGAACGACACTGATCATCCTCTACGGTTCCTCTACGCTTTACCATGCCATCACCCATCACGATATAAAAAAAAGGTTCCAGCAGTTCGATCATGCCTCTATCTATATCCTGATCGCAGGCTCCTACACCCATGTCACCTTGATCTCTTTGGGAAATACCTTGGGGTACACGCTGTTCGGTGTGGTCTGGGGGACCTCACTCATCGGGATCTATCTGAAGTTTGCTTATCCGGGTCGATTTGAAAAACTCTCTTTGATCCTTTACCTTCTGTTGGGTTGGATGATCGTGATTGCGGTCAAACCGCTTATGGGAGTCATGGCTCCGGGCGGCTTATGGCTGCTTTTGTCGGGTGGGCTTCTTTACACTTTCGGTGTCATCTTCTATGTTTGGGACAATCTCCCGTTCAACCATACGATTTGGCATCTTTTTGTGATGGGCGGCAGCATCTGTCACTTTTTGATGGTTGTGCTTTATGTCATCTAAAGTGTTGACGCTTTACATAGACGGTGACGCTTTTCCCAACCTTTTAAAACCGATTGTGCTGCGATCGATCGAACGGCTCCGTCTGCCCACCTATGTAGTCTCAAACAAGAAGATAACATTGGGTGACTCCGACCTGGTGACCTACATCATTGTGGAGGAGGGTGCGGACGAAGCGGACCACCGTATCGTCGAGATGGTCAAGGAGGGTGACCTTGTCATCACGGCGGACATTCCGCTGGCGGATCGGGTGATCGCCAAAAAGGCACATGCCATCGACCACCGTGGCGAACTTTACAGCGTCGACAACATCAAACAGTATCTGGCCATGCGCAATCTGATGGAGACCATACGAGAGAGCGGAGAGATGACAAAAGGCCCTAAACCCTTCAGCCCGAAAGATGCCCACGAGTTCGCCAACCAGCTGCATCGATTCTTAAGCAGGCACTGTTCTTAAATTCCGCTACTGAAACAGGTGCTGACCCTTCTACATGGTTTTTTTATAATCTCTCTTTGCTAAGATACATCATTAAAAATTATGAGGTCTCGTATGCAAAAAGTTTTTATTGGGCGCAGATATGCGGGTTCGATCGAACTGCCCGATACCAAAGATGCCAGAGAGCTTTTTCACCGTGTACTAAAAGTGTATGCAACCCGTGATGCTCTCAACATCCATACCCTTTTCAGTGCGAATAAACTGGCACAATTGAAAACGTATCAAAAAGGCGGTGCGAGAGACGAGCTGGCGAACCTTGAGATGTATATTGAACTCGGCAGGATCATGGGCTTTACGACGACCGACGCCAGGCAGCTGAAAAAAGCTATCGAACTCATCAACGATACCGCGCATACCCATTTCAACATCAAAAAGCGTGTCACGCTCTTTAATAAAAGTGCGAAAAGCAAAACCAACGGCAGTTACCTTTTTTGGGACATCGAAAATTTTTCGAACATTTCATCCATCTTCAACGACCTTATCGAACCGTATGGGATAGAAGATGAAAACATCTACCTGGCGGCAAATCCCGATTCGCTCTATCTCAAGAAGAGAGAGTGGGAAGCGAACCTCTATGATTACGGCAAGAGTTTGAACTCCTTTAACTTTACGAAGTGCGATCACGGTAAAAATGTGGCTGACGATCTTCTTCTGGAGACATTTGAAGCGCTCCGCCTTAAAAACAGCGATATCTATATGATGAGTTTTGACAGGGAGTTAAAAGAGCGTTTTAAAGCCGCCTGTCACAACAGCAACAACCTCTATATCATGCATAAATAACCGAAACAAGCGGCTCCTTGGCACTTGCAACATAAGAGACCTGCGGGTATATTCTTGTTCGTTTACCCAATTGTTAGACAATAAGGGAACTAAAAAAACAAAGGCTATTCATGCGCAATCGTATACTCTTTATCGGAAGCATTATTTTTGCATCGCAGGTGGTGTTTGCAGAGACGCTGGTCGTACTGCCGCAGCCGCCGCAGATGTCGGTGCAGCAGTCCAGCCTTTTTGAAAGGGAGATCGCCTCTTCGCTTGTCTCTCGGGGTCTGGAGCCTCAAGCGGCGGAACGCTTTGCCAAAGAGAGTGTTTCCGATGCCGGCGATGCGCTGCTTCTGACACAACTTCTTGCGAGCAAGACGGGGATTGAGAGCAAAAAGATATTTGAGCATATCGCCACACAGTCACTGTTTGAAAAAACGACTGACCTGAGAGAGTACGACGATGTTGTCGCCATGGTCCATAAGATTAAAGGGGCATCCATAAACAGCGATGACCTTCTCGCTGTCAAAGAGTATATCTCAATAGTTTAATGCGTTTTAAAATCATGAGATTGGAGCGGATCCAAAGAAGAGACCGCTCCGCTGCCTCTTGATTTCTTCTCGGCCCTTGGGTTAGGCCTCTTCCAATCGTTTACGGACCTCTTCGAATGTTGCTGCCGAAGTAGAGGAAAGATCCGACTTCCGGCTGAACAGCAAAATTGCAATGGTTGCGACGATGAAACCAGGCAGCAGTTCATAAAGGTCGAAAATACCCCCTTCGAGCTGTTTATAGACGATAATCGTTACCGTTCCTGCGATCATTCCCGCGATTGCACCGCTCTTGGTGATCCCTTTGTGATAGAGTGAGAGGATGATCAGCGGCCCGAAAGCGGCGCCGAAACCTGCCCAGGCGTAGGCGACAAGGGAGAGGACGGTGGCATCTCTGTCTGTCGAGAGGTACCAGGCGATGATAGCGATAGCGATGACCGTGGCACGGCCGACCCAGACCAGTTCCCTGTTACCGGCGTCCGGCCGTAGTGAGGCGTGGTAGAGGTCGCGGGTGAGGACCGACGACGAGACAAGCAGCTGTGAATCGACCGTACTCATGATAGCCGCGAGAATAGCGGCGAGCAGGAAACCGGCGATCCAGGGGTTGAAAAGCAGCTGTGACATGGTGATAAAGATCTTTTCGCTGTCCTGGAGGTCGATGCCGTTGGCCGCGACATAGGCAAAGCCGAAAAAACCGACGGCCAGTGAACCGATGATGGAGAGGATCATCCAGCTCATACCGATCTGCTTGGCGCGGTGCATCTCGCGTTCGTCGCGTATCGACATAAAGCGTACCAGAATATGCGGCTGGCCGAAGTACCCCAGCCCCCACGCCATAAGCGAGACGATCCCGATAAAAGAACTCCCTGTCACAAAGTCAAGGTTTTGCGGTTTGATGGAACCGATAATGTTGATCGCAGCGGAGATGCCGCCGACCTCGAAGATGACCACCAGCGGTGTTACGACCAGGGCCAGCATCATCAGGATACCCTGGATAAAGTCGGTCCAGCTTACGGCATTGTAGCCGCCGAGAAAGGTGTAAGAGACGATGATGAAGCTTCCTACAAGCAGCGCCGTATCATAGTCAAGCCCGAAGGTCGCTTCAAAGAGCTTGGCCCCGCCGACAAGACCTGAAGAGGTGTAGAGCGTGTAAAAGAGCAGGATCACTACCGCAGTGACGATACGCAGGCTGTTGCCGCTCTCTTCGAACCGGTTGGAGAAGTAGTCGGGTATTGTGATGGCGTCGTTGAGATGGTGGGTGTAGACGCGCAGCGGTTTGGCGACATAGTGCCAGTTCAGGTAGGCCCCGATGATCAGTCCGACAGCAATCCAACTGCCGACAATGCCGTCGCTGTAGAGCATGCCCGGAAGACCAAGCAGCAGCCAGCCGCTCATGTCTGAAGCACCCGCGCTCAGTGCGGTAACGCCCGGTCCGAGGCCGCGTCCGCCGAGTACGTAGTCGGAAAGGTTCTTTGTCTTAAAGTAAAAATAGAGCCCGATGGCGACCATAACGACCATGTAGATGAGAAACGAGATAATAACAGGGAGTTCTAAGATAGTGTGTCCTTTTCTTCGAGCGCTTTGATGCCCAGGTTACCGTAACGGTGGTAGCGGTGAGAGACGCTCTGTTCAATGTAGTAGTGCATCAGTTCGATGCGGCCGTGTGCGACAAACGGTGCGGTCGCAAGGTAGTAGGCTTTGTCGGCGATGTCGTTGTAGATCTGCGGTGAGACATGTTCGGGCCTGAGGAAGCGGATACGCTCGAAGTTGGCAAACGAAAAGATCAGGGAGAGTTCGTTTTCCATAATGAAATCATCCTCTTCCTCCAGCAGATGCTTCTGTTTGGCGCTTAGCCAGAAGAGCGCTTTCGAGTCGCTCTCTTCAGGCACGGAGATGGTGACCCTGGCCCCCGCCATCTTGGCGGCAGAGTAGGAACAGAGCATCTCCGCAAGCGTGTCGTCATTGCCAAATCGCAGCAGTACACTTTTGACGCCAAGGTAACGCGAAACGTTGCTTTCACCGCGGATCTGGAAATAGTCATGCTCTTTAAGAAAAACTTCTTCCTGCCAATATGCAAAGTTGCCGACGATCGTGCAGGCACTCTCGAGCTCGGTTATGAAGCGCGTTTCACCAGCTTTGAGTTTTTGCAGTTTATCCTGTACCGGATGCGTCCGCTGTTCGGATGCATGCTGTGGGTCAGCGGTGATGTTGAGGAACTGGGTGACATAGTTCAGGCCGCCGGCTTTCCTGCCGCTTCCGATAGCGGACTTACCCATTCCGCCGAAGGGCTGCCGCAGGACGATGGCGCCGGTTGTGGGACGGTTGATATAGAGGTTGCCTGCGAGCAGCTTCTCTTTCCACTCGTTAAGTTCACGCTCGTCTAGGGACTCGATACCGGAGGTGAGACCGTAGCCGGTCGAATTAACGATCTCAATGGCATCCTCGAGATCGTCGGCACACATCACGGAGAGAACGGGACCGAAGAGTTCGTTGGCGTGACAGTAGTCACCCCGTTTTGTCCCCCAGCGGATGGCCGGCTTCAGCATATAGGGATTGTCGTTGTCCGCATAAGATGGCGGCAACAGCCAGCTCTCACCCTGGTCAAGCTGCTCGAGTGCATGGGCCAGCTTGCCTGCCGGTTTGTCGACAAGCGCACCGATTTTGTTCTGCATCTCCCAGACCGAACCCACTTCGAGCGAAGAGGCGGCATCCAGCAGCATCGATTTGAAGGCGGCATCCTCATAAAGTTCACGTTCCAGGACCAGCAGCGAGGTGGCAGAGCACTTCTGCCCGGAATTGTTAAACGCGGAGGCCAGTACATTGGCCAGTGCCTGATCGCGGTCGGCCATGGCGGTGACGATGGTCGCATCCTTGCCGCCGGTTTCGGCACTGAGATGGATATCGGGGCGGGCTTTGATCATGCTGTATGCCGTTGATTCACCGCCGGTGAAGATGACGAAGTCGATCTTGCTGTTGGGGATAAGGTCCTTGCCGGCCCGACTGCCGTCACAGGGGACAAACTGGAGGGTGTTTTTGCTGACCCCGGCAGCCCAGAAGCACTGGCAGAGTCGGTAGGCGCACAGTACGGCGGCAGAGGCGGGTTTGAGGATGACCGTGTTGCCCGCTGCAAGCGCTGCCGCAATGCCGCCGGCGGGGATCGCCACCGGGAAATTCCATGGACTGATCACCAGCCCGACCCCTTTTGCAGAGATATTTACCCCGTCAAGCGCCTCGATCTGCGCCACGCTGTAGGGGTAGAAGTTGAGGAAGTCGATCGCCTCGGAGACCTCTACATCGGTTTCGGTAAAGACCTTTCCGACCTCGGCTGCCGCAACACCGATAAGGTCGCCGCGGCTTCTTCGGAGCTCGTGGGCAACGTCCGTCATGATCTTCTGACGCGACTCCGTGCTGAGCTGGCGCCACCCGTCCGGATCGTTCTCGGCCACGTCAACGGCATCTCGGAGATGCTCTGCCGAAGCCTTGGCGTAACGGCCCACGACAACGCCGTCGTGGTATTGTGACTTGTCGATCACTTCGGCATGCTCCTCGCATGACACGGCTTTGCCGCCGACGACCACTTCGGCATTGAAGCCGCCGTTGCCGCCGATGTTCTGCCACTTTTCACGGATGCTCTCTGCCCAGCGGCGGTTCGGCTTGAGGATGAAGTCCGTATCGCTCTCACTTTCGTAATGGTAGCTTCCAGGGTCAAATGCCGGTTTCGGCTCTTCAACATTGCGGTCTTGTGTTCTGAAGGGTGTCAGTGCGATACTGTTCATGGCTTTACAGGCCTTTTCGAACCCCTCTTCGAGCTCTTTCCAGGTCACTGAACCCGCTTTAAGCCCAAAACTGTGGCGCATAAAGTTGCCTTGTGCCGTGTTTTCGTCAAAACGGCGTACCAGGTAGGCGACCGCATTGGTAAAGGTCTTCATCGTTGCGGTAGGCGCATAGAGTATCACCTCGATGTTCTCATCTTTGAGCACGCGGTAGGCTGCCTCGCTCATCCCCTCGAGCATCTCGGCAGTGGCGTAGGCTTCGACACTGCGTGCTTTGGCAAGGGTATTGGCCAGTGCATGATCAAAAATATTGTGTGAAGCGATCCCGACATGGACACTCGGTGCTATGGCCGGATCGAGCAGGTAGTCCATCAGCACTTTGTAATTAGCGTCGCTTTCAACTTTCTGTTCGTAGGTGATGCAGGGCCAGCCGCGAAGACTCGCTTCGGCACGCTCCATCTCCTGGTTGGCCCCTTTGACAAGACGCACTTTGATCGGCGCACCGCCGTTTTTGACCCGTTCCAGCGCCCATTCGACCAGCTTTTCAAGCTCGGCCCTGGCATCGGGCATGTAGCTCTGAATGACGATTCCGGCGTGGTAGTGCTTGAATCGCTCCTGCGAAAGCGTTGTCGTGAAGGCATCCACGGTCAGTTCAAGATCGCGGTACTCCTCCATATCGAGGTTGACAAACTTGTATTGTCTTTGGCCGTTTTTGTCGATGAAGGTGTTGGCCATCGCTGCATCATAGACCCGGCTGATGCGTTTGATAAGCTCGTCGACACTCCATTCGTGGGCGAGGGCATTAAGCTGCGAAAAGATGGTGGATATTTTTATGGAGATGTAGTCGATCTGCTCGTGTTCAAGGGATGCGACATATTTGTCAAGTCGCTGCTGCGCCTCTTTTTCCCCCAGGACTGCTTCGCCGATGACGTTGATGTTGACACGGGTTCCCTCCTTGCGGCGCTGCTCGATGTGTCTGAAAAGAGGGTGCTCTTCGCCTTTGATGACGACGCTGCTGACCTCTTCGCGCAACATCCGGATAAAAAGTGGAACGGAAAAACTCGGAATGTGGCAGCCCACTTCGCGAAAGAGCCAGATCAGTACCTTTTCAAAGTCACTGAAGAAGTCGGTGCCGTCATATTTATTGAATATATATTCGATCTGGTCGGCGACACGCGCGGGCTCATTCGAACGGAAACTTTGGTCGAGCAGTTCGATCAGAAAGACCTTGTTGCGCGGGTTTTTGAGCATGCTCTCCATCGTGGCATGAAACTTGAGCTCCTCTCTGCCGCGACTCTCCTCAATCTCCTTCTGCCATGCGGTACTGAGGGTTTTAGCCTGCTCTATCATCTCCGGTGAAATATTCTTCATCTGCGTCCTTTTGTACCACTCAATAAGACAATCAGTTTTCGAAATGATCTTGCCTTATCGTTTAAAAGACACATAGCGAAACAGTGCTTCTTAAAACGATATGGATTTTTGAAAGTTCCCCGATTGTATCGTTTTTTTTAGCACATTGCAAACGGCAGGTTTAAGACCTGCGATAGCGGTACTGTGCAATGTTTGGCTGCAGATATGATGGAAATTTTTGCTGCTGCTGAAAACAGACATTACTGCTGTAGACGCGATGGAAACCTTTACCGCAACGTTAAAACGGAAACGAAAGACCGGCCAGAAAATGGTTGGTCTTGAGATTTGCACTGATGCTTTCGCCGCCAAACAGAACAAGATCATCATCAGTGCTGTCGTAGTCAATAGACAATGAGGTGTATCGATACTCTGCAAAAAGAGATACACGGCTGTGTACAGACCAAACAAGACCGGTACGAAGATCCAGGCCCATACCATAGCCGGAACCGCTTATGGCCTCTCCTAATGCAGACTTTTCACTGACACTTATCTTGGATTCATGCATCAGTATTCCTATGCCTAAATAGGGCTGAAATGTGTCGCCGGGGTAGCGAAACATCGCGTCAAATGCGACGGCAACGGTGGTCGATTCTGTATTCTCGCCGTGGGCACGAAAACCAAAGAGATCCACGCTGCCGCCCAGCCACGCATAGTTCCATCCCTCTTTAAGGCTCCCCTCCGGATCCAGCCATGCATTGTCTTCGGGGTCAAACCATCCGACGGTCCGGATGCCCAAGAGACCTGAACTGCCGTTCATCGTTTCGGTGGTAGATGTCGGTGTTCCGATCCATGGGTACTGCGTCGCAGTCACCGTTGTGGAAGCGGTGTTGGATTGACCGCCATAGATATCTACCGTCTTTTGCGCACAGACGGGCTGCGGTAGGAACAGCACCGAAAAAAGCAACGTAACCGATACTTTAACCATAACAATCCTTTCTCTAATGCCATAGGAGCTATTAAAATCATATCCGGTAGATCAAAAGATTATACTTACGACTCTCCGGCTTACAGTCAGCTAACATTGTTGCATTATACTTCGTCTAATTCATTGTAAAGGATTAAAGATGAATAAGACAACAAAACTACTTGTGACATTACTCTTTACAGCCGGTGCCGCAACAGCAATTTTTTCAAAGAACAGTGTTGCAAAAGATGGCAATAATTTGAATGTGTTTTATGACGAGCATGAAACGGTCCATACCTCTAGCGTAAACCAAGCCTATAATTCGGCTCTTGGCCTGCAGTTAATAGCCGGCACCGACAAGCCGATGGTCTCTCTTATCGATATAAAAAGCAACGAGGTTGTTGCTACGGTCGGTGATACCGCTGATGATTTTCCTGCCGGTTACGGCGGCTCAAAGGCGACAGGTGAACCTTTCTGGTTCAGTGAAGACAAGTTCGCTTTGATCGACAGAGGCAACAGCACAATCGAGATGTTTCAAGTCACCAAGAAAGCGGATGAGAATGGCGGATGGGTGGTGACTTTCCTGGATATCGTCGAAACGCCGTGTGCCGTACAACGTTTCGTTCAAAGCGATATCTCAACGTCTGAAGGTGACGTGCGTTCGAGTTACTATGCACTTGCCGAAGGGGCTCCGGATAGAGGTGTAGCTCCGGCAGTCTTGAAATATGTGCTTCAAGGCGATACCCTTGTTTTTGCGGGACAGGTTGATCTTGCCGTAGCAGATACCGAGAAGGATGAGTATTATCGTGCCGATTTCAATCCCGACGGTAAAAGACTGTATGTCAGTGCGGCTGAAGGCAAGGCTTATGTGATCGACATCAAAAAGATGGAATTGATCAAGACATTATAAGGTGCAGTAATGTCGTTGTCAAAAGCACTTCTGCCATATTCACGAAGGTGAGGGGCTCTTATTAACGGAGTGGCAGTAGAGCTCTACGCATTTAGTAAAGAGGGGCATTTCTGTCAAGATAAAAATACGTAGATATCGGATCTCTTTTAGCGCTTATAGTTCTCCGCGCTATTTGAGCTCTTTTTCCTGATATGATACATTGTTTTCATGCTCTTTTAACCTGTTTAACAGGGCAAAAGAGCTGGTACAGACCTCTTTGCTTTTTTGTGTGAGATGGTCTAAAACGGTTTTTTCAGATGTTTCAATAATCGTGTCGACACTCTCCATCAACGTCATTAACTCATTTTGAAGTACCTTTAGTTTTGAAAGCGGCTGTTCTCTGTACTCTTGTTTAAACTCCGACAGCTCTTTTTGTAGTATTAACTTCTCTTCTTGAAGCGCTTCATTTTTCTTTTTTAACTCGGAGTTCATCTCAATATGCGCGTTCAGAGATCGGTTTAGCCTTTCAAAATTCAGTGTATCCAGAGGTTCTGACGAACGTTTAAATGTAATCATATATGCAAGTTCCTCTCGTTTATTCCGGGTCACCAAGGGATAAGTGATATTTATGTATGAAATAATTATAGCTGTAGTATATCGATAATGTCAATGATGTAGATACGTGGGTTTGACAAAAGCAGAACGGTGGCCGTCTCGTCATCACTAGGCATCTTTAATGTTATAATTCTAGAAAACAAAGAAGGCTTTTGATGGGTTGGACCTGCCAGCATGACTACAAAGGGTACTGTAAACGTGTTGAAAAACCGTGTGTACCCGGTATGAAAGGGTGCACGTTAAAGAGCAGTGACTACATCTTCAGCAGCGAACCTGAACCGAAAAAAAGAGAAGAGAGAAAAGAGGAGATCGACTTTGCAGCATTGGCGCGAAGTCATTAATCGGCGGTTGTTCTATTACTGCTGCCACTATGGCCGCTGGCTCGCTTAACATTTTATAGTACAAACAGAGCGTGTACATGTCGCTTTACTCTTTTAGTGTTAAGTAGAGAATGAATAAAAAATAGCCTGAATTAAAGTGTGAGTGATAGACGGATAGTTATAGGGTCAGCGTAATAATACCGTAACGGGTACGGTATTATAGATCAGATACTTTTAGTAAAGTAGGGCTGGCATACTGTTTGTCAAATGACCTGAATCATCTGACATGTTACCGCCTGCATTGTCTGATGGTGACAGGTGGTGTGCCGACGCGATAGTCGATAGAGCTGCTACTGCTAATAGTGATAGAATTAGATTTTTCATAGGTTTATCCTTTTGATTTATTTCAAGGAGAAGTTTAACTGAGGTGTGTTAGCAGAGTATTAGTTCATCAAAGCGAATCTGCGATTGTTTCGAGTGCCCGTTTGGGAGCTAAAGTGACTTTCTAGATTGCCCCGTGATAAAAATAGTATCCGAGCCCAAGGGTGTAGAGGGCATTGCCGTAAAGCGCGTGCTCTATAGCGGTCAGCATGGTCGATCGGGTCTTCAGGTAGGTTTGTGCAAACAACAAGCCGCCAAAGAAGGTAAAGAGAACGGCGATCCAGTTTTCAAAGACGATGTGCACATAGGCAAACACCGCGGCATTGGCAATGACAAAGAACAGGGCATGCCCTTTGAACAGCTTCTTGTAGCGGAGAAAAAAGAAACTGCGAAAGAGGATCTCCTGCAGATAGGCAGAGAGAAAAGGGTAGAGCAGCATAACCAGCAGCCAACGCCATGGTGCAGCTTTGACAAATGCCAAAAAGATATCGGGCATATATAACAGTACAAAAAGTGTCATAGCGGCAACGACCACAATAAACCGCTGTACGACAAGATAGAGATCTTTGCGTTCGAAGTTGACTGCGCCGACTTTTACCCCTGAGCTGCGGAGATGGAGATAGGCGTAGAGAGAGACGACCCACAGCACCGGCATGATCGCTT
This sequence comes from Sulfurimonadaceae bacterium, assembly GCA_041555445.1. Classification (GTDB taxonomy): domain Bacteria; phylum Campylobacterota; class Campylobacteria; order Campylobacterales; family Sulfurimonadaceae; genus Sulfonitrofixus. Next base: position 25,586 of record JBFFKK010000005.1, read on the forward strand.
CTTTGGGCAACGGTCCCCAGACTATCAGTAAGGGCGGTGTGATAAAGATAAGGAAAAATTCGGCCAACAGTACAGTTTTACTCATGGGTTTAACTATAGCATAGATCGGTTACATGTAGGGTACTTTTGACGGTTTGCTCATGATGAGGTTTGGGTCTTAGTTGGCACGCTGTTTTTGGATATGCTCACGGCAATATACGGATGGGCCTCTTTTCTACTATAATTGCGTTTATATTTATAAAAAGGAAGTGCCATGTGCGACTTCAACAACCTTGATGATGCGGCGAAGACCGCCTATCACAACCAACTCTCAAAATGTGCCGATGCTTTCGGCGGCACCAACTATTTTTTACAGCTTCTTGAAGCCATTCGCAAGAGTAAACCGCATCCATTGATGGCAAAACATATGGAGTTCAGATTCTCACGCGGGATCGTAAAGTGGGAGAAGGTGATCTTTAAAGACAAGTTTACGCTGTTGACCAAAGTGCGTGTGAACGAGAATGAAGAGGGCAACCTGCTGCCTGCCGAAGATGACAAGTCGTATAAAAAGGTGATGAACCTTCTGCGTACACTGCAGCCTGTAGAGTTTCAGGTCCTGCCAAAAAACAGCAAAGACGGCGAAGGGTTCACCTTCCATGCGTTTGACATCGTTGACAAGCACACGACGCGCATCAACCCTGTCTTTGATGCGCTCTTCTTCTGTTCCGTCGATACCGTTAAAAAAGTACTCACCTACAGACCCAAAGAGGCATAATGGACGGCAAACTGCGTAAAAACATCATCAGCGGGAAACGTGTTGCGATTGTCCTGAAGCAGGACCAGGAGACAGGCTACCTCACCGACGGGGTCGTTCGTGATATCCTGACCAAGTCTGCAAGCCACCCGCACGGTATTAAAGTCCGTCTCATGAGCGGCGAAGTCGGTCGGGTCAAAGAGATCTATTAGACCTCACTATAAGAGAAGATTGACTATAATCGCAAAACATTAATACATTATGCAGGAGCAGATATTATGGGTAGAGCCTTTGAATACCGCAAAGCAGCAAAAATGAAACGATGGGGGAACATGTCGCGTGTTTTCCCTAAATTGGCAAAATCGATTGAAAAAGCGGCAAAAGAGGGTGGCGGTGATCCCGACATGAACCCGAAACTCCGTACGGCGATCTTGAACGCCAAAGCGGAGAACATGCCTAAAGACAACATCGATGCGGCGATCAAACGTGCTGTCGGTAAAGATGCCAAGGATATGCTTGAGGTGACATTTGAAGGAAAAGGGCCGAACGGTTCCCTGATCTTTGTCGAGTGTCTGACGGACAACAACACCCGTACGGTTGCAAACGTCAAGAACATCATCAACAAAAACGGCGGGGAGATGCTCAACAACGGCGCACTTGACTTTATGTTCTCGCGCAAGGCGATCTTCGAATTCGAACTGACAGAGGAGATGGATGTCGAAGAGCTTGAACTTGAGCTGATCGATGCGGGTCTTGAAGAGATCGAAGCCGAAGACGGTGAATGTATCGTTCATACCGACTACAAGGACTTCGGTAACATGAATAAGGCGCTTGAAGATATGGGTGTTGAGTTGAAAAAAGCAACACTTGAATACATTGCCAATACGCCGATCGAACTGACGGAAGAGCAGCAGGAGCTGCTTCAGCCGATGTTGGAAAAACTGGACGATGACGAGGATGTCCAGGCCGTCTACACAAACTTCCAGTAAAAGCTCCAGTTTCGGTGCGGTCTGCACCGGAACTCACCTCTAAATACATAGCAGTGCGTCTTTGACTTCACGCCGCACAATTTGCACTAAACCCGGAATTTCGACGTGTTTACGAGGTGGCGTACGATGAACTGCGCCATCTTTTAACACTCAGCAGAAGATGCTAGTAGTCAAAATTCAAACTGTCGCTTTTGCTTTCGAGCATCAACAGACGACACGATTTTTCTAAAACGGCCAACTGCTTTGCCATCTCATGCAGATTGCGGTTGTAGGCATAAACGCCGTAGCCCCGAATGACCATAATATTGGTCTTGTTCGCCAGAAAATATTTTGGGATCTCCGTAACGGCACGGTCGTACCAGTCGTCAAAGTTCTTGGGATCATAAATCGTAATCTGGCCGAGGTCGTGATAACCGAAATAGTCTTTTGGATTGATGATGTTGTGCTCTATCGAGTATGCGGTGGTGAACGGTGGCATGGAGAAGGTGATGAACTTGGCATCGGTGATCTTTTTGTAGATCCCTTTATGTATCATTGCATCGACACTGGCATCATTCCAGCGGTAATCTTCGTCAAAATAGAGTTCCAGAAGATGCTCGTCGTCAATGGCGTCGAAGATCGCTTCATTGGTGTTGATGATAAAACGGTTATTCTCCGTTTTGGCAGAGAGTGCACCATGGTAAATACCATAAAAATCTTTTCGAAACATAGAGAGTGCGAATGAGGATAGCTGCTTATTTAAACGTTGTTTATTCATAGTGACGATTGTAGCATAAATGAGGTATTAATTTGTGGTCAAGGTACACAAAAAAGTGTACCTAGTTGTTAGAAGAGGGCTATTTTAACTTGCCGTTGCCATACTCTTCGAAAAGGTAATCGGTCACCGTTGCGGCATCTTTATCGGTGATCGGTGCTTTAAAGTGAACGATCATCTTCTCTACTTTTTTACGCCAGAACTCTTTGGACTGACGGCCCTGGTTCGTGACATAACCGAATGAGTGGCAGGTGAGACAGTTGGCATTGACCGCATCAAACCCTTTACCCATCTTCACTTCGAAAGGGATATAAGGCACTTCGATGTCACCTTCGACCTGTGCAAAAAGCGGTGCCATTGCCAATGTTGCTATTACTAAAATCTTTTTCATCTGTCTGCTCCTTATACCACGTCAACCGTAACGACATCGATACCGTTAAACTTGTATCCGCCGTGGTTCCATTTAACATCTTGTGCAAACGGCTGCTCTTCACCGATCTTGTTGATCGCTTTTGCCATGATCGTCATCTTGCCGAACTTTGTCGGTTTAATAGCAAGTTTGAACGCTCTGTAGGCATAACGGCCGGCTTCGCCGCTGTCAAGTTCCGCAGACTTCCATGTCTTGCCGTTATCGATAGAGATCTTGACATCGCGGATACCGTGACCGTCATCAAAGGCAACGCCGCGTACGACCGTATGCGAGTTTGTCTGAAGTACGGTACCGTTTACCGGGTAGCCGATGATCGATTTGACGTTCATCTTCGTGATCGGTTTTGTCTTTTTAAACTTCTCTTCCGGTGTCTCACACTCACATTCGTTGTCAGGCACACGGTAGGCGACGTCCATGAAGAAGAGTTTCTTGTACTTGTTGGTGACGGTGATGTTGCTCAGCATCTTGACCCAGCTGTCCGAGTAGGTTCCCGGGATGACGAGACGCAGCGGGTAACCGTTGAGGTACGGAAGGTCTTCACCGTTCATCTCGTACGCCAGGATGACGTGATCGTCCAGCTCTTCGAGGTGAAGTTCACGAATGAACTCAGGCGTCTCGTAATAGGCCGCTTTTTCACTCCCGTTGAAACCGATCCACTCGGCATCTTTTTTAAGACCCGCCTGGTCAAGAACGTCGCTTAGGCGCACCCCTTTCCATTTGGCACAACCCATGGCACCGTGTCCCCACTGGATTCCGCCTGCAGTCGGCTTGAAGGCCGAACGGCTGTTACCGCCGCACTGCAGTACCGCAGTCACTTCGACCTGCTCGAAGTGTGCCGGGTTTTTCAAAAAGTCAAGAGAGATGTCAAGCTCTTTTTCGACGAGACCGTTGACCTTGATATGGAATTTTTTAGGGTCAATGTGCGTCGGGATGTCCGGCATGTGCCAACGGACAAAAAATGCATCATTGGGCGTGATGGCATTTGCAAATGTCGAACGCGGCGACTCCAAAAGAGGCGGACGGTCGGAGTAGGTGATCATTGGGCGTTTTTCAGGGAAAGCGATGTTTGAAATCTTGCGATTATCGATCGGCTGTCCTGTCACACCGGCTTCTAGAGAGCTTGCCGTCAGCGCAGCAGCCCCTGCTAAAGATGTTTTGAAAAAGTCTCTACGTTTCATGCGGAACCTTATGATTGTAATAACAGAATTTTATCACAGTTACAGGGAGATGCAAAATAAAATATTAGCGATATAATTGACAATATTATTGAATGTAACTAAAGGTAATGCACAAAAATAATGAATTAAGCTACGAGTGTATAGTATTTGCATAGTGATTTTCAACGGCAGAAAAGGAGAGGGCAGTGTACTCATTTAAACAATTGGAGCTATTTGTCTCTCTGGCCAGGACTGAACGGGTTGTGGAGACGGCCAAAGAGTACGGGATGAGCCAGTCGGCTGTCTCCATGTCCATTCGCGAGTTGGAAAAGGAGTTGAACGAGCAGCTCTTTGAGCGAATCGGCAAAAAGCTGGTTCTGAACGACAGAGGGCATATGCTGCTTTCGGGCTGCAAATCGCATCTTGAGGGGTTGAAAGAGCTTTACGCCAACTTCAATGCTTCACAGCTGATGGGTGAGCTGCGCATCGCCGCCAGTGTTACGGTCGCCGACTATATGATGCCGACACTGCTCAACAGCTATCTGCAATCATTTGAGGGTCTGCATGTCCGGCTTGAAAGTGCCAACACGTCGGACGTCATAAAACGGGTGAAAAACGGTGAGAGTGACCTGGGGTTTATCGAAGGTGACAGCAGTGACAGTATGCTGGAGAGTCACATCCTGATGAAAGATGAACTCATTGTCGTCAGCCGTAACAGGGACTATAACATAGGCGACGAATACTATATCGACCAGCTGCTTGACAAACGGTGGATCATGCGGGAGGAGGGTTCCGGCACACGTTCCGTCTTTTTAAATACGATCGCACCTTTGGACAAAGAGCTCAAGGTCTTCATGGAGTTCGGCAGTATCGAAGCCATCAAAAACTTTTTGTTGAAAGACGACAGCTACCTTTCTGTTTTGCCCCGCATCTGTGTCGTCAACGAACTTAAAGAGCAGAAACTGTTTGAGGTCAATATCAAAAATATCACCTTTGAACGTGACTTTATCCTGATCAAACGAAAAGACAAGGCGGAGTCGGCACTGCTGAAGCACTTCAAGGATTTTGTGCTGGAACGTTATTAAGCACCTTTAGAGTAAAATTATCCCAATAACCAAGAAGGAAAACCGTTGACAGAAATCCCACATGTCCCCGTACTTTATCGCGAAGTGATCGATGCCTTTTCCGGGATAGAAGAGGGTATTATCGTTGACTGTACGATGGGGTATGGCGGACACAGTTCGATGCTGCTCGAAGCCAACAAAAACATCACCCTGATCGGGATCGACCAGGATCAGACGGCGATCGATTTTTCGACCAAACGTCTTGCGCCGTTCGGTGGTCGTGCCAAGATCAAAAAAGGGCGTTTCTCCGATGTGATCAGGGCGATCATTGCCGAAGAGGGTGTGGAAAACATCAGAGGCATTCTGGCAGATATCGGCGTCTCTTCGCTTCAGCTCGATCAGAAAGATCGGGGGTTCTCCTACGAGAGCGACACGCTAGACATGCGCATGGACCCTAATGCACCGCTGAACGCCGCCGAGGTTGTCAACAGCTATTCGCAAAAAGAGCTGGAGCGTATTTTACGCGAATACGGCGAGATCCGTAATGCGGCCCAGATCGCATCCGAGATCGTCAAACATCGTCCATTCACGTCGGCAAAAGAGCTGAGTGACGTGGTCAAACCCTTCGGTCCCCGCGGAAAGAAGATCCACCCGGCCACACTGGTGATGCAGGCGATCCGGATCGAGGTCAATGATGAACTGGGTGAACTCTCACGCCTGCTCGATGCTATCGGCGAGGCCAATCTTCCGCATGCCAGGATCGGGATCATCTCGTTTCACTCCCTTGAAGACCGTATGGTCAAACAGCGTTTTTCGGAGTGGAAGAGATCGTGTATCTGTCCGCCGGAGGCGATGCGGTGCAGCTGTGGCAATAACCATGCCAAAGGTAAGATCGTGACCAAAAAGCCGTTGACGGCTCAAAAAGATGAACTAAAAGAGAACGCTCGAAGCCGCAGCGCCAAACTGCGTCTCTTTGATATGGGGGCATGATGAACGAAAAAGATCAGATACTCAATGAGGTCAGAAAGCATCACGCCCGACAGAATGCAGAGAACAAAATGGGGTGGCGTTTTCTGCTGATGACCCTCCTGGTTCTGGCGATTGGCTGGCTGCTGCTTTTTCCCAAGATATACCTGCAGTCACAGGTCTATTACAAAAGCCGCGATATTGCTGTTTTAACGGGCGAGTACAATGCCTTAAAAGAGGAGAACCGGATTTTAAAGACCAAAGTCGAGTCGAGTCGTTTTAAAAATCAGGTTCTCGACACGATGTTTGACGAGTAGATAACGCAATGATCCGCCGTATAATCGAGTTTGCGATTGACAAACCGCTTTTGAATCACATCCTGTTGATGTTCATACTGCTGCTCTCCATCTTCGCCTACATCAACATTCCCAAAGAGATCTTTCCGCCGATCCAGATGGACAAGATCTCCATCAACGGCGGCTATGCCGGTACCTCTGCCAACGTACTTGACAAGATGGTCGTCTCTACCATCGAAGATGAGCTCAAAAATATCAACGAGCTCGATGCGGTCAAGACCAGCATCAAAAACGGCTCTTTCTCCATACTGGCGGACATCAAACCCGGTTCGGACAACATCCAGGTCCTCCAGGATGTCAAAGATATCATTGCGCAGACCAAGCGGGACCTGCCGGCAGATATGAATGAACCGATCGCCAAAATACATGTCGAGACGATACCGCTTGTTTTGATCGCGATTGCCGGTGATGTACCGATCAAAGAGCTTTTGGCACGGGCGGAAGAGCTTAAAAGTTCACTGTCGCAGTTTAAGGAGCTGAGTGAGATCTCCATCCGGGGTGACTCGGATGAAGAGCTGGTGTTGAGGCTCAATGAAGAGAAGATCCGGGCCTACGGCCTTGAACTCAATGCCGTTGTGGCCGCCATGCAAAACCTCAGTTCCATCTTTCCGATCGGCACGATCAAAGAGCGCGGTGAGCATCTCTATATCTCGACCTACAACGGTGAGAAAGATCAGACCAGCCTGGAAAATTCAATCATCAGCGTAGGGCGCGGGCATATCCGTTTGGGAGATGTCGCCGATATCTCTTTTGAACTGGGCGATGAGAGCGAGATCTCACACTATAACGGAACACGCAATGTCTCTGTCAACATCACCAAGTCCAAGTCGGGTAATGCCATCGCATTGACAAAAGAGATCCGTCTTCTCCTTGCGGAGTATAAAAAGATCTACCCGCATCTCGCCTTCGATATCTATACCGACACCTCAGTCTGGATCAAGAACCGTCTCAATACCGTCTTTGCCAACATCATGTTCGGACTGATGCTGGTCTTTCTTGCGATGCTGGTCTTTGTGAACCGGGGTATTGCCCTGGTCGTGGCAATGGGGATCCCGCTTTCGTTTATGATCGGGCTGATCGTATCCGAGGCTGGCGGTTACAGCCTGAATATGCTCTCCTTGCTCGGCGCTTTGATCGCGCTTGGGATGCTGGTCGATGAAGCGATCGTTGTTGCGGAGAACATCTACCGCCACCTTGAAGAGGGAATGGAACCCCGTGAAGCGGCCATTGTCGGTGCGACAGAGATGTTCCCGGCGGTTTTGACGGCAACATTGACCACGGTCTTCGCCTTTTTGCCGATGTTGTTGATCAGCGGCGAGATGGGGACCTTTATCAAGATCCTGCCGATCATGATCTCGGTGCTGCTCATCAGTTCGTTATTTGAAGCGTTTTACTTCCTGCCGCTGCACTCGTATGAGTTTTTACGCCTTCGCAAAGAGGGGCACATGACCCACGGCATCTGGGAGAGACTCTACAGCTTTTATCAAAGGGTGTTGACCCGGCTTCTGAAGAGGAAGCTCCTCTCGCTCATTGTAATCGTGGTAACCATCGCATTGGCGACGGTCTACATGGTCAAGACATCAAAATTTCAGCTCTTCCCGGAATTCGACGTGACGCAGGTTCATGTTTCGGGCAAGGTCAATGTCAATAATGATCTCGACGACACCGAGAAACTGGTGACAACGATCGAGAAGGAGCTTCTTAAACGGCTTCAGGACGATGATTACATATCGGTGACATCGGTGATCGGTCTGAGGATCGATGCCAAGAACAAAGCAGAGATCGGTGAAAACCTCTTTCATATTTTTATTGAGCTGCACGAACGTGCACCGGATAACGTTTTTAACAAATATATCAATCCGTACTTCTCCATAGAGTATGATCCGGATCTCCTTGTCCGTGACCGTTCAGCATATGCGATCAAAGAGGAGATCGTAGCGTGGTTGGCGCCGTACAAAGCGTCGAAAGTCGATGGGAACTTGGTCTATGAAGAGTTGAAAACAGACGTACAGGGTACCGGTGTCGTCGCGCATGATGTCGAGATCGCCGTCAGCGGCAAGGGCGATGACGAGCTTGTCGGTGCTGTTAAAAGACTCGAAAAAGCGATGCAGGCGGTCGAGGGGCTGCAAAATATTGCAAACGATGCCGAAGTGGGCGAAAAAGAGCTCAAACTTCGGGTGAACAGCTACGGACAGGAGCTCGGTTTTAACGAACAGCTGATAACGCAGGAGCTGCGGGCGTATTACCTCAAAGGGGAGTACGGCAAGATGTTTAACGACGAGGGGCTGATACGTGTTCGTATAGAGGGGCATACCAAAGACTCTATTGCCTCGCTGGACGATCTGCAGGTACAGGTTCCGGGAACATCGAACTTTATCGCGTTGCGGGATGTCTGTGATTTTATTCTGACGCAGGGGTATGTCAACACGATCAAAGAGGACGGTCAACGTATCCGTTCCGTCTTTGCATCTTTAAATAAGGAGAAGATCACCTCTTCCGAAGCGATGGCAGCGCTTCGGCCAGCCATCGACGGTCTGATCAAAGAGGGGTTCATTGTTGAGGTCAAGGGCGAAGAGAAGGAGAATGAAAAGACGCAGAGAGAGATGGGGCAGGCTGCTGTGGTGGCGATCTTTTTGATCTTTATCACACTGGTCTGGCTCTTCGACTCGCTCAAAAACTCGTTGATCGTGTTGAGTACGATCCCTTTGGTCCTTCTGGGCGTCTATGCCGGTCACATGATCATGGGTCTGAATATCGGTATGACCTCGATGATCGGAATCGTCGGTCTGGCCGGCGTCGTGGTCAACGACGGCTTGATCATGGTCAGCTTTATTAGGCGTTCGGATGATTTGGAATCCTTGGTGAAATTGGCGAAAACACGTCTCCGTCCCATCCTTTTGACCTCCATTACCACGGTGCTTGGGCTCTCGACATTGATCTTCTTCGCTTCGGGTCAGGCGATGATCCTGCAGCCGATGGCGGTCGCGCTCGGTTTCGGAATCACCTGGGCAACAGTCTTAAATCTGATTTATGTTCCTCTCCTTTACGCGGTTGTTTATCGGATCAAAAGTCCTGCCGGTTAAAGTGTCGCAAGTGGTTAGAGGTGTTATAAGCATCTCAGTGGTATAATCACCAAATTTTAAATATATGGGAAACATAGATATGAACGAATATGGCAAATATGCGGCACTGTTCGAAGATGATGATGATGTCTTTTTGGGTTCACCGAAATCAAAATTTATGGACATTGTTTTTACAGCAAACCAAAATCTTGTCGAGGAACAGATCGAAAAGATCATTAACCGTCTTGCCGCAATGGAGATTCTCCTGGATGAAAAGATGGGCGATGAATGGGAACGTGAGCTTGCGACAAACGATTTTGAGCGTTCAGCCGAAGTCGAAGAGAAAGCGAAAAGCCTCTATATCGAGTATACAGGCGAAGTCGTAACGCGTAACGAATAAACGAGGCGCTGCCTCGGGATGCGATAGCTCTCTTTTAAGAGCAGTTTTACTGCTTTTATAAGAGAAATATATAAAATATTATTAGGACAGTATGTACAGTGATTGAGAGAGTAGAAGAAGAGATTTTAACCCTTGTCTCCGAAATCGGATATAGCGAGATTACACGCCTTTTTAGCACACTTGCCGGCGGAAAACGTCTGCGTGCGAAACTTGTCCTGGAGATCGCTGGAGGTGATGCGACCGCACCGCGACTGGGTGCGATCATAGAGCTGATCCATGCAGCAAGTCTTCTCCATGACGACGTTATTGATGAGGCTGTATTGCGGCGCGGTGCACCGTCTGTCAATGCAACAGAAGATTCCAAAACAGCCATCATGCTGGGTGATGCACTCTACTCCAAAGCGTACAGCGCTCTTGTCGCCTATGATGAAGCCGTTGCCAAAACCGTTGCAGACGCCGTAACGGCGCTCTCTGTCGGCGAGTTGATGGATGTGCGCATGTCTGAGCATTTTAATGACGATGCTGATGCCTACATGGATATGCTTTATCTCAAAACGGCCGCTTTGATCGAAGCGTCTGCCAAAGCTGCCGCACTGATGAGCGGAAAAGATGCTGAGGCGTATGCGCTTTACGGTAAGAACCTCGGCATCTCGTTCCAGATCATTGACGACATTCTGGACATTGTCTCGGATGAAGAGACACTGGGAAAACCGGCACTGCATGACTATGAAGAGGGCAAATGTACACTGCCGTATATCTACCTCTCAGAATCTCTGCAAGGCGAGGAGCGGGCGCGTCTTCTCGCCTATCATAAAGAAAAGCTCACTGCCGACAATGCCGCATGGATCAAGGAAAAGATGAAAGAGCACAAGTCGGTCGAACGCTCGTATGCCTTGGCTCAGGAACTTTCTGAGAAAGCTATTGCGGCAGTCGCCGGTGACGAACGTCTTGTCGGCATTATCGAATCCATGATGAAAAGAAGTTTTTAATGCACTTTTTAGTGGTCAGTTTCACCCATAAGAACACCACCTTAGCCATCCGTGAGAAACTCGCTTTTTCCAACGATGAACACAAAGAGATCTGCCTGAGCAAGATCTGCGCCGATCCTAGCATTGATGAAGCGATGGTGACCTCGACGTGTAACCGGATCGAAGTTTTTTGCAGCTGTAACGACGTTGACGCGGCGACGATGACGATCCTGCTTTATTTGCATAAACGCTCAGGGATCCCGGCTGACGAACTGGAAGCGCGTGCTGATCTCCATGAAGACCGATCGGCGATCCACCATATGCTCTCCGTGGTCAGTTCACTGGACTCAATGGTCGTCGGTGAGACACAGATCTCCGGACAGATCAAAGATGCGTTCACGTTTGCCAAACAACACGGTTTTTGCGGGGAGAGAGTGGCTTCTGTCATTCACCATGCATTCCGATGTGCGGCTGAAGTCCGCAATGTAACGGATATCTCTTCCAAACCTGTCTCCATTGCGAGTGTGGCGATGAAACAGCTTAAACAAGATGCCGGTGACCTGAGCGGAAAACGGGCTCTTCTTATCGGAGCGGGCGAGATGACCGTTCTATCCGCACGATACCTCATGCGTGAAGGTGTATCGATCACGATCATGAACCGTACCCGCGAAAAAGCTGAAGAGATCGCCAAAGAGTTTGATGCTCAGGTCATCGACTTTGAGGAGCTGAGCGCGGTGATAGATGAGTTTGAGCTGCTTGTCTCTGCGACGGGTGCAACAGAGCCGATCATTAAAAAAGAGGATGTCAACTTCTCGATCCGCGACCGTTACTGGATCGACATGGCCGTTCCCCGCGATATCGAAGTGTTTGAATCCGATTCGATTACGCTCTATGCCGTGGATGACCTCAAAAGCATCGTGGATGAAAACCTTGTGATGCGCGAAGATGAAGCGAAAGCCTCTTTCGGGATCATCCGCAAGTTCACGAAAAGTTATTACGATCTGCAGCAGCAGCAGCGCATCGAGCCGATGATCAAAGAACTCTATCTCCGCGCGATGAACGCGGCCAAGGTCGAGAGCGAACGCGCTATTGCCAACGGCTACCTCCCCAAAGAGTATGCCGCACAAGCCCAAAAAATGGCGGAACAGACCCTGAAGCGTTTTCTTCACGACAAGATGCACCGTCTTCGCGATGTAACGGAAGAGGAGCACTCTGAATTGCTGATGAGCTCACTTGCGCACATACTCGGTCTGAGTGATACCGACAATCAATAATCATATTTTATAAGGAACGTCCATGCGTTTTTCAAAAGCTTTTATACCAACGACCAAAGAGGCTCCTTCCGATGCTGTCTTGGCCAGCCACATCTTTTTGGCACGTGCCGGTTTTACCTCGCAGGTAGCTGCCGGCTTGTACAACTATCTGCCGCTGGGCAAACGTGTACTGAAAAAGATCGAAAATGTGATCAATGAAGAGATGACGAAGGTCGGCGCACAGGAGGTAGACCTTAGTTTTGTGACACCGGCCGATCTTTGGCAGGAGAGCGGACGCATCGAGAAGTTCGGCAAAGAGCTTCTGCGTTTTCGTGACCGCAAGGAGAACCTCTTTGTTCTGGGACCGACCCACGAAGAGATGATGGTCAACCTGGTCCGCAACCGGGTGACCAGCTACAAGCAGCTTCCGCTTAACCTCTACCAGATCAAGACAAAGTTCCGTGACGAAGCCCGTCCGCGTTTCGGTCTGATGCGCGGTCGTGAGTTCGTGATGAAAGACGGCTACAGCTTTCATGCGACAACTGAAGATCTTGACAGAGAGTTTGACGTGATGGAAGCATCTTACAAGCGTGTACTTGAGCGTTTAGGACTGGATTTTCGTGTCGTTGAAGCCGACAGCGGTGCCATCGGCGGATCAGGATCGAAAGAGCTGATGGTGATCGCCGACAGCGGTGAAGATACGATTGCCATCTGTGACAGTTGTGAGTACGGGGCCAATGTCGAAGCAGCCGCGCGTTCCGACGTACGTGAGATCCCTGAAGCGCCGGAAGCGGACTTCAACAAGTTCCAGACACCGGATGTCAAAACGATCGATGCGCTTGCCGAGTTCTTTAAAGTTGACCCCTATTACACGATGAAATGTGTTGCCAAGCGTATGGTGTACGAAGATGGTGAGCAGATTGTCCTCTTCTTCCTGCGCGGTGACGATGAACTCCAGGAGGTCAAAGCGGTCAATGCGGCCGAAGCACTTGACATTGCGGATGTGACAGAAGAAGAACTTGCAGGCTTGGGCCTTGTACCGGGCTTTATGGGTCCGCTCGATATGGAGAAGGTACCGTGTGTTTTTGACACGTCGTTAAAAGGAGCTAAAGGCCTCATCTGCGGTGCCAACGAAAAAGACTATCACTATGTCGGCGTCGACATGAGTGTACTTGACGGCGCTCTTTTTGCCGATCTCTATACGGCAAAAGAGGGTGACGGCTGCCCGCACTGCAACGGTAAGCTTCTGTATAAAAAGGGGATCGAAGTCGGGCATATCTTTAAACTGGGTACCACCTATTCACAGCCTCTCAAAGCCGAGTTCTTAAATGAAAAAGGGCAGGCAGAGCCGTTTGTCATGGGGACCTACGGTATGGGTGTCAGTCGTCTGATCGCAGCGACGATCGAACAGCATCATGATGAAAATGGGTGTGTCTGGACGAAAGAGACGGCACCATATTTGGTCAATGTCATGGTCTCCAACATCAAAGATGAGGAGCAGCTGGCTTTCGGCGAAAATCTCTACAAACAGCTCCAGGATGCCGGTGTTGATGTTATTTTGGATGATCGTAAAGAGCGTTTCGGTTTCAAGATGAAAGATGCCGAACTGATCGGATTCCCGTATACCGTTATCGTAGGCAAAGAGCTGGCTAACGGCAATGTGCAGATCGTTGAGCGTGCCACGCTCGAGAAAAGAGCTGCTTTTGCCGATAAGGTTTTTGACGAGATCATGGAACGACTGTAATGCTCTATTTTGTACTCTACCTTTTCCTGGAGGTGATGATCTCGGTTAACATCGCTTCACAGATCGGCGGTTTCTACACCTTTTTGGAACTGCTGGCGAGTGCTTTTGTCGGGTTTGTTCTGTTGGTCAACTTCAGAGCGACACTCTTTGAGAATATGCAGGCCTTCTCCATGGAGAAGATCGACGTTCAGGAGTTCCAGCGCCTCAACATCTTTGCCGTGCTCGGTGCCGTCTTATTGATACTTCCGGGCTTTTTAACAGATATTTTCGGTGTTTTACTGCAGTTTTCTGTCATCACCAAGATGTTGGTTAACCGTTTTACGGCAAAATCTACAGATCAAAAGAGTACACGATATACCCACACTCAAATACATGAAGAAAAGGATGATGATGTCATTGATGTCGAAATTATCAGCAGCGATTCTAGTAAGTAGTCTTTCACTTTTTGGTGCAACAGATGCAGAGGTCACCCAGTTTTTGACAAAACAGATCGGTGGCAACAAAAACGTCTCAAATCTCAATATCACAGTGACGAGCCGTGAGGCGTTAAAAGAGCTTAAAGACTGGGACAGCGTCATCGTAAAGTTGACAGCACGTGTCAAACAGGGCACGCAAGAGCGTGATATCGAGCAGCAGATGATCTATTTTGTTCACGGCGACTACATTACCAAAGAGCTGAACGATCTCAAAACAGGCCGTCCTTTAAGCGCGGCTGTTTCACCGAAGTTCCAGGCAGATTTTTATACGAAAACGAATCTGATCTCCGGCAAGGCTAACGCAAAACACAAGGTGGCGATCTTCTCCGATCCGCTCTGCCCGTTCTGTCGCAAGTTCGTTCCCGAAGCGATCAGTTACATGAAAAAATATCCGGATGATTTCGCTGTCTATTATTACCACTTCCCACTTCCAGCGCTTCACCCGGCAGCCGTCACTTTGACCAAAGCGGCAATCGCGGCTGAACACAAAGGGGTCAAAGGGAAGATCCTGGATCTGTATAAAGTAGATATCGATGCCCGTGAGGCAGATGAGAAAAAGATCCTGGCGGCATTCAACAAAGCCTTAGGGACATCACTGAGTGTTGCCGATATTCATGTTCCTGCAGTTGAACAACAGTTCGAACATGACAAGAGTATTGCATCGAAGGTGATGGTGCAGGGCACACCGACGATGTTCTTTGACGGCGTAAAAGATGCAACTAAAAACAAATTTAAAGAAGTGAAAGTCAAATAATGGATAAAGTGGTTATCGCTACAAGAGTTTCAGATCTTGCCCTGTGGCAAGCTTATCATATCAAAGATAGAATCGAAGCAGCATTCGAGGATGTGGAAGTGGTGCTTAACAAGATCGTCAGTAATGGGGACAAGGTCCTGGATAAACCGTTAGCGCTGATCGGTGGCAAGGGACATTTCACAAAAGAGCTTGAAGATGCGATGCTTGCAGGTAATGCGGATATTGCTGTGCATTCACTTAAAGATGTTCCCACATATATCCCCGAGGGGTTGGAACTTGCAGCGGTAACGCAAAGACAGGATCAAAGCGATGTTTTCTTGTCTCACAAGTATGCTGACCTGGATGCGCTTCCACAGGGTGCAGTCGTAGGTACAACAAGTCTTCGACGACGTATGCAGTTGCTTAAACAGAGACCCGATCTAAAAGTCAAAGACCTGCGCGGAAATGTCAACACGCGCCTTCGAAAACTTGCTGAAGGTCAGTACGATGCGATCATCCTTGCCTATATCGGACTGCATCGTCTGGACCTTCTCAAAGATATCCCTTTCACTGATAAACTTTCGCTGGATATGATGATACCGCCAATGGGACAAGCTGCCTTGGGTATAGAGATCGTGCAGGGCAATGCAAAACTAAGTGAGATCGCTGAATTCCTGAAAGATGAGAATACCTACATAGCGACTCAGATCGAGCGTGATTTTATCGCGGCGATCGGCGCCGGATGTTCGGCACCGGTAGCATGTAATGCTGTTATAGAGGGGAGTGAAGTCACTTTCCGTGTTATGCTGGGCTTTCCAGACGGCACCAATGTCATGCAGGAAAAAATTGTCGTCGACGTGGATGAATCAAAAGATATCGGTGCCGCTCTGGCGCAAAAAATGATAGACAATGGTGCACTGAAGCTGCTTAAAGATGCTGAAAAAGTTGCGTTTAAAGACGAGATGCCACAGCGGATCTAGAAGCAGCTATGTTGCTTCAGACCAACCATAGACTTTACTTTCTCCGTTAATGCGGTTACCATACTTACTATAGAATTATAAAAACTCCTCAAGAGATAAAATGCAAAAAACAATAGACCTGCTACAAAAGCACAATGAAATCACCGTCATCGAAGATGAACTGGATATCTATCTTGAGATCCCGCATCTGGCCTATATGGAAGTGAAAAAAGAGGATGGCGGCAAAGCGCTGCTTTTTACACACCCAGTGGACAGAAAAAACAACAGACATTTTGATGTACCGGTGGTGATGAATCTCTACGGATCCTATAAGCGTACCGAGCTGTTGTTCGGCCGCAAGATCGAGTCGGTTGCCGATGAGATCACAAAGCTGCTTCACATGAAACCACCCGAAGGTCTTGGAAACAAGATCGCGATGCTGGGTGACCTGTTGCAGATGAAAAATGTCTTTCCGAAACGCCTGAAAAAAGAGGGTGAGTGTCAGGCTGTTAAACATTTGGGCAGCGATGTCAACCTCTATGACCTTCCTGTGTTGACAACCTGGGAACAGGATGGCGGTCCGTTTATCACGATGGGGCAGGTCTATACGCAGAGTCTTGACGGCGCGATGGTCAACCTGGGGATGTACCGTCTACAGGTCTATGACAAAAATCACCTCGGGATGCACTGGCAGATCCATAAAGATGCCTCACACTTTTTTGACCAGTACCAGCGTGAAGGTAAAAAGATGCCGGTTAGCATCGCTATCGGAGGTGATCCGCTTTACACCTGGTGTGCGACGGCACCGCTGCCATACGGTGTGAATGAACTGCTGCTCTACGGATTTATCAAAAAGCGGAATGCAGAGGTTGTCAAGTCTATCACTACGCCGCTCTACATCCCTAAAGATGTCGATTATGTGATCGAAGGGTGGGTGGATCCGCAGACAATGAAGATCGAAGGGCCGTTCGGCGACCATACCGGCTACTATACACTCGAAGAGCCATATCCTGTGATGGAAGTCAGTGCCATTACCCATAAAACCGAGCCGATGTTCCTGGCAACGGTCGTCGGCAAGCCGCCGCTTGAAGATAAATACATGGGCTGGGCGACCGAGCGCATTTTCTTGCCGCTGCTTAAGACCAACGCCCCGGACCTTATTGACTATCATATGCCGGAGAACGGTGTCTTTCACAATCTTATTTTCGCCAAGATGCAGCCCCTGTATAAAGGGCATGCCAAACAGTTTATGCACGTTTTCTGGGGTGCCGGCCAGATGAGCTTTGTCAAGCATGCGCTTTTTATCGATGAGAAGGGACCTGAGCTCAACAACTACTTTTCATTGGCGAAATATGTACTTGACCGTTTTTCACCTAAAATGCTCTTTGTTTCCGAGGGTATTACGGATGCACTGGATCACTCCAGTCCGGAAGCTCTTGTCGGCGGCAAACTCGGGATTGATGCAACACTTAAATTCAATCCTCAATTGTCGGAGTTGTTGGATGATAATAAACTCCTGGAGCTCGTAAAAGAGCGTATACCCGAGGTCGAAGAGCTTCGCCAATTTATGTTGATGACACCGAATCCCATTACGGTCATTACGATTAACAAGAGACGTCCGGTCACAGCACTGTTCGCACTGTTGGATGACCTGAAAGAGTATCTTCGTATTGTCGCTTTCGTGGATGTGGACAATAACAATATCGATAACCCCTATATGTTGACCTGGCGTATCGTCAACAACCTTGATGCACAGCGTGATCTTGCCGTGTTGAACGAGGTCGTCTATATTGACGGTACCAACAAAAACAGTCTCGATGGATTTACGCGACGTTGGCCGGACGATGTGACCTGTACGCAGGCGGTTGTTGAGAGTCTGAAAAGTAAAGGTCTGTGGGACTTGGATGCAGAATTGGAAGCCAAGTACCAACTGTAGAACAAATATAAAACAACATAAAAGAGCTGTAAATATGCTCTTTATTATTTTTCCTTATCCTTTATCAGTTACATCTCATCCAATCTTCGATAACTCCGACATTTTCCCTTACAGGTTAAGGCAAATATTATTTTTGATAATGTACTATGAATACAACAATTAAAGGTCTAAAGGTTCTTGTATATGAAAAAAGTGATTATATACGTGCTTGCTATAACTGTTTTAGGACTAGGTTCTGCGGAAGCAGCTGTTTATAAAGGTCAAAAAGTCTACATTAAAAAATGTCGTAAATGTCACGGTGGCGGACTTGAAGTCGCGGCTTCTAAAAAGAAGAAAACATGGCAAAAGCTCATGAAGAACAAAGGTGAAGGTTTGGCTAAATTGCACCTTGACAACAAAAAAGCGAAAAAATCATGGAAATATTTTGAAAGCAAGAAATATCAAAAACGTGCCAAGCACCTTAAAGACTTCATGGTCGAATATGCAAAAGACAGCGGTAACGTTCCAGCCTGTAACTAAAGCATACGTATAAGCAGAAGGGACTCGCCTCTGCTCTTTCACTCAACACTTTCTCTTTAAAACTCTTTCAAAATACAAAGCATTGAAAAAATCAGGTAAAATACGAAAACTATTTCCACACGTGTTATATGTGTGCTATTACGGGAGCCAATATGGATAAAATGTGGTCAGGTCGTTTCAGTGAAGGCGCCGCTTCACTTCTGGATGATTTTAATGCCTCAATTATGTTTGATCGTCGTCTTTACAGAGAAGATATCGAGGGGTCACTTGCCCATGCCGCAATGCTGCAAGCGCAGGGCATATTAAACGAAGAAGAGCTTAAAGCGATTCAAGCAGGTATGCAACAGGTTCTTGAAGAGATCGAGTCCGGGGCGTTTGAATGGAAAATCTCGGATGAAGACCTGCACATGGCGATCGAAAAGCGTCTGACGGCCATTATCGGTGAGACAGGGGGCAAACTGCATACCGCACGTTCACGCAACGATCAGGTCGCTGTTGATTTCCGCCGTTACGTGCTGCGTAAAGATCGCGAGATCGCGCAGCTGATAAAATCGCTGCTGGAAGTCATTGTCGATATCGCGTCCAAACATACCGAGACACTGATACCGGGTATGACCCACCTTCAGCATGCGCAGCCGATCAATTTCGGGTTTCATATGCTGGCATATGCATCGATGTTCAAACGTGATATTGAACGTTTTGAGGACTCAAGACGCCGTAACAACATCTCGCCGCTCGGATGTGCTGCACTTGCCGGTACACCGCACAATATCAACCGCGAGATGACGGCGGAAACACTCGGTTTTGACAGTGTCAGTGTCAACTGTCTGGACACCGTCAGTGACCGTGATTTCGCACTGGAGATCCTCTTTAATATCTCGACGATGATGATGCACATCTCGCGTCTCAGCGAAGAGATCATTCTCTGGTCGAGCTATGAGTTCGGTTTTGTCGAGCTCTCTGACGCCTACTCGACAGGCTCGTCGATCATGCCACAAAAGAAAAACCCGGATGTGCCGGAACTGCTTCGCGGCAAGACCGGACGTGTCAACGGCAACCTGATCTCGCTCCTGACGGTAATGAAGGGACTGCCTTTGGCCTACAACAAAGATACACAGGAAGATAAAGAGGGTGTCTTTGACAGTATCGATACGGCGGAACTCTCTTTGGAGATCCTTCGTGAAGCGCTGAAGACGATGACAGTCAAAGCGGACAATATGGAAAAAGCATGTCAAAAAGGGCATCTGACAGCAACCGACCTGGCGGATTACCTTGTCGATAAGTGCGGCGTACCGTTTAGAGAGACACACTTCATCTCCGGAAAAGCGGTTGCCCGTGCAGAGAGCCTGGGGATCGATGTCAGCGAGATGAGCTTCGATGAACTTAAAAAGATCGATGCGCGCATCAAAGAGGACGTGATGCCATACCTTGCACTCCGTAACTCCATGAACGCCCGTGAATCTCAGGGCGGGACAGCAACACTCCGTACCAAAGAGCAGCTTGCTCAGTTTCAAGACTATATTAAAGGTTTACCACTATGAAGATCTCGGTAGCGCACAAAGAGGCGATGAAATTTGAGGCGACAACGGCAAAAAGCAGTTTTATTATCGATTGTCCGACGATCAGTCCGATCGAGTACTTCTTAAGCGGCATCATCACCTGCAGTGCGACCGACGTCTACATGCTGCCGCAAAACCAGGGCAAGACCGTGACGGATCTTGTCGTAGACGGTGAAGTTGTCCGCAATGAGGAGCACCCCAAAAAGTTTAATGCACTGCATTTGACGTATACGTTTAATTCTGATGCCGATAGTGATGATCAGGCGGCACGCTGGGTTATGGCAAGTGTCGAGACCTACTGCTCGACGATCAATACGATCCGTGACACGACAAAGATCTCCTATACCATTGTGCATAATGGAAAAACGATTAGAGAAAATGAGGAGATGATCAGTGGTCAAGGTGCCAACGTGGACCTTGGCGAACTGGATGCCTGCTGCCCGTCTTAGAGTGAGATTTAGCCCTGACGGGTTCATTGCGCATTAAAAGAGATGACCGCTCGGGCATCGGATTTTTGTTTTTCATATGTATTCTGGCCAATTATTACAAAAAATAATGTGATATAATTGAAGCATGATAAATATGATTAAAGAGAATCGCAGTCAATATCAGAAGATTATTGTTGATAAAATTGATGATTATTTTTACAAACGTACGCGTTATGATCAACATTTTTCATTGGCCGTTGTCCTCTCTAGTCCTGAGATAGACATCAGTGTTTTTAACGAGCATCATCGTCAGACCGATATGTTCGTCGAATTGGAAAAAAACCTCTGTTGCGAAGTCTTTGACGGTACGACTGAGGAGAGCGGCATAAAAGCTGCATCCAACCTGCTTACCGGTTTCGAAAGCCGCTTTTATACGCAACGGATCATTATAGGCATCGTCTTTTCTAAAGACTATAGCACCAGCTCTCAAATGGTCCACCGTCTTTTCGATATCCTGGAGTATGCCTATTCACACAAGCTGGAAAATATGGTGGTGGATAATTCATTGGTGATGAAAGATTATTAAGCCATCCTCCTGACAATAGTATTCCCAAAATCGTTTTATAAAGTTAGACCGGCCGTCAGAAAGTATATTTTATTATTGACAGAACGGCAAAACGTGCAAGGAGGGTAATGTTCGCTTTTTATGAGAGTGATTGGTTCACCATCACGTTAGAGATACTGTTTATGCTCTTCATTGTCTATGATACCAGACGTTATCTCCAAACGCGTAAACGAGAGTACCTTCTCAACATTGTTCTTGCCGTTGCATTTTTCTTTTGGGCATTGGTGCCGTTTTATAACAAATATTACAGTTGGCAGGATGGTGATAAAGAGGGTGTTCTGTCAGCGTGTATGAAAGAGTATAACCAGAGCTATTGCACTTGTCTGGATGACAAGATCTTCAAAGAGTATGACTTTGAGAGTTACAAGGCTTTAAACAAACAGAAAGATGAGCGTTATCTGGAGTTTGCGGATGACGTTGACAAAGAGTGCCGGGGTGAAGAAGGTTGGTTCTGACCCTATCTCTAAAGTGTATACGCCAGAGGTTTGTAATGGTACGAGAAGAGAACGACAACTGAAGAAAAGAGTCCCCTGGAACAAGGGACTTAAGGATTACAAAAAGTCTTTCGGATCGGCATCGATCAGATGGGGAAAGGTCAATTTTGCCCCGCCGATGACGTGCCAGTGCAGGTGTTTGACCTCTTGACCGCCGTTATGACCGATATTGCTGATCAGACGGTAGCCTGACTCTTTGATGCCGACAAGGTCTACTAACTCCTGTATAAATGTGGTCATACCTGCCATGATCTCGGGGGTTACCTCGTTGAAACTGTCAACATGTTGTTTGGGGATGACAAGGATATGCACGGGCGCTTTTGGGTTGATATCATGAAAGGCCAGAAAGTCCTCATTTTCCATCTCGATGTTCCCGGGGATCTCTTTATTGACAATTTTACAAAACAGACACATCTATTTACCTCTGAATATTGATTTTTATCATTGTATCACAGAGTTGTTAAACTGTGCCGTTTTATGCTCTCTAAAGCCCGCAAAACAGGGCTTCAAGATTAAGTTAAAACTCTTTGGATAAAATACGCGATATTATCTACAGGCGAGGGGCCGAACTGGTCCCAATTGAGAGCCGGCATGGAGACCCCATTTGACACAGTGGTATGAAAAAATTGAAGCAGCGGATTCGGTCGCAGAACTCGAAGAGATCCGTATTGCTGTTTTTGGTAAAAAAGGTGTGCTTGCAGCCGAATTTGCCAAAATGAAAACAGTCGCCAATGAAGAGAAAGCAGAGTTTGCCAAAAACCTGAACATTCATAAAGGCAAAATGACAGAACTCTTTAACCAGCGCAAAGCTGTTTTGGCGACAGAGGCCCTTAAAGCGGCGATGAAAGCGGAGAAGATCGATGTCTCTCTCTTCTCTTCAACGGCCGAACGCGGTGCACTGCACCCGGTTATGCAGACGATGGACCGCATTGTCGAGTACTTTGTCTCCATGAACTTTGCCGTTAACACCGGACCAATGGTCGAAGATGACTTTCATAACTTTGAAGCATTGAACCTGCCGAAGTACCATCCGGCCCGTGACATGCAGGATACCTTCTATTTCAAAGACGAGATGCTCCTGCGTACCCACACATCACCGGTACAGATCCGTACGATGATGAACACGAAACCGCCGATCCGCATGATCGCTCCGGGTTCTGTCTTCAGACGCGATTATGATCTGACACACACACCGATGTTCCATCAGGTAGAGGGTCTGGTTGTTGACGAGGAGGGAAAAGTCTCTTTTGCCAACCTGAAGTTCATCCTCGAAGATTTTCTAAAGTACATGTTCGGCGATGTCGAAGTGCGTTTCCGTCCAAGCTTCTTTCCGTTTACGGAGCCGTCGGCGGAAGTCGACATCAGCTGTATTTTCTGTAAAGGGAAGGGGTGCCGCGTCTGTTCCAAGACAGGCTGGCTGGAGGTCCTCGGCTGCGGAATCGTCGATCCGAATGTTTTTGAAGCCGTCGGGTACAAAGATGTCAGCGGTTACGCTTTTGGCCTTGGTGTCGAGCGTTTCGCAATGCTTATTCAACATATCGGAGACCTTCGTTCACTGTTCGAGGGTGATGTCAGACTTTTGGAGCAGTTTCAATGATCGTTACACGCAGTTGGTTAAACGAGTGGATTAAACTCGATGATATTTCGACAGAAGATTTGGCAAAGACCTTTAACAGTATCGGTCTGGAAGTTGACCGCATCGAGTCATTCGACATTCCGGAAAAGATCGTTTTCGGTCAGGTGACAGCCTGTGAAAAACACCCGGATGCGGACAAACTGAACGTCTGCCAAGTCGATCTCGGTTCAACAACACGCCAGATCGTCTGCGGTGCGGCAAACGTACGCGCGGGCATTACAGTTGCCGTTGCGACACTGGGTGCCGAGATGCCTGGCGGGCTGAAGATCAAGCCGGTCAAGCTTCGCGGCATCGATTCCGAAGGGATGATCTGCTCCTCAACGGAGATCGGTCTGCCGAAACTCGAAGACGGGATCATGGTGATCGATGAGAGTGTGGGCGATGTCAAGCTGGGTGAAGAGGTCCGAAACAACCCTTACTTCAATGATGACCTGATCGAGATCGAATTGACGGCAAACCGCGGCGACTGTCTCAGTATCCGCGGTGTGGCACGTGACCTTTGTGCCGCCTATGACCGTCCGCTCAAAAAGATGAAAAGTGAAGATACGGACCAGACACGCCTCGGCATCGGCCGTCTGCTTCAGCTCATGCAGGATGACACACTGGATGTCGATCTGACCTACCGTGCACTTGACCTGAGAGGACTGGCGCTGCCGCTTTCGATCCGTCTGCGTCTGGCACAGATCGATGAGACAAGAGAGAACGCAATCGAGGGGCTTCTCTGGTATGCGACCTACAGTACCGGTGTTGTCCTTCGCGGCTATCACTACGGGTTCTTCAACAATGAGGAGCAGAACAAAGCGATCTGCACACTCAAGCGCGATGAAAAAGGTTTTGCCACCATCTACAACAGCCAAAAGGCATCGACTGTCGGTATCCACCAGGAAGATGCTTCCCGTGTCAGTTATGATGAGGGGGTAATGTTCCTTGAGGCGAGCTACATCCCACCGGAGATTATCTCCAGACAGATGTCAGAGAACAAGATCGAAAGCGGGCCGCATTTTTACCGTACATCACGCGGTTCAGAACCTGAACTTGAGATCGGGCTTGAATATGTGCTCAACCTTTTTGACAGTTATTCGGATTCGGCTATCTACGGCGGCAGTATCGATGTCAGAAGCAAGTTTAGTGAAAAAGTCATCGGCATTACGGTGGATGAGATCAATGCAATCATCGGTATGGAGGTCCAAAAAGCGACGATCGCCAAACTGTTGAAAGGTCTGGGCTTTGAGCTCTGCAAGTCAAAAGGCGACAACTTTGTTGTTGAAGTCCCGCGTTACCGTCATGATATCGTCAATAAACAGGATGTTGTCGAAGAGATCGTCCGTCTTGTCGGTATTGACAACATCGAATCAAAAGCATTGGATTTTACAGAAACCTACCGTGTTGATGAAGATTATGCAGCCTACACAAAACGTAAAGTCTATCGTCATCGGGCGGCGCAGAGCGGTTTTTATGAAACCGTCCATTTTGTCTTTAATGAACGTGCCCTTTTGGAAAAATACGGTTTTGCAACCGTCCATGCGTCAAAAGAGCTGCTGAACCCTATCGCAGGGACGCTGGATACACTGCGTTCAACAATGATGCTCGGACTGGTTCAGGCCGCTTCGCACAATGTCAAAGTGGGACAGAAGTCGGTCAAACTTTTTGAGTCGGGTTCTGTTTTCGATGCAGAACGCTCTGAAAGTGTCAAATTCGCCTTTTTGAGTTCAGGCACTCTGGAGCGCGACAAAATCAGTAACGGCGGGAAACCGGCCAATGTGGGCTTCGCTTCGTTTGTTCAGAAAATCGCGGATGTTCTCGGCGACATCACGTTGCGCGAGATGACACCGGCGCACACCTTTGCGCACCCTTATCAGGTGGCAGCTGTCATTCAGAACGACAAGGTGATCGGCGAACTCTTCAAACTCCACCCATCGATTGCAGAAGAGTACGACCTTGAAGATACCTATCTGTGTGAAGTCGATTTCAATGCGTTGGAATATGGGGTGCAAGAGGCAAAAAGCTACTCAAAATACCAGGCGTCGTTTAGAGACTTGAGTGTTGTTATGCCGGCATCAATGAACTACGACGAGATCGTTAAAGTCATAGACGCCCATAAAAGTGCCGAGATGGTCCGTTTCTATCCTGTCGACCGTTACAGCGATGAAAAACTGGGCGACAACATCAGTCTGAGCCTCCGTTTTGTACTGCAGTCGGAAGAGAAGACCCTTGAAGAAGAGGATATCACATCCGCCATGAGCTCTGTGCTTACAGCGCTCGAGACAGAACTGGGATTGACACTGCGATGAGTTCGGTCAAGGTCGCACCTCGCTTAACTGCTTTCAGTTTTAAAACAGATGCCATCGCTGCCGACAAGTCTATCTCGCACCGGTGTGCGATGTTCGCCATGCTTGCCAGCGGTGAGAGCGTGATCGAGAACTTCCTGCGGGCAGAAGACACGATGAACTCCCTTCGTATTGTCGAAAAACTGGGTGCAAACGTTGTCGATGACGGTTCGGTTATCCGTATCTCCTCCGAAGGCATACGAGAGAGTGACGACATTCTTGACTGCGGCAACTCCGGTACCGGCATGCGCCTTTTTTGCGGGCTTCTGGCTTCTGCCGAAGGCCACTTTATACTGACCGGTGACGAATATCTTAAACGCCGTCCGATGAAGCGTGTTACCGCACCGCTGCGAAGTATCGGAGCCAAACTCGATGGACGCAACGAAGGTGACCTTGCCCCGTTGAGTATCCGAGGGGCTTCGCTGAAGGCCTTTGATTATGAAAGTAAAATTGCATCTGCCCAGGTGAAATCGGCAATGATCCTGGCCGCGTTGCGGGCAGACGGGACCTGTACCTACAGAGAACCTGAGCTCAGCCGCGACCACACGGAACGGATGTTGAAAGGGATGGGTGCAGATATTACGGTTCACGCTCTTACAACAACCATCAAGCCGATGACGAAACTTCTTTCACCACTGAAGATCCGTGTCCCTGCAGACCCCTCTTCGGCCTTTTTCTTTGCGGTTGCTGCGGCGATTACGCCGGATTCAGAGGTCATTTTGGAAGGGGTCACCTTCAACCCGACCCGCATCGAAGCCTTCAAAGCTTTAGAAAGAATGGGTGCAGAGATCAGTTATGATCTTAAAGAAGATGTTTATGAACCAATTGGCAACATTACGATTAAATATGCGCCGCTCAAAGCGATAAGGGTTGATGCGAACATCTCATGGCTGATCGACGAACTTCCGGTCCTCTCCATCGCAATGGCCTGTGCCGAAGGACGGAGTGTCGTTGCCAACGCCGAAGAGCTGCGTGTTAAAGAGAGCGACCGTATCTCGACCGTTGTCGATAATTTGAAAGCCTGCGGTATCGAGGTCGAAGAGTTCGAAGACGGTTATGCCGTGACCGGCGGCACACTGAGACCAGCTGTTGTCGACAGTTTTGGCGATCACCGTATTGCGATGAGATTTATTATCGCAGGTCTGCGCTGCGGCATGGAGGTGAACGATGTTGAGTGTATCAACACCTCATTTCCGAACTTCTTTGACCTTCTGTCACAAATTACGGAAGTTAAAAGCGTTTAAGCGTTGTTCCAGCGCGGTTAATCTCTGGTTTACGCGTATTGCAGAGAGAAGCATTTGCGTTAATTCGCCGAAGGATTGTTCCTTTGGTATATAAAGGATGGTAGCTATGAAGATAAAGCTAGCCGAAAATTACGGTTTCTGTTTCGGTGTCAAACGTGCCATAAAGATCGCAGAAGAGAACACCAACTCGGCAACCTACGGGCCGCTTATTCATAACTCAAAAGAGATCGCACGCCTCAAAACGGATTTTAATGTGGCGTTGAGTGAGAACCTTGCCGATTTTCAGACAGGCGACAAAGCGGTTATCCGTACCCACGGTATTCCTAAAGATGAGCTCTCGGAACTTCATCAACGCAAGGTTGATGTTATCGATGCGACCTGTCCTTATGTGACCAAACCGCAGCAGATCTGCGAAGAGATGAGTGAAGCGGGCTATGACATTGTCATTTTCGGCGATGAGGCCCACCCTGAGATCAAAGGGGTGAAAAGTTACGCGACCAACGGTGCCTATGTTGTCACCTCTGTTGCTGACCTGGAAAAACTGCACCTTAAAGACAAGATCGCCGTCGTCGCGCAGACAACACGCAAGGTGGAGAACTATCTGGAGATCTGCAACTACCTTATACCGCGTCACAAAGAGGTACGTGTTTTCAACACGATCTGTAATGCGACCTTCGAGAACCAGGATGCGGTCAGAAAGCTTGCCAAAGAGGCGGACGTCATGATCGTCATCGGCGGGATGAACTCCTCAAACACCAAGCAGCTGCAGAGTATTGCCCGCGATGAGCAGCATATTGACTCTTACCATATAGAAGGGGCGGACGATCTGAAAGCTTCATGGTTTGAAGGCAAAGAACTCTGCGGTATCAGTGCCGGTGCATCGACGCCGGACTGGATCATTCAACAGGTCGTCGATGCCATTAAAAGTATGACGGAAAAGCAGGCCTAAGCACGTTCTCTGTCAGCGGATCGCACGGCTCTCTTCTTTTTTCTTGATGATTGCATTTACAGAGCCTAAATGGCTGAAATTGCTACATGAAACAGAGCATAAATATCCAAGAATCAAGATGGAATTGTCCAAGCGGCAACGGCAGATCGAAACAGCATTTTCCAAATTAATGCAACCGGAGCAAGACAAAGGGTCTAAAACCTTACATCTATAAATCATTTTTCTGTTTTGTATAAAAAGAACTTCCAATATTAAGTAAGAGTGAGCTATAATTACGAAATTTTATTACGTTACAAGGGAAACTGTATGGCTGAAGAGCTTTTAGAAGAAGAAAATTTTGCGGCAATGTTTGAGGCGTCTGAGAAGGCACAAGAGTCCTCAAACCGTATTGTTGAAGGCGAAATTGTTGAATTGCAAGAAGAAGATAATCGTGCACTGGTCGGTGTTGGCGAGAAGTTAGAGGGAATCCTTCCTTTAGATGAGATCCGTGATGAAAATGGTGAGCTTACTCATAAAGTAGGTGACAGTATTACTGTAATGGTAACGGGTTACTACAACGAACGTCCGAAAATCTCGCACAAAAAAGTGCTTGAGCAGGCTAAAACTGTTGAATACATCAATGCGCACAAAGATGATTACGAAGATATCGTTATCGAAGGTGTAATCACGAACAAAAATCGCGGCGGTTACGTCATCGAGATGGATTCTGTGAAGTTCTTTATGCCGCGTTCGCTTGCAGCATTTAAAGACAGCGATGATGTTGTTGGTCGTAAAGTCAAAGCACAGATCATTAAACTTGATCCGGAAGATACATCGATCGTTGTCTCTCGCCGTAAACTTTTCAATGAAGAGCGCAAGAAGAAAAAAGAGGTTATCGACCAGTTGATGGCTGACGGCACACCTATCGAAGGAACTATCAAGAAGATCACTTCTTACGGTATGTTCGTTGACGTAGGCGGTGTTGACGGCCTTGTTCACTACAATGAGATCTCTTACAAAGGGCCTGTCAACCCATCAAAACTCTACAAAGAGGGCGATAAAGTGACGGTAAAGGCGATCTCTTACGACAAAGACAAGCGTCACCTTTCTCTTTCTATCAAAGCATGCCAGGAAGATCCTTGGGCTGAAGTTGAGTCTGAGCTGGACGAAGGCGATACCATTACCGTTACGGTAAGCAACATCGAGTCTTACGGTGTATTTGTTGACCTGGGCAACGATATTGAAGGTTTCCTTCATATCTCAGAGATCACATGGGACAAAAACATCAAAAACCCGGCTGACTACCTGACTGTCGGACAAGAGATTGATGTTGAAGTTATCGAGATCAACTCGGAAACACATAAACTTCGTGTGTCACTTAAGCGTCTTCTTCCTAAACCATTCGATGAGTTTGTCAAGAAACGTAAAGAGGGTGATATCACGACAGGTGTTGTGACTTCTCTTACTGATTTCGGTGCATTTGTCAAGATCGACGGTGTTGAAGGTCTTCTTCATAACCAGGATGTCTCTTGGGAAAAAGGTGCCAAAGCCAAAGATATGTTCAAAAAAGGTGACGAGGTTGAAGTCAAGATCGCACGTATCAACCGTGACGATCAGAAGATCTCTCTTAACCACAAATGTCTTCAGGACAGCCCGATCGACACGTTTGCAGCGAACCACAGCCGTAATGAAATCGTTACCGGTAAGATCCGTGATATCAAAGATTTCGGTGTATTCGTTTCACTTGATGACGGTGTTGATGCACTTATCCGTGACGAAGACCTTGAGCCGCTTGTCAAAGAGGAGCTTGAGATCGGTCAAGAGATCGAAGCCGTTATCGCTGTTATCGATACACAACGTGACCGTATCCGTCTTTCTGTCAAGCAGCTATCACGTGTTAATGATCAGAAGATCATTGCTGATCTTAACAAAGAAGATGCCGGTAACACACTTGGTGACCTTCTTAAAGACAAACTTAAATAAGCAATTCCCTTGCATAACTAATGTAAGCCGTAGCCTTTTTGGCTACTCTTGCATACTTCAAAAACGATTTTGACTTGAATATATTAGTCAATATATTGATGTCAAAATTCATATTTTTTTACAGGATTATTACCCATGGAACAATACAAAGTCGTAGTTTGTGACCACATTCATGAAGCCGGTCTAGAGATGCTTCAAAATGACCCTCAAATTGATTATGTTTTCGCTGCTGATATCGACAAGACAGCTCTTTTAGATGTTATTGCCGACGCTGACGTTGCGATCACACGCAGTTCGACTGATGTTGACGAGAAGTTTATTGCTGCGGCTAAAAAGATGAAAGCGGTTGTCCGTGCCGGTGTCGGTGTTGATAATGTCGACATTGACGGCTGTTCAAAAGAGGGTATCATCGTTATGAATGTACCGACGGCCAATACGATCGCCGCGGTTGAACTCACGATGACGCATATGCTCTCATGTATGCGTATGTTCCCGTACTCGCACGACCACCTTAAAAACCAGCGTATCTGGAAACGTGAGAAGTGGTACGGATATGAGCTGAAGGGCAAAAAACTGGGTGTTATCGGTTTCGGTAATATCGGTAGCCGTGTTGCAATCCGTTCTAAAGCTTTCGAGATGGATGTCATTGCCTATGACCCCTACATCAACGCTTCTAAAGTGACCGATCTCGGTATGACATACACGGAGAACTTTGACGATATCCTGGCGTGTGACATCATTACGATCCATACCCCAAAAAATCAGGAAACGATTAACATCATCGACAAAGAAGAGATCGCCAAGATGAAAGACGGTGTTGTCCTTGTCAACTGTGCACGCGGCGGTCTTTACAATGAAGATGCCCTATACGACGGCCTCAAATCCGGAAAGATCCGTTTCGCAGGTATCGATGTCTTTATCAAAGAGCCGGCGACAGACCATCCGCTTCTGGAACTTGATAACATCGTTGTCTCACCGCACCTGGGTGCCAACACGTTTGAGTCTCAGTACAACATCGGTACACAGGCTGCGCAGCAGGCTGCTGAAGCGGCGAAAGGGATCGCTTATCCTCACGCTTTTAACCTTCCTATCGATGAGAGCAAGATCCCGCCATTCGTAAAACCGTTTTTGGAGATGGGTCAGAAACTCGGTTTCCTGGCTTCTCAGATCAACAAAGCACCGATTGTCTCTGTCAAAGTGAGCGGTGACGGTGATATTGCACAATATCTCGAGTCTCTCTCTACCTTTGCATTGGTCGGTGCGATGGCAGAGAACACGGGTGACACCGTCAACTACGTCAATGCAGAGTTTATCGCTGAAGAGCGCGGTATCAAAGTCGAAGTCGAAGATACCAATGTGAAAACACCGTACAAAAACCTTATTACGGTTAAATTGACGACAGAGAAGCAGGCGCTTAGCATCTCTGCAACGATCTTTGAAGATGATGTCCAGCGTATCGTGGACATTGACGGTTTCGAAGTCGATGTCGCCCTTAAAGGGAACATGATCATCTTCAAAAACACTGACGTGCCGGGTGTTATCGGTAATGTCGGTACGATCCTTGCCAGCCACAACGTTAACATCTCGGATTTCCGTCTTGGCCGCAACAACAAGTCAGAAGCACTGGCGGTCATCCTGATCGACTCCGATGTAACAGACGCTGCGCTGGACGAGCTCTCTAAACTAGAGGCGTGTATCAGCGTCAAAGCGGTACGCCTGTAACGCTTTCCTACCGCCGGCAGCGGCGGGTTTTACCTCTTTCACGTCAACATTTTTTCGTAAACCGCTAAATTTTATTGTGCTACAATGGATTATACCTATTCAAGGATAGTTCATGAAACTGCCCAAGATTGCCATACGTACCAATATTTTTACCCACATTCTTCTCATCGTCACGACGGTCGTTATTGTCCTCTCCGGCGTGCAGTACTACTTCAGTAAAGCGTTGGCGGAGACAGCAACGCAAAAGAGCTTTTACCAGATAGCCGAAAGTATTACCGCGGATATGAACAGCCGTGACCAATTTGCCAAAGAGATCCTCTATCAGATGCAGCATTTCCCCGGGATCAGCGAGGCGGTAGCAGACGAACTTCCGATGCCACTTGTCGAGCGCTATATCTATACGCTGTTGCGAAATCCTAACATCTATGCCATCTACAGCGGCGATGAAAACGGTGATTTCTTTGAGGTCATCAACATGAAGAGTTCAAAACGGCTCTACCGCCATTTTAATGCACCCGAAAAGACGCGGTGGCTGGTCATCAAAGTCGCGGGACGCGATGCCGAACGCAAAAAAATATTTTACTATCTCGATGAGGCGCTTTCTCAGCTGCATCAATCCGAAGAGCCCACGGACTACAGGGCAAACCTTCGACCATGGTACCGACAGGCCATCGGGACAGAGCTTGCTGTCAGAAGCGATCCTTATACCTTCAGCAACCTTCAAGAGAAGGGGATCACCTACTCCAAACGGGTAGGAACGACCTCGACGGTCCTGGCGCTTGACTTCACCTTGCCAAAACTGAACATTTTGTTAAAATCGCTCAAGTTCTCCGACTCCAGTCAGATCGTATTGTTCACGGGTGAAGGTGAGACGATCGCTTCGTCTGACGATCTGTCCCAAGCGAGTGCTAAAGCGGCCAACCTGAAGCTAATCGACAAAGAACAGGAACAGGTCTTCTTAATGGAGGAAGATGGCCGAGCACGTTATGCGATGGTGACAACGCTCAACAGTGAAAGCGGTGTTGCCGCCTATCTTGCTATCAGTGTCGATCAGCGTGAGATGCTGCAGCCCTACATAAAAAACATCGGTTACGGTGTGGCGGCAGCCTTTCTCATTTTTTTACTTAACCTTCCGGTCGTCATCTTTGCGACATCGCGTATCGTCAAACCCATCAATGCCCTGATGGTCGAGAACAAAAAGGTAAGGGAACGCCGTTTTGAGGATGTTAAAGAGGTTAAGACCAATATCATTGAACTGAGCCGGCTTTCATCCTCTCTGGTCGAAATGTCTAAGAGTATCCAGGCCTACCAGGAGGCACAGAAAGAGCTGATGGATTCATTCATCAGGCTGATCGCCGACGCGATCGATGCCAAATCCCCCTATACCGGAGGCCACTGTAAACGAGTGCCGGTTCTGGCAACGATGCTGGTTGAAGAGGCCTGCAAGGCGGAGAGCGGAACGCTAAAGGGGTTCTCCTTTTCAACCAAAGATGAGATGGATGAGTTCGCTAGAGGGGCCTGGCTTCATGACTGCGGCAAGATAACGACGCCGGAGTATGTTGTCGACAAGGCGACAAAGCTTGAGACCATCTATAACCGTATTCATGAAGTCCGCACGCGTTTTGAAGTGATCTGGCGTGATATTGAGATCGCATATCTGGAAGGTCAACTGGAAGGTAAGGATAAGGAAGAACTCAACACATGGAGAGAGAAAGAGCACCAGAGACTTATGGATGATTTTGCCTTCGTCGCTGAGACCAATATCGGCGGAGAGTTCATGGATGAAGCGCGTAAAGAGCGCATCATAGCCATAGCACAACGGACCTGGATGCGCCATTTTGATGATCGACTGGGGATATCGGAGGATGAATGGCAACGCTATACCGGGCGTGAAGAGAGAAGGCTGCCAGTCGTGGAAAATCTTCTCAATGATCGGGCCGAACATATCATAGAGAGAGTCGATTTTGACAGAGAAGGGTATGAACAGCAGGGCTTTAAACTCCACGTCCCGGAACATCTATACAACCATGGCGAGATCTACAATCTCTGTATCGAGAAGGGGACGCTGACAGAGGAGGAACGGTTTAAGATACAGGAGCATGTCATTATGTCGATCAAGATGCTTGAACAACTCCCCTATACCGATGAGATGAAACGCATTCCGGAGTATGCCGGAACGCATCATGAGACGTTGGTCGGTAACGGTTACCCGCGCGAACTCACTGCCGATGCACTTTCCGTACCGGCCAGAATCATGGCCATTGCCGATATCTTTGAAGCTTTGACTGCCTCAGACCGTCCCTATAAAAAAGGAAAGACCCTTTCTCAGGCGCTGAAGATCATGCAGTTTATGGTGAAAGACCGGCATATCGACGGTGAACTTTTTGCACTCTTCTTACGTTCGGGTATCCATAAAACGTATGCCGAAAAGTATCTGAAACCTGAACAGATAGACGAGGTGGATATCGAAGCGTATATCTAGAATGTTACTGTTTCAGTGGCCGTTCGAAGGGAAGGGGGTTTGCATTCACGCCCGCCGAAAGGCGGGAGTGTGAGAGAAAGAGCTGTTAGACGAAGTGGTCAGGGTTCTCGATTGGCACCGATTCGCGTTCAATAAAGCCGAAGTGTTTGTCCAGATCTGCATTATCCAGCAGTACCGGGACGATCATCAACGAGGCAACAACCGCCGCGATCGTACCGAAGATCAGGGCAACGCCCAAACCGCCGAAGACCGCATCTGAGGCCAGCAGTGTCGAAGCAAGGATGATCGCCGCCGCGGTCAAGAAGATCGGTTTTGCACGTGTTGCCGAAGCGTAAGCGAT
The DNA here is from genome assembly GCA_041555445.1 of Sulfurimonadaceae bacterium. Lineage (GTDB taxonomy): Bacteria > Campylobacterota > Campylobacteria > Campylobacterales > Sulfurimonadaceae > Sulfonitrofixus. The sequence continues at coordinate 59,853 of JBFFKK010000005.1, forward strand.
CGCTTCCGTCTTGTGCATCCCCTCTTCATGGATCAATGACTTGGTAAAGTCGATCAGCAGCAGGGAGTTGCGTGAACTGATCCCGATCAGGGCGATAAAACCGATCAGCGATGTTGCCGTCAGAAAGAAGGTATCTGTCGTAAAGATATCCATGACCCAGTGACCGACAACGACACCAATGATCGACAAAAAGCTTCCCAGCAGCACAATACCGCTCAGCACAAAACTTTTGTAATAGATGACCAGCAGCAGGAAGATCAGGATCAAAGCGGCGATAAAGGCGCCCCCGAGATCAACGAAGGTGTCGAGCGTTACTTCCATTTCGCCGTCCCATAAAAGTTGGTAGGCATGACCGGAACTTTTCTCTTTCAGCTGAAGGTTGAAGAGGCCGACAGTAGTGATCTCATATTCGTCAGCAAGCTGCTCGATGATCTGTGCACGTGCATCGATCAGCGGATAGACCTGGGAAACCATATCTGTTTCTGCCAGGACATTGACCATTTTGTGCAGGTTCTTGCTCATGACCATCGGGTTCGATTGTACAGCGACGATATCAACGACCTCTGTGATCGGGACCATCATACCGTTGGCGTTCATCAAACGGAGGCTGGAGAGTTTGTTCTCAACCGCGCGTTTGTCTTTGTTGGTAAATTTTTTCGTCGCATCACTCAGTGTCAAAAAAATCGGGATCTGGTCATTGTACTGGTCGCTGTTTTTGACAGCAATATCCATGCCTTCAAAGGCAAGGTAGAGAATGTCATTGACCTGCTTGATGTTAAGACCGGATTTGGCGATCTTGACGCTGTTGACTTTGATCTCATACTTGTCATAGATGGTATCTTGCATGATGTCAATGTCGACAAGTCCCTCGGTCGCTTTAAAGATCTTTTCAACACGTTCCGCCAGATGGCGTATCCCCTCATCGCTGTTGCCGTAGATCTCCGCAACGACGGCGGCCATTGTCGGCGGTCCGGAAGGGGGTTCGATAAACTTGATACTGGTTTTCGGAATGATCTGTTCACAGCTCTGTTGAATAGCTGGACGTATGCGTTGTACCATCATATAGGAGGGTTCATCGCGGTCATGGGCTTTCGTCAGGTTAATAACGATTTCGGCAAGGTTTTCAGACTGTTTGAAATGTGATCCTTTGATCAGGCCGGCAAAGTCCAAAGGTGACCCCATACCAAGAAACACCTCTGTATCGAGGACCTCTTCCTCCTTTTGGATGAAGCCGACAACACATTCACTGACGCGCTGGGTCTGTTGGATAGAACTGCCTTCAGGAAGATCGACATAGATGTTGAAGGTGTCGTTGTTCTTGCCCGGAAGCATCTTGGCCAATACGATCTCGGTCGGGAACATCGCCATCGAGAGAATAAATGCGACCAAGGTGCCGATCAGGATCATATTTTTATTTTTTTGGCTTTGGAGACCAGCGTAGATGAGCTCTTCGAATTTTTTAAACATTATTTTTCCCCCTCATCATGGTGTTCCGGTTTTTTGAGCAGACGAACTGCAAGGTACGGCGTAAAGATATAAGCGACAAACAGCGAAGCGATCAGCGCGACCGGGACATTTGCCGGGATAGGTTTCATAAATTGTCCCATCATACCGCCGACAAAGGCCATCGGCACCATCGTCAGGATGATCGCGAGCGTTGCGATGTTGGTCGGCGGACCGATCTCATCGGTCGCCTTGACCATAAGCTCATCAGCATCATGTTCAGCGGCATCAATATCGTGATAGTGGCGGTGGATGTTTTCGATCACGATGATCGCGGCATCGACCAGAAGACCCAGACTGAGCAAGAATGCGAAGAGGGTGATACGGTTGATGGTCTGGCCTGTCAGGTAGGCGACAAACAGCGTGATCGCAAGGATCGCCGGTACGGTAAAGGTGACGATCAGCGATTCTCTCCAACCCAAAACAAAGATCAGCAGCAGGGCGATAATGATGATGGAGAGGACAAGGTGGAAGACCAGCTCATTAACCGCTTCATTGGCCCGTTCACCGTCATTACGGGTGATGACGTAGTTGATACCGTGCTGTGCCATCTCCTCTTTATAGTGGCTCAGCTCCTCTTTGACTTCATCGGCGATAATGACGGCATTGGTTCCCTGCAGTTTGGAGACAGTCAGTGTGACCTGTTCCTGCAGTGGTGAAAACGTGCCATTCTCATCTTTGACACTGACCAGTGCTGACTTGAAGTTCTGTCTGTCATAGCTGTCTTCGATCGTTGCGATATCTTTCAGATAGATCGCAGCACCCATGTATTGGGCTACAATGATGTTAGCGATGTCCTCTTTGTCTTCGATAGCGTTTTTGACACCGACCATGATGAGCTCATTCTCTTTGGTACGGTTCTTGACGTCCGGTACATTGTAGGCGACCGACTGTACGGCCTGGGTGATCTGCCCCATAGAGAGGTTGTAGCCTGAGAGTTTATGGAGGTCAACGAGGATGTTGTATTGGTGCTGGTGCCCACCTTTGATGTCGGTTACGGCAACATTGTCCAGCCCGTTGATATGGTGTTGGATCGCTTTGACATAATCAAAGAGTGTCGTCGGGGCCATCTCTTTGTCTGTGGCAAAGAAAGCAACACTGACGATAGGAATGTCGATATCGATATCCAGAGGCAAGATGGTCGGATCCAAGGCTGTCTTGGGGAAAAGATCCTTGTTCTGCATGATCTTGTCATAGACCTTCAGGTTGGAGTTCTCTTTCTCTTCACCGATAAAAAAGGCGACGTTGACGACACCGACGTTGTCCATGGCCGAACCGTATATATGTTCAACCCCCTTGACCTCTTTTAGCTTGCGCTCCAGCGGTTTGACAATAACCTGCTCGATCTCTTTGGCGGTAGCACCCGGCATGGCAACGATAACGGTCGATCCGCTGACAACCATCTGCGGGTTCTCCTCGCGCGGCATCATCTCCAGGGAGAGGTAACCCATCACCAATAGAAAGAGGCCCAAAAGCGCCGTCAAAGGGTTGCGTATAAACCCTTTTGCCAGTTTGCCGGCACTGTCAGTGGGCAGATAGTTTTTTGTTTTCATGAGCACTCCTTATTTGACAACGACGGTCGCATACATACCAGGATAGATCACAACGTCTTTACTCTGTTTGAACGCGATCTTGATACGGAAGGAGTGTGTCATCGGGTTTGAACTTGGAATGATCGCATCGATCTTGCCTGTTGTCACGAGAGCGACCGATGGGATTGAAACGTCAACCGCCGTTCCCACTTTAATGCGCTTCAGGTCACTTTCTGCAATGTCGGCTGTGATCTTAAGCGAGTCAAGGTCAGAGAGTACAAAGGCCGGCATGCCCGGCATCGCCATCTCCCCGACTTTGATGTTCTTGGCGATGATCACACCGTTGTTCGGTGCTTTGATATGAAGGTATTTATACTGGTTTTTGACCTCTTTGAGCTGTGCATTTGCCTGCTGCACCTGCTGCTTGCTGATCTTGACCATGTCCTCCATGTTCTTTGCCGCCAGTTCAAGATTTTCCACCTCATATTTTGAGACCATCTTTTTTTCAAGAAGACGCTTGTGGCGTGCCAGGTTAAGGTTGACGTTGTTAAGCTGGTTCTGGTTCATCTGCAGCGCCAGCTGTGCCTGTGAGATGCCGAGCTGTACACGGGCGATTGCCGTGTCGACCTCTTTGGAGTCGATGGAGTAGAGCAGCGCACCTTTCTTGACATAGTCGCCCTCACTGGCTTTGACGTTGGTGACAAACCCCATAAAACGGCTGGTGATCATCTTCTCATTGTCCGAGATAACGGTTCCCGAAAGGGTCAGCCCCTCTGCCAGCAGTGCACCTGCCAGCGCGATAAGTAGTAGTATCTTTTTCATTATTGTGCTCCGTTTGCTAATTTTTCTAAGGCGAATACACGCTCGTTGCGTCTGTTCTGCACCTCAAGCAGTGCCAGAACCTTCTCGATCTGTTCCGACTGCTTGATGATAAGGTCGTTCATTGAAGCGAGCTGCTCTTTATAGCGCTCTTCGTAGCTTTTGTAGATCTCTGTCGAGAGTTCAAGTTCTTTGCTGAGGCTTCCGATCTCATAATCGAGCGAAGCGATCTCGGTGCGGATCTTTTCGATCTTAAGGGCGATCCCTTTTTTGGCAAGCTGGACCTGTGTCTTTGTCTTCAGCTCGTTGACCTTGGCCTCTTCGACCTTGTTATAGTCCGATCCGCCGCTGAAGAGGTTCCATTTGAGCTGCACGCCGGCAGTGTATGAGCCGTTGTCGATCATGTCATACTCATCAAGGTCGATAGCAGATGACTGCACATTGGCTTGCAGACCGATCGTCGGAAGGTAGCCTGACTGGGAGACATCGACCATGCTCTTGCGGATAGAGAGGCCTGTCTCTGCCTGCTTGATATCGACATTGCGCGCCAGGATCTCATCGGTGCTGAGTGCTGTCTGCTGTACGGTCGATTCGGGCGGCGTGATCTGTGTGACTTCACGGTTGAGCAGAAAGCTCAGGTAGTTGTAGAGCAGGGTCTTGTTCGCCGTCATCTCATTGAGGTTGCGTTCGACGTTGGAGCGTTTCGCCTGCACTTCAAGCAGGTCGATCCGTTTGGCATACCCTTCGTTGATCATAAACTGCGTCGTCTCTTCAAGGGTCTTGATGTTCTCATTGATGGTGCTCAGGTTTTTGATCGCCGTCTCAAGCAGTGCCATGTCATAAAAGGCTTTGCGTGTCTCGTAGATCTTGTCATTGACGGTCTTGTCGGTCTCGAGCTGCTGCATCTTCTCCATCGATTCACTGATGTCGGTGTAGCCGCTGATCTTGCCGCCGGTGTAGATCGGCAGGCTGTATTCGAGCTTGGTCTGATAGTAATTGGTGGCGCCCGGATTGTTCACTTCATCCGGCTGGTATGTCGGATCAAAATTACCCAAGAGCATGGCATTGTATACATCGGTGGTGAAGCCAAAGTCACCGAATGCCGCCTGTCGAGAGGCCAGTTTGAACCCGAAGACGTTGCCGGCATCGTCAGAGTTGGCGGCATTCAAGATAAGATCCAGGCTACCCCAGTTCATGGCACTGGCCTGATCCGTCTTTGCCTGGGTGCTCTGCAGTTCATACTGCGCGGCTTTGATCTCCAGGTTGTCCTGTTTCAGTATCTCAATCGCCTCATCCAAAGTGAGGCTAGTCCCGCTAGAGAGGGGCGCCCCATATAGAGACAAACCTATAGCCAATAAGCTACTTATCATCTTCATATTATCTCCCTTCTGAAATCAATCATAAATATCTATATATATTATATCATGGAATTATATATGTAGTATATCAAAAAGATATCACATTGACGATTAAAATATATAAATATAGCATATAACATCGTCAGGCATCCTTAAGTTGTAAATAGCGTGTAAATAGGGTAAAATTTCAAAAATTCATCAACAAAGGCCGACAATGGCAACAATTGGTATGGGAGACATCAAAAAAGGTGTCCGTTTAGAGATCTCGGGTGTACCGTATAAAGTAGTAGAGTTCCAACACGTTAAACCGGGTAAAGGTGCGGCATTTGTACGTTGTAAAGTCAAAAGTTATTTAAACGGCAAAGTGGTAGAGAAGACGATTCACGCCGGCGATAAGTTCGAAGTGCCGAACATGGAACAGAAGACGATGCAATACCTTTATGACGATGGTGAGATGTACCAGTTCATGGACAATGAATCGTATGATCAGCTCGGTCTCAGCTACGAGCAGTGTGAAGAGGCGAGCAAGTGGTTCAAAGACGGTGTCAATGTTGAGATAAGTTTCCACAACGGCAAGGCGATCGGTGTTGAAGCACCGGCGGTTATGGAACTGGAGATCACGGAGACCGGTCCAAAAGACAAGGGTGACACGACAAGCGGTTCCAAAAAACCGGCAACACTGGAGACCGGTGCGGTCATCCAGGTCCCTTACCACATCTTGACGGGTGATGTCGTCAAGGTCAACACGGTCGATTCTGAATACCTCGAAAAAGTCAAATAGTAAAAGTTTCAGCTTCGGCGCATCTTGCACAAAAGTCCGGCACTCGGCGTACCGATGTACGCTGTCGGCCGGATATTTTGCACAATCTACACCAAATCTGAAACTTTTACGGTTCAGTTGGGGTTCAGATGAACTTCGTCATCTTTTATAATTCACCATTCACCATTCACCATTCACCATTCACCATTCACCATTCACCATTCACCATTCACCATTCACCATTCACCATTCACTTTTTCCTTGTGCTACAATACTAAAAAATTGAGTAAGGAGTCGTTATGCCGAAAGTATTACTCCCTTTAGCAAAAGGTTTTGAGGAGATCGAGGCGGTCTCGGTGATCGATGTGATGCGTCGCGGCGGTATCGAGGTGCTGGTGCGTGCTCTGGATGATAATCTGGACGTCCTTGGTGCCCATGGTATTACACTCAAAGCGGAAGGCTCTCTCAGTGGTCTCTCTGCCGATGATATTGACATGATAGTACTGCCCGGCGGATGGGGCGGCACACGCGCCTTGGCCGAAGATGATAATGTGCAGTCACTGCTCAAAGCGATGGATGCCAAAGGCAAAGATATCGGTGCTATCTGTGCCGCGCCGTTTGCCCTCAAAGCAGCCGGTGTCCTGAAAGAGAGCTACACCTGCTATCCGTCGGTCGAAGAGGAGATCAAGCAAGAAGGGTATCTGGGCGACAAGCAGCAGGTCGTGCAGACGGAAAACGTGATGACCTCAAGAGGGCCGGGAACCGCGATCTGTTTCGGGTTGGCAATCGTCAAACGGCTGATGGGTGAAGAGAAGTACAATGCGGTCAAGGAAGGAACGCTGTCGACCTTCTGCGAATAGAGGGGATCGACAGATGCGTTGGTCTGCTCCTTCCGTGAAACAGGGCCCTTATCGTCTGAATTCACGCATATCGTTGACGATAAACTCATCGCGTGTGAGTTTGCCGTCGCTGTTGCTATCCATCGTATCAAAGCGGGCTTTTTCGGCCTCTATCATCTCCTCTTTGGTGATAAGACCGTCACGATCCGTGTCACTGTCTCTGAACACAGCCTCGGCCAGTTCCGGCAGGAAGGTATAAAAACGGCTGTTGTAGAGGTCCTCTTTCGTGACGGTACCGTTTCGGTCGCTGTCCATCTTGATAAAACGTTCATCGATGAAATCCATATACTCCGCCTTGGTGCTGATACCGTCTTCATTCCCGTCAAACTTGTTAAAGAGATAGGTGTGCATCTGGTCATCGCTGTAGTGTGGTTTGAGCAGGCTGCAGCCGCTTAATAGCAGGGCAGCCAGGATGGTAGCGCATCGTACTGTTTTTGTCATTGTCTCTCTTTTTCAGGCCATTATAACCAAAGTGTCTACCTTATGTTGAGATAGATGATCATGATCAGCAGAAGGAGCGTAAGCGGCAGGACGAGATAGGGATTGAGATACATCAGACCTATAAAAATTGCATAGACAAGCGCCAGTATGACAGCCAGCAAGGTGAACAAGGCGAGTGCTGTCAGGAACAGGACAATGTTTCCGTGTCGTGAGCGCTTTTCATCGATCCATTCAAGCAGTTTTTTCATCGTTCTATTATAACAGAGTCTCTGTTTGCATAAAGCCGTGCGTTAATCCAGAAGCCGCATCTGGCGTTTGTTCGCCTTGGGCTGTTTTTGGCCCTGACTGTTCTGCTGGGCACCGCGCATAAAGAGCGGCACCTTCCGGCCTCTGTTTTTGGTAATGTCCAGCAGCATGGTCTCGATGACCTCTGCCTCATCGAACTTTCTCTCTTGTGTCAAAAAGTCGAAGATGTGCTGGGTCAGGCGGTCAAGTGAGATCTTCCATGTGGATTGGGTCTCGGAGTAGAGCCATTTGGAAAAGGCGGCAAACCCGTCATAGACGGTGGTCTCTCTAAAGAGAAGGTCGGTCGTATTGGTGAAGTTGCCGCTGTTGTAGACCAGGTCCCAAAACCGTGCAAAACGTTTCATCTGCTGGATCTCGGCAAAACTGATAAGGTCGTTTTGCAGTATGTCATACGGGGGAATGTCGGCGTAGATCATGCCGAACGTCTTGTCATGGCGTGCCATCGTCGTACCGGCAAGATGCTTCAAAATGCCGATCTGGATTTCGCAGGAGGTGATGGACGCGAGTGCATTGAGGTTGCGTCCAAACCCTTCCAGCGTTTCACCCGGAAGCCCGACGATAAGGTCGACGTGCATGTGCGCTTTGGTCTCGTTCTCCAGAAAGGTGAGGTTCTCTTTTATCTTCTCGATACGCAGCGGACGGTTGATGTTCTCGGCGATCTCGGGGTCAAGCGTCTGGATACCGACTTCAAGCTGCAAGGCACCTGCTGGAAACTGTGCGATGCGTTCTTTGAGGGAGTCGGGAAAATGGTCCGGGATCACTTCGAAATGGGCAAAATAGGGCGGCTCTTTGGCTAAAAAGAAGTCCAAAAGGGCATTGGCGAACTTCATGTTGAGGTTAAAGGTGCGGTCGATGAACTTGAAGTTTCGCGCCCCCCGCTGCCAGAGCTTTTCAAATTCCGCCAAAAGGGCATCGATGTCAAAGTTGCGGACCTTCTCGTCGATAGCGGAGAGGCAGAACTCACAGAGAAAAGGGCAGCCGCGTGAGGCTTCGACATAGATGTAGCGGTTGGCGACGTCGCTGTCGCTGTAGTAATCATACGGCAGTTTGATCGCTTTGAGGTCGGCCATGACCGGTGCGATAAGCTGTTCTGTCGGTGCCGTGCCGTCAAAGATTTCACGGCAGAGCTTGTAAAAGGCGATATCCCCTTCGCCCTGGATAATGTAGTCTGCTTCGGAGAAGTCGACACGGTGGGGCAGGTGAGCGGCTTCAGGGCCGCCAAGTACGATGACGCTTTCCGGTGAGATCTTTTTGAGTATCTCGATCAGCTGATGCACTTCCGAGGCGTTCCAGATGTAGACAGAGATACCGATAATACGCGGTTGTTGCGCCAGGATCTGCTCGGCGATGCTCTGGACATTTTCGTTGATAGTGAACTCTTGGATGATCGTCTCATCCTGAAGCGCCTGCATGTTGGCATAGAGATAGCGCAGGGCGATCGCCGTATGGGTGTAGCGAGAATTCAGCGTGGTCAGGACAATTTTTTTCATTACCGAATTATAGCCAAATGGTTTTAGAGATAAAGCGTCCGATAGGGTGAAAATTTACAGCCAGATTTAACTTCCAGTGAGTACAATATCCTACTATTAATACTCTTAGGATTTTTATGAGCGTACAGCCTTTTACCCATCTGCATCTACACACCGAATACTCCCTGCTGGACGGCGCAAACAAGATCTCAAACCTTGTCGAACGCGTCAAAGAGCTCGGTATGACATCGGTCGCGATGACCGATCACGGCAACATGTTCGGCGCGATCGATTTTTGGCATCAGATGACCAATGCGGGGATCAAACCGATCATCGGGATGGAGGGCTACATCCACAACGGTGAAGAGATCGACGACAGAACGACCAAACAGCGTTTTCACATCTGCCTCTATGCCAAGAACCAAAAAGGGTACGAAAACCTGATGTACCTGAGCTCCAAAGCCTACATCGACGGGTTTTACTACTTTCCGCGTATCAACAAACAGGAACTGCGTGAACACGCCGAAGGGCTTATCTGTTCGTCGGCCTGTCTGCAGGGCGAGGTCAACTGGCATCTGAACCTGCAGAACCAGCGTAATGTCCGTAACGGTGCAGAGGGGTACGAAGGGGCGAAACGCGTCGCGCTGGAGTACAAAGAGATCTTCGGCGACGACTTCTACCTGGAACTGATGCGACACGGCATCGGCGATCAGCTCTATATCGATGAACAGGTGCTTCAGCTCAGCCGCGAGACGGGGATCAAGATCGTCGCCACCAACGACACCCACTACACCTTCCCGGACGATGCCCAGTACCATGAGGCCTTTATGTGTATCGGGATGAATAAACTCTACGACGACCCGAACCGTATGCGCCACTCGGTGCATGAGTTTTACCTCAAATCACCGGAGCAGATGGCACGCCTCTTCGCCGACATTCCCGAGGCTCTGGAGCATACGCAGGAGATCGTCGAGAAGTGTCAGCTGAAGCTGAAACTGGGTGACCCGATCCCGCCGAACTTCAAGTTTACGAGAGAGTATGCTGCGCGTGAAGGGCTGGACATCAATTATGAAGATGATGTAGCGCTCACAGAAGATGCCGATGCGGACGCCAAAAAGAAGTGGTTGAGTGCCGCGGATAAAAATGATGCGGAATACTTTATCCACCGTTGTAAGGTAGGGCTTGAAAACCGTCTAAAACATGTGCCGCCGGAGCGCCATGAAGAGTATAGAGAGCGTCTGGAGTTCGAGATGGATGTCATCAACTCCATGAAATTCCCGGGTTATATGCTCATCGTTTGGGACTTCGTCAAAGAGGCTAAAGTGATGGGCGTTGCCGTCGGACCGGGGCGGGGTTCTGCCGCGGGTTCACTGGTCGCATACGCACTGGACATTACCGACATCGATCCGATGAAATATGACCTGCTGTTTGAGCGTTTCTTGAACCCGGAACGTGTATCGATGCCCGATATCGATATGGACTTTATGCAGGCGCGCCGCGGCGAGGTCATCGACTATGTGGTCGAAAAGTACGGACGCAATCAGGTGGCCCAGATCATCACCTTCGGCTCACTCCTTGCAAAAGGGGTTATCCGTGACGTCTCGCGTGTCTTGGACGTGCCGCTTTCTCAGGCGGACAAGATGGCGAAACTCATCCCGGACGAACTGGGCATTACCCTCAACGGTAAAGGTAAAGAGGGAAGCGAGAACTTTAAAGAGGGCGCATTCCAGAAA
>JBFFKK010000006.1:0-69125 GCA_041555445.1 Sulfurimonadaceae bacterium
ATGAGCATCACACTCTCGGAGAGCACCGCGACCTTGCCGTAGAGCATCTTGTCGTTGGAGCGGATCACCACTTTTTCGCCGTAGCGGACATCGGCGATGGGCTCGAAAAAGAGGAGTGAGCCTTTAAGTTTCTGTGCGCCCGTGTATTCGATGATCATGAAACTTCTCCAAAACCGAGCAGCAGTGTTTCATACTGCTGCTGCATCCGTTCGTTCCACGCCGTAAACCATGCCGTATCACTGTTGGGGACACCCTGTCTTGCATAGAGCAGTTCCTGGACAACCGGCTGCCCTTTGAGTTGTGCTACGGGGATCCCTTTTTGGCTGTAACAGCGTTCCCACCAAACATGCAGCGCCTGCAGTGCCTCGGCCATGCGCATCTGCTTGGCCGGCGAGGCGTGCATGTCGATCTCGTCAAAGGCGTTTTGCTGCAGAAAGAACTCTTTGACAAGGTCGGCCATGAAGAGGGTCAGTTTCTGGTCTTCCGGCAGGGCTTCGCTGCCGAGAAGTTTGACGATGCGCTGCAGTTTCTCGTCGCGCTGCAGCAGCTCGATGATCCAGAGGCGAAGCGCCTCCCAACCCGGATAGTCCCTCTCCCACCACTGCTTGACACCCTCCGCATAGGCACTGTGGCTCAGCAGATGGTTGATAGAGGGGTAGAAACGCGCATTGGCCAGCTCTTTGTCCAGCGCCCAGAAGACCGAGGTAAAACGCTGGGTATGGCGTGTCACCGGTTCGGAGAAATCACCGCCCGGCGGCGAAACGGCACCGATCATCGTCACCGCACCCGAGCGCTCTCCCAGTGTCTTGACCGCCCCCGCACGCTCATAGACCGAAGCGATACGCGACGCCAGGTATGAAGGAAAGCCCTCTTCGGCCGGCAGTTCGTTCATCCGTCCGGAGAGCTCGCGCATCGCCTCCGCCCATCGCGAAGTCGAATCGGCCATCAGCGCGACCGTATAGCCCATGTCACGAAAATACTCTGCGATCGTCAGCCCCATGTAGATCGATGCTTCGCGGGCAGAGACCGGCATGTCGGAGGTGTTGGCGATCAGCACCGTCCGCTCGATGAGCCGTTTACCGCTTTTGGGATCTTCAAGCTCGGGAAACTCCTGAAGCACCTCCGTCATCTCGTTGCCGCGCTCGCCGCAGCCGATATAGACGATGATATCGGCATCGCTCCATTTGGCCAGGGTCTGCTGCAGGATGGTCTTGCCCGTACCGAAGCCGCCCGGTATAGACGCGCTCCCCCCTTCACTGATAGGAAAGAGAAAGTCGATGATCCGCTGCCCGGTGATCATCGGTTTGCCCGAGACGACCCGCTCTTTGAAAGGACGGGGTATCCGCACCGGCCAGCGCTGGCTCATGCTGAGCTTTTCGCCCCCTTCGAATTCGACGACCGACGCATCGACGCTGTAATCGCCTTCGCCGGCAGCAAAAGTGACGGTCCCCTCCATCTCAGGCGGCACCATAATACGGTACGCGAATCCCTCCTTCTCGCCTGCTACCCCGATGATATCTCCGGCCTTGAGCTTCTCGCCGACCCTGACCTTCGGAACAAAATGCCACGCCTTCTCCTTGTCCAGCGGTGCCAGTCTGAGCCCCCTCTCCATCCGGGCACCCGCCAGTGTGAGCGGACGCTGTATGCCGTCGTAGATAGCGCCGAGCAGTCCCGGTCCCAGCTCCGCACTGAGCATCTCCGAAGTGAAATGCACATTTTCTCCGAGTCTGAGCCCCTCAGTCTCTTCATAGACCTGTACCACGGCACTGTCAAGTTCGCGTTCGATCACCTCGCCGACCAGACCGGCCTCGCCCACATAGGCAACATCCTGGATCCGGACGTTTTCACCGCTGAGGCGGACCTTGACAATGGGGCCCAAAATTGAGATTATGCTTGCCATTCGTTCTCCTCAAAATGCATCTGTTGCGTGATCTCCTCGCCGAGCTCATCAAGTATGCGTTCGACAGAATACTCGATGTAGAGGTTGCCGTTTGCAAAGATGAGTTGCTCTTCATTACACTCCTGCACCTCGAACCCGTCACCCTTCACCAGTGACCGATAGGCTTTCGGCATGGTAAAAACGCCGCTTTCATAGCGGCCTTCGACCCAGTTGACGAAACAGGCTGCCAGCGCCGGGAACGCCTCCTGCAAACGTCTTCTCAACGCCGCTTTCAGCTCCTTTTTGCGCTCTTTTTTAAACGCGGACCACTGCCGGTCAACCGCATCGGCGATACGCCGCTCGCCCTGCTGCCTGCGTGCCTGAAGCGCCTGCTGCCACTCCGCCGTCGAAAGCGCCCGCCACGCTTCGATGGTGTTCAGGGTCGCTTTCTCTTTGTCAAGCACATATGCCGCGGCATCTGTCTCTCTCTTTTGGACCTTTTCGTCAATATTTTTGCGGCACTTGCGTGCAAAACGTTCAAAGTCGGATACCGAGGATATTGGCAAGGTACTCCTTTAGACTTCTCTCATGGTGGGTGCCGTCGATGGACGGGATAAAGACGACGGCCGGAACCGCCTGCTTTTTGATGACACCGCTGAAGCGCTCCGCAAAGAGGGCAAAGTAGCGGTCGGCAACGGCGATGACACCGATCTCTCTGTCGTCAAGCAGCTGCTGCATCGTCTCTACGAACATCACCTCATCATCCACGACGACCCCTTCAATGCCCGCAAGCGAGAAGCCGAGTGACTCCTCCTCGTTGCCGACAACGACCAGTTTCATCCCACTCTGCCCAGGATCATGATCGCGATGATCAGACCGTAGATGGCGATACCTTCGGCAAGCCCGAGAAAGATCAGCGCTTTACCGGAGATCTCCGGTTTTTCACCGATGGCCCCCATTGCAGCCGCACCGACAAGACCGACGGCGATCCCCCCGGCAATAGTCGACAGGCCAACGGCAAGCGCCGCCGCAAGATAGGCCGCACCCTTGTCCGAGATGGTTGACTCAGACGCCGATGCGATGAGCGGCATAAACAGCCAAGAGAGGATAAACAGTCGTTTAATGTACATTTTTTTCTCCTAAGGTGTAAGGTCGGTACGGAAGGCCGCCGCCTTTAAAGAAGCGTTTGAAAAACTCGTAATACTCCAAGCGCAGTGTCTGGATCGTGACAACGACACCTTCCAGCACAATAATAACACTATTTCCTACAATTATCGACAGCCAGTAGAAAAATGATTCCCCATGACTCTCGCTGATGATCTGGGCAATGCTGAAGACCGCCATAAAAAGTGCCCCGTGCGCCAGCGCAAAAGCACCGACGCGAAGGAAAGAGACCGTATTGGTGATGGTGTCCATAAACTCTCTGAAGAGGTCGATGACCGCCTGCGTCTTCTCCATCTTCCTGCGCAGCATCTGGACAAAGATAACAATCAGCAGCCCGACAAGTGCCATCACCTCATAGGTGACGTTGAGATTCTGGACAAGGGCCTTGACAAAGATGCCGATGGTAAACCAGTAGACCAGAAGCCACAAGATGCTCCCTTCACTCACAAAGAGCAGACTTGGTTCCTTGCGCTTGAGTGCCGTCACAATATGCAGGAAGAAGCTGAAGGTGATGATAACGATCCCGATGCCGATACTGAAGATGATCGTCGCCTGGATGTTCTCGATCGGCGTAAACATCAGATGCGGCAGCAGGTGGTGCACACCGAATATCGAACCGTAAAGAAAGCCGAATACGACTGAAGAGAGGCCGCTGAGAAAATAGACCTGACCCAGATCGGCGTAGTCGCTGTAAATCCGCTTGACACCCCAACCGATCAATGCCAGGATGAGACCGTGGCCGACATCACCGAACATGATCCCAAAAAGCAGCAAAAAAGAGACGGCAAAGGGTATCACCGGATTGATCTCGCCGTATCTCGGGTAGGCGAAACTGCTGATGAGCTTTTCGAACGGTTTAAAGAGCAACGGTGTCTCCAGCATGACCGGTGCTTCGCCTTCAAAGTCCGCAAAAGTAACGGTAGCATGGTCGATGCCGGATAGAAACGTCTCTCTGTATTTCTGCGGGATCCAACCCTCCAGTATGACCCCGTCATCGGCCTCGCGCAGTGCCGACTTGGCCCGTTCAAGCTCCGTCATCGCGTAGAGGCGGTTCTCTATATGCTGCAGCGTCTCCGCATATTGATCGGCCAAAGCCGATCTCTCCTGCTGAAGCGCATGCTGTGTCTGCTGGTGGGACCGCAGCGCCTCGTCGGAGAGATACGCCGCTTCAATCTCGACCGCCTTAAAGGTAGTAAAGGCACTGTTGACACTGCTTTCATCCTCCTCGTCATAGAAGAGCGCCACCGCATTGGTCTGCTCAAAAAGCGGCTGATCGACCAGCAGCAGCCCTTTTTGCTTCATGGCGATACGGAGCAGTTCTGTCGCTTCCATGGTGACCATGGCCACCCGCATCCTGACCGTGCGCAGCTCTGTTGAGAGCTTTTCGACATCGACGACAGGCGCAAGGGCCGATTTGAGAGCAAGGGCTTTCTCGAAACGGTCCGACTCAAGTTTTGCCTCACCCAGGCGAAAGGCCAGCGCATCGATCTGCGTCCCCATACCCACCAGACTGTTCTCGGTCTCGTCAAGCAGATGCTGTAGCGCTGCGACTGAAGCGATCGCCTCTTTTTTAGGTGTGACGCCCAGCAGTGCCATATATTTCTGGACCAGCATCAGCATCGTGTTGACCCGGTTGGCCTCCGACTCGCTTTGAAAGCGCTGTTGGCGTTGCTGATCGATATGAAGCAACCCTTTTTGACCGATCACCTCGACAACGCTGTCGCAGTATTCGGGTTCTATGGCGATCGTGACCCGCAGCATCTTCTCCGGAAAAAACATGCTCAGCCGCCTACCGTCATCGCCGCGATCGCATTGCGGTCAAGTCCGAAAACCACCCCTTCGGTAATGGCACGCAGGTCCGCTATCTCGATCTCGATCAGCCGCAGCAGCGAAAACGGCAGTGCGATCGAAAAAGGATAACCGCTCCAGACGGCGAGGAGCTGCTGGCGATGGTAGCCGTAAAGCACCCTGCGAAAGCCCTCGAAGTCCTCGAACCCTTTTCCCAGCACCGGTTCGATCTTGTGTGAGAGTTCTTCCAGCGTACCCGCTTCACAGAGGTCTGCGAGCTCTTCGAGTCTGAACTTTTCGGCAAAGGGGAGCATAAAGGCGAGCGTCTCTTCGACAGACTGTTTGTAGAGCAGACGGAATTTTACCAGGTTGTAGAGGTTGAGCAGGTCGAAGTAGCTTCCGAGGATCTTTCTGAGCTGACGCTGCTCTGAGGCAGGCAGCTCCGATATACTTTTTTTCAGCAGCGTGATGTAGTCGATGTCGATTCGGCGAAAAATCTCTTCGGGGTTGGCGGAGCGGGTCGCTTCGATCTTCTCATCAACCAGTCCGTATTTGGTGACAAAAAAGAGCTCGAAGAGCGCCTTCTCCCGCTTGTCCAGCTCCCGTAAGAGTGTATCGCGTCGGCTCGCAAAGGCCGCATCCAACCCTTCATGGATCCCTTCGGCCGTCACCGCCGTAATGAACGGAGCGTAAGGCGTTGACGATAGTGCGCTGGAGAGTTCTCCTACCGTTCTGGACGCACTCAGCGCCTGCATGGTCTCACTGTCGATCAGCCGTGAACGCATCGTGCGGCTGCGGGCACTCAGATAGCCGTACTTGGCTGCTTTGCCTAAGGACATACCCTCTCCTTGGCAACCTTGAACAGTGCTTCGACCATGGCATCGATATCAAGCGAATCCGCATAGCGCTTCATCCTCTGATCTAATGCGCTATCAGCTTCTTTACGTTGCAGCGAAAGCTCCTGCTCAAGCAGTGCAGCATCGCGCTCTTTCTGCGTCTCGAAGCGATGCTGCTCTTTTTCGATAAGACGCTCGGCATTGAGATCGGCCTCTTTCATGCGCTCCAGCATTGCAGCATCAGCCCTTTTCAACGCGCTCTCATACTCGGCATCAAGGGTAAGGATGGTTTGCGTCAGTTCAATCATATTTGGCAGTACCTTAGTGATATAAACCCATTATATGTTTTTTCACCTTAGGGAACTACTATAATTATCTCCTATTTTTCTCGGCTGAATGTCAGCGTAAAAACCTTGCGTAAACTCGCTCTTCATCTGCAAGCTGATTGCTGTGCCACAGCCATATCAAGAGAGAGTAATGTTGATCGTCGTATACAAGTCAGGGTTGAATGGACAGATGTCGGTAGATATAAAAAAATGATTTTATTGAGGTGGTGGGTCCTCCGAGACTCGAACTCGGGACCACTCCGTTATGAGCGGAGGGCTCTAACCAACTGAGCTAAAGACCCACTAACTATTGAAAGGGCGCAATTATAAGCAAACTAACTTTAGACGAAACTTTTTTTGCCGCGCCCCGTATACATTTCCTGAAATCTGAACGCGATCAGGTTCTGCAAGATGGCAAAGAGGATCATAAAGTTGACAAAACTGCTCCCGCCGTAACTGAACATGGGCAGAGGAACCCCGACAACCGGAGCAAGGCCCATGGTCATGGCGATGTTGACCGACATGTAGATAAAGATCATCAGCGATATCCCGGCGGCGACCACCTTGATATACATGTCGTCATAGTAGGTGCTAAGGCTCAGCAGATGGAGGATGATGACCGCATAAAGCCCGATCAGCAGGAATGCCCCGATAAAACCGAAACGTTCCGTCACGTACGCGAAAATAAAATCGCTAGAAGCGATCGGCAGAAACTTCATCTGCGTCTGTGTCGCCTCCTCTTTCACCTTGCCGATCACCCCGCCGGAACCGATGGCGATAATCGACTGCTGGACATGGTAGGAGGGCTTCTCCGCCAGAAAATCGGCAATGCGCTGTTTCTGATAGTCATGCAGCTGCGTGTAAAGCAGCGGTGCAGAGATCAGAACACCCACGATCAATGTTGCCCAGATCTTCCAGTTGACACCGACAAGAAAAAGCGTTCCAGCACCGATAAGAAGCAGTACGGTCGCTGTCCCGAGGTCCGGTTCTTTGGCGATCAGAAAAAAGGGCAGCAGGATAAAGAAGCTGATCTTTAAAAAGTCAAAAAGCTGATACCCGCCCTTCGGAGGCGGATTGCGGCTGATAATATAGGCCAGCATCAACACAAACGCGGGTTTCATCAGCTCCGAAGGCTGCAGAGTAAAGTTGATAAAAGGGATCTCGATCCACCGCTTTGCCCCCAGTCTGGAGTGGCCGAAAAACTCCACCGAAAGCAGCAGTGCGATGTTGAACCAGTAGAAAAACGGAATGAGCCAGTTAAAACGCCGCAAAGGCAGAAAAAAGAAGAAGACAAAGACAATAATACCGACACTGACATAGACAAAATGCTTCTGGGCAAGGGCAGGATGGACTTCGCTGATCAGCCAGTGTGAGACAA
The DNA here is from genome assembly GCA_041555445.1 of Sulfurimonadaceae bacterium. Classification (GTDB taxonomy): domain Bacteria; phylum Campylobacterota; class Campylobacteria; order Campylobacterales; family Sulfurimonadaceae; genus Sulfonitrofixus. The sequence goes on from JBFFKK010000006.1 coordinate 7,372, forward strand.
AGATCAAGGGTATTAATAATATAATGGAGGGATAATCAAAATGTGCTAAAATACGGCGATCAATTTTAAACACAGTCAACATCCTTTGTATATAAATATATTTTATTGAGCGGATTGTAACATAACGGACAATAATGGCAACAAAATCGACCACATTTTCTGTCACTGACGCTACGCGCCTTGACACTTTTTTAAGCACACAGCTTGACGTCACCCGTAACCAGGTCGTACAGCTTATCAAACAGGATGCTGTGACGGTTGATGGTAAAAGCACCTCCAAACCCGGCCTTAAACTCAAAGTCGGCCAGGACGTTGTCATCACCTTTCCGGAGGCCAAGGTCACACCGGCGCAAGCGATCGACTTCGATGTTGAGATCCTCTATGAAGATGATGACCTTCTCGTCATCAACAAACCCTCAGGCCTTACCGTCCACCCTGCCCCAAGCGTCAAAGAGGCCACCCTGGTAGACTGGCTCAAGCACAAAGGTATCCGCCTCTCGACCATCAGCGGCGAAGAGCGTCACGGCATTGTTCACCGCCTGGACAAAGGGACCTCCGGTGTTATGGTCGTCGCCAAAAACAACGAAGCGCACGAAGCACTCTCTGCGCAGCTGCAGGACAAATCGATGGGGCGTTTCTATCTTGCGGTGATCAACCCGCCGCTCAAAGACGAAGTGGTCACCGTAGACAAGCCGATCGGCCGCAGCAGCCATAACCGCCTTAAGATGGCCGAAGTCGAAGGCGGCAAAGAGGCAAAAACCGTTTTCAGACACCTGGCCCTTTCCAAAGATGAAAATAACGAGCTGATCGCCTGCAAGCTTTTTACCGGGCGTACGCACCAGATCCGCGTCCACCTGGAGACCTTTTCGCGCCACATCCTGGGTGACCATCTTTACGGGGTCAAGAACGACAAACAGGAGCAGATCCTGCTCCACGCGTATGTCATTTACTTTATCCACCCCAGAACCAAAGAGCATTGCCGGTTCTCAGCACCGCTGAGCCCGGCCATGCAGACCTACCTAGACCAACATTTTGAACAGGAGATCATCAATGAACAGCTACCTCATGAAAATTTTGAGCGCCACTTCGCTATTAGTGCTTCTTAGCGCCTGTAGTGCCACCGCGCCAAAACCTACACCGGTTGACAAATCACTGCCGAAAGTCTCACTAAACGGCTATTTGAGTGATATGACAGCCGTTGCCTTTGAGTGGAAGCCCATCACTGACAGGCGTGTGGACGGATTTATCGTCTACCGCAATGATCCGTCATCCAAGACGCCGACAAAACTGCTGCAGATCGACACCATCAAAGATGCACGTGTAACCCACTACCTGGATGACAGACTGACGCCAGAGACATCGTACCAGTACCGTTTTGCGACCTACAATGTAAAAGGACACACCTCGCTCGCCAGCGAGAAGATGGAGGTCCGAACCAAACCGCTTTTGGCCTCTGTCAGCTTTTTCAGCTCTTCAGGGTCACTGCCGCGTGCAGCAAAACTGGTTTGGCGCCCGCACACCGACAACAGTGTTGTCGCCTACCACCTCGAACGCCGTCAAGGCGGTGGTGATAAATGGCGCAAGGTTGCAACGATCAAAGGGCGCCTCAACGCTGAGCACATCGACACCGGCCTCGATGACAACACCCGGTATGAATACCGCCTCAAGTCGATAACATTCGACGGTATCATCTCGAAACCGAGCCAGAGTGTCACGGTCGTGACCAAGGCGCCACCCCCGCCGGTGAACGTCGTCAAAGCATCACAGGGTAAAGCGGGTGTGATCACGATCAGTTGGAAAGATGACAACAAGGCCAACATACTCTACTACAAGGTCTATCGTGCTGCGAGTGAGCAGGGACGCTACAGACTTGTTGCAGACAAGGTCAAAACCATGCAGTACAATGACATGATCTCCGAGACCTCTCAGCACTATTTCTATAAAGTCGTCGGTGTCAACAAAGACGGTCTTGATGGCGAGCTCGAAGCTGTTAAAGCGGCTTCAGGCACGACCATCGATGCGCCCAAAGGCCCGACGAATCTTGTCGCGATGGTCGAGAATGCCACCGTACAGCTCACATGGAATGCTGCAGGCAACCGGACTGTCTCCTACATCGTGATCAAAGAGACGTCAAAAGGGTTTCTCTCGAGTGAGACCAAAGAGTTCGAAAACATCAAAAAGACCTTGATGATCGACAGCTCATTGAAAGCGGATGAAGCGTACACTTTCAGTGTTGTCAGTGTCGATAAGAACGGGATTCGATCGGCGCCGTCCAACAGTGTCAACGTGAAGCTGGAGGACAAACAATAACCCATGCCGCATATCCATATCAAATCGTTTACACCTGTTGCCCTGCCTGCAAAGAGAGAGAACGTCGACTTTCATTTCATGGCGGACAACGTTGCCCATCCCGAAGAGCATCTGATATCGACGAGCATCGGGGATAAGGCATTTTTTCTTCTTGTCAAAGACACGCCCGAAAACGTGCTGTTGAAAAGTGAAAAGATCTCCCGTCCTTCGCCGACCTACCTTGTCAAACAGGCCCTCAACCAATATGCCGCACTGACGAACAGTGAGATACTGGCCTCCAATGTTGATGACACCACCAAAAGCATGCACCTTGAGAGAGATGAGTCGTTATGGACCATCCATGATTTTGTCAAAGGCTTTCCCGAAGCGGACGATGTCCGGATCGAGGTCGGATTCGGTTCAGGCCGCCACCTTCTGCATCAGGCTCAGGCGAACCCGGAGATCCTCTTTATCGGCATCGAGATCCATAAGCCTTCGGTCGAACAGGCACTCAAACAAATCAACATCCTTGGGCTCAAAAACCTGATCCTCCTTGACTATGACGCAAGACTGTTTTTGGAGCTGGTCCCTTCGAACATCGTCAGTCGTGTCTATGTCCACTTCCCTGTTCCATGGGACAAGAAACCGCACCGCCGTGTCATCTCCCCTGCCTTTATCAATGAGTCGACCCGTGTCCTGGCACCGGGGGGACGTCTTGAACTGCGAACCGACAGTGAGAACTACTTTGCCTACTCATGGGAGACCTTTATCGGACTCAACCGGGCCAAGCTTGAGGTCAACAAGAACCAGGAGATCGCGGTCAGTTCCAAATATGAGGACCGTTGGAAAAAGATGGAAAAGAACATCTATGACATTACACTGATCAATGATGAGCTGAGCCCGGCCTTAGCACTCGACGGCAGTTTTGCCTTCAAAAGCGGTCTGGATGAAGAACGTCTCAACAAACTCAACGGCACGACACAGAAGATCGAAGGCGGGTTTGTCCATTTTGAGCGTCTCTACAAGACAAGCGACGGGCGCATGATGATGCGGATCTCTATGGGAAGTTTTGAGAGACCGGAACACCTCTATGTGATCATCGGCGAAGATAAAAGCTTCTACTTCCCGACACAGCCGGTACCATCGAAGGTCAATTTTACGGTCCATAAACATTTAGACGAGCTGCTTCATGGATAAAGTCATATCAGCAACCGACCTCTCCCTGGCCTATAACACGGAAGAGACGATCATATCGCGGGCAAACTTCTCCGTCAGTTCCGGTGACTTTGTCTTTATTACCGGTGCCAGCGGTAGCGGCAAGTCTACCCTGCTTCGTTCATTTTACGGCGCCCTTAAACCGGATAACGGCTCCCTCGTCGTCGGCGGTGTCGAGGTCAACAAGATCTCAAGTTCAAAACTCAACTTCCTTCGCCGCCATATCGGGATCGTCTTTCAGGACTATAAACTGGTCAAAGAGTGGACCATCGAAAAGAATGTCGCGCTGCCGCTCATCATCAACGGATATGCCAAAGACATCAGCGATATACAAGTCGATAAACTCCTCAACCACGTCAAACTTTCCCACAAGATCAATAAATACCCGCTTGAGTTGAGCGGTGGCGAACAGCAGCGTGTCGCCATGGCAAGGGCACTGGCACACAACCCTATCCTTATCCTGGCGGATGAGCCTACCGGTAACCTGGATGACTACTCCTCAAGGCTGATATGGAACCTGCTCGAAGGGGCCAATGCACAACTCAAAGCGACCGTCGTCATTGTCACCCACCATATCCCGGAAGATCTGGCCGTGGAATACAAACACTTCAATATCGAGGGAGGTACGGTCTATGAGATCAGTTAAGAACCACCTCTCCCTTGTCATTGCACTTTTCACCATCGTCTTTACCATGCAGATCTACCTTGTTGTCGACCGTACCGTTACCGCCTATGAAGCGCAACTCAACGAGAACTACAGTATTGTCGTCGTTACAAAGAAGAAAGTCGAAACAGACACACTTGTTGCGATGAGTCCCAAGATCAAACGCGCCGATGAGATCTCGACCAAAAAGGTCATCGACCGTCTGCAGTCACAGATGAAACAGCGTCATATCGACCTCTTGAAGCTCTCGCTTCCGCACTTCTATGCCCTCCACCTCAACCACTACCCGACCCCATCAGAGGTGCAAGAGCTGCGCAAGACGCTGGAAAAGAACAGTGACATCACGCGTATCGAGGATTTTGCCCAGAGCCACGACACGCTATATAAGCTTTTGCTGCTGTTCAAATCGGTCGTTATCCTCTTTGCGATCGCGATCTTCGCGGTCACTTCACTGCTTGTACTCAAAGAGATGCGTATCTGGCAGTTCCAGCATAACGAACGCATGAGCATCATGGCGATGTTCGGTGCACCGGTCTGGATGCGTTCAGCCGTACTCTTCAGGCTCGCTATCGTTGATGCCATCATCGCCTCCCTCCTGGCAATTGCGGCATTTACCTACGCTAACCTGATCAAGGTCGGCAGCGAGCAGCTTGAGGCTATCGGTATTGACATTCCGCTCTTCGACCCTGTCAACGACAGCCTCTTGATCTTCGGTGTCGCTATGAGTCTCTCTATCATTCTTGCAACCTTGATTGTGCTTGGTCATAAAGAAGAGGTATGATGCGCACGCTTTTACTCGTTCTTGCTCTCCTCTTCTCTCCGTTGGCAGCAAAAGAGGATGTCTCCAAGCAGATCAAAAAGACCAGCACGGAGATCCAGCGCTTTGACAAGAAGTACTCCAACCTGCACAAAAAGATGTCGAAAACCGCCAAAGCGATCAAAAAGTCCGAACACGATCTGGCTAAACAGGAGAAGGACATTCGTCAGCTCAGTGACCAGCTGGAGCGTTCGCAAATAAATTATGAGGCCAACCGTAAAGAACTGCTAGATCTTAAAGACAAACAGCTGTTGCTTCAGGGCAAACAGGGGCTCATCGAACAGGAGTTGATCAAATCCATTGCCCGTAACATCTCTATCGACACCCTGGACAAAGACAAACACGCTGTGACTACCGACGCTGTCATCACCGAAGAGATATTAAAAGAGCTCAATCTCCAGACCCAGCGCAAGATCGAAAAACTCGAACAGGAGCACCGTGCCAATCTGAAAACGATCGAACGCTACCAGGCGCGTACTGATGAGCTACAGTCTTCTATCAGTGAGATCGATAGACAAAAATCCGAACTGCTCAGTGTGACGGAAAAGAACAAAAAATCCATCCAGAAGATGCAGCAGGACAAAAAGAAGTACAAACAATCTATCGATAAACTTTTGGCGCAGAAAAGAGCCCTCAGCAACACCCTGGCAAGACTCAATATCATCCAGTCCGAAGAGGCAAAAAAAGCGGAACAGGCAAACAAAGTCAAGATCACCAGAACGAAAAAAAATGCGACGGCCAAAGTGACCAAGAAAGGGTCAAGCTACCAGAGCGTAAAGTCTAAAAAGTACCGTGGTAAAAAGACCATTGCGCCGCTGTCAGGCTACCGACTTGTCAAGAAGTTCGGTCCCTACACCGACCCGATCTACAAGATCAAGATCTACAACGAATCCGTGACCCTTGAGCCTACAGAGCGCAGCGCCAAGGTCAAGACGGTCCTCAACGGCAAAGTAATCCTAGCCAAAAAGACCCAGCTTCTCGACAATGTTGTCATTGTCAAGCATGCCAACGGCCTGCACACGATCTATGCGCACCTTGATCAGATCGCCCCGACTATACAAAAGGGTAAAAGGATCAAAAAAGGGGCGGTCATCGGCCGTGTGGACAACGAACTCATCTTTGAAGTTACGCAGAACAGCTATCATATCGATCCGATGTCGCTAATCAAATAGCGATATTATCTGCTTCTTTTTAGTGTTTGACGCGTCGCCGTACACTCTTCTTATGCAAGGTATTCTCTGAACATGCAGAGAAAAACCTTTGGCTAAACGATTCTTTTTTAGACGATCATACCCGCACCGCCTGCCAATGACGTTTTTGATAGATATACCAGAAAACAGCCCCTTTGATAAAGGTCTCGATTGTCATCGCAATAAAGACCCAGATCAGTTCAAAACCAAAAGCGTACAAGAGCAGCGACGGGATAACCCGTAACAGCCAAAGCGAAGAGACATTGATGATCAGGGTTATCTTTGTCGCACCGGCCCCGCGAAGCGCCCCGTTGATGACAAAGGTCATGGCCAACGGTATCTGGGAGATACCGACAAGCTGCAGATAGATGGAAGCGGATTCGATCGCCCCGACATCTTGTGTAAAGAAGCCGATAAAGAATGCCGGGAAAAGCGCCAATACCGCGCCCAACATCCCCATGAATGCCACAGCGATCTTAGTCGCATAGAGCCCTGTCTGATACGCGGCCTCGTACTTTTTTGCCCCCAGATTCTGTCCCACCAGTGCCGTTGCTGCGATGGCAAAACCGAAGCCCGGCATAAAGGCAAGACCTTCAATACGAAGACCGACCTGATAGCCCGCGATCGCTGCCGTTCCATAGGCGGTAATAACCCATACGAAAAGTATAAAAGAGGCTACGCTCATCAAGCGGTCAAGCGAGGCATGTTTGCCTACATGGAGGGCGCGGATCAGGTCGACTTTGCTGAAACGCCGCAGAAGATGCAGCTTGGCATCTTTTCGGGCCAGCAGCAGAATATAGACGATGATATTGAACCCGTAGGCGATGACCGTGGCATAGGCCGCACCGGCTATCCCCATCGCATCAAAACCGCCGTGACCGAAGATCAGGAGGTAGTTGAACAGCAGATTGACCGCAGCAGAAACAAGCTTGATATAGAGCGATGACTTGGTATCGCCTGCTGCAGAGAGGGCATTGTAGAGCAGTGCATCCAGAAAGATCAGCGGCATCCCGAGCATGATGATCTCGAAATAGTCCCGACCATAGGTTGCCAGATCGGCCTCGGCACCCATCCAGAGGTAGAAGTTCTCGGCATTGAAGTAGCCAAATAGCGTGATAGGCAGGGAGATCAACAGGGCAAAGAGCCCGAGTGAGTAGAGAAGCGCCGACGCGCGGTGGCGCCGACGCTCACCGATGAGCCTGGCGATGACGGCGTTACCGCCGACGATATAGAGTGTCATCACGACATTGATGACCATCATAAACTGCATGCTCATCCCGACCGCTGCCAAGGCTGCGACGTTAAGCATACCGACCATGATCATGTCGATCAGCAGTTGTAAAATATCCAGAAGATGTTTAAATGCGGCGGGAAGTGCGAGCCTTAAGACATCGCGAAGATAAGAAGGCCTACTCAAAGTATTTAGCGACCTCTTTCATCCCTTCTATCAGAAGCTCTTCACTCTCGTAGACCAGTTCTATGCGGTTGTTCGGCACTTCGCCGAGCGGGTCAATGTCAAAGATAAGGACGTACGACGAGATCGGTACTTCCTGCTTCTTCTCCATCTTCGCCCACTCCAAGGAGACCTGGGCCAACTCGCCGTGAACATCGACGGTCGCTGCCGGGTAGAGACGTGTCAACTGCGTCAGGTCGATTTTTTTGCCCTGTGCTTCATAGATCATATTTTTGTGCATATCTTATAACTCCAATTCGGGTGACATTTTATCATCTTCAACCGCAGTATCACGAATGTTATAGTGCTTTTTTATCCAGACAAAGTAGAGGGCTGCTACGACAAAACTGCTTCCAAGAAGCATTGTGATCGTTGAGAGCGAAACACCCGACTCTACCAAATAACCTATCGCCATTGAGATGATGGCCACCGTCAACAGGAACATCATGTCGTTATAGGCGACGATCCTGCCGTAGTACGCTTTGTCGGTATGGTGCTGCAGGAGCGTATAGGTATAGGACCAGAGCGTTGTGGTGGCAAACCCCACAAAGACCGATGCGAGCAAGGAGAGGTAAAAGTGCTCAATGACAAGCGCCCAGACAACAATCGCCGCGGCCTGATAGAGCAGCAGATAGACCAAGGTCCTGTTGTTGACCCATTTTCCGATCACGACCGGGCCGAAGACCAGACCCACGGCTCGAAGTGCGTGCAAAAGACCTATTCCGAGAGCCACGGCAACGACTTGCGTATAATAACGCTCCACGATCAATGCGACCAGAGCATCAAAAGCCGTAAAACCGACAAAGGCATGGAGCAGGATGAGATGTTTGATGTGGGGCGCATTTTTGAGATAGGTAAAACTCTCTCGAAACATCGCTGCAAAACCGACGCTCTCTTTTTGCTCACTGACAGGAAACATGAGCTTCATCAGCAAGGCAAGTGCGATCATAAAGAGCAGTGCGTCCAGTAAAAAAGCGGTCTTGACGCCGACAAGATAGACGACAAATCCACTGATCGCCATGCCGAAGGTGTAGGAAAAGGACCAGATCACCGAGTGGATCTCGTTGGCCAACTTCAGCTTGTCATGCGGCAGTATCCTTGGCAGCAGCGACATCTCCAGCGTAAAGTAAAAACTGGACGCGCCCATGCGGACAAAGACCAGGATAAACAAAAGCCACAACAGCGTCACACTGTCGATCAGCATCAACGGCAAAGTCGCAGCTATCTCAAGGACCATAAGAAAAGCCATCAGCCTCTTGGGGGCGAACTTGTCGATCAAAACCCCGCTGAAAGGTGCCTGCAAAACACCGGGAAGGAAGTGCAAAGCAGCCGTCATCGCTATGATCGTTGCCGACACATCAAGCTGGATCAGCAGCGTGTAGATCGCGACATTGGAGAACCACGCACCGAAATAGGCAATTAGCTGGATCAAAGAGAGCCGTCTCAGCACACGTTCTTCACGCAAAAGTGTAAAATATCTATTCATAAGCGCAAGCATAGCAGAGATGCGTAAAAGAGCGCTTTAGATTAACCTTTTTCTTACCTAATATTCGGTAAAATCGCGCAATTTATTTTCAACTCTTATGAAGGTTTTCCGATGAAAAAAGAAGTCAAAAAAGTTGTACTCGCCTACTCCGGCGGGCTGGACACCAGTGTTATTCTCAAATGGCTGCAAGACGAATATAAATGCGAGGTCGTAACATTTACGGCTGACCTTGGTCAGGGCGAAGAGCTGGAGCCGGCTCGCGTTAAAGCTCTCGAACTGGGCATAAAACCAGAGAACATCTTTATCGACGACCTGAGAGAAGAGTTTGTAAAAGACTTTGTATTTCCAATGTTCCGTGCCAATGCCATTTATGAGGGTGAATACCTTCTTGGAACATCGATCGCACGTCCGCTGATCGCGAAACGTCAAGCGGAGATCGCGAAGATCACCGGTGCTGACGGTGTCAGCCACGGTGCTACCGGTAAAGGTAACGACCAGGTCCGTTTCGAGATGGGTTACCTCGGTCAGAACTCAGAACTGACGATTATCGCACCATGGAGGGAGTGGGACCTGAACTCACGCGAAAAACTTCTCGCTTATGCCGCTTCTCATGGCATTAAGATTGATAAAAAACACTTAGATGAGAATGGCAACCCTGCTGTCAGCCCTTATTCAATGGATGCAAACCTCCTTCACATCTCTTATGAAGGGCTGCACCTTGAAGATCCGAATGCCGAGCCGGAAGATGATATGTGGCTATGGACCAACTCTCCGGAGAATGCTCCGGATGAGGCAGAATACATCGAGATCGGCTATGCTCACGGCGACCCGGTAACACTCAACGGCGAAGCACTAAGCCCGGCAACGATGCTGAAGTCACTTAACGAACTTGGAAACAAACACGGTATCGGGCGTATCGATATCGTCGAAAACCGTTTTGTCGGGATGAAAGCGCGCGGCTGTTATGAGACACCGGGCGGGACGATCATGCTGAAAGCACACCGTGCCATCGAATCGATCACGCTTGACCGCGAAGCGGCCCACCTGAAAGATGAGATGATGCCGCGTTATGCAAAACTGATCTACAACGGTTTCTGGTTTTCACCGGAGCGCGAGATGTTGCAGGCCTCCATTGACAAATCGCAAGAGTTCGTCAATGGTGTTGTCCGCCTTAAACTCTACAAAGGAAACGTGATCGTCGTTGGACGTGCATCGGCTGATTCACTGTTCAATGAAGAGTACTCAACGTTTGAAGAGGATGAAGTGTACAACCAGAAAGATGCAGAGGGCTTTATCAAGCTTAACGCACTTCGTTTTATCATTGCCGGGAAAGCGCGCAACAAATAGAGATCAATATCCAGCATCAGCTGGATTTTCCACCCCCTGTCTTTCACCGATATAAAAAGATTTAATTCCCTATTTACGGAAAAAAAGATAATATTCTCACTAAAACAGTAAAAGGCTTATAATGAGCACCGTTAAAATCGACCCTGAATCACAGGAATTTAAAGATACTCTTGAAAAAACGATCCGATTTACCGACAAGGTTGTAGCGCAGTTTGGTTGGGCCTACAACCCCGATGCGGAGATCAACCAGGGGATTCAACTTGGTCTGACGCGCAACAAACTGATGCACGGCAAGCGCTACTGCCCATGTTTTTTTGTCACCGGTGAGCCGGACGATCGTGTCTGTCCATGTACCCCTGCCATCGAAAAAGAGATCCCGGAAGACGGTGTCTGTCACTGCCAGATCTTCTGTACGCCGGAATATGCCGCAGCACAGTCACAAGGTGAGGCAATCGAAGAGGTTGTCCACCAGCATTCACGCGGCCTGACACAAGAAGAGTGTGCCGTTCTGGTCAACAAAGACGAACTGGACGGCGACGAGATCATCGCCCTGCTTGAAGCACGCGACCTCGGCATGGTTGATTTCAAACTTGTCGATGTACGCGAACCGATGGAGTGGCAGATGGGCCACATCAAGGGCGCCGACCTTCTTATTCCGACCAGCAACTTCTTCCAGACCCTGGACGAAGCCAAGCTTTCACAGGACGAGAATCTTATCGTCTACTGTCATGTCGGTAGCCGAAGTGCACACTGTGCCCGTATTTTGGGCGACATGGGTTATAAAAAAGTCGGTAACCTGACCTACGGTATCGTCTCCTATCCCGGTGAAAAAGAGAGATAACTCCTACTTTATTTTTGACCAAAGAAAAACATTTCTCTGGTCAAGCCATTCTCTCTGCAATAGTGGTCAAATAGATGTTTCCTTCTTCCTTTCAGCTGTTATCTGCTTTTTTACCTTCTCTCGCTACAATTGTGAAAACAGAATTTAGGAATATTTATGACAGTACTATTGATCAAAGATGTAAAAGGCTTGGGTAAAGCCGGTGAAGTCAAAGAGGTAAAAGACGGTTACGGTCAAAACTTTCTCGTCGGCAAAGGACTTGCCAAAGTAGCTACAAACGAGGTCCTCAAAAAACATGCTTCTGTTGAACGAAAAAAAGCCGAAGATGAAGCGATGGAAATTGCGAACTTAAAATCTCTCGCTGAAAAACTGGACAAATTGAAAGTGACGATTACTAAAAAGCTCGGCAACACAGGCCACCTCTTCGGCTCAGTCACGAAAGATGAGATCGCAAACGCTCTGCAAGAGCAGCACAATATAGAGATCGACAAAAAACATATCAACCATAAAGAAGCTATTAAAGTCACGGGTACCCATGATCTTGATCTTAAACTCGGTCACGCTATGCATGCGACGATCCACCTCGAGGTTATCGGTGAATAGTACAGCCGAACACAAGGCCGGTTTTGTCGCATTGGTCGGACGGCCCAATGCAGGAAAGAGCACCATGCTCAACTGGATCCTGGGTGAGAAGATAGCCATGACATCGCAAAAAGCGAATGCGACGCGCCGTCGTTTAAATGCCATTGTGATGCATCACGATGATCAGATCATTTTTGTCGATACGCCCGGTCTCCATGAAAAAGAGAAGATGCTCAACCAGTTTATGCTCGAAGAGGCGCTCAAGGCGATCGGCGACTGTGATATTATCGTCTACCTGGCACCTGCCAGCGACTCTGTCAAACACTACCAACGTTTTCTCGAACTGAATGGTAAAAACCGCAAACATATCATTGCTCTCTCAAAGATCGACCAAGTCTCACAAAAAGAGTTGTTGGCGCGTATCAGTGAATACAACCAGTTTGCATCAGAGTTTGAAGCCCTGATACCGATGTCCGTCACCAAAAATGTCGGCAAAAACGATCTGCTGGATGTTATTGTAAAACACCTCGATGAATCGCCTTACCTCTATGACCCCGACGACTTGACGACAGAGATGCTGCGGGATATCTATAGAGAGTTCATTCGTGAAGCAATTTTTGAGAACATCAGTGATGAGATCCCTTATGAATCAGATGTGGTCATCGATAAAATCGAAGAGAACCAGCGCGTCGAACATATCCGCGCCACGATCATCATCGAAAAAGAGAGTCAAAAAGGGATCATTATCGGTAAGAATGGTGCTGCTATCAAGCGTATTGGCAAAGACGCCCGTGCAAAGATCGAAAAGTTGACCGATAAACCTGTTTTTCTTGATCTCTTTGTCTCCGTCAAAAAAGGGTGGACCAACGATAAGAAATTTTTGGAAGAGCTGGGCTACAACAGCTAAACATCTAATGTTAGTCGTTGTACCTCTCTGTTAAAATCATCACTTAAGGTTAAAAGACTCTTTTTTGCATTTTTGATAACAATAAATTATCAATATATCAAAAATAATTCCCTCTAATATCTTTATAATCCTCCAATGCATGGTGTTTAGGCACTTTGCGAAATTTGGTATAAAATTCCTCCTTTTTAACTTTTTATCCAACGCATAAGAATATATTTAAGTTTAATATGGCTAAAATGAAATTTAGTAACAGAAAATTGCTTCAGTCAACACTGTCAATTCTCTGTAATTCAATTGGTCTGTTTATATTTTGAATATAGACGTATAGAAAAGTTTGGCTCAATTGAGTTTGGACAAAAATAACACTATTAGGATTTACTGCGATGAGTAATACGCAACAACCGACATTTACCAGTGTCCTTTCTATAAACCCTTACAAAGAGTCGTTTTATGTTGGAGCATCTGGCAAATTAGAACAAGTGAAATCCATCAACTTCTCTAAAACCCAGTACACGATGGCTTATCTGAACACCAACGACTTCTTAACCGCTCTTATTGGTGTAAGTAAAAACATCCCTGATGAAGATCTGGCTTTTGCTATTGAGAACAAGGTTTATGAAGAACTTGCCCTTGACATGGCAGTCGAATACAACGTTCAGTTTATTGAAGCAGGTCATCAACTCGATGAAAAAGAGCGTTTCTTCCACGTTTTCATTGTTGATCCGCTTACCATGGATGAAACATTCGAGACAACAGTTGAAAAGATCAAATACCTTGATTATATCGTTCCTGTTCCTCTTTTGATCAAGGGGCTTTATCAGCGGGAGATCGTTACGGATGTAGGTGTACACTGTTTCATCTATTTCCAGGACAATGATGCCTTCTTTACCATCTATAATGATCAAGAGTTTGTCTACACCAAAACACTCAAGTACTCTATCAAAATGATGCATGAACGATTCTGTGAGCTCTATGGCGAGCAGGTCAGCTTCACGCTCTTTATGGAACTGCTTTCAAGCGACGGTCTCTCTTCAGAAAACAAAGAGTATCAACGTGACCTTATCAAACTTTTTGGCGAGCTCTTTTTACATATCAACGATGTGCTTACCTATGCCAAACGTGCTTTTGAACTTGAAACAATTGACCAGATCTACATCGGATCGCAGATCGGTTCGATCGCCGGTTTGGATGAGTATTCACAGACCTATCTCGGGTTGATCTCCAAATCATTTGACTTCGATTACGGTTTTGACACAGCAGGCCAATATGTAGACCAGGTACATCAGATGATGCACCTGTACACAATGACAGAGAGTGACGAACGTTATGAATGTAATTTCTCACTCTATCCTAGACCTCCGAAATTCCTGCAACGTGCCAGCGGTAAACTTATCGCTATTACGGGAATTGCAATGGTGGTCGCCTTCGCCTACCCTGTTGCATTCTGGAGTCTGACATTTGCGGAAGAGCTCAACAAGGCTATGCTTGACACGGAATACAATGAAGTGCACAGTGTAAAGACGACACGCGAAGCAACGATCAACATCAAAACAGTTGAGAAAAACGCTGTGACCAAGCTGGTTAATGCCGAGCAGGCAGAGCTTGAGCGTCAGATGAACACCTTGACGAAAATCCATGATGTGAAGGTCAACTACCCGATGAAGGCTAAACTCACAACTGAATTTGCCGGTGATCTGAACAAATACAAAGTCAAACTGCAAAAACTCTCTTATCATGAAGATGAGAACTTTAAAGGTTTCATCTTCAACATGGTGTCCGAAAAAGACAAAGATATCACTCGATTACTTGAGTATCTGACCGCTAAGAAGACATCACGTTTTCACTTTATATTAGAAGAGATTGCATATGATGAAGAGAAAAAACACTATCTTAGTCAGATGAAGGCGGTGCTGAAATGAGTGCAATGTTAGAAAAATATCTATATGATATAGACCAAAGCTTTTCACAAAAGAGTGACAAAGACGTCAAGATGATCTATCTGATGGTCTTTGTCGTTCTTGTCTCGTTATCTTATCTCCTGTTTTGGGAAAGTTCGGAACAAGGCTACAATGCCATTGTAGAAGCCAGAATGAAAGTCGAAGATAAAATTGCAAAAGACAAACAGTATCTTATGATGCATCCCGAAAGTGAGATCGTACGTCTAGATAAACAGATCAAAGATCTTAATGCAAAACTGGTTACGTTGAAAGACGAAAACGCCTTCATCAAAGCAGAGATAGAGAAGATCCCCGAACTCTTCTATGATCAGGAGACTTGGGGTGCTTTTATCGACTCTGTTGCTGAAAATGCCAAAAAGTACAAGGTCAAACTTAACTTTTTTGCCAATAGGCTTGCAGATGACAAAACCAAATTCGGGCACGTACTTAACCTTGAAATACAGGCTGAAGCACCATATAAGAATATGGTTAGATTCATGAATGCCATTGAAAAGAGCAAACTTGTTGTTGATTTGCACGACATGGATCTTGAAGCAACTGAGAAGTTAAACCTCGATCTTAAACTATCAGTATGGGGGATTACATATTAATGAAAAAGCTACTAATATTATCCATCGCGTCCTTGGTGCCGATGGCTGTAATGGCAAGTACTGAGGTAGCCAAACCGGCAGAAGTCCAAAAGGCAAAGCCGATTGGAACGCCAAATCATGCTGAGATCAATAAACAGATCCAGGAGATCAAACCTCCGCGCACCGGTGTTAACGCCAACAATGTGCTCACAACCAACAGTCCGTTTATCTTGTTTAAGAAAAAGAGTGATGGAAAGAAGACCACTTACGCTGTCAAAAAGAGCGTCAAGCTCAAGCCGCTCAAACTTGAATCAGCGATCAATAAAAATGTCAAGATCAACGGAAAGTGGTATAAAGAGGGGGATAGAGTACGACAATACACTATTGTTAATGTCACTCCAGGTGCGGTGACGCTTAAAAGTAGAACGAAAGAGCTGAAACTCTTTCAAAATCAAAAAAATGACAAAATCAAGTTTGATGTCAACTAACTAATCAGTAAAAAAAGGAAATGAAAATGAAAAACCTAAATAAAAAGCTCCTGTCACTGGCCGCTTCAGTCGTTCTAGCAACATCAATGCAAGCCGACTGTACTTACGAACTGTTCAGCATCTCATCTGCAAAAGGGACAACGATCGGTGAATATGTCGACCAATTGACTTCAGCCTGTGAATACAGCCTGGTTGTTGCTGACAGTGAAACTGAAAAGCTGATGGACAAGAAATTGAACAAAACACACATCAAGAACCTCACTATTGATGAAGTTTTTGACATCTTGCTGACAGAGAACAATCTTAACTTCACGATTGAAAACGAGATCTTGCGCATCTCCTACCTCAAGACGATTACTTATAACATCGACTATATCCTTTCCTCAAGAAAGAGCCGAGGTTCAACCGATGTCATGCTGAGCTCAACATCGTCTCAAATCGGTCAAGGTGCTCAAACTGGTATGACTGGTGGAGCAGCAGGTGGAGCAGGCGGCGGCTCTTTCCCTGATCCGGGAGCCGGTGGCGGTGCTGGTTCCAATAAATCGGGTATCTCGATCGAACATACGGATGAAGTCCTTTTCTGGGAAGAGCTTGATCTTGAACTCCAACGTGTTCTCAACCGTCCTGAAGATGCCTATCAGGCCGAAGCACCGATCATCAATAGAAATGCCGGCCTTGTCACAATCTCTGCTACCGGTCGTCAGCAGGCCCGTATCGCGTCCTATTTAAAAATGCTACAAGAGAAGGTTCAAAAGCAGGTTCTTATCGATGTCAATATGATCGGTGTCAGTTTTGACGATAAATCTTCAACCGGTATTGACTGGTCACAACTCTATGCACTTCAGAACATCAATGTAGCAGTCGATACGTTTAATGGAAATAATATTGATACATATAACTCAATCGGTAACCTGGAAGACCTATATGGACAAACTGCTCATCTTGTACAGGTCAGTGTCGCCGGCTCGCTTAATGAAGTGATCAAGTTCCTTAAAGAACAGGGTGAGGTGCGTGCTCTCTCCAATCCGAAGATCCTGACATTGAACAATCAGCCGGCTCTTATCACGGTCGGTACGGAGTACTTCTATAAGATCCAACAGTCCCAGAACCAACAAGGTGCCGGCGGCGGTGTTGTCTCTACAACGCAAAATGATATTGTCAACTCTGTTTTTGCCGGTGTTCTTCTGGATATTACACCTGAGATCGGTGAAGATGACATGATCACGATCAAAGTCAATCCGTCACTTAGCCAGACCCGTGTTCAAATCCAGAGTGATACCGTTGCTCAGGAAAATCGTACTATGCCGCCTGACCTTGACCGTCGTCAACTATCGGCTGTTGTCACTGTTAAAGAAGGCAACCGCATTATCCTGGGCGGTCTGATCGGCTCTCGTGAAAACTTTAAAACCAACAAAGTGCCTCTACTTGGTGATATTCCTGGTCTGGGGTACTTCTTTAAATACGAAGAAAAAGTCCGTTCGGTTGAAGAGATCGTTATCGTTATTGAACCGCACATCGTCAAAGCGCAAGGCAATACGCTTTCAATCGCAGACCTTGGCTATACATCAACGACTAAAGAAGAAGCCGGCTTAAAAGCCACGTTCAGCGAAGATAGTAATGTTACAACAGATGCAGCAGTTGCACCTGAAAGCAAAGAGGCAGATGAAGAGCTCTAATATCTTTCGCAATTCCATGGAGGTTTTTCAGGACATTGTCGATTCTAAAGACTATGTCCAGCTTGACCGTAGTATGGCTATCTACCATGCGCTAAGAGAGGCGATCCAAAAACCTCTCAAGATGATACTTGTTTTCGGAAAACCGGGAACTGGAAAAAGTATGATGCTTAACAAGCTCTATAAAGAACTCTCATCACAACAGAATATCGTTTATATACCGATACCTGTTATAGACGAAAGCGAGTTTTTTAAGGTCTTGGCTTATGAGATCTTTCGTTTTAACACACCTGATTCCCTCAATTTTACGCAATTTATCGAGATTGCCAACCATTATGTTTACGAAACTACCCCTATCGTTATTCTTGATGAAGCCCAACTCTATTCTGAGCCTCTGATGGAGAAGATCCGACTTATCTCGGATTCGCGAAAAGTCAAATTCATATTTGCTCTTCACAAGACAGAAAAAGAGGACCTTATTGCCAAAGAACATTTCAAAACGCGTATTTGGGAGAGTCAGGAGCTTCAAAATGCCACCGCTTCCGAATTAGCGATCTATATCCATAAGAAGCTTTTACATGCCAACTATTTTGACATTGCGAATATGTTCACACCCAAGGTGGTAAAAGCGATCCACAAGTTCACAGAGGGCAACTACCGGGACACGAATAAACTTTTATACGGGCTTTTTGAGATATGCAGTTGGTATGAAAAGAACGAACCCGCCAAGGTCCAGCAGCAATCAATGCCCATAAAGTTGATAGAGATGGCTGCAATCTATACAGGATTTATCGATGCTTGATGTCCATGAATTGGAAAAAAAGTGGTCCACATACCACTTCAAAAAGATGCTGCCACTTTATGTCTCATCCGCAATAGTGGCGGCTATTATAGGCCTATCTTCGTATCTGTATCTAACAAACCCCGAAGCAGTATTGGCTTTGTTTAAAGAAGCGCCAAAGCCCGTTAACGTTCCAATCCTTGCCGATGTCAACATGAGTAGTGATCTTAACAAAAGTGTTGAACCTCGTCAGATCACACCAATGAAAAAAGAAGATGTGCAGAATGTACTGGTGGCGTCATTTGACTTTATGTACAACCTTGAAGACCAGGCCATCAATTACAATAATGCCCAGATGCTTGCAGCCGCTGAAGCAAAAGAGCCTACAACAGAAGAACAAAACACACCACCTGTAGAACCGAAAAAAACTGCTGCACCGGCAGCAAAGCCTAAAAAACAGAAAAAAGCTGTTGCAAAACCTAAAAAGGCAGTCAAGCAAACGCCTAAAAAGCCACCTAAGAAAAAAGAAGTGAAACCTGCTGTTAAAAAAACGGTCACCCAAGCACCTGTCAAAACGGTTGTCATTCGTGCTGATGACACGATTATCAAAAATGAGGAGCCGCAGAACACCTTGATCCAGGTAGGTCAGTCCGAAACATCCGAAGATGAATTACGCGGTGTTATCAAACGCTTTAACCAAACGCAAAAACCTGCGTTGAGCCTTTTTGTCGCAAAAGAGTATTATGAACAGGGGAATTACCAGGAATCGCTGCACTATGCCAAAGCAACCTACGACATTAACCCCAATATTGAGGATGGTGTTCTTCTTTATGCCAAATCTTTAGTAAAACTTGGTAAAAATGACACTGCTGTCAGCAAACTCAAAAACTATATTAAAACGTCCGGTTCTGTCAAAGCGAAGATTTTACTCGTTCAAATTCAAAAAGGAACTCTCAAATGAATAAATTTCTAATGCTGTTAATATTTACACCGCTGTTTGTGCACGCCGATGCCAAAATGGACACGTACAAGCTCTATCAAAACGGCGAATATGCACAGGCTTGCGAATCGGGCGAAACACTGTTGCAACAGTATAAAAATGATGAAGAGTTTATCTCTCTGTATGCTTTTTCTTGCCTGAATTCCGATCAGCTTGACAAGCTCTCGACTGCCATAACATTGTTAAAGAAAACGCCTGAAGCAAGGGCAAATGCGGCCTATTTTTCTGTTATACTGATGCAAAAAAAACTTCTTATGCATGCACTATCAGATCAATACGATCTTAAACCTATCAAATTGCCGACGACTGAATATGTACTTTCAACCGTTTTTGATTTATACTCCAACGATACCGATCCTAAAGATAAACGCCGTTACAATTACACAGATCCGAATGATGTCAATAAAAGCTATCGTCTTTTTATCACCAAAAGCGGTTCGTCGCCTAAAATGGTAATCGAAGAATATAATGATAAAATAATGACAACACGTCACATATACTGGTAGGAAAAAAAATGGACAGAGTAACCCATGATCTATTGGCACAAGGCCATATTTCTAATGAGCAGATAGAACGCCTAACACGCGTTGGTGTCAAAGATGACACACTCCTTGAGACATTGACTAAAGTCGGTGCGGTATCCGTCAACTTTGTCAAACGATTTGTTGTTGAACAGATTCGTTCCGGTCATTACGAACTCTCTATTATCAAGCAGTATCACTTTTTAAATGAACAGGCTGTCATCCAGCATCTCGCAGATGTAATGGAGATACAGTACCTTGATCTTGACTCGATTGACATGGATTATAGGCTCACAGACAGGACCCCTCTTTCGCAACTCAAACGTTTTCAGGCCATTCCGATCAAGGAAAACGACCTATCCGTAACGGTGGCCTTTGCCGACCCGCTCAATATCGAAGCACAAGAGGCCCTTCAACGTCTCTTTCCACGTAAACCACTGGACATTGCAGCCGCTACAGAGAAACAGATCCAGGCCTATCTCTTTAAAGTTGAACTTAAAGACAGTGTCAAAGAGCTTGTAGTCAGTATTCGTAATGAACTGAACTCCATAGGAACTGACCAGAATAAAGATCAGGCCCAGGCATCCTCAATTCTACAGCTTATTGATGTTATTTTGAAAGCTTGTATCAAGAACCGCGCAAGTGATATTCACATTGAACCTACCGAAAACAACTGTACCGTGCGTGGACGTGTTGATGGTAAACTCTCTGAGGTCTTTATTTTCGATAAAGACATCTACCCACCTCTTGCTTCCCGTCTTAAGATCCTGGCCAACCTTGACATTGCAGAACGAAGAAAACCGCAGGACGGCCGTTTTTCAACGGATGTCGGCGGTAGAGAGTATGATTTCCGTTTTTCGACGCTGCCGATTATGTACGGTGAATCGATCGTACTGCGTGTTCTTGACAAAGAGAAAGCGCTTATTCGTCTTGAAGATGCCGGTATGGATGAGGCAGGATACAAAAAACTGCACTCTGCACTTAAAACACCCTATGGTATCATTCTCGTAACCGGCCCTACGGGTAGTGGTAAGACAACAACGCTTTATGGTGCACTGAATGAACTGCGTAGTGTTGAAGAGAAAGTTATTACGGTAGAGGATCCGGTCGAGTACAGGATGAACCTTATCCAGCAGGTTCAAGTACGCGCGAGTGTCGGGCTCAGTTTTGCCGATGCACTCCGTTCTATCCTTCGTCAGGATCCCGATAAGATCATGATCGGGGAGATCCGTGACCAGGAGACACTTGAAATTGCCATCAAAGCGGCGTTGACAGGTCACCTGGTTATCTCGACACTGCACACCAATGATGCTATCAGTGCGATCCCGAGGATGGTCGATATGGGGATCGAACCCTATCTTATCAGCGGTTCCTTGGTTGCAATCCAGGCACAACGTCTCATCCGTAAGATCTGTCCGTATTGCAAGGTCGAAGAGAAATTGCCGGCAGCTGTCACGGAACCTTACAAACAGTATCTTCCAGACGATACCGTATTTTACAAAGGTGAAGGGTGTCGGGAGTGCAACGGTGTCGGATATATGGGACGGGAGATGATCTCCGAAGTGTTGCCGATATCGGAGCAGCTCTCAAGTATGATTGCACAAAGTGCATCAAAAGATGATATGATAGAACAAGCATTAAAAGAAGGTTTTGAGCCAATGTTTGCAAACGGCATGAAAAAGGTAGTGAGCGGAATCTCAACTATTGAAGAAATTTTAAGGGTGGTCAAATCATGAAACATTTTACAGCTACCGTACTTGCTCGCGGTAAAAAAACGGAGCACAGACTCTACGCTGAGAGTAAAAAAGAAGCGCACTATATGGCAAAGGTCAAATTTCCGGGTATTATGGTCAAACTGGAAGAGACTTCCCCGCCGCTGGAAGAGCAATTTGCCCAAATCAAGGCAAACCTCTTTAAGAACGCCAAAAAGAAAAAGATCAAACCGGATGCACACATCGCTGCAGTCCGCCAACTGGCGGTCATGACCAATGCCGGTATCTCTATTCACGACTCGCTTGCCGAACTAGCCGACGCAACGGAAGATCCAACGCTAAAAGAGATCCTGTCCAAGTGTGGTGAAGATATCAATGCCGGTTCAAGCCTTTATAATGCGATGGACAACTACCGTTCTCAACTTGGCGGTCTGACCCTTGCCATGGTTGACCTGGGTGAAAAAACCGGTAATATGGCTGAAGCGCTCTACAATCTTGCCACTATGCTCGAAGAGATTCGTGCGAATGTCATTAAATTCAAAAAAGCGATGGCCTATCCGCGAAACGTTATGATCGCAATGGCTGTCGCCTTCAGTATCTTGCTGACATTCGTTGTTCCTAAATTTGAGATGATCTTTTCAAAGTTCAAAGCCGGCCTACCATTGCCAACCGTCATTTTGCAATTTTTGTCACAAGCGCTGCTCAACTACGGACTCTATATTTTGGCCGGGATTGCAATCCTATACGTTGTGATCAAATATATGATAGAAAACAACCAGGATTTCAAATACAAGGTCCATCAGCTGATGTTGCGTACCTATCTGATCAAAGGGATTATTCTTTTTTCAACGCTTAGCCGTTTTACACTGGTATTCTCCGAACTGGTCCGTTCCGGTATTCCTATTGCCGAGGCGCTTGACACCGCGATCGCTATGACGGAGAACCTGCCTCTAAAAGCAAAGCTCTCCACCATACGCCAAGCGGTAGAAAAAGGTAGTACCCTGAACGAGGGCCTCGAAGAGACGGGACTTTTTGAAAATATGATTATTCAGATGATCAAAGCCGGTGAGTCATCGGGTGCACTGGATGATATGCTTCAAAAGGTAACCGAGTACTATAAAATGCGTTTTGACGCCATCATTGATGGCTTGCAGGAAGCCATTGAGCCGATCATGCTCTTTGTAATCGGTGCGATGGTTCTACTGCTTGCACTCGGTATCTTCTTGCCGATGTGGAGTCTTGGAGAGGCTGCTCTCGGCAAATAAAAGGAGGGCTTCTCCTTTTTCTTTTTCTTTTCAACTCTTGCGCACTGTGTCGTATAGTGCCTTTAGTCCAAAAGCGCTTGTTCTGTTTTTAGCGCTTCTTCTTTCTCTTTGCGCTTCTCTTCACGTTCGAGCATTTTTTTATACGCTTCATCTTCTTGCATCATTCCCGCTTCATAGAGAAACTGCGACGCAACGAAATCACTTTTCTTGATCTTGTCATACTTGGCAAAGCTCAAGTATAAAATATCTTTTGCACGTGTTACGGCAACATAAAAGAGACGTCGCTCTTCATCGAGGCTTCCGCCGCGTGTCATCAATTTCCGGTTTGGAAACCGTCCGTCCATCAAGTCGATCACATAGACCTCCTTGTACTCCAGACCTTTAGAGGCATGGATACTCAGAAGATGAACCCCTTCACCCTGCGTCAGATCTTGTGAGCCGAGTATCATCGCATTCAAGAAGCGTTCATGGTCGTTGTACGGCCGCGTCAACTCCACGAGTATCTGCGATTTATTATGGATCCGTTCTGTCGACTCTTTTTTTAGCCGTTCGTCGACCGTTCCGTCTGCCTGAACCGCCCGCTTGGAGCTGAGCACATCGACAATACCGTGATAAAAGTCCGACGTTCTGATCTTGCTGACGATCGTCTTCGGCTGTTTCAGTCCATGGATAGAACGCAGCAGCTGCGTGAAGTTATAAAGGAACTTTGCGCCGTCTTTGGTCAGTTTTGGATGTTTAAGCACGGGATTTTTTAAAAACTTCGCGTCAAACCCCAGCGAACCGAAACGGCCTGCAGATCCCAGCTCCAGAAAGTCGTCAAACAGACCCAACTGCTGGTTTAACTTTCGTTTTTCAAACGGATTGCTGATGCTTGTGTCCGGCGTGAAGATACCGTAAAGAAGTGACCCCGAACCGACGTACTGCAGTGCGATAAAGAGCTCTTTGGCGATCGCACTTCCTATCCCTTTTGCAAATTCAAACAGATGGATAAACGCCATCATATCGTTCTCGTTGACCATCAGAGTATAGATATCAAGTATGGCCTTGATCTCTTTGGCATCAAAGAAACTGGTGCCGCCGCGTCTTCTGCAGGCAACCCCCTGCTCCCGCATCGCCGCCTCTATACCGTCTGCAGTCGAGTTGTTGCGAAAGATGACGGCAATATCTTCTCTGTCTGTGGTTGAGGCTTTGATCATCTCGGTAATAGCGTGGTACTGGTCGAAAAGTTCATCATACATCAGCAGTTTCGGCTTCTGTGCCTCTTCCTGACGCGTTACTTCCAACTCTTTGGGGTAGATGCGCGCATTGTGCGATATCACCCTGTTGGCAAGCGAAAGGATCGGCACCGTTGAACGGTAGTTTTTGCGAAGCGTATACACCTCGGCTTTTTCAAACTTTTTGGTAAACGAACCGATGATCCCGATATCTGCGCCGTTAAACGCATAGATACTCTGGTCATAATCACCCACACAGAAAAGCGAGGGTGGCTTCATCGCTTCGACCAAAGAGCCTTGAAGGGCATTGGTGTCTTGATACTCATCGATCAAGACCTCTTTGTACCCCAGCTCTTTTTTTTCACATATACTACGCATCTGGATCAACAGATCATTGAAATTCAAAAAGCCGTACTGCAGTTTCAACTCTTCAAACTCATCCACGACATCCGCATAGATCATCGCATAGATACGGTGTTCCGGCTGTTTTTTTGTGATCCAGGTCTCAAAATCCTCAGACATCTCGGTGTTTTGATAAAAAGAGTAGAGATCGTAAAGATAGTTCGCGCCGTAAGGCTCATTTTCGCTGCTGAGATGCGAAAATGAACGTTTTTCAAAGACACTGCGAAAGAGCGTTTTCAGCTCCCGCTGCTGCTTGAGCACCACCTTGCCGTTGAAACGCTTCAGCCAGCGGTAACTGATGGCGTGGAAAGTCCCGGCATCGATCTTGCCGGCAGTCTGCGCACCGAAGTACTGTGCAACACGCGCCACCATCTCGGCTGCAGCCTTGTTGGTAAAGGTGAGCAGCAGTATCTCTTCGGGTTTGACACCATTGTTGAGCAGATGCCCTATTCTGCCGACGATCGTTGATGTTTTCCCCGTTCCCGCCGAGGCGATAATAAGGTTTTCGCCATAAGGTGCGGTTGCCGCTTTGTATTGGTCATCATTTAAACGGGATAGAGGCAAAAAAATTCCTTATTGTGTGGTGTATCAATATCGTCAAGTGACATGAGTGAACAGGCAGGTTTGGATCGACAATCATTTAGTCGAATCTTACCTCTTGTTGGCTATAATCCGCCTAAATTTTTTTGAACCAAAACAGCATTTTTTATAAAGGTACACTCCTATGGCAGAAGAGACAAAAAAAGCGGCAACTTACGATCCCAATGTAATTGAAGAGAACTATTACAAGATCTGGGAAGAGCGCGGTTATTTTGAGGTAGACGGCAACAAAGCGATCCAGAAAGAGGATAAGAACTTTTCAATCATGATGCCGCCGCCAAATGTCACCGGGCGCCTCCACATCGGTCACGCTCTCACCTTCACCCTGCAGGACATCATTACCCGTTACAAACGCATGGACGGCTACAAGACACTCTGGCAGCCGGGAACGGACCACGCCGGTATCGCGACGCAGAACGTTGTCGAGAAGCAGCTTCTGGCAGAAGGGACCACCAAAGAGGAGCTTGGACGCGAAAAGTTCCTTGAGCGCGTCTGGGCGTGGAAAGAAGAGTCCGGCGGAATCATGGTCGGCCAGCTTCGCAAGATGGGTGTTTCACCGGCCTGGAGCCGTGAACGCTTCACGATGGATGCCGGACTGAAAAACTCGGTCAAAGAGTCTTTCGTTCACCTTTACAACGAGGGGCTGATCGTTCGCGGTAACTATATGGTCAACTGGTGTACCCATGACGGCGCGCTCTCCGACATCGAAGTCGAGCACGAAGAGCATCAAGGCCACTTCTACCACATGCGCTACCCAATGGCGGACGGTTCAGGACACATCATTGTCGCAACGACCCGTCCGGAGACCTATTTCGGCGATACGGCTGTTATGGTGCATCCAGATGATGAACGTTATAAAGAGCTTGTCGGCAAAAAAGTAAAACTGCCGCTTCTTGAGCGCGAGATCGCCGTTATTGCGGATGAACATGTCGACATGGAGTTCGGTACGGGTATCGTTAAAGTCACCCCGGCTCACGACCAGAATGACTACGAGGTCGGTAAACGCCACGACCTTGAGTTCATCACCGTCTTTGACGAAAAAGGTATTTTGAACGATTACGCCGGTGAGTTTAAAGGCATGGAGCGCATGGAAGCGCGTGCACTCATCGTTCAGCGTCTTAAAGAAGAGGGCTTTATGGAGAAGGTCGAAGACCACGTTCACCAGGTCGGTCACTGTTACCGATGTAAGAACATCGTCGAACCGTACATCTCCAAGCAGTGGTTTGTCCGCTCCGAGGTGGCCAAACAGTCCATCGAAAAGACCAACAACGGCGAGACAACTTTCCATCCGCCGCATTGGATCAACTCCTACAACGCCTGGATGGGTGATCTTCGCGACTGGTGTATCTCGCGTCAGCTCTGGTGGGGGCACCGCATCCCGGTCTTCTACTGTGATGACTGTGACCACGAGTTCGCGTCGCAGGAGGATGCACCGGAAGCCTGTCCTAAATGTGCCAGCAAAAACATCACACAGGACCCTGATGTCCTAGACACCTGGTTCTCATCGGCACTCTGGCCCTTCTCGACACTCGGCTGGGGCAACGGCGACACCGAGATGGATAACACATTCGAATCGCAGGACATCAAGGACTTCTACCCGAACTCACTGCTGATCACCGGTTTTGACATCCTCTTCTTCTGGGTTGCCCGTATGATGATGATGGGTGAGCACTTCAAAAAAGAGCTGCCGTTCAACGACATCTATCTCCACGCCCTTGTGCGTGACGAACACGGCCAGAAGATGTCCAAGTCCAAAGGCAATGTCATCGATCCGCTGGACATGGTCAACGAGTTCAGCGCCGATATCCTCCGTTTTACCCTTGCCGTCTCTGCCGCGCAGGGGCGTGACATCCGTATGAGCCCTAAGAAACTGGAGCTCAACCGTAACTTTACCAACAAGCTCTACAACGCGGCGAAGTTCCTGCAGATGAATGTCGACACCTTCCCGGATCTAGACGGTTTCTGCATGGACACACCGCTGGGCAAATACATGGTCTCACGTCTTAACCAGGCGACCAAAGAGGCGCGTGAGGCACTCGATGCCTACCGTTTCAATGATGCGGCGACGACGATCTACCGTTTCATCTGGAACGAGTTCTGTGACTGGGGTATCGAGCTCAGCAAGGCGGATAAAGCCAGTGTCATCGAACTCGGTGCCATCTTTAAAGAGTCGATGAAACTGCTCCACCCGTTCATGCCGTTTGTTACAGAGTATCTCTACCACGAGCTTTCAGGCACGTCGCTTGAGACCTCTGAATCGATCATGGTTATGCCGTATCCGACCAAAACTAGAAAACGCGACAAAGAGGAAGAGACCTTCAACATCATCATGGATGCCATCGTCTCTATCCGACGGGCGAAAGTCCTTGTCGACATGGCCAACCAGAAGATCGAAAAAGCCTTTGTCAAAATCGACGGTATCGATGATGAGACCATCGAGATGATGACCCCGTTTATCGCCAAATTGGCGAAGGTCGATGAGATCGTCTTTACCTCCGAGAAGATCGAAAATGCCGTCAGCGATATTTCGGATCACTGTGAGACCTTTATACCGACGGCGAGCATCGACCTGACACCGATCATTACCAAACTGACCAAGCAGAGCGAAAAGCTTGACAAAGAGATCGGTAAACTCAACGGTATGCTGAACAACGAACGCTTTGTAGCCAACGCCCCTGTCGAAGTTATCGAGCAGAACAAAGCCGCTCTGGCGGACGCGACAGACAAACAGGCCAAGATCAAAGATCAGCTTGACGCACTACAAGGATAATATTTGTTCAACATCTCCAACTACTCTTCCAAAAACATCAAAAACGACGTCCTATCCGGGCTTGTCGTCGCCGTTGCCCTCGTTCCCGAAGCGATCGCCTTCTCATTAATCGCCGACGTCAGTCCGATCGTCGGTCTCTACACCGCCTTTATCCTTGGACTTATTACGGCACTGATCGGCGGAAAGCCGGGGATGATCTCGGGTGCGACCGGCTCCGTAGCGGTCGTCCTTGTCGCCCTTAGTCTTCAGGCCAGTACGATGCTCTCTTCTCAGGGGCTCAGCGGCGACGACCTCGCCTTCGGCGTGCTGCAGTACATCACCCTTACGGCTGTTCTGGCCGGTCTCATACAGGTGTTGGCCGGAGTTTTCAAAATGGGTAAATTTATCCGCCTTGTCCCGCAACCGGCCATGTACGGTTTTGTCAACGGACTTGCCATCGTGATCGCCATGGCACAGTTCAAGTTTTTCGAAGGTCAGGGGAGCGAGATGTACCTTCTGGTCATCTCGACGATGCTCATCATGTACTTCCTTCCTAAATACACCAAGGCGATCCCGGCGGGGCTGATCGCCATCATTGCCCTGACGCTGCTGGTCTACTACGGCAGCATCAACACCATCACCGTCGGACACCTGACAGACCTCAGTGCGTTTAAAGGGCAGCTGCCGTCGTTCCATATCCCGGAAACGATCTTGAGCCTTGACGCCATTGCCATGGTCCTGCCATATGCCGTTATCGTCGCACTGGTCGGACTGATCGAATCACTGCTGACGCTCTCTGTCCTTGACGAGATGAGCGGCACACGCGGTTCGGGTAACAAAGAGTGTATCGCCCTCGGCAGCGGGAACATGACCTGCGGTTTTTTCGGCGGTATGCCGGGGTGTGCCATGATCGGTCAGTCCATCATCAACTACACCTCCGGCGGTCTCGGCCGTCTTTCGGGCATCACGGCTGCTGTCGGCCTGATGCTGCTGGTCGCGACACTTACCGACCTCTTGAACATCATCCCGGTCGCCGTTTTGGTCGGGATCATGTTCATGGTGAGCATCGGGACCTTTGAGTGGAGCAGTGCCAGCCACATCAAACACATGCCAAAGAGCGATGCATTGGTCATGGTCGTCGTTACGGTCATCACCATCTTTGCCGACCTTGCCGTTGCCGTGATCTCGGGTGTCATCATCTCGGCTCTGGTCTTCGCCTGGAAACATGCCCGCATCTTCTCCAGGACAACCGTCGAGGCTGACGGTACCAAAGTCTACGAACTTGACGGTCCCCTCTTCTTCGGTTCGGTGACCAGTTTTATGGATACCTTCACCATCGACCAGGACCCGCCGCGCGTCGTCATTGACTTTCAGAATGCACGCGTTATGGACGCTTCGGGCATCGAAGCGGTTGACACCCTGACGAAAAAGTACGAAGAGGCCGGTAAGAACCTCACGCTTCGCCACCTCTCGAAAGATTGCAAGATCCTGATGAAAAATGCGGGACCGCACTGTACCTTTGAAGAGAACGACCCGACCTACAAAGTCGCTGTCAACTATTAATACGCACGCCGTTCTATTGGCGGCGCATTGACGTGCCTCGGCACGTTTTACTTAACATAAAGGAAATATCATGTCATTAAAAGAACAGATCCAAAACGAAGTCAAAGAGGCGATGAAAGCCAAAGATACCGTGCGTCGCGACGCGCTCAGACTCTTGACCTCAGCGTTCAAACAGATCGAAGTCGATGAGCGTATCGAACTTGACGATGAAGCCACACTGAAGATCATTCAAAAACAGGTCAAACAGCGCCAGGACGCCGCGTCACAATACAAAGATGCCGGCCGTGACGACCTTTACGACAAAGAGATGGCGGAGATCGCGATCTATGAAGAGTACCTGCCGAAGCAGCTTGATGACGCAGAACTTGAAGCACGCATCAAGACCATCATCGCCAACGTCGGTGCAGAATCGATGAAAGATATCGGCAAGGTGATGGGAACCGCATCCAAAGAGCTAAACGGTATTGCTGACGGTAAACGCATCAACCAGTGCGCCAAAGCCCTTCTTTCGTAACGATTCAGCCGGCCTGAGATCTACTGCACTCCTTTAGTGCACGCTTCTATGCGGAGCGGACCTTCTCAAGGCCGTTACATACCATATCGTGTTTCAACTTTACCAGATGCGGAAAAAATGCCCGTTTGGAACTCTCCTGATGTATCTTGATCTTGGCATACTCGATCGCTTCATCTATGTCGAACTCTAAACCGTCCTTAATCCCCTGCCTGCAGGTCACCGGCGTATAGTTTTCGATCCATTCGCACAATCGAACAGCCGCCTCTTGACCCACAAAAGTCTCAACCTCTCTTAACGAAATGAACATATCGGTTCCTTCTCTTTTTCAGAGCAGTCTATAACGCTTCGATTGCAAAGACGCTACCAAAACGTATCAGCAGTGCAACAGCTACAATCCAGACAATGCCCTTTCAGAAGTATAGATTATGCACTGCAAGCCTAAAGGATAAACATGGAAACACTAAACATCGTCTGCCCCCAATGCAACACCGTCAATGCCATAGCCAATGAAGTCGAAAAAAGCGCCTCCTCTTGCACCGCCTGCAGTGCGCCGTTGGAAGAGACCAAACCCGTTGATTGTTCCGACAGTAGCTGCAAGATCCATATCAATGACAACGATATTCCCGTCCTCGTCGATTTTTATTCCCCCGATTGCGGACCTTGTATGACAATGGCACCGGATTACGAAGAAGCGGCAAAAGGCTGTGCTCTGGAAGTCCGCTTTTTGAAAGTCAACACCTTGGAGCATCAAGAGGTTGCGCGTCTTTATGGTGTCAACCAACTCCCGGCTGTTATCGCGTTCAAGAACGGCCAAGAGGTCAACCGCTTTACGAGTGCACTCTCAAAAGAGCAGCTCAGTATGTGGGCTGAGAGCCTTATCCAGATGGTGATCTAAAGCGTTTTACTTTAGAGGTTTTTGATCGGTCTTTTAAACCTTATGCCCAGATGTGAATAATGGATACTAAAGCAATAACATAGTTCTTGACAAGTGCCAACGTGCTTATATCAACTCTTATTTTTAACGATCGCCTGCAGTGCCGGCTCTATCTCACGGTATTTAAACACAAAGCCCGCCTCTTCCAATGCTTTTGGGTAGATCTCTTTGGAACCGGTCAACACTGTTGCCGCTTCGCCGTACATCAGGCGCAGCGCGAATTCCGGGATGGGCAGAACGGTTGGGCGGTGGAGCGCTTTGCCGAGTGCTTTGGTAAAGTGGTAGTTACTTACAGGATTCGGCGAGACTGCGTTAAAAGTCCCCTCGCGATGCCCCCTTATCACGAAGTCGTAGATAGCGATCAGATCTTCAAGGGCGATCCAGCTGGTCATCATCGTCCCGTTTCCGATCATCCCTCCGACACCGAGCCTGAATGGGGTCAGCATCTGTTTCAAGGCGCCCCCTTCGCTGCCAAGTATCACGCCAAAACGTAAAATAGTCGTCGGTTTGGTGCACTGCCTTGCTTCGTTTTCCCACTTTCGGGCCAGTTGGCCCAAAAAGTCATTGGCGAACTCCTCACACCCTTCGTCACACTGACGGTCATCCGGATAGATGCCGATAGCAGAGGTGGAGATGAAGTGCGAAACACTGCTTTTATTGACGGCCCGGACCAGCCGTTCGGTGGTCAAAATACGGCTCTGCAAAAGTACTTTCTTGTAGGGATCGCTCCAACGCTTGATGATCGGCGCCCCCGCGAGGTTTATAACGACATCGACACCTTCAAGCTTTTTTAGTATCATCGTCTCGTCATCGTTGCGGTCGATAACCACGCACTCTTGATAGAAATCCTGAAGTGCCTGACCGACAAAACCGCTGGCACCGGTTAGCGCAATTTTCATCCTTGCTCCTTGCAGCATTATGGTCTATTATAACACTCCAACAGGGGTGGCAACTGATAAAAAATAGATGAAAAAAACTTTAAGCGTAGTGCGTACCTAATGCCGTATATTGATCTTTTTGCTGGTAATCGTCTCGATCAATGCAGTGATATCCGCCATACGTTTTTCTTCTTCTTGAATATGATCCACCGCCTCCAAACTGAAATGCGGCAGTTTCTGATCAAGATACCCCGTGTCAAATGTTCCTTCCGTAAAGTCTCTGTCCCTGGTGATCTCTCTGTGCAGAGGGATATTGGTGACAATACCGTCGATATAAAACTCATCCAGAGCCCGTCGCGCTTTTTTGACAGCGCCCTCCCAGTCCAATGACCAGATGATCAGCTTACCGATCATAGAGTCATAGTTACCCGGGATCGTGTAGCCTGCGTAGAGGCTGGTGTCAAGTCGTACCCCCGGTCCGCCGGGTGCCATATAGTTGGTGATCTTTCCGACAGCAGGAAAAAAGTTATTTTTCGGATCCTCCGCATTAATACGGAACTCAATCGCGTAACCGCGAAAAGCGATCGCCTCCTGAGCGTAACGCAGTCCGTCCCCTTCTGCGATCTGGATCATCCGCTGGATGATGTCGATACCGGAGATCAGCTCCGTTACCGGGTGTTCGACCTGGACCCGCGTGTTCATCTCAATGAAATAGATGTTATCCGCTTCGTCCACCAGAAACTCGATGGTACCGACACTCTCATAGCCAAGCTCCAACATCGCCTCGGTCGAGATACGGAAAAGTTCCTGTCTGACCGCGTCGTTGAGTCTCGGGGAGGGGGCGATCTCGATCACTTTCTGGTGACGGCGCTGAATGGAGCAGTCACGCTCGCCGAGATGCACCACCTTGCCGTATTTGTCGGCAATGATCTGTACTTCGATATGGCGGGGGTTCTCGACATACTTTTCGATGAACATCTCTCCCCTGCCGAAATACTTCTTCGCTTCGGAGGTCGCCGACTCGAATAGGTCATCAAATTCATTCGCCTCCCTGACAATACGCATTCCTCTGCCGCCGCCGCCAAACGCCGCTTTGATAATGACAGGAAAGCCGATCTCTTCAGAGATACGCGCCCCCTCTTCCAGCGAACTTACCGGTTCGTCAGTGCCTTCAAGCACCGGCACCCCGACCGCTTTCATCGCGACCTTGGAGGCCATCTTGTCACCGAACAGCGCAATGTGTTCCGCTTTGGGACCGATAAAGATAATCCCTTTCTCCTCACATGCTTTTGCAAATTCCGCGCTTTCAGAGAGAAAGCCGTACCCGGGATGGATCGCTTCGCAGCCCGCTTTTATAGCCAGTGAGATGATCCGTTCATAATCCAGATACGCCTCGATAGGGTTTCCGAGGATCGGGTAGCACTCATCAGCCTTTCTGACCCAGATCCCCTCTATGTCCACTTCAGAGAACATCGCCACACTTTTGATCTCCAGTTCGCGGCATGCCCGAATGATCCGCAGCGCTATTTCGCCCCTGTTGGCGACCAATATTTTCGTGATCTTTTGCATTGCGTTTCCACCTTTTTTATATGATGGGAGTATTGTAGAGTGTTACGCCGATTTATTCTTTATATTTTGTGTCCCTATTTTAATCTTCCTATGCTCTCAATATAATTCATATATGTTTGTAAAGTTGTCTATAATTGCTATATAATAGAGAGATGAAAAAGACGACCCTGCAGAGACGGACCAAGATTGCCAATGATATTATGTACTATATCTACACGCATATCGATACCCACATCGATATCGAAGAGCTGAGCAGCGATCTCGACGTCAGCAAGTTCCACATGCACCGGATCTTCAAAGAGGCTTTCGGAAAAAACATTTACGAAAGTATCAAATCGATCCGTCTGCAAAAAGCCTCGAACCTGCTTTTGACCAACAAGTATTCGACAATCTCGGAAATCGCGAACCTCTGCGGCTACAGTTCGCACTCCTCGTTTATCAAGGCCTTCAAAGAGCGATTTGAGATGTCGCCTAAAGCGTGGCGCAGCGGCGGGTACAGAAGCTACTCGAAACGGATCCTCCAGCAGTCTGAGATCGCTGTCCGCTCAACGGCGGATTTCAGCGACATGGAACCGACGATCGTCAAGATGCCCGCTATCGAGAGTTATTACATCCGGCACAAAGGGTACGGTCCCACCATCCGCCAGACCTGGCAAAAGCTGCAGACCTGGGCGATGGGACAAGGGCTCAAGGATTTTGACGAGATCGCTCTCTTCCATGACAACCCGACCATCACCCCGCTCGATGAGTGTCAATACATTGCCTGCATTGTTGCGAATGATGCTGAAGAAGTAGAAAGTGACCGACTGCCGAAATTTAAGATCTCGGAGGGCATCTATGCCCGTTTCGATCTGCAGGGAAAACACGGTGACAGCCTCAAGTTTATCCACTGGGTCTACCACGAGTGGCTTCCTAAAAGTGAATACGAGACGACAACAAAACCCTCTTATGTTCTCTACCGAAGAAACAACTTCCTTTCGGATAACATGACCTTTGATTTAAGCTTCTATGTCTCTATCCGCTTTTAGAAAAAGTGTGCTGGTATTACCAATCAGATGATCCACCCGATGCAGCAAAAAAGAGGTGCTATGGCTGAACGTTCGGTCTGTTCCCCAGAGGATAATTGTCATACATCCAAACAGCAATCTGTTGCAACTCTTCTACACTGACAGCGCCCTTTTGTGACGGCATCAGACCAAAACGTGCAATACTTTGCGGTAGGCATACTGCTTTTGGTTTTTGGGGATCGAGTACGTATGACGTGATAAAATCAACGGCACGCTCTTTATCCGGATATGCCATCTTGACATGACGCATAACACCCATCACCGGCGGGGCGATCAATGCCGATCTATCCGCCGGACGCGTTGTCATATGGCACATGGAACACTTCTCCTGAAAAAGTGTCTCTGCCGAAGATGCTGCCTGAAGTGTTGAGATTGAAAGCGTGGCAAATATAACGGTTGCTAGCAGATTGTTGATGCGCATAGATTAAATCCTTTTCGTTTATCGATCTTGATGTTACTGATAGAGTTCGACTTCAATACGGCGATTCAATGCACGCCCCTCATCCGTTTCATTGGACGCTATTGGTTCGAGTTCACCCTTGCCTTCAGCTTTCAGACGGTTAAAGTTTATCCCTTTACGGTTAAAGAGTTTCAGAACGTCTTCCGCACGCTCTTTGGATAGCTTCATATTGTAGTCATCATCACCCACATTGTCCGTGTGGCCAATGATCTTGACCTTGTACTCCGGATGCTCTTTCAAAAATCCGACCGCTTTTTCGAGAATGGACATGGACTTCGGTGTTATCTCATTGACACGCGGTGCATAATAGAGAGTAAACGACACAAAATCGGCACAACCGTCGGCTTTGATCTTGGCATACGGCATGGAGTCCGGACACGCATCTTCATAGTCTTTGACACCGTCTTTATCCCGGTCGTATGCACACCCATCTGCATCGACTTCGACACCGATAGGGGTCTCCGTACAACGGTCTTTACCGTCTTCTACACCGTCATGGTCACTGTCCGCCATACTCTCTTCACGGTAGGTCGGTACGGCAAACGCCGCACTCTTAACTTCACTGCTGAAGTCTATATGCGGCGATTGACTTTGATGCCGCTCTTGCGGCTGCGGCAACGATGAACAGCCTGTCATAACAAGGAGTACCAGAAGCGGCAGAAACAGACCCCGCATCAGCAGTCACCTGTTTTAAGACAGCGTACGGCACTTTCAACGTCATCTTGGCGCATCAGTGATTCACCGACCAGGAAGGCATCGACACCCGCTCTGTTCAAATCTTCCAGCTGACCGTGTTCATAGATACCGCTTTCGGCCACGATGATCTTGCCGTTGGGGATCAGCGGGATCAGCTCATACGAGAGGTTCATGTTCATCTCGAAAGTCTGCAGGTTGCGGTGGTTGATGCCGATAATATCGGCACCGGCGAAGATCGCCTTGGTCAGATCCGACTTGTCATGCACTTCGACAAGCGCTTCCATACCCAGGTGTCGCGTATAGTTGAGAAGGTGTTTGAGCTCTTTACGAGAGAGCGCTGCTGCGATCAGCAGCACAAAGTCCGCCCCGTGGACCAACGCTTCCAATAGCTGGTATTCCGAGACGATGAAGTCTTTACGAAGCAGTGGGATACTGACATAACGGCGAAGTGCCGAAAGGTAGTCCAGACTCCCTTTAAAATAGTGCGGTTCGGTCAGCACCGAGATCGCACTGGCACCACCGCGTTCATACGCCTGGCCGATCGCCAACGGGTCAAAATCCTCGCGGATAACACCCTTGGACGGGCTCGCTTTTTTCACCTCGGTAATAATTCGGTATTTGTCCTCTTCCGTCGACTTTAAGTACGGGATAACATCGCGCGGTGCACGTGCATTAAAAGCAAGCGAACGTCCCAACCACTCCATCGAAAACTCTTTTTCGCGAATGGCAAGGTCTTCCTTGGTCCTGGCGATAATCTCATCTAATATCATTTACTGTTTTTCCTTTTTTTAGAGCTTTCCAGACACTTGTTGATAGCGTTGCGGTGGTTTTGAACTTCCGGATCATCGGCACCCAGAAGTTCAACGACCCGGTCCATCAGGGCATCCGCTTTCTGGCATTCACCCTGTTTGTAGTATCCCCAGGCCAGAGAGTCGATAAAATACCCCGAATCGGGTTCGATCGCCAACGCGCGTTTGACATACGCTATCCCGGCCGTAATGTTACGGTCATGTTCGATCATGCAGTAACCGAGGTAGTTCAGATAATACCCCTCTTCCTTGACTTCAACGACCTTTGTCAGGTCACCGATGACACTGTCCAAAAGTTGTTTGTCACTTCGGTTTGCGGCCCCTTCATACTGGTAGATCGCTTTTTGCCCCAGATAGTCGAGTTCACCTGTCGCTTCATAAAGCTTTTGAGAGAGAGGAACCGCTTTTTTATACACTTTTTCGCTGACATAGATCTTTAACAACAGGGGATCGTTCGTATGGGTGCGCTCCAAAAACTGTGTCAGTTCCGGTATCTTATTCGCATTCCAGTAGAGCTGTATCAGAATGCCGGCATTGTTCTCAGTCGGTTCAAACTCGTAGAGGTGGGGATAGTTTTTTAATAAGCCCGCTTCATCTTGCTGATCACCGTAAAACGAGACCAGACGTTTTGTCAAAATCAGCGAATAGCCGAGGTTTTTACTGTGCTCTTCTATCCTTGCTATGGCCTGATAGGGGTTATTCATATTGACATAGGTGATCACCGCGATCTTGTCCAGCACCTGCTCTGAATAGTTAAGCCGATAGGCCTCTTCAAGTGTTGCCAACGCGTTGATGTAGTCCTTCTCTTGCAGATAGACCTGCGCCAACACCATATAGTTTTCTTCAACCGGACTCTTCTCAGCCAGATCGAGCGCCTCTTTTTTTGCAGCGACCGTCTCATCTTTCGCTAACAGCGCCAAAACCAGATAACGCCGATTTTCATCCGAGAGCACTTCACCCTTTTGACGTCTGTCATTCAGTCGGGCAGCGACATCGCTGTAGTAGCCCTCTTTCATCAAGATATTCATCGCCTGGTCTCGGTAGATCCCGTCTCCGGTTTTCGCATACAACAGGTCAAAGTAGCCGACCGCTTCTACGCTGTTGTTGCGGTTTAACGCATCAAATGCAAACATGGTCAACGTATTTTCATCCACATACATCGGCTCTTGCTTCTGCTGCGTGTTTCCGGAGTTCAGATGACTGGAGCAGCCGCTAAAAAATGTCAGGATCAGCAGCGAAGAGAGGAGAGTTTTATACATCGACGATTCCCGGACATTCGTTTTTAAGTTCAGTCAGATGGGTCTTGAAGTAGTCCCAGAAAGGAAAGGTTCTGCACTGCAGAGGCCGGGCTTCATACACACCGCAACCGCCGATCTTGCGATCGAAAAAAATACAGTCATGCGACACACCGACGATCCGCTCCTTCAATGAGAACTTGTACCCTTTTTTAAGCAGATAGGTATCACGGAAAAGCTCTTCATCCATGTCAAGATGCAAGGCCAACCTGGCGATCTCCTGGGGCGATACGAAAATATTTCCGCTCTCACCTGTACAGCAGCGCCCTTCACAGCTGTCGCAAGCGGATGGGACAAAAGCATAATCAAAACCGTCTTGGCGTATTAGATCTGACATCGTAATGTATGTGTCCTTGCTTTAGAATAGATCGCTGCCGCCTCTTTGGAGTATTCGTTCCCCTCAAACGCGAAAAAAGGGGGCCATACCGTCATCAGAGACTTTGAGTTTTTACGTGCGTGGACCATCACGATCGAGGCCTTTCTGTCACGTTTCGAGTGGACGAATTGTACATCAACAACTCTTAATTTCGCGTTGTCAAGAGCCGCACACAAAAGCCCGAACTGCTGCGCGTCGTAACAAAAAATGAAATGGCCCTGCGGCCGCAAAAGCGACGCCGCTTTCTTGACAAACTTCTCGATCGGAAGATGGATGTTGTAGCGGGCCGTATGGACCATCTCGTCTTCGCTTCGGGATGCCCCTTCGTGGTAAAAAGGGGGATTGGAGACGATGTAGTCAAAACCCGCTTCGTCTTCGTACTCCAAAAAATCGGTCTGATGAAGGGTGTAGGGGATCTTGTTTACCGCCGCATTCTTGGTTGCCAGAAAGACAAAGGCATCTTGCTTCTCAACCGCTTCGAGATGGACCCTTGGATTGTCGCGCGCGACCAGAAGACCGACCACACCGCTGCCCGCACCGACATCAAGCATACGGCCGCGAGGCTTGAACGAGGAGATGAAATCATACAAAAAGAGAGAGTCACTGTTGTAACGGTAACCGCTTTCAGGCTGATAAAACAGCATAAACCTTCCTCTTGGCACCTGATTACACAAAGAACCAGACCTCTGATAATAGCGTCGGTTTCGTAATATTGCGCCTATGTTATAATTACTCAAATTATACCCTAGTAGGGTGAATAGAAGGCATTATATGATCATTATCCCGGCACGTATGGCATCCACCCGTTTTCCCAACAAAGTCCTGGCCGACATCGGCGGTTTGCCGATGGTCGTGCGTACCGCTAAACAGGTGATGCATCTTGATGATGTGGTCGTTGCGGCCGATGACGAGAAGATCATCGAGGTGTGCCGAAGCCACGGCATTAAAGCGATGCTGACATCCACGACCCACAAAAGCGGCACCGACCGCATTAACGAGTGTGCCCAGCTTCTTGACATCGATGACGATGAACTGGTCATCAACATCCAGGCAGATGAACCGTTTATCGAACCGGAGGTCCTTATCTCCCTTATCGATCGGCTCAATAGCCTTAAAGAGGATGGGCGTGATTTCATCATGGGCAGCTGTTACAACGCGATCAATGCTGAAGCGGCGGAAGATCCGAACCTCGTCAAAGTGATCATGGACGCTGATCATAACGCCATCTATTTCTCCCGTTCAATGATCCCCTACAACCGCAGCGGTGCCGCTACCTACTTCGGCCATATCGGGATCTACGGTTTTACAAAAAAGAGCCTGCACACCTTCTGTTCACTCGATGACGCGCCGATCGAAGATATCGAAAAACTCGAGCAGCTGCGTGCCATCTATCACGGCCGCAAGATTTCAATGGTCAAGGTTGCCAGCACCGGTTTCGGTATCGATACACAAGAGGATCTTGCGCGGGCCAAAGAGATCTTTTTAAAAGAGCAGTAGATGGTTAAACTGCTCTCTTGCGTTTTTGCACTGCTCATGCTGAGCGGATGTGTCCATGATATCTCGGTCGCCCCTGAGCTCTCCAAGGTCAAGAAGGTCCGTCCCGTGACCATCGACAGAACGGTCGCCTATTACATTCCGCCTGATCGGTATGCGCAGCGTGCCACGACACCCGGCGGCAACAATGACCAACTGCGCTACACACCCTATAAAGATACCGAACCAGCTTTCAAAAAGGTACTGGACAATATCTTTACCAGGGTCTATAAGATCGACTCGCTCGATGATGCCAAGATCAAAAAGCATCAGATACGATTTATCTTTGTCCCTGAGATAGAGACCTTCTCCTTTTCCAACTCCAATGTTGACTGGCAGCCGACCAAGTTCAATATGATCTTAAAGGTCAGGGTAACCGGCACCGACAACAGAGCGCTCCTCACGACTTATGCGCAGGGCAAAGGGGTCGCCAACTTCGGCGATTACCAACGCAACCCGACCCACGCCGTTGAGATCGCATCACGCTCTGCATTTCTGCAGTTTCAAGACGAGATCATCACAAAAAGAGCGCTCTTCAAATAAAGCAGGTCTCGGCATCCCTGCCAACGCTCCTCACTTTATCAAAATCCTATCACCTCTTTTCCCCCTTTTCGCACAAACAGAAGATTTAAGGCGTGCACAAATAACCTGGTTTTATAATGGTTATAAATAAAGGATGGTTTTTAATGGATAGAAGTCTATTTTTTGGGCTCTTTTTAAGTACTGCAACACTGATGTTCGCTGCTGATGCAGGGTCACAACTGGTAGAAGAGAAGTGCACATCCTGTCATATGACTGCCTCAAGCTCAACAAAACTTAAAAATGGAAGGATGTGGGCGCCGCCGATGTGGGGCGTAATAAAAAAGGTCAAAAAACGTTTTAGCACAAAAGAAGAGGGGATCGCTTTTCTGATCGATTATACGATGGATCCGTCAGAGACAAAAATGCTCTTTCCTCCAGTCACAAAAGCGTACTTTGGTCTTATGCCTTCCATGAGAGAAAGTCTGACGGATAATGAGATGAGAAGCATCGCAGAATACCTCTACCAGTAAAATAGAGACGGCAACGCTATAACTGCAAGTTAAACGCGCATACCGCATTTACACATCATGGGTAAACGGTTATGGTCACGTTTTACTACTACTCTTCTTCCAGATCGACCATATACTGTTTAGCATGTTTTTCATGCCAGTGGCACTTTTTCGGCTGACCCATCAGGTTGGTCGAAAGGCCCTTGTCCAGTACGGCACACTCGATCTTTCCTCGTTTGGCCAGTAACCATATATTGCCATATTTATACGCTTTGGTCGTTCCCTTTTTCTTAATGATCTTTTTGGACGGTTGACCGTGGCTCGCAATGTAGGCCTCGATATCTTCACCCGCTTTGGCATCGATCGCAGGACGTTTGCTCTTTTTGACGCTTGTCTTTTTGACGCTTGTCTTTTTCGCACTTGTCTTTTTAACACTTGTCTTTTTCGCTGTCACCGTCTGTTTTTTCTGAGGCTTCGGAACAATATTGACGCTTGTAGAAGCATAGGCACAGACATCATCATTCGTACAGACCTTGTACTTGACAACATATTTGCCTTCTTTCTTGTAACGGTGTTTAGGATTGCGTTCCGTTGACTCCGTATCGTCACCGAACTTCCATAAATAGCTCTTGATCTTACTGTAGTCACTTTGAGAACGGTTGTCGAACTCTACTAGCGAATTGACAGTGTAGGACTTTTGATGCATAATGAAATAGGCTTTCAGGTTATTTTTACGACCGGTCTCCTGACGCTGTTTACTTTTGCTTACCAGAATGTCTTTGGAGCGGTAGGTACTTAGACCTGTCTCATCTGTCACTTCAAGCGAGACATTGTAACGGCCCTCTTCATGATACGTATATACCGGATTTTTCTTTTCCGATTTGGAACCATCTCCGAAATCCCACGCATACGTCAGGTTTTTCGATTCATCGTTGACCTCTGCAACGAAAGTGACGGGGCAGTTGTAATTTTTGTTTTTATTGCATGAACGCACTTCAATCTTGGCAGAAGGAAGCACATTGATAGATTTTTTCACTTTATTGTAATCAACGGTAAAAGGTTCGATATCGACAGGCGCAAGTTTTTTTGCACTGGCCAACTTATTGTTGAATTGGCGGCGTTCCGTTATCATCGTCTTTATCAGGATATCTTTGTTGTTGTATTCAAAGACCTTCTGATTTTTTTCACTGTATTTGATGA
The DNA here is from genome assembly GCA_041555445.1 of Sulfurimonadaceae bacterium. Lineage (GTDB taxonomy): Bacteria > Campylobacterota > Campylobacteria > Campylobacterales > Sulfurimonadaceae > Sulfonitrofixus. The sequence continues at coordinate 49,020 of JBFFKK010000006.1, forward strand.
TCTCGTCTTTTCTGTTTTGAAGGGTATCGCTGAAGCGGCTCCACGCTTTTTTAGTGATGACGGCATCATAACAGCGTGTCCTGTTTGCATCAACTTTATTGACCTTGACATAGGGTTTCAGATCTTCAGCGATCAGCGGGTATTCTCGTATTAATGCATTAACGGCATTTTCCTGGACCTGTTCTCTTTTATTGCCGCAAGCGGATCCGGATGCCAAAACCTTGGAGTTATCCGCTCTCGATACGAACTCGACTTTACATCCCGAGAACAACAGTAACAAAACAACGCTGATTAAACTAAAATATCGCAAGTCCAGACCTTCTTTTACAATTAAATATTTTAAAAATAGTCTTTTATTGTACACAAAAGTTCTTATATCTCTCTAAGAGCCCTTACATATCTGAAAGGTACATAGCCGACGCCGCATGTTTTTCATACCAGTTGCAGTCTTTTGGGCTCCCCATCAGGTTTGTTTTGAAAGAGCCGCCTTGTATTCGGCACTCTATTTTATTCTGCTTCACCAAAAGCCAGTCATTTCCATATTGGTAGGCCTGGGTCAACGTTCCGCTTTTGACAATCGACTTTTCCGGCTGTCCGAACTTACGTACGACCCGGTTAAACTTCACCCCGTAGTCGGCATACTTTATGGCGGGGTGAACAACACGGATCGTCTGCACGGCATCACTTTGCAGGCCGTCACTGTTTTTGACAACAAGCCGTACCTTGTAGACACCCGGTTTTTTAAAACTGTGTTTCGGTTGGTCCTGTATAGCGTTGGCCCCATCGCCAAAATTCCAGCTGTATTCCGTCACTTTGGAATTTTTACTGCTCGAGAGGTTAATAAAGGTAACGCTCTCTCCGCTTGCATACACTTTTTTGTCTGTTTTAAAACCGGCATTCGGCTTAACCCCGCTCTTCGGTTTTGCCGACACACGGAGTCGTTTGCTCACCTCTGTCTGTTTTTTCCCGCCATCGGTTATCTGCAGTGTGACCTTATAGCCTCCGGGCTGTTTGAAATAGTGCACCGGGTTCTTGAGCTTGGAGTACGTCCCGTCACCGAAATCCCATTGGTAAGCAACCGTCGAGGAGTCGTCTTGAATGGATGAGACAAATACCAACCGGCACGCTGTTTCATACTTCCCATTGCAGCCGGTGACCTTGAAATTGACAACCGGTGCAGCATTGATCATCTCGCCCAGTGAAGCCTTTGTCTCGGCAATCTGTTTAACTGCGATCGGCGCAATCTTCTCGGCAGCAGCGATCTTTTCATTCAGGCGTTGCACTTGCTGGTAAAGATGATCAACCTCTTCTTTCTTTTGTATATAACTGATGCCGTCATTAAGATCTTCAATCTCGCCCATGATGGATTCATATTCCGCTGCCAGTTCAGCCCTGTAGCGTTCAAACCCCTCTTGTGTCACGCTGCCTTTCACACAATATTCACCGTTGGCATTTCTGTTTTGACGGATGTAGATATTTTTGGAATAGAGATAAGCCGAATCGATACCGCACCTCTTCTTGAGCAGTGTATCCACTTTCAGTACCGCCTCTTTTTCACTTGCGGCACAAGCGCTCTGATGCATCAAAGGGATATACGCGCCATCTCTTCCTGATGCGCCCTGTGCATTTGGGATCAACATTAACATCCATAGTAACAATACGGTTTTATACATTCTTTTATCTGACCTCTAAAGAGCTGGATTATCATTTTTTTAGTGGCTAAAGAGTAGCAAGAGGATGATTATAATAAGCAAAAGTGATATATATCTAACAAAAAAAGTTGAATAGTGTGTAAAAAAGAGGAAGAGTAAGAAAGCTTATAAAGTGCAACGCGGATGCGTTGCAAGAGAAATTAGATGTTGTCGCGAATTGAAAGTGCTTCAATCGTTTTAAGGTAGCTTTCTCTGTCTTTACGTTTAAGGTAACGCATCAAACGACGACGCTGACCTACCAGTTTAAGAAGACCAAGACGTGAAGCGTGATCTTTCTTGAAAGACTTAAGGTGTTCAGTCAACTCTGTAATACGAGCACTCAATAGTGCAATTTGAACCTCTGTAGAACCAGTGTCCGTGTCATTTTTTCCGAATTTGCTTACAATTTCTTGTTTTTTCGCCGCATCTAAAGCCATAATAGCCTCCGTAAGGGTATAAAATTTCAATCACAATGATTGTTGAGCGCGAATTATAGCCAATTATTTCTTTATTTTCCTGTCACCTCTTCTAAAATCATTCAATTCTTTAAATGTAAAAAATTTATTACACTTCGCGACTACTGCAAACCCTCAAAGTTCGGTGTGCTATAATCATACAAAAATTATCCGAGATGAAGCCATGTTAATGACCCGCGCAAGCGAATACGCTCTTTTATCACTTATCGTGCTTGCTAAAGCTGACAAGCCTATGGATGCCGACACCCTCTCTCGTGAGCTGGATATCTCCAAAAGCTTTTTGGCCAAAATCCTTCAGGCGATGGCGCGTAAAGGTATTCTCAAATCATTCAAAGGTGCCCACGGGGGATTTGCCCTGGCACAGGAGAGTAGCGAGATCACCGTCCATGCCATCATGTGTGCAGCCGAAGGAAAATCGCCGGCCGTTTTCGACTGTGCTTCGAGTGAGAACAAATGCCCATCCGAGAAAGCGTCGGCCTGTTCTATCTGGCCATTTTTAAACCGTCTGCAGGGCAAGATCGACAATTTTCTTGAGCAGCTGACCCTGGCTGACATCATGGAACAGTAACGCTTCTCTTTCGCTCCACACTGCGCAGCGGCTGGAGATAAAACATATTCAAAAACCATCCCTTCTAAAGGATCCTAATGCGACCTACGATCTATCATCTTTCCCACATTGACCTCGACGGCTACTCATGCCAGCTTATCATGGAACACACGCCCTACAAGGTCCACGCCTATAATGCCAACTACGGGGCCGAAGTCATCGAACGTCTAAATGAGATTCTGGAACGACTCAAGCAGAGTGATGAGGAGTCTATTATCTTTATTACCGACCTTAACCTGACGGCTGATGAGGCCAAGTGGCTTAACCGAGAGGTGGAGAACCTTAATGAAAAGGGAAAAAAGATCCAGATCATCCTTCGCGACCATCATGGCAGCGGTCAGGATTGCGCCAACAAGTATGCTTGGTACTTTTTGGACACGGAAAAGTGTGCCACCAAACTCACCTACGAATATGCCCGGGAGAGGTTTGAACTGGATGAACCCGAATGGATGCCGAAGTATGTTGACGTGGTCGACGCCGTTGATCTGTGGCACCAAGACGAGGTGGAGAACTTTGAATACGGCAAGGTCTGTATGCGCCTGGTCACCGAGACACGTGAATTGAACCGCGTGGTCTTCGGCGATGAAGACCGCAAATACAAGGTCGCCCTGCTCAAAGAGGCGGCTCAGATGGTCAATGTGGCGAACGCCAACATTCTGCTGGATGAGAAGATCCATGCGCTTAAAAAAGGATTTTTCCGGGAATCGGCAGATGATACACTGGACAACCTCGCAACACGCTTCATCGTCAATCTGCTGGGGAGCAAAATGGCGACCATGACCATCTACTACAAAGGGTACAAAGGGTTTCTGACGTACGGGGTAGGCAACACCTCCATCATCGGTAACGGTTTTCTGGTCACCTACCCCGAGTATGACTTCATTGTTGACGTCTCGACGCGCGGTACGATGAGTCTCCGTGCCAACAACAAGGTCAACGTTGCACAGATCTCAAAAGAGTGGGCCGGCGGCGGCGGTCATCCGAATGCTGCCGGCGGACGTATACAAGGCTTTAAAGAGCAGTTCCGCTACGACAAGGTCAAAACACAGATCGAAAACCTTATCCATGCCAAAGAGGCCATGCCCGGTACATTAGAGTATAAGAGCGATTCATAGAAAGAGGCCCTACCGCCATGATGAACTTACGTGATTTCTATTTTTTCGAGAACCTCACCGACGATGAGCTCAAGGAGCTCGAAAGCATTGCGAAAAAGGTCACCTATAAAAAAGGCAATATTCTTTTTTATGAAAAAGAGGCGGCGACCTCGCTTATTTTACTGGTTGAAGGGGTACTCAAAGTCTACAAAACCGACCTCAAAAACAACGAAGTGATCATGCACCGTTTTCGCGCCACAACGCTTATTGCCGAAATGGCCGTCTTTAGAGAGATCCCTTTTCCGGCATCTGCCTCGTTTGAAACGGACGGTGCCGTGATCATGATCAATTTTGAAGCGTTCAAAAGACGCTTCATGAACAGACCGGACGTAGCGATCGCTTTTATCAGTTCTCTCGCCAAAAAAGTCAAGAACCTCGAAGAGATGATCGACCTTAATATCGTTTTGGATACGACGGCACGACTTGCGAAATATCTCTACGAAAACGAATCTATACTCAATGAACTCAAGAACTACCAGATCGCGGAAGAGCTGCATATGACGCCTGAGACCCTCTCGCGTACGCTGAAAAAGTTCTCTGTCCTTGGGCTGCTGGAAAAAGAGAGTAACCACTACAAGATCAGGAACATCGAAGGGCTGCGTGTTCTCTTTGAATAGTCACCGCCGAAAAGAGTGTTCCCTCGGTGTCAGCGTCGCTCTTTGTTCATAAAATACTGATCGACACCATCGGCCAACCCCTCTGCAAATGCCTGCTGGTAACGCTCGTTCACAAGCAACTTGACCTCTTTGGCGTGCGTTACAAAACCGACTTCTACAAGGGCCGCTGCCGACGTTGCACCGACCAGAACCCAGAAGTTGCCCCCGGCGACTTTCGCATCTTTGAGCGAATACTTTTTCTCTCTGAGACGGCTGACGACATTCTGCCCGAGATCGATTGCCAGGAAGTTGGATTCAAGGACCTTTGCCCGGCTCTGTGTTGCACTGAAGAGCTCACTGATGCTTTTGTCCATCGCTTTATAGTCCGCGGCGTTCTCTTTACGCTCCAGGCGGCTTGAACGCTTCGACCCTTTTTTCGGATCCAGATAATAGATCTCTACACCGCGGGCGTTACGTGCATTTTTCTTTGGAACGGCATTGGCGTGAATGGAGAGAAAGAGATCAGGCTTGTTCTTTCGGGTAAATTTGGTGCGCCACTTCAGCGAGCGTGTTTTGTCACTGTCACGCGTCATCTTGACCTGATACCCCTCTTCACGCAGCAGTTTGGCAAGGCGTTTGGATATCTGCAGCACAATACTCTTTTCAAGATACTTTTTAAACCCGACGGCACCCCCGTCACGACCGCCATGCCCCGGGTCGATGATGATGAGCTTGTTTTTCTTGGTCACGCGCGGCATCTGCTTCGCTTTGGGCGCGAACACTTTGGAGACCCCCAGTGTGATCACCAGAGCACTGCCGTCAAGCCTGAACCGCGGCTTCAGTTCTTTATCGCTCTCTATGACAAGACGCATCGTATCGCGCTTGTACTGGGAGATCGTGATCCGTTTGATCTCTTTATGTTTGATGACCGGTTTTTTGCGCACAATCGCATGGATGTCGAAGATGTAACGGTGCCCTTTCTTCCCTTCCGGTCTGAGCTTGAAGTAGCTCACATCCTTGGTTTTGAGCGTAAAGTCAAAATCGAGCACGAGGGCATTGCCTTCCCAGCTGAAGCCATCGAGTGCATGCTGGGAGCGGATCTTCACCTTTTTCTCTTTTGTCGTTTTTGGCGGCTTGATCCGTTCTATTTTTGTCGGACCCGCAGTACCTTCCCTACTCTGCTCCAATGCATATTCTGACGCAATACCGGCACGCTTTTGCTCATATTCGCTGACATCGATCCGAAGCTTTTTGCCGGCGATACAGATGCCGTCCAGACAGCGTATCTGTGTCTCGACGTCACCGTTGAACAGGGCTTTGATATAGTGGCGTTTGTAGGTGTCGTAGGCTTGGAACTGTTTCTCTTTGGAGGTGGAGTAGAGGTTTTTTTTGGCGGCATCAAGCTCTTGCTGGACCGAGCCGCCGAGAAGGAGTGTCGTTAATACAATCAGGAGAAGAAACGGACGCAGCATTATGCGCTATTCACCTTCTGTCAGTTTTACCATCAACTCTTTGACTGAGATAAGTTCGTTCAGACGATAGCCGTTCGTTCCGGAGAAGAAAAGCCCAAGTTCTTTGTTGCCTTCATACGCGTCGCTCAGACGGTCAGCAATACAGAAACCGACCTCTTTTGCCTCGACACCGCGGTTACAAGGGGCAACACAGTTAGAGATACATTTGATCTCCGGACCGGTACGTGTCTCGATAAGAGTGGTAAGGTTGGTACGGACGCCCCGTGCAGGATACCCGACAGGTGAGCCCATCAACTGGATATCTTCCTCTTTTGCGGCAAGAAGGACCTCTTTGAAATTATCATGCGCATCACACTCATGGGTACCGATAAAACGGGTTCCCATCTGCACACCGGCAGCGCCGAGCGCCATCATCTGATCGATATCGTTTTTGTCCCAGATACCGCCCGCAGCGACAACCGGCATACCGCCCCACAGCGCCGCTTCGGCGACAACCGGTTCGACAAGGTTTTCAAGCTGGTTCTCTTCAAGCCCGCACTGCTCGTAAGTAAAGCCCTGGTGCCCACCGCTTTTCGGTCCTTCAAGGATCACGGCATCGGGAAGACGGTCATAACGCTTCTGCCAACGCTTGGCGATGATCTTCAGTGCCTTGGGTGAAGAGACGATCGGCACAAGGGCAACATCCGGATAGCCCTCTGTAAATTCCGGCATATTGGTCGGAAGGCCGGCACCGGTGATGATGATGTCAAAACCGATCTCACAGGCATCGCGTACTACCCGACCGTAATCGTTAATAGCATACAGGATGTTTACACCGAGAGGCTTGTCACCGCAGATCTTGCGCGCATTGTCATAGATAGCCTGGAGTCCTGCTCTGGAGTAGAAGTTCGCTACATCCAAGGGACGGTCGGCTACCAGTTTTTGTGAAAATTCTTTGTTTTGATAGTACCCTGTTCCGACACAAGAGACAATACCCAGACCGCCCTCTTTTGAAACATTTCCGGCCAGTTGGTCCCAGCTGATCCCAACACCCATACCGCCTTGTACGATCGGCTTTTCAATAGTATATTTTCCAATTTTCAATGGTGTCAATGCCATTATTTCACCTTTAATCGGGCAAATTTACGCTTACCAACCTGAAGCACATATTCGCCGCTTTCAAGCTGTAACTGTTCGTCCGATACTTTTACTTGATCAATTTTAACAGCACCTTGCTTAATATCACGCCGTGCCTGTGAAGTAGACGGCTCAATTTTACAATCCTGAAGGGCTTTTGCGATCCAGATCGGTCCGTCAAGCTCAAACTCGTCCATATCCGTAGGGATCTGGCTCTGTGCATGAACCTTGTCAAATTCGGCTTTTGCACCCTCGGCCGCTTCTGGGGAGTGGAAACGTGCGGTGATCTCCTGCGCAAGAGCCTCTTTGACCTTTTTAGGGTGGAGTGAGCCATCGGCCACACCGGCTTTGATCTCTTCGATCTCTTTGAGGCTCTTGGCACTGAGGAGCTCATAATAGCGCCACATCAGATCATCCGAGATGCTGAGTACTTTTCCGAACATGTCGTTTGGCGTGTCTTCGACACCGATGTAGTTGCCCAGACTCTTGCTCATCTTCTGGACCCCGTCGAGACCTTCGAGTATCGGCATCATCAAGACTGCCTGCTCTTTTCCTATCTCATAGGCCCGCTGCAGATGGCGCCCCATCAGAAGGTTGAACTTCTGGTCGGTTCCGCCGATCTCGATGTCACTCTGAAGATGAACACTGTCGTACCCCTGCAGAAGCGGATAGATGAACTCGCTGATCGAGATCGACGTACCGCTCTTGTAGCGTTTTTCAAAATCATCCCGTTCCAGCATGCGGGCCACATTGAAGGTCGTAGTCAGTTCAAGCATCCCGCTTGCACCCAGCGGGTTGATCCACTCGGCGTTAAAGACCACCTCTGTTTTTTCCGGGTCCAATATTTTAAAGACCTGCTCTTTGTAGGACTCTGCATTTTTTGCGATATCCGCCGGCAGCAGTTTTTTACGGGTCTCACTCTTTCCGGTCGGGTCACCGATCTGCGCCGTAAAATCACCGATCAGAAACTGGACTTTTGCACCATATTTTTGAAAAGTCGCCAACTTGTGCAGCAGCACGGTGTGGCCCAGGTGAAGGTCCGGAGCGGTCGGGTCAAAACCGGCTTTGACCGTGTAGCCTTTACCCTCTTCAAAATACGCTTTTAACAGCTTCTCTATGCGCTCGTTGTCAATTATCTCGGCGCTGCCGCGTTGTATCTCTTGTAGTGCTTCTTGAATCATCTCTATCCTATTTTATTACGTCTCTAATTACTTCGATATGCATCATCGGTACGGAAAAACTGTATGACCTTAATCTTTTGCTCTATTTTAGCGCGTAGACGGTTAAGATCGCCTTCTGGCGACTGGAATTCGAGCTCACAATAACGGATATGTTCCTCTTTTTCCTTGCCCAGTTCAATGCTGTTGATCTCGATGTTCAATTTGGCAAGATAGGTCAGGAAACCGGCCAAAGCACCCTTGGCATTGTGCATGCTGACGATCATGTGGTAGTTGAAGACACGCTCTTTGCGCCAGCGTATAAACAGCATCTTATGCTCCTCGTCCATCATCTTCGCCGCATGTTTACACATCTTATGGTGGACATGCGCTTTGGAATCCAGCTTGAAAGCGACGATCTCATCCCCTGTTTTCGGGTGGCAGCAGTAGTCAAAGACCACATCCGAGATCGTCTGGTTTGAGAAGATCTCGAGCGAACCGAAATGGTACTCTTTGAGTTTAAAACGGCGTGAAGTCAAAAAGCGGGTGAAACGTCCTCTTGCCTGGATGTCATGCAGGTAGGAGTTGACGATCTCTTTAAGATAATCGATGTCGCGTGCCAGACGGACGCGGTTGTCGGTGTTGCCGTTGTCATGGCTCCACTCGTTCAGGCGCGAAGGCTTAAGCCCGAGGATGCCGACCAGGATCATCAGACCGCTCTGGCTGTCGATCGCACGTATCCGCTGATTACAGTTGGTTCGGATATTGCTCTTGGCGCGTGTCGTCTTGACCGCGTCAAGCCAGGAACAGCGCGTGATCTTCTCTTCCGCCGTATGAATATTGACAATATCGCCGTTGCTCAGTTCACTCAGCAGAGAAGCCCGCTCTTTGTTGATGAGACAGTACTCTGCGCTGTCGCCGATCTCCGAGTGTATCGCATAGGCAAAGTCAAGTGCGACCGCACCGCGAGGCAGCGTAAAGGGCTTGCCTTTGGGTGAGAAGACCGTAATGTCTTCAGAGTAGAGGTCGTTCTTGATCATCTCGTAAAAGTCTTCGGCAGACTCATCCTGATACTGGAGATTGTTGAGCCAATCGAGGTTGATGCTGTTGCCGCCGCTTTTGTATTTCCAGTGCGCAGCGACCCCCAGTTCTGCCGTACGGTTCATCTCAAAGGTCCTGATCTGCACTTCGAGAATAGAGCTTTGATGGAAGATCGAAGTGTGAATGGTCTGGTAGCCGTTCTCTTTTGCGATCGCGATATAGTCTTTAAAGCGTGAAGAGAGCGGTTGAAAATGGAGATGGACCAGCCCCAGTATCTTGTAGCAGTCGACCGGGTTCTTGACCATTATGCGCACCGCCAAAAGGTCCAGGATCTCATCAATACCGATCCCTTTGCGTTGCAGTTTCAAGTAGATGGAGTAGTGGTGTTTGACCCGGCTCTTGATCTGGAAATCTTCTTTCATAAAGCCGTTTTGCAGGATCAGTTTGGTCACCTCCTGCTGGAAGGCGTTGAGTTTCAGCTCGATCGCATGGTAGTTTTCATTGAGATATTGAGCGATCTCCTGGTCTTCATGCGGGAAAACGTACTTGAAACTGAGATCTTCCAAAAGGTTTTTGACAAAGGAGATACCCAGACGGTGTGCTACAGGGGCGTAAACGACCAGGGTCTCCTCTGCAATTCGTTCCTGTTTATGCGGCGGCAGCGCCTCCAGCGTCAACATATTGTGCAGGCGGTCGCACAGCTTGACGACCAGCACGCGGACATCTTCGATCGAGGCCAAAAGCATCTTTCTGAACGAGAGCGCCGAGACAACCAGTTTCTCATCGGAAGATGAGCTCACCAGGTTCGCGTCGCGAAGCGAATCGATCTTGGTCAAACCGCCGACCAGGTGTGCCACATCATCGCCGTATCGCGCGCGTACCTCTTCGATCGTAACGGGCGTATCTTCCACAACGTCATGCAGCAAAGCCGCCATGACCATCGACTCGTCTTCGGTGATCTTGGCAACGATAGAGGCGACCAGGATCGGGTGGATAATATACGGTTCACCGCTTTTTCTATACTGACCGACATGCGCTTCAGTCGAAAATTCAAGTGCGTCACTGATCCTTTCGCTGGGAGTGATCGCCTCATTAAGGCGTGCGATTGCGGCCTCAACCGTTGTTGTGTCTTGAATAGCGGCTGTATCGACCTGATCCATAGTGATCCTTACCTGATGTCTTTGTATAATTATTATGAATTATAGCAGGGCTAAATTAAAAAATATGGTGGAATTCTGGGTGTTAAAAGAAGGGGTGTTTTGCGTTAAAAAAGAGGTGGCAATGAGGTAAAACCTCATGCAGGATCAGTCCTTGTCCACGAAGCCTTTGATCGAGACAACGCCTTCGGCGATCTCCATAAGCGCAAGGTCTGCCGCCTTCATCGTCTTAAGGTCAACGTTGAGTTTGCTTTTGGCACCGTTTAAAAGGTCTTCCGAACGTTTTGCAACTGCGATTGCAAGTTGGTATGGGTCAATATTAGCTGTCTCTAGTGCTTTTGCTGTTAATTCTTCTGTTCTCATCTTATCTTCCTTATTTTACTATTGAACATTTTGAAAGATCACCGTTGATGATCTCCAATAGGTTGTTTTCTTTAAACATGTCACACACGATAATAGGCAATGCATTGTCTTTTGCCAATGCGATAGAGGTGTCGTCCATCACTTTGATGTGGTCTGACATCGCCTGATCATACGAGATCGTATCAAGTTTGACGGCATCGTCGTACTTGTTTGGATCCTTGTCGTATACACCGTCGACCTTGGTCGCTTTAATGATCATCTCTGCCCCGATCTCAACGGCACGAAGTGTCGCCGCAGTGTCCGTCGTGAAGAATGGGTTACCCGTACCGGCTGCAAAGATCACAACACGGTTTTTTTCCAGGTGACGAACAGCACGACGCTGGATATACGCTTCAGCGATCTGCTCCATCTTGATCGCCGTCTGGACACGGACTTTCATGCCGGCATGTTCACACGCTTCTTGCATCGCAACCGCATTGATCACGGTTGCAAGCATGCCCATGTAGTCACCGGCTGTACGGCGGATAATGCCGTCTTGTGCCGCCGTCACACCGCGAATGATATTACCGCCGCCGATGACGATACCGACTTCGATACCGTTGTCGACCAACGTTTTGATCTCATTTGCGATGTATTTTAAGATCTGAGTATCAATACCATGACCATTCTCACCCGCTAAAGCTTCACCGGAGAACTTCACTAAGACACGTTTAGAACCCATCAGATACCTCGTAATTTAAAATTTTTGGATTATACTTAAGAATTGCTTTAAAAGTGCTTTGGGACATCTCCGAATATGGGCAGAAGCGAGTAAACCCCTGCTGTTGTGAGCGCTTTGACCTCTTCGAGTCACCAATTTTCTAACTAAAAAACAGGATCGTCTATACTGAAACAACAGACTGCAATACGCACAAAAACGCAGAAATCTGCCTAGAAAAGAGACACGCGGATATTCAAGTATAGAATTTTGTAATACCGGATTAAATATAATTAAAAATTTATGTTACTATAGTATGATTACAACTGTACCCTGCATACCCTAATCAATGCGGTACAAAATTTATTTCAATGCTGTCTGACGAATATGTGTTTCGATCAATTCAGTGTAAAAAGTGAGTTCAACTTTGCGTATCTCTTTACTTATTCTACTTTTTAATGCTCTGATCTTTACTCAGCTCTCTGCTTCAGCGGAAGATGATGCCAAACTTAAAGGTGCTCTCCTGAAAGCAATGAAGAAACATGACACGGCAACGGTAAGAGCCCTTGCAGACGGTGGTCATGAAAGTATTGACCGTGATGACATACTGCAAATGAAGATCTATGAGTATCTGGACGCGGAACGCCAGCGTGAGATCCAGGCTGAAGCGAAAGTCGAAGCTGACGCTGCCGCGAAAAAAGCGGCTGAGGAGCAGGCCAAAGCCGATAAAGCGGCCAAGATCGAAGCGGATAAAAAAGCTGACGCTGCTGCAGCGGCGGCGGCCGTTGCCGCTGAAGAGAAAAAGAAGCAGGATGCCGTTGCTGCTCAAAAAGCTGCTGAAGAGAAAAAACGCCAAGAGGCAACAGCAAAGAAGAGTGCCGAAGCAAAAGCTGCGGCAGCTGCTGTCGCCGCCAAAAAAGCCGCTGAAGAGAAAAAGAAGCAGGATGCCGCTGCTGCGCAAAAAGCTGCTGAAGAGAAAAAGAAAAAAGAGGCCGCTGCCGCTAAAAAAGCAAAAGAAGACAAAGCCCGTCAAGCAAAAGCAGCTGAGAAAAAACGTAAAGAAGCTGCTGCCGCCAAAAAAGCCGCTGAAGAGAAGAAGAGAAAAGAGGCCGCTGCTGCCGCCGAAGTGAAGAAAAAAGCTGCTGCCCAAGAACAGGCTGCAGCCAAAAAAGCAGCTGCACCAAAACCTAAAGCTGTTGCTGTTCCGGCAGCTGTAGTCGCTCCGGCAGCCGAAGTTGCTGCCGAAGAGGCTGCAGAAGATACAGTCACTGCCGAAGCTGCACCGTTGAGCATCTCTGACAAAGAACTGGTCGGTACCTGGAAACAGGTCAGCAGTGCGAAGGTGATCACGCTTACTGTCGGGAAGGACAGGAACTTCGTTCTGGAGCAAGTCGAAGATGACGGCACCCTGACGATTTCAGGCACATGGAAAAGCGAAGAGAACATCTTTATGCTGAGTATCAAAAAGGTACAGCGCAACGTTCACACACGTGAAACCGATATTCACCGTATCTACAAGGTTGACAGACTTTCAAACCACCGTTTTGTCCTGCTTGACAAACGTGACCGTATCGCCTACGATCTAAAACGCTAAAACGTACCGTACAGAAATATTCTCACTCTTCTGTACGTTCCTCTTCACATTGCCTTTTAGTTAATCCTGATCTTTACACTGCGTCTCATCCCTCAAGCCGACACCAGCTCAATACCGTTATATTTTTGCTACAATTTATACATGAAGATCAATTATCCGCATCTTGCACTTTTTCACATCCCTTTGTTGAGAGGCCTGTAAGATGGCCTATCTCTCGATCTGGATACAGGCGTTTGCCGGGCTTGGGCTGTTTCTCTTCGGTATGCTCTATCTGGAAGTGCAGATCAAAGCATCCGCCGGACGCGCCTTTAAGGGGTGGGTCCAGAAAACCACCAACACGACATATAAGAGCCTTCTGACAGGTCTCTCTGCCACGGCCCTCTTCCAGAGCTCCTCGATCGTCTCGCTCATGGCACTCTCGCTTATCGGGGCGCAGCTTATCAACCTTGAAAGCGCCATCGCGATGCTATTTGGCTCCAATATCGGCACAACGGTCACAGCCTGGGTCGTCGGTCTGGTCGGTTTCAAGATGGATATCAAGCTTATCGCCTATGTCTTTATCGGTATCGGCGGTCTGGGCAGTATCATGGTCGACGAAGGAAGCCGCTGGAAAAGCCATTTCGGAGGGCTGGTCGGTTTCGGACTGATCTTTCTCGGTCTTGAGGGGATGAAAGAGAGCTTTTCGACCTTTTCGGAAAGCTTTGATATCACCGACTACAGTCCCAACAACCTCTACTGGTATGCGCTGATGGGTTTCGGTATCACCGCGCTTATCCAGTCCAGCTCCGCTGCGATCGCCATTGTCCAGAGCGCCCTCTTTGTACAGCTCATCGGTATCGAAGCGGCCGCCGCATTTGTTGTCGGTGCCAATGTCGGGACGACCGTCACCGTCATTCTCGGCTCGTTCGGCGGCACCTCCGATAAAAAACGGACGGCGCTGGCGCATCTCTTTTTCAACCTCTCCACCGCTGTCGTCGCACTGCTGGCCCTGCAGCCGCTTGTCTGGCTCGCAGTGCACATCATGCCGGCAGCCGACACCGTCATCCAGATCGCCCTCTTCCATACTATTTTCAATGTTGTCGGTGTGCTGATGTGGTTTCCGTTTATTGCCATATTGGCACAATGGCTGCACCGTTTCTTCAAAAAAGAGCCGGTCCATGTCACCAAGTATCTCTACAAGGTCCCTGTCGATATTCCCGATGTCGCACTCGATGCCCTGCAGAGCGAGGTGCGCCATCTCGGCCATAAAATAGAAGAGTTCGCCTTGCTGGCGATCAATGTTCCCCCTCCGAAAGCACTCGAAAAAGGGGCTTCCGTCAAAAAGCTTCTCGACCGCTATCCTGAGAATATGGAGCTCTCTTACGACAAGCTCTATGACCATATCCGGCACCTGGAGGGAAAGATATTCCGCTATATCGCCGCACTTTCACTTACAGCTACGCAACCCGAACTCGCAAAGCGCATCGATACCTTCGCCCAAAAAACCGCCAACCTTGCCACCGCCGCCAAGAGCATCAAAGAGATGCTTCACGACATCGAACGGCTCTACAATGCCGAGAGCATCGAAGAGAGGGCATTTTTGCGCAACCTTCGCTATCAGATTCTCAACAGTGTCAAGGTCTTTGAAGATGTCTCCAACGGCATCGAGTCAACCGAGGCGATGGAAGATATCTACAGGCAGATCAATGCCTCCAACAAAAACAGCATGGTGCTGATCCGTGACATTGTCAACAATCATGCCATCCCCTCCGAGATGACTACTGTCGCCGTCAACGATCTGCATCTGAGCAAAAGTTTTACCAAGGCGCTGCGCAATGTGCTGCGTCTGCAGACGGTACCCCCGCACCCCGATGAAGATAAAGCGGCTGATCTTGACAACGGGAATAAAGAGGCATCCGCATAACAAAACGCCTTCGGGCAGACAGACTGTTGCCCATTCGGTCATCGGTGCACTGACCCCACTGTTGCTGCATGCCTATGCGTGAAAACGGCAACTCTCTGTTTCCATACTGAGACCCTGCCGTAATCCAGCCGATACCCGGCTTCACTACAATCCATCTATCTTAACTTTACAACGGAAGTCTTATGAAAGAGAACGTTTTTTTGATCCGCTCTTTGGACAGCGGTTGGGATTGGCCGGATATGTACAGTGAAAACGACATTGAACAGTACTGTCTTGAAGAGCTCGAGGTCCCCGAAGAGCACATCGATGAAGTCAAATGTTTTGACAATGCCTTTGAGTTAACACTGAAGCGGCAACGCAGCTACCACCGTGACGACTGGTATGTCAACCTGCTTCGCACTGCCTGATAAAACGTCAAAAGGAATGAAGATGAAACAGATGAGTGTCAAAGAGTATGCCAAACTGATCGGTAAAAATGAGAAGACAGTCTACCGGATGATCAAAGAGGAGTCCCTTGCCGCGGTCAAAGAGAACGGTAAATTCCGTCTCAATGTCGACAAGAACCTCCTGAAGGTGATCGAAAGAGCACAAAAAGCGCTAGACGAGGCCAAGACGATCCTGCTCAACATCGAAAAAGCATCGGAGCAGCTGGCCAAACAGCCAATGTCTGTTGACAAGAGCGTCAAAGCACTCACCAAAAAAAGTGTTCCGAAGAAGAAAACACTGAAACCGACAACAAAAAAAGTGGCGAAACCCGTCAAGAAAAAAGCCAAACCGCTGAAAAAGAGCACGAAGAACGTCGTCAAAAAAAGCGTGCCGAAAAAGAGCAGATAGCCCCTTCGTTGCGGTTCAGAAACTCTGAACCTGTACTAACGTTAAAAAGAGTTTACCAAACTTCTTTACGGCATTCGCCATCAAACAAGTTTTATCGGTATTACTCCGGTCGGTAGACCTTGATGTTCTCGCACTTTTTGTCGTCGCGCAAGTATTGGGCGTGGAGCTGGCTCATAATACCTTTGTCACAGTAAAGCAGGTACTCTTTGTCTTTCGGCAGTTTCTCGAACTCGGTCTTGAGCTGGTGGAACGGGATCTTGATGCATTCGCAGGCCGTCTCGATGCACTCCTCTTCTCCGCGGATGTCGATGACCACATTTTTCTCCGGGTCGAGCTCATGGACCACTTCGACCGCAGCCAGTTTGTTGATGTCGGCGACGATCTCATCGACGTAGATGTACTGTGCCGCCTCGACCGCCTTGTCCAGCACTTCGTAATTGAACTTTTTCGCCTCTTTCTCCATCCGTTTAAACGAACCGTGGATAATCGGGTTCTGAGAGATGACACCGCAATACTCCGGCATGCTCTCAGCGAACTGTTTCGTGCCGATCTCGCTGGCGATCTTGATGATCTCCGGTTTGTTGACCGTTGAGAGCGGGCGCAGGATCAGTTTGTTCGTCACCTGATCGATGAGCGCGAGGTTGCGCAGGGTCTGGCTGGAGACCTGGGCAACGCTCTCGCCGGTCAGAAGGGCATCGATCTCAAGGGTGTCGGCGACCCTTTCGGCCGCCATCAGCATCAGGCGTTTGAGCGTCACCCCCATGTAGGTCGGCGCCGTCGAGCGGAAGATCTCTTCGACCACGCTCTCGAAATTGACCGTAACGAACTTGACCCGGTGCGACGAGCCGTACTTCGACCAGAGGTAGAGGGCGACCTGTTTCACCCCGATCTCATGGGCCATGCCACCGAGGTTGAAAAAGACAAAGTGCGTTTTGATCCCCCGTTTCATGGTCAGGTACGAAGCGACGGTCGAGTCGAAACCGCCCGACATCAAAGAGAGGATGTCGCCCTGCGTACCGAGCGGGAAACCGCTCAGCCCTTTGTAGGCGGTCGTGATGACGTTGAGCTGCGACTCGATGAGTTCGAGACGGACCGTGACGTCCGGCGTTCTCAGGTCCACCCCCTTGGCTTCGGTATGGGCCAGCAGGTACCCGCCGACCGTCCGCTCGATCTCGGTTGACGTAAAACTGTGGGTCCCGCTGCGTTTGACCCGCACGACGATGGTCTTGCCCGCAACCTTCTCTGCCATCAGTTCGCCCACTTTCGCCTTGATCTTCTCCAGGGTATCCATGCCGTCGAACTGCAGCGCTTCGAGCACCTGCTCGATGCCCGAGGTGTTGACCACGGCAACTCTGACTTCGGGCACGACGCTGAGAGGCGCTACCACTTCGATCTTGTCGCCGAACTTTCGGATCGCGATCTCAGGATCGATCCGTCCCAGGATCTCGACAAGGTTGCCGTAGAGCTGCCCCACCATCTGCCGTTTGGCCGAAGCGCCTTTGATCATGATCTCGGGAAAAAGTTTTAAAATAAATTTTTGTGTCTTGTTAGAGGATGTCAGCACAGGTATTGCCTTATTGTCATTATGTCATGCAATTATAGTCTATGAAAGTGGAGGCTGTCGTTAAGAGTCTACACTCGTTCTGCTTTCTAAGCAAGTTTCCCTTTCGGTTCAGCTGTCGACACTTTTTCAGGCGAATCGCTATATGATAGGTAAAGCAGACGCCAAGGAGTTCACCATGTTTACAATCACCCGTGTCGGTGCAAACCGTCTTGATATCGAGATGAGCGGAAAACTGGATACCGCCCACATGCAACAAGCCCTGGACGAGCTGCTCGAGAAGTCCGAAGGTATTGAAAACGGCCGGATGTTCTATGACATCGTCGAGTACAAGCTGCCCACCTTTGACGCGATCATCCTTGAGTTCTCACGTTTTCCTGCGATGATGGGCTTTATGAAACAGTTCAAAAAAGCTGCCGTCCTGACCGACAAAACATGGCTGAAGATGGCCAGTGAGTTTGAAGGGGCCGTCATCCCGGGCTTGGAGATCAAGGCCTTCAAACGGGACCAGAAGAGTGAAGCAGAGGCGTGGCTGTCACAGTGACAAACGCCTTTTGCCTATTTTTTAGTCATAACACTGCCTTTTATATGCCCTACTTTTGATATCATTTCCCAAATATATATTTTAAATAAGCAATCTGCATCCTTGCAGATAAAAGGACATCTGTTTATGAAAGATAATGTTTTTGTGATCCGCTCTTTAGACAACGGTTGGGATTGGCCCGACATCGATAGCGAAAGCGACATCGAGCTCTACTGCCTCGAAGAGCTTGAGGTCCCCCAAGAGCTCATCGACGAGGTCACCTGTTATGACCACGCCTTCCAGCTGACGCTCAAGCGCGAAAAGAGCTACCGCAGCGACGACTGGTACGTCAACCTGCAGCGCAGCGCATAACCCTTTTTTTCTCCTTGTAGGGTACGCACGCCTCTGCCTATACGTATCGCCATTTTGATGGCGGTCAGTCACCTGAACTCTACTTCAGACAATCAATCATTACGCTGCTAAAATACGATCCGTTCCAACGTATCTTCTCTCATGTTGTTCTCCAAACTCCAGAACGTGGCCTTTGCGTTTGAAAGTCTGAACAGTATGAAGCTTTCGTCATCTGCCGAAAAGCCTTTCAGGTATTCTCTCGTCTCTATGAGGTGCTGTTTGATCTTCTTGTCATCCACGATATCCAGGGTCGTGTTGATCCGTAACATCTTTGAAAAGTCCGGCGCAAGGTAGCATAACTCGCTCTTCTGGTTTTGCAGTATTTCGGCACCTACATTCTTGTGCGATGACGTGGTAAAGTAAAACCGGTCATCGATAATGTTGGTCAAGAATGCCCTTACGTGCGGTTCGTTCTCTCTGCATGTGGCGATGGTACACACCGGGTTTTGCGTTACAAATTCCAAAACATCTTTATAGTCCATAGTCGTTCCTTAATTTTTTTACCATAGTAATGAAAACGGGGGATTAAAACTATCACTAACGTGCGGAAAACTATAAGAATCGGCTTATTTTGCTC
Organism: Sulfurimonadaceae bacterium; assembly: GCA_041555445.1. Lineage (GTDB taxonomy): Bacteria > Campylobacterota > Campylobacteria > Campylobacterales > Sulfurimonadaceae > Sulfonitrofixus. Next base: position 67,950 of record JBFFKK010000006.1, read on the forward strand.
TTTGTGCAAACTCTTTTGGCGTTTCATTGAACGCCTCTTTGAAACTCTTAGTAAAGTAGGAGCTGGAGTTAAAACCGCACTGCTGTGAGACCTGTGTCACAGAAAGACGGTTGGAGAGCAGCATCTTCTTTGCGTTTTGCAGTCGTATGGTTTTGAGGTACTCCATCGGTGTGAGTTTCATACTCTCGGAAAACACTTTCGTAAAGTGGCTTTTAGAGAGGTTTGACAGTGCGGCCAGTTCTTCCAAGGTTATATGTTGCTCATAATTTGTGTTCATGTGCCTTATGACCTCATTAATAGCCTGATTGTCAGACACATGAGTTGGAGGCGCATCATACGCTAAAATTGTCCGTATAATCTCATGGGTGACAAGAGAGGCCAAGTTGTCTAAGACAATCTTCTTAGATGCATGTCTGTTTTGAGACTCGTACATAAACTCTTTGACCAACATGTTGAGTTTTGTACTTTTCATGTCGACAATGACGCCTTCCAATGAGAGCTCTTCTTGCGTATAAGCGTTCAGGTTTTCCTCAAACATCTCTTTTTCAATAAATATGGCGCAGTACTTCGGCGGCAGATAGTTTTGGACCTCATGGTGCTCTATCTCGGGGGAGAGGCAGAAGATGCTGTTTGGGTAGGGTTCGAGTTTATTCTTGCCTACAAACACGGTTGTCTCGTTGTCATAAGAGAGCACAAACATGTACGAGGGGTGTCTATGGTCCGGCGACACGGCATAACCGCAGTTCCCGCCTACGGGCATAAACATAGAGAGTGTCTCATGAACAAAAGAGTCGACAAAGCGAAGGTTCTCTTTTGTAATGGTCTCGCCGACCAAGTTCTTAATAGTGCTGAACTCTTCTTCTGTTACATTCATGAAAACCTGACCAACTAAAATATTTCTGTATATTTTACCGCAAATGAAACTCGACCATTTAATGTTGTACGCATCTGTTTTAATGATTGGTACGATATAGTTTTTCATATTTATTCACAGGAAGAAGTATGAACGATTACGACAACAAAATGATCGAGGCTTTTGTCAACAAACCCGAGGTCACGGCATGGTACAAGATGGCCTTTAGCCGCTACAGCGTCAACGGCGTGGACAAGATGTCATGGGTCTGGAGCTGGTGGGCCTTTTTCGGCGGCGTCTTCTACCTGCTCTACCGCAAAGCC